>NZ_JACZFS010000037.1 GCF_014904795.1 Nisaea nitritireducens
GTTCACCTGATGGGCCTGATGCCGGAGCAGCAGATCGAACGGGTGATTCGCTTTGCCGTGCAGCGCGGGTACCGGCGGATCGGTTTGTTGCTGCCGCATGGCGGCTATGGCGATCTGGTGCTGGAAAGCGCCCGCGCGTCCGCCATTGCATCCGGGGCCGAGATCACCCGGATTGCCTATTACGATGCGCTGGCCAGCGATTTCACCGAGACCGCCCGGTCCTTTGCCGAATATGACAGCCGGCGGGAATCCCTGAAGATCCAGAAGGATGAGCTGGCAGGCCGGACCGACGAGATTTCCCGGCAGACCCTCGCCCGTCTGGAGGCGATGGATACGCTTGGCGATCCGCCCTATGACGCAATCCTGATCCCGGAAGGCGGCAATGTGTTGCGCACGATCGCACCGCTGCTCGCTTTCTACGATGTCGACACGAGGCGGGTGAAGCTGCTTGGCACGGCGCAATGGGAAGATCCGAGCCTCGGCACGGAGCCCAGCCTGGTTGGCGGCTGGTTCGCTGCTCCTCCGTCTCTCTACCGCGAGAATTTTGCGGTGCGCTATGAGGCTGCCTTTGGCAAGCGCCCGTCCGGACTTGCTGCTCTTGCCTATGATTCAATTGCGTTGACCGTCTCACTGCAGCGCGGCGAGGCTGGCGCGAACTTCGGTGGCGCAGCCCTGATGTCGAAAGGCGGTTTTGTCGCGCTCAATGGTCTGTTCCGCTTTGTCGAGGATGGTACAAATCAGCGTGGACTTACGGTCTTCGAGATCGGCGACAGGGCGCTTGATGTGGTCGACCCGGCGCCGGAGCAATTCACGGATCTGACGAACTAAGTGGCTGATATTAGGCTCAGGCCTCGTCTCCGAGCCGCTCGGTCAGCGCGGCGATAACCGCGTTCAGCCGCTGGCGCCCTTCCAGGGTTGCGGCAAGCCGGGTATGCGGCGGCTCTATGTAACCGGCCGCTTCCAGGTCGGAGAGCAGGCCGGTGCCGAACAGTGTTTCCAGATTGCAGCCGGCTTCCTGTTCCAGCCGGCCTTTCTCGACGCCGTCCCGCAACCTAAGGCCCATCATCAGCATTTCGGTCAGGCGTCCGGTCCGGCCGACAGTCTCTTCCTCTGCAATGCCGTGTCCTTGCTTGCCGACCCGGTCGAGCCAGATGGCCGGCGCCCGCACTGTTTGGATCGCTTTCGTAACAACCTGGTTGTCGGCACCGGCGATCCGTATTCGGGAATGCGCGCCGGGTCCGACGCCCGCATAGTCGTGATAGCGCCAATAGACCAGATTGTGCCGGGACTCATCCCCGCCGCGTGCGTGGTTGGAGATCTCGTAGGCCGGCATGCCTGCTTGCTCCAGGGCGTCCTGCGTCGCTTCGTAGAGCGCTGCCTGGGAGTCATCTTCCGGCAGTTTGATCTCGCCCTTTGCATGGCGGGCAAAGAATGGAGTCTCAGGCTCAATGGTCAGCTGGTAGAGGGAAATGTGATCGACGGCGAGATCCAGCGCTTCCTTCAGTTCCGCGCGCCACGCCGCCACTGTCTGCCCCGGCCGGGCATAGATCAGATCGAAGGACATACGCTCGAAAGTGTCCCGGGCGATGCCGATTGCCCGCCGTGCTTCCGCTGCATCATGCGTGCGGCCGAGGAACATCAGGTCCGTGTCGTTCAGCGCCTGGATGCCGAGGGAAACCCGGTTCACCCCGGCTTCCCGGAAAGCGGCGAACTTGCCTGCCTCAACGGATGTCGGGTTTGCTTCGAGGGTGATTTCGACCTGGTTGGTCCAGGGCCAGAGCCGCCGGATCTCCGAGATCACGGCATCCACCGTCTCGGGTTCCATCAGGGACGGGGTGCCACCGCCAAAAAAGATGCTGGAGACTGTGCGCTCCGGCGCCAGTGCCTTGAAATACCGCAGCTCTTGGGTCAGCGCCGTGCGCCAGCGCGCATGATCCACTTTCGTGGAAACATGGCTGTTGAAGTCGCAATAAGGGCATTTCGAGAGACAGAAGGGCCAATGCACATAGACCCCGAACGGCTCAGCTGCGGCGGAGCTCATGCCGTTTCTATCCGGCATTGTCCTCGGCACCGCTTGTCGCCTGATGAAGGCCGACCTGCTTCAGGAGCTTCTCGAAAGCAATGGCCCTATGGCTGACGGAATGCTTCCAGGCAGCGTCGACTTCACCAAACGATTGGTCGTGACCCGTGGGCACGAACATCGGGTCATAGCCGAACCCGTTATTGCCGCGTGGCGGCCAGACCAGATCGCCGTGAACCCGGCCTTCGACTGATTCCGTATGACCGTCCGGCCAGCAAATGGTCAGGGCACAGACAAAGGCGGCGGAGCGGTCAGTGTTCCCGGCAGCGGCCTGCTTCTGCAATGCGTCCTCGACCTTTTGCATGGCCATGGCGAAATCCTTCTCCGGGCCGGCCCAGCGGGCGGAATAGATCCCGGGATCGCCGCCCAGCGCAGTCACACTCAGGCCGGAATCGTCCGACAAGGCCGGCAGACCTGAGCCTTCGGCCGCGGCCCGGGCCTTCAGTTCCGCATTCTCGATATAAGTGGCGCCGGTTTCTTCCGGCTCCGGCAGACCGAGGTCCCCGGCTGACACCACTTCGATCCCAAGCGGGCCGATCAGAGCGCGGATTTCACGGAGCTTGCCCTGGTTGTGGCTGGCGATCACCAGTTTCTTTTCGGAGAAGGTGCGGCCCATAAATCAGCTCCTGATCGCGGCCTTCTGCAGGTCCACCAGCTCGCTGATGCCCTTGCGCGCAAGGCGCAGCATTTCCATGAACGGCTCGTCCTTGAAGGGTTCTTCTTCGGCGGTGGCCTGGATTTCGACGATGCCGGCCGTACCGGTCAGCACGAAATTAGCATCGGCTTCGGCGTTTGAATCTTCCGCGTAATCGAGATCCAGCACCGGCATGCCCTGGTAGATGCCGCAGGACACAGCCGCGACATGGTCGGTCAGCGGGATATCTTTGAGGGCGCCCAGCTTGACCAGTTTCTGCAACGCCAGATGAAGGGCGACGAAAGAGCCGGTGATCGCGGCGGTTCGGGTTCCGCCGTCGGCCTGCAGAACGTCGCAATCGACTTTGATCTGGCGCTCACCCATGGCCTTCAGATCGGTAACCGCGCGCAGCGAGCGTCCGATCAGGCGCTGGATTTCCTGGGTCCGGCCGCTCTGTTTGCCGCGTGCCGCTTCACGGTCGGTCCGTGTATGGGTGGAGCGGGGCAGCATGCCGTATTCGGCGGTCACCCAGCCGGAGCCGGAATTGCGCAGGAATGGAGGGACCCGATCGTCGACCGAGGCTGTGCAGAGCACGTGCGTATCGCCGAATTTGACGAGGCAGGACCCCTCGGCATATTTGGCAAAGCCCGGCTCAAGCGAGACCGCGCGCATATGGTCGGCGCTGCGCCCGGAAGGGCGTTTGGCTGTTCCGGTCATGACAATACTCCTGTTTTCCGGCCATTACGTGGCCCAGGCGGCGCTAGTCAGCACCAGCCATTGAATGTGTCTGTTTGAAAGCGCGCGCAACCTACTATCGGGTCCGGGATGCGTCCATGACTTTGCTTGGTTATCGGCTCGTGGCCGGGAAAGGGGCGGCCATGCATTCTGTTGCATTGACGGCTCCGGGGGTGCTGCCTAGATTTTACTCATGGAACATATGTCAGGCATTGGCGCACTCAACGCCCGTTCGCGGGAAATCCTGCAGCACATCGTCGATACCTATGTAGAGACCGGCGAGCCAATTGGCTCGCGCACGATTTCGCGGCGCATTGGCGACGTGCTGTCCCCGGCCACCATCCGCAACGTGATGGCGGATCTGGAGGAAGCGGGGTTGCTCTATGCGCCTCACACATCCGCTGGCCGCCTGCCGACCGACCGGGGCCTGCGCATCGTCGTCGACGGTCTTCTCGAAATCGGTGGCGACCTGACCGAGGGCGAGCGCGGCACGATTGACTCCATGCTCGGAGCCAGCGGTCGCGGTTATGACGAAGTGCTTGAGGAAGCGACCAGCGCGCTGGCGGGCCTGTCGGCCTGTGCGGGGCTGGTTATTTCGCCGAAGACAGATCCGTCTCTGCGCCATATCGAATTCGTGCCGCTGACGGCCGGCCGGGCACTTGTGGTTCTGGTGAACGAGCTTGGTCTGGTGGAAAACCGGGTCATCGAGCTGCCGCCGGAAGTCCCGGCCTCGGTTCTGGTCCAGGCGACGAATTTCCTGAATACCCGCTTTCATGGCGCCTCCATCGATCAGGCGCTCAAGGATATCAAGGCGGAGATGGAGCAGCGCCGAAGCGAGCTGGACGAGTTGACGGCGCGGGTGGTCGAGAATGGCCTCGCCCTGCTTGCGGGTGGTGGGCCTGATAGCGGGTCGCTGATCGTGCGCGGCCAGTCCAAGTTGCTTGACGATGTGAATGCGGTCGAGGATCTGGAACGGATCCGGTTGTTGTTCGATCAGCTTGAGCAGAAGCAAGGCATGCTGCGGCTGTTGCAGGCAACGGGCGATGCTGACGGGGTGCAAATTTTCATCGGCGCCGAGAACCAGCTGTTCGATCATACCGGCTGCTCGATGATCCTTTCGCCTTACCGGGATACGAAGAAACGGGTGGTCGGCGCCATCGGCGTGATCGGTCCGACCCGGATGAATTACGCCCGGATCATTCCCATGGTCGATTATACAGCCCGGCTGATCGGTCGCGTCATCGGTTGATTGCAAGGCCGAGCCGGGGTAAAGCAGGCTCTGCAGGCCCGGAATGATTGATTTCCCGTTCCGGCCGCCCACATTTGGGCCTGACTTTCAGGATCTACAGACGAGAAAGAGCCGGGATTATGGCCGAAGACGACAAGAAGACAGAGCAGCACGCCAATCAGGACGCGGAGCCGCTGGTCAATCCTGACGACGGCATCATCGACATGGACGCCCTGACAGGCGGCGATGCGCCGCAGGAAGCGGATGCTGATTCCGATGAGGACAGTGAGGCCCAGCAGCTGAAAGATCAGCTGATCCGGACGCTGGCCGAGCTTGAAAACACCCGCAAACGCGCCGAGCGCGATATTGCCCACGCGCGCAAGTTTGCCATTACGGACTTCGCACGGGACTTGCTCAGTGCTTCCGATAATCTCCGCCGCGCCGTTGAATCCGCGCCGGAAGATCGGGACGAGCTGGATATCACGCTGAAGAATCTGGTGATCGGCGTCGAGATGACCGAGAAGGAAATGCTCGGCGTGTTCGAGAAGCACGGCATCCGCAAGATTGATCCGATCGGCGAGAAGTTCGACTACAACCTTCATCAGGCGATGTTCGAGGTTCCGGACGCGAACAGTGAGCCGGGCACCGTGGTTCAGGTCATGCAGCCGGGTTACGTGCTGCAGGACCGCTTGCTGCGCGCGGCCATGGTCGGGGTCTCCAAAAATCCCGATGCACAAAAGGAAACAGTCGACACAACCGCCTGATTTCAGAACTGAGGCCTAGCCTGTCTTCGCCGGGAGCAAAGTCTCTCCGGCGGGGTCGTGGCGCTTCAAATTATCCTTCGCCCGCTGCCGGTTTCCAACGGCATAGCAATAGATGCAGCCATGCGGGCAACTGTCATAGCCCCCGATATCGCGGGATTCCGCACAGAGGCAGCCCGGGCGGTTGCCTTTCTGACGGGATTTGAACGGCTGTCCCGCGATATCCGCCAGACGTTCAGCGTCGATGCATCTTGCGGGTTTCAGACCATCGGCGAGCAGATCCGGCTGAGAGCAGAGTGTCGCTGTCATGCCGGCGTCGGCCGCAAGTGCGGCAAGATCGCGCAACAATGCGGTCTTCTCGTCCTCTGCCGGGTCCCACCATGTGAAGCCTGCGCGCCGGGCGCTTTCATCCGTGTTCCGGCGGGTCTTGCGATAAATATGTGCGGCCGAGAGCGTTACCTCGTCGACAGACCCGCGCAGTGTGGCGGCCAGCGTTGCGAAATTCTCGCGGTGAAAATCTGCAGGCGTGAGGCTGGACCAGAACACCGGATCGTAGCGCCAGACCACAGAGCGTGGTCCGAACCGGTCCGCCAGCTTTCGGATATCGTCGAGTGCGGCAGCTGCAGGCGGGACGCTGGTTTCAAGCGCGGTGGGATAGCCCGTCACAGTGTATTGCACCACGAAAGGCACTCCGTCCCCGGCAAGCCGCTCGAAAACATCGTGGGCAGGCCGGGCATTCCGGGTCCAGAACACGAACCCGTCGACATCCTGTCCCGTCAGGGCGACACGCGACGCTTTGCCGCCATAGGGGTTGGGGACGACTGCATATCCGGCATCGAGCCGGGCCCGCAGCCAGTCGCTGTAGAAGGCCGGTATATCGGTCCGGTAGCTTGCTGAAATGATCATCAGGGCGTCGATTCTCGAGAAATGACGGGTTTCATCCACATTCCGATGCGAAATCCTATTCCACTTGGTTGCAGCGCGGCCACACCCCGCCTATATAGCGGGTTGCCTAAACACACCAATCGGGAACGGATGCGGCGCTTTCATAAGGCCGCCGGCGTTTGCTGAAGGATGAGGAAAACATGAGCAAAGTAATCGGTATCGACCTCGGGACCACGAACTCCTGTATCGCGTTCATGGACGGTAAGGACGCGAAAGTCATTGAAAACGCCGAAGGCGCGCGCACGACGCCGTCGATGGTTGCCTTCGCCGAAAGCGGCGAGCGGCTCGTCGGCCAGGCTGCGAAGCGACAGGCAGTGACCAACCCGGAAAACACCCTTTTCGCAATCAAGCGCCTGATTGGCCGCCGGTTTGACGACAAGGATTCCAAACGTTTCAACGATCTTGTTCCCTACAAGGTCGTCGCTGGCGAGAACGGCGATGCCTGGGTCGAGGCGCGTGGCGAGAAGTACAGCCCGAGCCAGGCTTCCAGCTTCACCCTGCGCAAGCTGAAGGAAGACGCTGAAGCCTATCTCGGCGATACGGTGGACCAGGCCGTGATCACGGTGCCTGCCTACTTCAATGATGCCCAGCGTCAGGCAACCAAGGATGCCGGCAAGATCGCGGGCCTCGAAGTCCTGCGTATCATCAACGAGCCGACGGCAGCCGCGCTGGCCTATGGCCTCGACAAGAAGAACACCGGCATCATCGCGGTTTATGACCTCGGTGGCGGTACCTTTGACGTTTCCATCCTGGAAATCGGCGACGGCGTGTTCGAGGTGAAGTCGACCAACGGCGACACCTTCCTCGGCGGTGAAGACTTTGACCAGCGGGTCATCGATTATCTTGCCGACGAGTTCAAGAAAGAGAACGGCATTGACCTGCGTCAGGACAAGCTCGCGCTGCAGCGCCTGAAGGAAGCCGGCGAAAAGGCCAAGATCGAGCTCTCCAGCTCGATGCAGACAGAAATCAACCTGCCCTTCGTTACCGCGGATCAAAGCGGTCCGAAGCACCTGAACATCAAGCTGACCCGGGCCAAGCTCGAAGCGCTTGTGGACGATCTGGTGCAGCGTACGGTCGATCCCTGCAAGGCGGCCCTCAAGGATGCGGGCGTCAGCGCCGGCGAGATCGACGAAGTGATCCTGGTCGGTGGTATGACCCGGATGCCGAAGATCGCGGAAACGGTGAAGGACTTCTTCGGCCGTGAGCCGCACCGCGGCGTGAACCCGGACGAAGTCGTGGCGCTCGGCGCGGCGATCCAGGCCGGCGTCCTGAAGGGCGACGTTAAGGACGTCCTCCTGCTCGACGTCACCCCGCTGTCGCTCGGTATCGAAACTTTGGGCGGTGTCTTCACCCGACTGATCGATCGCAACACGACGATCCCGACGAAGAAGAGCCAGACCTTCTCTACTGCGGAAGATAACCAGACTGCGGTCACCATCCGGGTGTTCCAGGGTGAGCGCGAGATGGCGGCGGACAACAAGGTCCTCGGCCAGTTCGATCTGGTCGGCATCCCTGGCGCTCCGCGCGGGATACCGCAGATCGAGGTCACCTTCGACATCGATGCCAACGGTATCGTCAACGTGTCCGCCAAGGACAAGGCAACCGGCAAGGAGCAGCAGATCCGCATCCAGGCCTCCGGTGGTCTGACCGATGACGATATCGAGCGGATGGTTCAGGAAGCGGAAGCCAATTCCGAAAGCGACAAGGCCCGGCGCGAAAGTGTCGAGGTGAAGAACCAGGCCGACAGCGCGATCCACGGCACGGAGAAAATGCTCGCCGATCATGGCGACAAGATCTCCGAAGAAGACCGCCGCGAGATCGACGAGCACATGGCTGCTTTGAAGACAGCTATGGAAGGCGACGACGCGGCCGATATCAAAGCCAAGATGGATGCACTCCAGCAGGCTTCGATGAAGCTCGGCGAGGCGATGTACAAGGCCTCGCAGGAAGCCGGTCCCGATGCAGCTGCCGCAGGCGGCGACGCCGGTGACAGCGCTGGTGGCGATGATGGTTCTGCGGCGAGCGACGATGTCGTCGACGCGGACTTCGAAGAAGTCGACGATCAGAACCGCGACAACAAGTCCGCCTGATCCCAACGGTCCGGGCGGAGGAGCCGATGATACACCGGCATCCTTCGCCCGTTTCCGGCCAGGAAAGGCAGACGGCTGATAATTTTGCCGGGCTGCCGACACCGTTGCGGGGACGATGACGCGCTATGGCTAAAAGAGACTATTACGAGGTTCTGGGGGTCGAACGCGGCGCTTCGGATGCGGAAATGAAATCCGTGTACCGCAAGCTGGCGATGCAGTATCACCCGGACAGAAATCCCGATAATCCCGAAGCCGAAGCCAAGTTCAAGGAATTGAACGAGGCCTATGATGTCCTGAAGGACGAGCAGAAGCGGGCAGCTTATGACCGCTTCGGGCACGATGCCTTCGAAGGCGGCATGGGTGGCGGCGGCGGTGGCGGTGCCGGGTTCGGTGGCTTCGCCGATATCTTCGACGAGATGTTCGGAGATTTCATGGGCGGCCGTCGCGGCGGCGCCCGTCGCGGCTCGGATCTGCGCTACAATATGGCCATCAGCCTTGAAGAGGCCTTCAAGGGTAAACAGACCGAGATCCATATACCCAGCTCCGTCCAGTGCGATGAGTGCAATGGTTCTGGTGCGGAGAAAGGCAGCGAGCCTGTCACCTGCACGACCTGTCACGGTCACGGCAAGGTGCGGGCCCAGCAGGGCTTCTTCACCATCGAGCGGACCTGCCCCCATTGCGGCGGTAACGGCACGCGGATCGAAAAGCCGTGCAAGAGCTGTGGCGGCAATGGCCGAACCCAGAAGGAAAAGACCCTGTCGGTCAATATTCCGGCGGGGGTCGAGGACGGCACGCGTATTCGCCTGAGCGGAGAGGGCGAGGCCGGTCCGCGTGGCACGGCGCCAGGTGACCTCTATCTGTTCCTCGCAATCGCCGATCATCCGATCTTTCAGCGCGAGGGAGCGGATATCTATTGCCGGGTTCCATTGCCGATGACTACGGCTGCACTTGGCGGTCAGATCGAGGTTCCGACAATTGAAGGGGGCCGTGCCCGCATCACTGTCGGTGCCGGAACGCAGAGCGGCAAACAATTCAGGCTCAAGGGCAAGGGCATGTCCGTGCTCCGCAGCCCGGCCCGGGGCGATCAGTATGTCGAAGTGATCGTCGAAACTCCGGTCAATCTGGATAAGCGCCAGAAGGAGCTTCTCGAGGAATTTGCCGCCGGGCAGAACGAGAAGACCAGCCCGCAATCAGCCGGCTTTTTTGATCGGGTGAAAGAGCTCTGGGACGATCTCAGGGACTGACTTTGCCTTCACAAGAGCACTTCGAGCGATAGAGCGCCGGTCCGTTGGGCCGGCGTTTTTCGTAGGGGCGCTCTCTGAAACGACAGTCTGCCATGCTCTGGAGATGTGAAAGGCAGTGCGGTGTCGCCTGTAGGACGTGTCGCGGTCACGGCAAGGTACCGGCCCGGCAGCTGTTCTTCACCACCGAGCGGACTCCGCAGCCCGGCCCGGGGCGATCAATATGTCGACGTGATCGTCGAAACCCCGGTCAATCTCGATACGTGCCAGCGCGAGATTTTCGAGGAATGTGCTACCGGGCAGAACAAGAAGACCAGCCTGCGATCTGCCGGCACTTCTCGCTGAGTCATGGGGCTCTGGGACGATCTTAGGGACTGACTTTGCCTTCACAAGAGCACTTCGGGCGATACAGCGCCGGTCCATTGGGTCGGCATTTTTCGTAGGGCCACTCTCTAAAACGGTAGTCTGACATACTCTAGAAGATGAGCAGATACCATCGGTAATGCCGGTATTGTTTTCTTCTAACTATTTGTTATATCTGGATTCTATGTCGATCGCTGTCGCGATGGCACGACCCTCGTGGCGAAGGAACTCCAGCCCGGCACGACGCACTGCCAATGCGTAGCGTACCGTGAAGCGCTCTGTGTTGGACATGGATTGTAGGGGTAAGGCCAGAAGTGCCCGGATCTCTTTGTTGAGGATCCCAGCCCTCTCTTCGATGAGCCGTGCGGCCTCTTCCGGACCGGCACTTTCAGAGAAATAGACAGCAGCCAGGAAATCGGATCTGAGTCGCTCGTCTGCCCCCGCCTCCTGCACCTTCTGACGTAATATAGTACGCCCGAGGTCGGTGATTGCGAAAGTGCGACTGTCGAGGGACCCATTTGCCGATCCTGTCTCGGTAATGGCGCCGCGCGCCTTCAGCTTGCTCAATGCGGGGTAGAGACTACCGGTGCTGACTGACTGGAAGTGGGCAAAATCGCTATTGATCCGGCGACGGACCTGATAGCCATTCGCAGGGCTCTTCGACAAAGCGCCAAGGATAATATCACTGATTTCAAACATAATTTCAGTTCGATATATCAGTGTGAATATCAAAAAGCGAGCCTCAAATTGCGTTGAGACCGGCGGGAGAACAAGCGGGCTCGACAGGTGCGGGAAAGCAGGCTAGGACCATCAGGAGCAGTGGCAGACCATTCAGGAGAGCGTCGATGGGCACGACAAAGATTGGAATCATGGGGGCCGCAGGCTTTATGGGCCGGATGATTGCCAAACAGGTCCATGAACACCCGAAAGCGGCGATCTCCGGCGGGACGGTTCTTCAGGGTAGTGCTGAAGAAGGCATTGAAATTGCAGAGCTTTGTCAACTACACGGCGAGACTGTCAAAACCGTCTCGGACCCGCGCTCAGTCATTTCTGCATCTGATGTTGTGATCGATTTCACGCTTCCCGAGGTAACGGTCGCGCATGCCCGGATCGCTGCGGAATGCGGCACGGCGTTTGTCGCGGGCACCACCGGTCTGACACCGGAGCAGGAGGCCGACCTCGCCGAGGCTGCTAAAACCATTCCGCTGGTCTATGCGCCGAACATGAGCCTTGGGGTCAACCTGCTGTTCGACCTGGTGAATAAGGTCGCGGCCGCTCTGGACGATAGTTACGATATCGAAATAGTAGAGATGCATCACAAGCGGAAGATCGATGCCCCATCGGGGACTGCGCTCGGCCTTGGCAAAGCGGCGGCGGCCGGCCGGGGCGTTTCGCTCGACGAGAAAGGTGTGTTGTCACGAGAAGGCATCACGGGCGCACGTGAGGAGGGCCAGATTGGCTTTGCCACCCTGCGTGGTGGCGACGTGGTTGGAGAGCACACGGTGATCTTTGCCGGCCCTAACGAGCGGATAGAGCTGACGCACAAGGCGACAAGCCGGGATATCTTCGCTGCCGGCGCTGTGCGCGCGGGTATCTGGGCCGCTGGACGCAAACCCGGGTTCTATTCCATGAAGGACGTGCTCGGGATCTGACGCTCAGGTGCCTCAGGCGGAGCGGACTTTTGCCAGCGCGCTGGTAAGAGTGTCCGCAAAATCCTGCTTTTCCGGAGGGGAGAGGAAGGCGCCTATCTCAAAGGCTTGTCCGTGGCTGCGCAACATCAGCCGGTCCGGCCCCGTGCGCTCTTCCTCGACGCGGACATTCAACCAGTATGGCTGAAGCTGTTTCTGCATAACCTGATGTCCGCGGACGAAACGCTCGATCGTCAGTGCGGTGCGGGTGAGCCGGACAACTTCATATCGTCTCGCGTCGCGGTAACTCAGCCGGAATGCAACATAGATCAGCAACACGTCGAGCCCGAAAAATCCGACGACGGGCCAGGCCCCGGCGATCCAGAACACAGTTCCAAGAGCAATGCTGCAGCCGGAGATGGCACCCATCAGAATGAGAAAACCGGTGGGTGACAGGCTGCGATGCGGATAGAGAACAGCATCGAAGAGCGCGTCGTCAGGGGCAGTACCGTTTCTGTTCTCTGCTGTTGTCACTGCCGGTCGTCCGGACTGTTGCGTCGTGATTCATCAAGGCTCTACCCTGTGATGGGCGCAGGGCAAAGGCAACCTGAAAACAGGACCGTCCGGAAGCAAGCGCCCGGACGCAAGCGAGAGAGTGCAGTGTTATGACTAAACGGATGACGAATGCGGCGGTGGACGCCTTTTTCCAGCGTCTGAGCGATCGCGAGCCGGAGCCGAAAGGCGAGCTCAATTACGTCAATCCCTATACATTGCTGGTTGCCGTTGTGCTCTCCGCGCAAGCGACCGATATCGGCGTGAACAAGGCGACGGGGCCGTTATTCAAGGTCGCCGATACGCCGGAGAAGATGGTCGCGCTGGGCCTTGAGCAGGTGCGCGATTACATCAAGACCATCGGCCTGTTCAATTCAAAGGCCAAGAACGTCATCGCGCTTTCGGAAATCCTGATCCGGGAGCATGGCAGCATCGTGCCGCAGGATCGGGAGGAGCTCGAGAAATTGCCGGGTGTTGGCCGGAAAACCGCGAATGTCGTGCTCAACATGGCTTTCGGTCAGCCGACCATCGCCGTCGATACGCACCTCTTCCGCGTCGCAAACCGCACCGGCATGGCAGCCGGGAAGACACCGCTTGCGGTGGAGCTCGCGCTGGAGAAGCGCATTCCGGCGAAATGGATGCTCCATGCGCATCACTGGCTGATCCTGCACGGGCGTTATATCTGCAAGGCGCGCAAGCCGGTTTGCCCGGTTTGCCCGGTCTCGGATCTGTGTAATTTCAAGGATAAGACGCTGGAGCCTGCCTGAGCCGGCTCAACTCTGTGCCGCGCGTGAGACGCCGCGCTGCAGCAGGTTGACGAAGCAATCGTCCCGCACAATTTCGACGTCGCGCCGGGGCCGGAACTCGTAATAGGTGACCGCAAGATCGCGTCCGAGTTCATAGAGAAACAGATCCAGGACACAGGCGTCCGTGCGGTATTGCCAAACCACGGCGGACATATCGCGCCGGATGAAGGCGGGTTTTCCAAGGATGCTCGAAAGGTCGTGCTGCCCGAGATCGAGCAGCCTGCTCGGATCGCGCTCTTCGTCACTGAAATCCGGTGCGCGGGGGCTGTCCGGCACGGCCAGGCTGGCGACCGAAGCGGAGTCTTCCGCCTCGGCCCGTTGTGTGACAGCCGCCACGGATTTTTCGGCAGAAATAGGCTGCTGAACGCGCCCGGTGCTTGCCGTTTTCTGAACGGCTCCACCGCAACCCGACAGGCTGACGACGATCAGGAGAAGGAGAAAAGAACGCACCGGTCTCAACCTGTTCCCACCAACCTATTCCGGCGTCTTCACAGGCTCGTCTTTGAAAATGGAGATATCGCCGTCGATCTGGCCGCCGAGTTCGACTTCGAGTTGGCCGAACCGTACAGACCCGGTGACCCGACCGGTGCTCCGTATCTGCAGGACTCCCCGTACCACCAGAGTGCCTTCAAAGCGGCCTCCGATGACAGCTTCGTCTATCACCACCTTGCCCTTGAAATGGCCGGATTCTGTGACTTCGAGATGGCGGCTGTTTTCCAGTGTCGCATCGACGGTGCCTTCGACAACAAGGCTGTCGCAGGCCGTGATCTCACCCGTCAGGGAGATCTCGGGGCCGACTGTGAGTTTCTTGCTCTCGGAGCGCGGGGCTGCGCCACGCCGGCTCGGAGCACCCGGAAGATCGAGAGTCCGGCGCGGGATCTCCGGTACAAATCCCGATGAGGATGGCTTGCTCGGTTGCATTCTGGACTCCTCGTCCGGCTTTCTGGTTGTGACCTCATTGGAGACAGGCGCCGCCGGGTCCGTGCGCGCCTCCGGGGGAGATTTCCGGTCCTGGGATCCGGAGGTCTGCTGTTCGTCTGTCGCGCCGGTTCCGAATGACGGGCTCGTGCGCTCGGTGGTGTCCGTGCCGGATTTTTTACGCCGAAACATCAGATCGTCAACTCATATAATTGCAGAAGAGACCATGGCCATCGACCTTAATACTCAATGACTTATTATCATTTCTTCATGTCGTTCCGCAAGCGTTCGAAACGATGTAGCATAAAAGCCGTCGCAATGACCGGTCCGGCGAAGTTCAGAACGGGGATGGTCATGACCGCGGCAATCAACACGCCGCTCACAAAAACCGAGCCTGCCTTGCGCTTCCGCAACTCCTTGGCCTCGGCTGGTGTAAGCCGCCGCATGGCGACCATTTCGAAGAACTCCCGGCCCAGAAGATACCCGTTTGCCCCATAGAATACGACGAGGTTCAGTCCTGGCGCGAGCAGATATACGGGCAGAAGGACGATATTCACCAGAACCGTGATCCCGAGGAATTTCAGGCCCTCCAGAACCGTTTCGACAAAGGGCTGCGGCCGTGACGGGCCGAGGCCGGGATAATGCTTTGCTTCGACCGCATTGCAGACAGAGTCGAGGAACAGGCTGGAAATCGCATTCGACGCACCGGGGAAAAAGAGAATGCCGAGGACGATCACGATCAGACTGGCGACCCAGGCCGCGGCATCGTCCATCCATCCGCCAAAGAAAGAGAACCAGTCCAGGACATACCAGACGGCCGCGCCGAGCAGCAGGATGGCCGCGATCGAGCCAAGGACACTGACGATGATCGGGTTGCGAAGCCGGGGGTCCGTGAGCTGGCCGAGGGTGGCGGTTATCGATGAAAACATTGCGAACTCTTCTTTTTCCAGGTGCGGTCACCGGATCAGATGGGACCGGCGGCGGCACGGCCCAATGCTTTTGACGGAAAGAGCATAGGATTTCCGCACGCGCAAGACCGGTTGCGCAGTTCGGCGAGAGCAGACTTTCCTTGCTGTCCCTGCTCCAGTACCTTGTCGCCGCATTAAGCGGGCATCCGGTCCGCCATTATTCTTGTCCTGTTTCCGGGAGCCTGGTCCGCATGGTAACCAAACCCATTGATGTCACCTGTATCGGCAACGCGATCGTCGACGTTTTTTCCCAAGCCACAGACGATTTTCTGACCGAAAACGGCATCGAAAAGGGGGCTATGAACCTGATCGATGCCGAGCGCGCCGAGCTGCTCTACAGCAAGATGGGCCCTGGCATGGAAATGTCCGGAGGCTCCGCCGGAAACACGGCGGCAGGGCTCGCTTCTCTTGGCAGCAAGGCCGGTTATATCGGCAAGGTGCAGGACGATACGCTCGGCAAGGTCTTCCGGCATGACATCACGGCGGTTGGCGTGCGGTTCGAAACCGCGCCGACCCTGGACGGTCCTCCGACAGCGCGATCCCTTATCATGGTGACGGCAGACGCCCAGCGCAGCATGAACACCTTCCTCGGCGCTTGTGTGCAGCTCGGCCCGGACGATGTCGAGCCGGACCTGATCGCGGACAGTCGCGTGGTGTATCTCGAGGGATATCTGTTCGATCCGCCGGAAGCGAAGAAAGCTTTCGTGAAGGCGGCCCGGACTGCGCATGAGGCCGAGGGTAAGGTTTCCCTCACCCTCTCCGATCCGTTCTGTGTCGACCGCCACCGCGATGCTTTCCTCGAGTTGGTCGATCACCATGTCGATATTCTGTTCGCCAACGAGGAAGAGCTGAAGTCGCTCTATCAGACAGCTGATTTCGACGAGGCGCTGCAGAAAGTCCGCGAGAATTGCGAGACGGCTGCGATTACACGGGGCGCAAAAGGTTCCGTCGTCCTGCATAAGTCGGAAGTCCATGTCCTCGACGCCGAGCCGGTGGCAAAAGTGGTGGACACGACAGGTGCGGGCGACCTTTACGCCGCCGGTTTCCTGCACGCCTATTGCCAGGGTCTGGAGCCGGCCGACTGGGGACGGGCAGGTGGCGTCGCGGCAGCGGAGATCATTTCGCACTATGGCGCCCGGCCGGAAGCCAATCTGAAAGACCTTCTGGCAGCCCGCCTTGGCTGAGACTTTGTCCAGCGCCCGGGGCTGGCTGATGGAGACGGCGGCGCTTTATCTGAGGCGCCGCGTCCTGGTGGTTCTGCTTCTCGGGTTTTCCAGCGGATTGCCGCTGCTTCTGTCCTTCTCCACGCTCAGCGCCTGGATGCGTGAGTCCGGTGTGGATCTGACCACCATCGGCCTGTTCGCTCTGGTCGGGACGCCCTACACGCTGAAATTCATCTGGGCGCCGGTGATGGACAGTCTGAAGGTGCCGATCCTCGGCCACCTGTTCGGACGCCGCCGGGGCTGGCTGATCTTCACCCAGCTCTGCCTGATGCTGTCTATTATCCTGCTTGGCGGCACCGACCCGCTGGCCAGTCCCGCACTGATGGCGTCGATGGCCGTTGCGGTGACTTTCTTTTCCGCCAGCCAGGACATCGTTGTCGACGCCTATCGGATCGAGACGCTTCCAGAGGAAGAACAGGGGGCGGGAGCGGCCGCTTACACCTTCGGGTATCGGATCGGCGTTCTTGCCGCCGGTGCCGGCGCGCTGTTCCTGGCGGACGCTGTCGGCTGGTTCATTGCCTATCTTGCGATGGCAGGCCTCATGCTGGTCGGTTTAGTCACTGTCCTCGCAAGCCCGGAGCCGAAGTCCGCCACAGAAGCCGAAGCTGCCGAGAGGCCCGAAACACAGCCAGGTCCCGATGCGGTTCTCGATTGGGTCAAGCGGGCGATAGTGGCGCCCTTCTCGGAGTTTCTGCTGCGCCGCGGGGCGCTGCTGATCCTTGCTTTCATCCTGTTTTACAAGCTCGGGGATGCCTTCCTCGGCACACTGACCAATCCGTTTTATATCGATCTCGGCTTCTCAAAGACCGAGATCGCACAGGTCACCAAGGTTTTCGGTCTGGTTGCTCTGCTGGCGGGATTGTTCGCGGGCGGCGCTCTGGTGAAGCAAATGGGGCTCTTGAAGGCGCTGCTGGTCTGCGGCGTGCTGCAGGCACTCTCGAACCTGGTATTCGTGGGACAGGCCGTGGCGGGGCATGATCTCTGGATGCTGACGGCGACGATCGGGGTGGAGAACTTCACCGGCGGCATGGGAACGGCCGCCTTTGTCGCCTATCTCTCAAGCCTGACGAACATCGCTTTCACGGCGACGCAGTTCGCCCTGCTCTCGTCCTTCATGGCCTTCGGGCGCACCATCCTCAGCTCCGGCGGCGGATGGGTGACGGATCATATCGGTTGGATCGGGTTCTTCCTCGCCTCGACGGCGATCGCGGTGCCCGGTCTGATCCTGCTGCTGGTACTGATGCGGATGTTTCCGCCGGAACCCGTGTCCGGCGGAAAACAGGCGGGTTGAGCCCGGTCAGGCCGGTGTGGTTGACCGGTCGAGGGCGTATCCGGCAGAGCGGACCGTTCGGATCAGATCGGACTCGGCCTCGATATTGATGGCCTTGCGCAGACGGCGGATATGCACGTCGACGGTGCGCGGCTCGACATAGATGTCCGGGCCCCAGACCCGGTCCAGCAACTGCTCACGGGAGAACACGCGGCCCGGATGCTCCAGGAAATAGCGCAGCAACCGGAATTCGGTCGGGCCGAGATGGATCTCCCGGTTGTTCCGGCGCACCTTGTGGGACGCCAGATCCATTTCGAGATCTTCGAATTCCAGTGTTTCGGCGTCGCTTGCCGGCCGTGTCCGGCGCAGCACGGCGCGGATACGGGCGATCAGCTCGCTCGGACTGAAAGGCTTGGTGATGTAATCGTCCGCGCCCGCATTGAGGCCTCGGATCCGGTCACCTTCATCGCCGCGGGCTGTCAGCATGATTACCGGTATGCCTTTGGTCTCGGGCGTCCGGCGCAGTCTGCGGCAGACCTCGACACCGGAGAGAAGCGGCAACATCCAATCCAGCAGGATCAGATCGGGGCTTTTCTCCATCGCCAGCAGCATGGCTTCTTCGCCATCGCCGGCTTCCAGGACTTCGAATCCTTCCCGCTCAAGATTGTAGCGCAGCAGAGTGACGATGGGTGCTTCGTCCTCAACGATCAGGATTTTGGGATGCATCATGTTCATAGGACACTAACTCTCGATATGAACGCTCATTCGGGCATCGTCACGACATAGCTGGCATCCTCGCCTTTGGGGCGGTCAGCCTGCATTTTCGTGCCTTTGATCTGGAAATGCACGGTCTCGGCGATGTTGGTCGCGTGATCGCCCATGCGTTCCAAATTCTTCGCAATGAACAGGAGATGGGTGGATGCCGTGATGTTCCGCGGGTCCTCCATCATGTAGGTCAGAAGTTCGCGGAACAGGCTCGTGTACAGCTCGTCGATATCCTCGTCCCGGTGCCAGGCGGCAACCGCCAGTTCGAGATTGTCGTCCGTATAGGCGTCCAGCACGTCCTTGATCAGCGATTGAACAAGACCGCCGATACGGAGGATGCCATTGGCCGGTGGAATCTCCGGCAGGCTGCTCAGTACGATGGCCCGCTTGCCGATATTCGCGGCGTAATCGCCGATCCGCTCCAGGTCGCTGACGATCTTGAGGCTGGCCACGACTGTACGAAGATCGCCACCGAGCGGCTGGCGCAGGGCCAGAAGTCGGAGGCTCATGGCCTCGACTTCGGATTCCAGCTCATCAATCCGTCCGTCGGCCTCTCGCACCCGCTGGGCCAGGGTCTGGTCCCGCCTGTGCACTGCGCGGACGGCCGACTCGCATTGGCTTTCCACCAGACCGCCCATCTGGGCAATCTTGGCTTTCAGGGTTTCAAGATCTTCGTCGAAAGAGCTGACTATGTGGTCGTTTGCGCTCATTGCGGTAAAACTCGTGGCTCCTCTTACCCGAACCTGCCGGTGATGTAGCCCTGCGTGCGGGAGTCGTTCGGGTTTGTGAAAATCTGCTCGGTGTCGCCGACCTCTACCAGCTCGCCCAGATGGAAGAAGGCTGTACGCTGGGAAACGCGAGCGGCCTGCTGCATGGAGTGGGTGACGATGACGATGGTGTAGTTTTCGCGCAGCTCGTCGATCAGCTCTTCGATCTTCGCAGTGGCGATCGGGTCGAGGGCAGAGCAGGGCTCATCCATCAGGATCACTTCCGGGTTGACCGCGATTGCGCGGGCAATGCAGAGGCGCTGCTGCTGGCCGCCGGAAAGCCCGGTACCGGGCTCCAGCAGGCGGTCTTTTACTTCTCCGAAGAGGCCGGCCTTGGTCAGGCTGGTCTCGACGATCTCGTCGATGTCCGCTTTGCTCTGGGCTGTGCCGTGAATGCGCGGGCCGTAGGCGATGTTGTCGTAGATCGATTTCGGGAATGGGTTCGGCTTCTGGAACACCATGCCGACGCGGGCCCGGAGCTGCACCGGATCAAGCGTGGAGTCGTAGATATCTTCATCATCGAGGGTGATCTTGCCTTCGACGCGGCAGATGTCGATGACGTCGTTCATCCGGTTCAGGCAGCGCAGGAAGGTGGACTTGCCGCAGCCGGACGGTCCGATCAGCGCCGTGACTTCGTTCGGCTTGATGTCCAGGTCGACATCCATCAGGGCCTGCTTCTCACCGTAGAAGACCTTGACCTTGTCGCCCTTCATCTTTGGGGTCGCACTCGGGGGCGTCTCTTTCGAGGCCGGGGAGGCGTCGGACTTAGCCATCTTTTTTTTCTCGCTCATGGGGATACCTCTACCAGCGCCGTTCGAATTTTTTGCGGAGCATGACGGCCAGAATGTTCATGAAAATCAGGAATGCAAGCAGCACCATGATTGCGGCGGAGGTCCGCTCGACGAAGGCGCGCTCGGGGCTGTCCGCCCAGAGATAGATCTGCACCGGCAGCACGGTTGCCGGATCGGTAAAGCCGCCGGGAACGTCGACGATAAAGGCGATCATGCCGATCATCAGCAACGGTGCTGTTTCACCAAGAGCCTGAGCCATGCCGATAATGGTACCCGTCAGGATGCCCGGCATGGCCAGCGGCAGGACGTGATGGGTCACGACCTGCAGCGGCGAAGCGCCGAGCCCGAGTGCCGCTTCCCGGATCGACGGCGGCACCGCTTTCAGGGCGGAGCGGGCGGCGATGATGATGGTCGGCAGTGTCATCAGCGCCAGCACCATGCCGCCGACCAGCGGGGCGGAGCGCGGGAAGCCGAAGAAGTTCAGGAACATCGCGAGACCGAGCAGACCGAACACGATGGAGGGTACTGCCGCGAGGTTGTTGATGTTCACCTCGATCAGGTCGGTCCATTTGTTCTTCGGCGCGAATTCTTCTAGATAAATCGCAGCCATCACTCCGATCGGGAAGGACAGAAGCAGCGTGATAACCAGGGTCAGCAGTGAGCCTGTCACGGCGCCGAGAATACCCGCCTCTTCCGGCTCGCGGCTGTCCGCTTTCAGGAAGAAATCGGTATTGATGCGCGCTTCAATGTGATCGTTCGAGTCCAGCTTGTCGTACCAGACGAGTTCGGTGTCGGAGACCCGGCGGTTGCTTTCCTCAAGCGTGCGATCGACATATCCCTTGGTCAGCATGTCGATGTCATCGGATGCCTTTATCCAGAGATCGAGGCTTTGGCCGACCAGGGACGGATCATCAATCACCATGGTACGCAGATCGAAACCGGCGTTCGGCGAGACAAAGTTATACAGTTTGCGCTTGTCTCTGCGGCTGGTGACTTCGGGGAAGTTGTCGCGCAGGTTCTTCTTGACCATTCCGCCATAGTCCGCGGACGCGAGTTGGGCGACATCGCCCGTACCGGCCGGGTCCAGAAACTCCGCATCGAACGAAATGTTCAACTTGATATAGGTCTGCAGGAACGCGGTGTAGCCGGTTCCGGTAATGCTTCCCACCAGAAACACCAGTATCAGCCCAGCCGTCAGAATGCTGCCGAGCCCGTAGAGCCGGAACCGGCGCTCCGCGGCATAGCGCTTCTTGAGCCGTTCGCCGGTCAGTGTCGGCCGACGGATTTCGGTGCTCGGCTTCGAATTCATGATCGCGTCAGTCATATTTTTCCCGATATTTCCGGACCACCCGAAGGGCGACCACATTCAGACCGAGGGTGACGAAGAAAAGCACAAGACCAAGGGCAAAGGCCGCGAGCGTCTTGGCGGAGTCGAATTCCTGATCGCCGACCAAGAGGGTGACGATCTGCACCGTTACGGTGGTGACGGCTTCAAACGGGTTTGCCGTCAGGTTCGATGCAAGGCCGGCGGCCATCACCACGATCATGGTCTCGCCGATGGCGCGGGAGACGGCAAGCAGGAAGGCGCCGACAATGCCAGGAAGCGCGGCCGGAATGATCACGTGCCGGATGGTCTCGGACTTGGTGGCGCCGAGCCCGTAGGAGCCGTCGCGCAAGGATTGCGGGACCGAGTTGATGACGTCGTCGGAGAGCGAGGAGACGAAGGGAATGATCATGATGCCCATGACCAGACCGGCAGCGAGGGCGCTTTCCGAGGAAACGTCGAGCCCGACGCCTTCACCCCAGCCGCGGATCATCGGAGCCACGGTCAGGGCCGCGAAGAAGCCGTAGACCACGGTCGGAATACCAGCCAGCACTTCCAGCATCGGCTTGGCAATGCCCCGGAATTTGGGATTGGCATATTCCGCCATGTAGATTGCCGAGAGCAGACCGATCGGCCCGGCGACCAGCATTGCGATCAGGGTAATCAGCATGGTGCCGGCAAAGAGCGGCACCGCGCCAAAGCTGCCGGAGGCTCCGACCTGCTCGGCGCGGATTGCTGTCTGTGGGCTCCAGTGAATCCCGAAGAGAAAGTCGAAGAAGGGAACACGGGCAAAGAACCGGATGCTCTCGAAGATCAGCGACAGAACGATGCCGACGGTGGTCAGGATCGCGATCATGGAGCAGACGATGAGCAGAGCACGAATGATCTTCTCGACCGCGTTGCGCGCCCGGAAATTCCGGCTGATCTGGGAGCGAGCCCAGGCGAGGCCAAGCATCGCTATGCAGACGACGCCGACCACCATGGACCAGAAACCGATGGATTGCAGCGCCAGATACCGTTCGGTTGCGGCGACGATGGCCGGGCTGGCCTCCCGGCTGGTGGCATTGCCACTGGAGAGGTTCCGGATATCCGTCAGCATGAGGG
Organism: Nisaea nitritireducens; assembly: GCF_014904795.1. Taxonomy (GTDB): domain Bacteria; phylum Pseudomonadota; class Alphaproteobacteria; order Thalassobaculales; family Thalassobaculaceae; genus Nisaea; species Nisaea nitritireducens. The sequence goes on from NZ_JACZFS010000037.1 coordinate 22,194, forward strand.
AATATGCGTCCGCGTTTTGCGGCATGATCGACGGGTCGAGGCCCGACATCACCATGTGATCGACGATCTGCGGCTGGATGATCAGCCAGATCGCCAGCAGGAGGATCGCAGGCAAGCCGCAACCGAGCGCCACGAACATTCCGTAGTAGCTTGGCAGCGAGTGCAGGATACGGACATCGCCCGCTGCGGCAAAAACGGATCTTGCCCGGCCGACTGCGTAGCCGGCGACGGACAGTCCGATGACAACCAGAATAAGGAAAAAGCTGTTCATTGTGCCCCGCCGGCGGAGGTTGCTCGTGGCCGCGGCGGGAGGTGCCGGGCCGAATAAATGCTGTCTTTATGGACCCACGCTGCTGTGCGGGTCCATAAACACAGGGGAGAGGCGGCGGACCGCCTCTCCCGTGACCAATTACATGGTCAGGTTGGTCTTGTTGGCAGCAGCTGCGCGATACTTTTCGCGGTCTGCGCCCGGCAGCGGGATCAGGCCCTTGTCGGTCAGGTAACCTTCGTCGCCAATTGCCTTTTCGCTGGTGAACTCGGTCACATACTCCTGGATACCCGGAACCACGCCGACATGCGCGGACTTCACGTAGAAGTACAGGGAACGGGAGATGCCATAATCACCGGCGGCGATTTTTTCGAAGGTCGGCGAAACGCCGGCGACGTTGGCGCCTTTGATCTTGTCGCTGTTCTGATCAAGGAAGCTGAAGCCGAAGATACCCAGAGCGGACGGATTGGCCTGGAGCTTCTGAACGATCAGGTTGTCGTTCTCACCTGCTTCGATGAACTTGCCGTCTTCACGCATGGAGTCGGAGATCTTGCGGAAGCCCTTCTTGTCGGCCTTACGCATGTCGGCCAGCATCTTGAAAGACTTGGCGCCCGGGCGCATGGCCAGCTCGACGAAGGCGTCGCGGGTACCGGATGTCGGGGGCGGGCCGAGAACTTCGATCGCCTGATCCGGCAGGGACTTATCGATGTCGGACCATTTGCTGTACGGGTTCTTGACGATCTTGCCGTCAACCGGAACCTCGGCAGCGAGAGCCAGGAAGATCTGCTGTTTGGTCAGGTTGAGGGTGGCGCCGCTTTTCGCGTTGCCAATGACGATGCCGTCAAAGCCGATTTTCACTTCAACGATGTCGGCGACGCCGTTCTTGGCGCAGAGCTCGACTTCGGACTTCTTGATCCGGCGCGAAGCGTTAGTGATGTCGGGATGCTGGACGCCCACACCGGAGCAGAACAGCTTCAGGCCGCCACCGGAACCGGTGCTTTCGACAACCGGCGTCTTGAAGCCGCTGGTCTTGCCGAACGTTTCAGCAACGGTCGTGGAGAACGGGAAAACAGTCGAAGACCCGACGATGCGGATCTGGTCGCGGGCTTCAGCGGCCGCTGCAACAGCGATTACGCCGGCGAGAGCGAGCGGGATAGCCTTGATAATAGAGTTCCTAAGCACGATTTTGCCTCCGGGACAAAGGAGTGTGATCGATCAGGCCCGGCACATTGCAAGCCGGGTCGCCCCGTTACCTACGCCTGTCAGGAGTCCTAATTACTACGGATATGTGAACGTTTTGTTTCAGCCGGCGGCGAAAAGTTGCGATTTTGTGACAGCAGGTGCCTTGCACGGAATATAGACCGTGAAAGTGCTGCCTTCGCCGACCTTGCTGTCGATGGTCAGCGCGCCGCGGTGGCGGTTGATGATGTGCTTCACGATGGCCAGACCGAGGCCCGTTCCGCCCAACTCACGGGAGCGTGCCGTATCCACCCGGTAAAACCGCTCGGTAAGGCGCGGGATATGTTCTCTCGGGATCCCCTCGCCCTGGTCGGACACATTGATCGCAACCAGATGCTCAGCCTGCAGGCTGACCGACGCGGGCAGATCCCCCGCAACTTCGGCCCGGATGGTCACGAGGCTCTGGTCGCGGCCATATTTGATCGCGTTCTCCAGAAGGTTTTGCAGGACCTGGGAGATTTCATCGCTGTTGGCGATCAGGGCCGGAAGATCTGGATTGATATCGAGCGCGATGCGAATTCCCCGCCGTGCCGCGGTGAGTTCCGCGGCTGCGGTCAGATGCTCGGCCAGCGGCCGCAGCGCCACTTCTTCATTAGGAGCCGTGTGCTCCGCGGTCTCAATCCGGGAGAGTGACAGCAGGTCAGTGACCAGCCGGGTCATGCGGCTGGTCTGTTGCTCCATGATCTCAAGAAACCGCTCGTGCGCTTCCAGATCGTCCCGTGCCGGTCCGCGCAGGGTCTCGATGAAGCCGTGCAGGGTTGCCAGCGGTGTTCTTAACTCATGGCTGACATTGGCGACGAAATCGACACGCATGCTTTCGATCCGGCGGATCTCGGTCAGGTCCCGGAAAATTACCAGCGCAGAGCGTTGCTCGTCCTGTTCGTTGGGGAGGGCTTCGATCCGGACATTGAAAACCCGATGCACCGGGTCCGAGATGGAGATCTCGACCGTCCGGTGTCCGCCCTGGGCGAGCACCGCGTTGCCGGCCTCAAGCAAGGCAGGGTCGCGCGCCACATGGGAGAGCTCACGCCCCATGATACGGCCGCCAAAGCGGTCGCGGGCAGCCTTGTTCATACTTTGAACGCGGCCTTTGGCATTCAGGAAAATCAGCGGGTCCGGGATATTGTCGATGATCGAGACATGACGCTCGTTCAATGCCTGAAGCTGTGTGCGCCGGTCTGCTGTCGCCCGGAACAGGCGGGTCAGTGCGGCGGCGAGCTCGGACGTCTCCCCGATCCCTTCCGCGATATTGGACAGCACATCGCCGGTCTTCGAGGCGCGTTCGGGGGCGCTTGAACCGGCGCGGCGCTGGATATGGCGCTTGATGGCGTCCAGCAGACTGTAATGCCGGCGCACGATGCCCATTGCGATGATCAGTGCGACCATCCAGGCGCCTGCCGCATGCCAGGGCTCGACGGCATCGAGAGCGGTGATCGCGCCGAGTGCGATCGCGGCCGGCATCGAGACCACCAGGCCGCCACGGAACACATCCCACAGCGGCAAGGCCACGGGACTGTCATTCTTGGGTGCGGAATCCGTATCGATCGGCTGTTCGCTCATCTGTTTTTTGATCAATTGGCGGTTCTGGGCTGGCCGGCCAGCACTCTTGCGCATTGATCGCAATCTCTAGTGCCTGCCGTATGACAGTTTCTATCATACGGGTCAGAAAACACGGACCCCAGTCTAAAATAGGCTGAAAAAGGTAAAAATAGAGGCCTTTCGCGCCGATTATGGCGCGAAAGGCGG
>NZ_JACZFS010000038.1 GCF_014904795.1 Nisaea nitritireducens
AACACGGACCCCAGTCTAAAATAGGCTGAAAAAGGTAAAAATAGAGGCCTTTCGCGCCGATTATGGCGCGAAAGGCGGATCAATGTGGGGAAAGGTCTATTCTCCGATGGCCGTATGCGCCGCGATGGCCGCGGCATTGACCAGGTCGGTGACGGTCGCACTCATCTGCACGATCTGAACCGGCTTCTCCAGTCCGACCAGCATCGGCCCGACGACCGCGGCGCCGCTCATCGACTGCAACATCTTGTAAGTGATGTTGGCGGAATGCAGAGCCGGCATGACCAGAACATTGGCCGGGCCGGTCAACCGACAGAACGGGTAATTCCGTTTCATCGCCTCGTAATCGAGGGCGATATCCGCGGACATTTCGCCGTCATATTCGAAGTCGACACCACGCGCGTCTAGGATCGCGACCGCATCGCGGATGCGCACTGCTTTTTCCCGTGGCGGATAGCCGAAATTCGAGAACGAGAGCAGAGCAACGCGCGGTGTATGACCGAAGGAGCGGGCGTGCTCGGCCGTCTGAACCGCGATATCGGCAAGTTCCTCGGCGCTGGGCAGCTCGTTCACGTTGGTATCGCTGATGAAGATCGTGCGGCCCCGGTTGATGACGATGGAATAGGTCATCAGGCGCTGGCCGGGCTTCGGGTCGAGCACGCGGGTGACATATTCATGGGTCACGCCGAAATTCCGGGTCAGACCGGTGACCATGGCTTCCGCATGTCCGGACGCCACCATGCAGGCGCCAAACACATTGCGGTCCTGATTCACCATGCGCTGACAGTCGCGCTGGATGTGCCCTTTGCGCTGCAGGCGCTTGTAGAGCATTTCCGTATAGGCTTCGTTATGCTCCGAGAGTCGGGCGTTGTTGATTTCCAGGGTCTCGGCACCCTTGATGCCGAGCTCGACGATCTTCTCCTTGATCACATCCTCGCGGCCGACCAGCACCGGGATGCCGTAGCCGCCGTTCCGGAAAGCGACGGCAGCACGGATCACCCGCTCCTCCTCGCCCTCGGCGAAGACGACGCGCTGCGGATTGGCGCGGATCCGGTCGAAAATGACCTGCAGACTGGAGGAAGTCGGGTCAAGCCGGGCGCCGAGCTCGGCCCGGTAGGCGTCCATGTCCGCGATCGGATTGCGGGCAACGCCGGTATCCATGGCGGCCTGGGCCACGGCGGAGGACACCTTGACGATCAGACGCGGATCGAACGGCGCCGGAATAATATAGCCTTCACCGTAATGCAGCGTGCGGCCATAGGCCTTGCCAACCTCGTCCGGTACGTCCTCGCGAGCGAGTTCCGCCAGTGCGTTCGCAGCGGCGATCTTCATTTCGTCATTGATTTCGCTTGCCCGGACATCAAGGGCACCTCGGAAGATATAAGGGAAGCCGAGCACGTTGTTGACCTGGTTCGGATAGTCTGACCGGCCGGTGGCGACAATGGCGTCCGAGCGGACGGCGGCGACATCTTCCGGAGTGATTTCCGGGTCCGGGTTGGCCATGGCGAAGATGATTGGCCGGTCGGCCATGCTTTTCACCATGTCCTTGGTCATGGCGTCCTTCGCCGAGAGACCGCAGAAAATATCTGCGCCCTTGATCGCTTCCTCAAGGGTACGCATCGGGGTGTCGACGGCGTGCTTCGATTTCCACTGGTTCATGCCGGCCTCGCGGCCCTGATAGATCACGCCGCGGCTGTCGCACAGGATGACGTTCCCGTCCTTCATACCCATGGACTTGAGCAGCTCGACGCAGGCGATGGCGGCGGAGCCGGCGCCGTTCACCACCATCGTGGCGGTCTCGAGCGAGCGGCCGGTCAGGTCCAGCGCGTTGATCATGCCGGCAGCGGTGATGATCGCCGTGCCGTGCTGATCGTCGTGAAAGACGGGAATGTCCATCAGCTCCTTCAGGCGCTGCTCGATGATGAAGCAGTCCGGGGCCTTGATGTCTTCCAGATTGATGCCGCCGAAGGTCTTGCCGAGATAGCGGACGGAATTCACGAATTCCTCGACATCCTTGGTGTCGACCTCGAGATCGAAACCATCGATATCGGCGAACCGCTTGAACAGAACCGCCTTGCCTTCCATCACCGGCTTCGCGGCCTGCGCGCCGATATCGCCGAGGCCGAGCACGGCGGTGCCGTTCGAGATGACGGCGACGATATTGCCCTTGGCCGTGTATTCGTAGGCCTTGCTCTCGTCCTTGTTTATGGCGAGGCACGGATAGGCCACACCCGGAGAATAGGCGAGCGCCAGATCGCGCTGCGTGGTCAGATTTTTGGTCGCGGCGATTTCGAGTTTACCGGGGCGGCCGGAGGCATGAAATTCCAGTGCTTCAGTCTCAAGCATGCGCTTCGCATCATCCATGACGCTTCCCCCAAGGGCTTGGTTTAATTGGCAGACCGCAATCGGTCCGCGCGGGACATTCGGAACCCGATTACTGAACGATAGGCCCGGCTAATGCCACGGGCAATTTCATATCGCGGGAGCAGGTTCCACAAATCTTGGGACAATGGTGTCGTTCGGCATTGGAAGTTGCCTCGGGCGTCATGTTATGGTCGCCGACTTTTCCTGCAATCATCTGACCTTAGCGACTTTTTGGCCGTGAACACGATCTCCCCAGCAGCCGAGCAGACTCCCGCGTCCAACGCTTCCTCCCATGACCGGGCGGCGGCGACGCCGATGTTTCAGCAGTATTTCGCCGTCAAGGATGCCCATCCCGATGCGCTTCTGTTCTACCGGATGGGAGATTTCTACGAGCTGTTTTTCGAGGATGCGGAAGCAGCGGCCGCCGCGCTGGACATTACGCTGACGAAACGAGGCCAGCATGGCGGTGAGCCGATCCCGATGTGCGGCGTGCCGCATCATGCGGCGGAAGGCTATCTCGCGCGGCTGATCCGCAAAGGCTACCGGGTGGCTATTTGCGAGCAGACGGAAGACCCGTCCGAGGCCAAGAAGCGTGGGGCAAAATCGGTGGTGCGGCGTGAAGTGGTGCGTGTGGTCACGCCCGGCACCATTACCGAAGATGCGCTGCTTGATGCGCGCAGCAACAACTATCTCGCGGCCCTGGGCATGGCACAGGGCGGCCTCGGTCTGGCATGGATCGATGTCTCGACAGGCGATTTCCATGCCCAGCCGGTGGCGATGAACGGCATCGGTGCGGCTCTTGCCCGGGTTGGCCCCAGCGAGCTGCTGGTCCCGGATGCGATGATGGAAGCGTCTAGCAATCTCAGAGGCGTGCTTGAAGACTGGGACGCGGCGGTGGTGCCACAACCCGCAAGCCGTTTCGACAGCGAGAACGGTCGCAAGCGGCTCGAGGCCTTGTTCGAAGTCTCGTCGCTTGAAGGCTTCGGAGCCTTTGAGCGGGCGGAACTGGCGGCAGCCGGAGCCCTGGTCGATTATCTGGAGCTGACCCAGATCGGCTCCATGCCTCGCCTGTTGCCGCCGCGCCGCTGGCAGGCTGGCGGTCTTGTCGAGATCGACGCCTCGACCCGGCGGAATTTGGAGATCCTGCGCACGCTCAGTGGGGAGAAGCGCGGTGCGTTGCTGAGCGTCCTTGACCGAACCGTGACGGGGGCCGGCGGACGATTGCTGGGCCAGCGTCTTTCGGCGCCGGTCACGGATGTCGGGGAAATCGGCCGGCGTCTTGATGCGGTGGCGCATTTCCGGGAGGGTGAGAGGTTGCGCGGGGAGATCCGCGAGACATTGAAGGCCCTGCCGGATGTCGAACGTGCGCTCTCCCGCATCGCGCTCGGACGCGGAGGGCCGCGTGATCTGGCGGCAATTCGTGACGGGCTGGCAGGTACCGGACCGTTGCGTGATCAACTCGCCCGGGCCGATGCCATGGCGGGGGGCCTGACCGGTGATGCAGGCGGCGCGCCGGAAGAGGCGCGGGCGATCTTCGAAGAGCTGGGTTATCACGAGATGCTGGTCGACACGCTGACCCGGGCGCTGGCGGCCGAGCTGCCGCTGCTGGCCCGAGATGGCGGTTTCATCGCGTCCGGTTACGCGCCCGAGCTGGACCGGTTGCGCACCCTGCGGGACGAGAGCAGGCGCCTGATTGCCGGGCTGCAAGCCCGCTACGCTACTGAAACAGGTGTCAGCGCGCTGAAGATCAAGCACAACAACGTGCTCGGCTATTTCATCGAAGTGACGGCTGCCCATGGCGAAAAGCTGATTGGGCGGGAGAATTTCATTCATCGCCAGACCATGGCGAATGCCGTGCGTTTCTCTACCGTGGAACTGGGTGAGCTGGAACGGGACCTGTCCCAGGCAGCCGACAAGGCCGTGGCGCTGGAGCAGGGGCACTTCAAGGAACTGGTCGAGGCGATCCTGGCGGAGGCAGAGGCGGTATCCCTGGCGGCTGCCGCCCTGGCCCGGCTCGATGTGGCGACGGCGCTGGCCGAGCTTGCCGTCGAGCGCCGTTATTGTCGGCCGGAGGTTGATGGCTCGCTCGCTTTTGAAATTCGTGGCGGGCGGCACCCGGTGGTCGAGGCGCTCAATCCGGGCGACAGCGGGTTTGTGCCGAACGATTGTGTGCTGGAAGACGCCGAGCGACTCTGGCTCATCACCGGCCCGAACATGGCTGGTAAAAGTACGTTCCTGCGCCAGAATGCCCTGATCGCCCTGATGGCTCAGGCGGGGTCCTTCGTGCCGGCGGAAGCGGCTCATATCGGTGTTGTCGATCGTCTGTTCAGCCGGGTGGGGGCTGCTGACGATCTGGCCCGCGGTCGCTCCACCTTCATGGTGGAGATGGTGGAAACCGCGACCATCCTGAACCAGGCGACGGAACGCTCGCTGGTCATTCTCGACGAGATCGGCCGGGGCACGGCGACCTTCGACGGCTTGTCCATTGCCTGGGCGACCGTCGAGCATCTGCATGAAATCAGCCGGGCACGGGCCCTGTTCGCGACCCACTATCACGAACTGACCGGCCTCGAGGCCAAGCTCGGCAGTCTCTCCTGCCACACCATGCGCATCAAGGAATGGAACGACGATGTCGTTTTCCTGCATGAGGTGGTGGCCGGTGCGGCCGACCGGTCCTATGGCATCCACGTCGCCAAGCTGGCCGGCCTGCCGCCAGCGGTGGTGGCGCGAGCGGAGGAAGTGCTGAAGCTTCTGGAACAAAGCAAGGCGTCCAGCACCGCTTCCAGCCTTGCCGAGGAGCTGCCGCTGTTTCAGGCCATGGCGCCGGCAAGGCCGCAGACGCAGCAGCGGGTCAGCCCGCTGGAAGCGCGTCTCTCCGAGATTCGGCCAGACGATCTGACGCCGCGCGAGGCGCTTGACCTACTCTATGAGTTGATTTCGTTACGGGAAAGTAATCGTTAAACTATATTGCGCTCCAGAACCAGGTCACCGCTGGCAAACCGCTCGAAGCCGAAGCGGGACAGGTCGATGGTTCTGAAAGCGCCGGAGATCAGCAATTCCGCCATTGCTCGGCCGACGGCCGGTGCCTGTTGCAGGCCATGGCCCGAAAAGCCGTTGGCAAAGTAGAAATTCGCAAGCGCGGGATGGGCACCGACAATGCCGTTCTGGTCGACACTGTTGTAATCGTAATACCCGGCCCAGGCGCCGGACAGTTTGATCGCTTCGAAGGCCGGTATCCTGTGCGCGAGGGTTGGCCAGACCACCTCCTCGAACCAGTGGTAATCGACATCAAGCTCGCTGGTATCCCCGTCCGGATCCTGATCTGCAGGGGGTGAAACCCCGCAAATATATCCTCCACTCTCGGGCCGGACATAGACGCCGCTTGGATCGATCAGCAAGGGTACTGCCGGGTCCAGCGGCTCACGGCAATCGAAGACGAAGACATTGCGTTTGCGGGGGGAGACCGGCAGCGCGACGCCGGCCAGGGCCGCGACCTTGCCCGCATTGGCGCCCGCTGCATTCACGACGGTGCCTGCGGCAATGCGCTGCCCATCTCCAAGGATCACTGCCGCGATCCGGCTGTAATTATGCTCCAGAGCAATCACCTCGCCCTCGAGATATTTGACCCCGAGGCTTCGGGCCTTGCGCTTGAATGCCTGCATCAGGGTGTTCGGATCAAGCCAGCCCTCTCCCCGCCTTCCGAACGCGGCACCGGCAATCCCGTCAAGATTGAGCCAGGGGAGTTGTTTCTCAAGTGAAACGAGGTCGAGCAGGTCAATGCCGCACCCGTGGCGGACCTGCTCCTCATGGTTCTGGCCAAGAATCTCAAGTCCGTCCGGCCCGGCAAGGAAGAGATAGCCGCCTTCGCGGAAGCCGGGGTCGGGGCATTCCCCGTCCACGGACAGGTACTCCGGAAGGTGGGTAACGAAGTGATGGCCGAAAAGGCCGATCTCGATATTCTCCGGATTGGAAAACTGCTGCCGGATGCCGCCCGCGGACCGTGGCGTTGATGCCAGCTCGTAGGTCGGGTCCCGTTCGATCACGGTAATCGCGCTGGGCCCGGCCGGATTGGCGGCAAGAAAATATGCAATAGCGCTGCCGATCACACCGCCCCCGACGATAACGACATCGCTGTTTTTGTGATCTGCCAAGGCGCTGCACTCCGGGAAATCAGCGGAACATACCTTCCTCCTCATATCCCTCAGCCGTTCGCGCGTCCAGCCCGCTCCAAACAGGTGCCGGACATGGCGCGGCGGGAGAAAGTGCACTAAGGTTCGGCAAGGATTCAAGCGAGGTGTGAGGATTATATGGCTTCCGATCAACCACTGCCGGTGAGCGAGCCGGTGACGGATGCTGCGGTCATCACTCCGCCTCCGAAAATCAAAAGCCGCAAAACAATTGTTGATCCGGTAGAGCTCGAAAAGGCCGTCGACGCCCTCTGGGAGGCGGCCGGCAATGCGGAAAGTTTCCGCACCGAACTGCTCGTGCTGTTGCGCCGGACCGTTGATGATGGCCGCTCCGAGATTGAGCGCCGGTTTCTCGACAGCAATGACGGTGCCGAGGCGATCCGGGCCAATGCCTATCTGATGGATGTGCTGGTCCACAGGGCCGCCGAGACGGCGACGAAGAAGATCTACAAGAACGCCAATCCGACCCAGGGCGAACAAATCTGCATTGCCGCAGTCGGCGGATACGGGCGCGGCGAGATGGCGCCGTTTTCCGATCTCGACCTGCTCTTCCTGCTACCCTACAAGCAAACGCCGTATAGCGAGCAAGTTGTTGAATATATTCTCTATTTGCTCTGGGACTTGCGGCTGAAAGTCGGTCATTCCACCCGTTCCGTCGACGAGTGTGTGCGGCAGGCCAAGGCGGATATGACGATCCGCACATCTCTGCTCGAACTACGCTATCTCTGGGGCTCCGAGCCTCTCTTCGCCGATCTGCGCGAGCGTTTCCGCCAGGATGTCGAAACCGGCACCGCCATGGAATTCGTCGAGGCCAAGCTGGCGGAGGCGGAAGAACGGCATGAGCGGCTTGGCGACAGCCGTTACGTAATCGAACCGAATATCAAGGAAGGCAAGGGCGGATTGCGTGACCTGCACCGCCTGTTCTGGATCGGCAAGTACGTCTACAAGGTCGACAAGGTGAAGGATCTGGTGGACCGGGGCGTTCTGACGGCGGCGGAGGCCCGCAAGTTCGCCAAGGCCCAGAAGATGCTCTGGACCATCCGCTGTCACCTGCACTATCTGACGGGCCGGGGCGAGGAGCGCCTGACCGTCGATCTGCAGACAGAAATCGCCAAGCGCATGGGCTATACCAACCGGGCCGGAGCGGTCGCGGTCGAGCGCTTCATGAAGCATTATTATCTGACATCCAAGGATGTCGGCGATCTGACCCGGATCTTCTGCGCCAATATTGAGGCGGAAAACCAGAAGCGGCCGCGGCTCCGGCTCTCATGGGCGTTTTCCCGCAAGCCCGATGTCGGCGATTTCCGGGTCGACGGGGATCGTCTCAACGTCACGGACGACGATATGTTTGCCCGAGATCCGGTCAATCTGATCCGGTTCTTCCACACGGCCCAGAAGTACGATCTGGAACTGCATCCCCACGCGCTCCGTCTTGTGACGCAGAACCTGAAGAAGATCGACAAGGAATTGCGCAAGAACGAGGAGGCAAACAGGCTCTTCGTCGAGATGCTGGAGGCGCCGCAGGGCCCGGAGCGGATATTCCGGCGTATGAACGAAGCCCAGGTCCTCGGCCGATTCGTGCCGGATTTCGGCCGCGTCGTCGCCCAGATGCAATACGACATGTACCATACCTATACGGTCGATGAGCACACCATCGTCATGCTCGGTATCCTGCACAAGATCGAGAAGGGCGAGTTGGCCGAGGCGGCGCCCATCGCCAGCGAGGTCGTGCACAAGGTGCTGTCGCGCCGGGCGCTCTATGTCGCCGTCTTTCTGCATGACATTGCAAAGGGGCGCGGCGGGGATCATTCCAAGCTCGGCGAGCGGGTGGCCCGCCGGCTTTGCCCGAGACTGGGGCTGAGTGACGAGGAAACCGAGACTGTCGCCTGGCTGGTGCGCTGGCATCTGCTGATGACCTATGCGGCCTTCAAGCGTGACATGAACGACCCGAAGACGATCCAGGATTTCTCCGCCATCGTGCAGTCGCCGGAACGGCTGCGTCTGCTGCTGGTGCTGACGGTCGCCGATATCCGGGCGGTCGGGCCGAATATCTGGAATGGCTGGAAGGCGGCGTTGCTGCGCGAACTTTACTGGGCGGCGGACGGTACTCTCTCCGGTCTTGGCGAGGAGGCGGGCCGCAAACGGCGCACGGAAGAAGCCAAGAACGCTCTGGCGGAAATGCTGCCGGACTGGCAGGAAAAGGATATCGAGTGGTATCAGGCCCTCGGCTATCCGGATTACTGGCTGGCGTTCGATGCGGAAACCCATGTCCGCCATGCTCGTATGGTGCATGCGGCCGAGGCCGAGCAGCGAGAGCTTGCGGTTGAGAGCCGTGTGGACACTGCTCGTGAGGTGACTGAAATCACCGTCTATACCACTGACCATCCGGGCTTGTTCTCGCGCGTGACCGGGGCTATGGCAGTTTCCGGCGCGAGCATTGTCGATGCCCGGATTGCCACCTTCAGCAACGGTATGGCGCTGGATGTATTCTGGATCCAGGACGAGGACCGCAAGGCCTTCGACCGGCCGGACAAGCTGGCGAAGCTTTCCGTTGCCATCGAACAGGCGCTGACTGGCCGGTTGAACCTGCTGGCCGAACTGGTGAAGCGCCGGCGCAATATCGAACGACGGGCCCGGGTCATGAAGATCCCGACCCGCGTGCTGATCGACAACAAGGCAAGTGTGACCCACACCGTGATTGAGGTGAACGCGACGGACCGCCCCGGCGTGCTCTACCGGATCGCGCGGGCGCTCCGGGAGATCAAGATCCAGATTTCCTCCGCCAAGATCTCGACCTACGGGGAGAGCTTCGTCGATGTGTTCTATGTGAAGGATCTGTTCGGGTTGAAGATCGATTCCGAGACACGGATCCAGGAGATCCGCAGCGCGTTGTTGACGGCGCTCGCCGAGGACGCCGCCTCCCCTCCGGGAGAAAGCAACTCGTCTTGAGCGCCGCGATCACGCCCAGATTGATGCGTAGTCTTCTCCCGTTCCAGATCCTAAGACAGAGCTGACATGTCCCTGATCCGCGCCGCCGCCACCGTCGGCAGTTTTACCATGATGAGCCGGGTTACCGGCTTTGTGCGCGACGTGCTGATCGCCGCCATTCTTGGCGCGGGGCCGGTGGCGGATGCCTTCTTTGTGGCTTTCAAACTGCCGAATTTCTTCCGCCGGCTGACGGCGGAGGGCTCCTTCACGGTCGCCTTTGTGCCGCTCTTCGCCGGAACGCTGGAGGCAGACGGCGTGGCGGCGGCCAAGCGCTTTGCCAGCGACGTGCTGGCGATGATGTGCGCCGCATTGGCCGCCCTGACCCTCGCCATGGAACTGACCATGCCGTGGGTCATGCATGTCATGGCGCCGGGGTTCGTTGCGACGCCGGATCGATTTGCGCTGGCAGTCGATTTGACCCGCATCACCTTTCCCTATTTGCCGCTGATCTCACTGGTCGCGCTCTATGGCGGTATCCTGAACAGCATTGACCGTTTTGCGGCCATGGCGTCGGCACCGATCCTGCTGAACTTGATCCTGATCGGCGCCATGGTTGGCTTCGCGGACCGGCTGGAGACCCCGGGTCATGTGCTGGCATGGGGTGTGGCGGCGGCCGGTCTGGCGCAACTGATCTGGCTGATCATGGCGGCGCGGCGCGATGGCTGGACCCTCTCGCTCCGCCTGCCAAAGGCGACGCCCGGCGTGCGCAAGCTGTTCCGACTGATGGTGCCGGCGATGCTCGGCGCTGGCGTGGTGCAGATCAATCTGCTGATCGACATGGTGCTGGCCTCGACCCTGCCGCTCGGCTCAATCTCTTTTCTCTATTACGCGGACCGGGTGAACCAGCTTCCGCTCGGGGTCATCGGTGTTGCCATCGGCACTGCCTTGCTGCCGATGCTATCCCGGCAATGGCGGGCGGGCGACGGTGCGGCGGCGCTTGAGACGCAAAACCGGGCGCTGGAATTCGGCGCCTTGCTGACGGTTCCGGCGGCAGTTGGCCTTGGAGTGCTCGCGACCCCGATCATCACGGTCCTGTTCGAGCGCGGCGCCTTCGAGGCTGCGGATACGGCTGCCACGGCCGCGGCGATGATCGCGTTCGCCGGTGGATTGCCGGCTTTCGTATTGGTGAAGGTTTTGCAGCCGGGCTTCTTTGCCCGGGAGGATACAAGAACCCCGGTGAAGGTGGCGGCGGCGGCGGTTGTGCTCAATCTCGTGCTGAACCTGATCCTGATGCAGTACCTCGCCCATGTCGGCCTCGCTCTGGCGACGGCCATTTCCTCCTGGATGAATGCTCTGGTCCTGGCCCGTCTGCTCGGCCGGGACGGCGCTTTCCGGCTGGATGCCCGCTCCCGCAAGCGGCTTCCCCGAATCCTGTTCTGCGCACTGCTGATGGGCGGCTGTCTCTTTGGCGCGCTGCAGCTAACGGAACAGATGCTCCCCGATCTTTTTGCCGGCGCTGCCGCCGGGATCGCCGGTTTGGTTGCCTTGATTCTGCTGGCGCTTGCCGTCTATTTCGGCATGGCGCTTATGACGGGGGCCATGCAACTGTCGGATTTCCGCACGGTGCTTCGCGGTAATCGCCGCCAGAGCTGAACCAGTCCGGTCTTGACCGTTGGCGAGGGGGCCGCGATAAAGCAGGCCGTTTTCCCGCTTCAACCCATGGATAGCGTCAGATGAACCGCATTTTCTCGGGTGTTCAGCCCACAGGTAACCTGCATCTCGGCAATTATCTGGGTGCGATCCGCAACTGGGTGCAGTTGCAGCGGGACTATTCATCGATCTTCTGTGTCGTCGATATGCATGCGATCACCATGCCGCCGCACGACCCGGCGGATCTGCGCCGCGCCACCCGCGAGGTTGCGGCCGGTATGATTGCGGCCGGGGTCGATCCGGACGATTGCATCATCTTCAATCAGTCCGCTGTCCCGGCCCATGCCGAGCTGACCTGGATCTTCAACTGTGTCGCCCGCATCGGCTGGCTGAACCGGATGACCCAATTCAAGGAGAAAGCCGGCAAGAACCGCGAGAACGCAACCGTCGGTCTCTACGATTATCCGATCCTGATGGCTGCCGACGTGCTGGTCTACAAAGGCACCCATGTGCCCGTCGGAGACGATCAGAAACAGCATCTGGAGCTGATGCGTGACATCGCGCAGGCTTTCAACAGCATGTATGGCGTCGATTTCTTCCCGCTGCCGGAGCCGATGATCTTCGGCGAAGCGACCCGGGTGATGAGCCTGCGCGACGGCACCAAGAAGATGAGCAAGTCCGATACCTCGGAATACTCGCGCATCAACATGACCGACGAAGCGGACGATATCGCCCAGAAGGTCCGGAAAGCGAAGACCGACCCGCATCCGATCCCGGAGACGGCGGAAGAGCTGGCAGACCGGCCGGAAGCCCGCAACCTGATCGCGATCTATGCGGCGCTGTCGGGTATCGAGACGGACGCCGTTCTGAAAGAGTTCGCGGGCAAGGGGTTCGGGGATTTCAAGAAGGCCTTCGCCGAGCTCGCGGTGGAGACGCTGGGGCCGATCGGCACCGAGATGAAGCGTCTGACGGACGATCCGGCATCGGTGGATGCGGTTCTGAGCAAAGGCGCCGAACGGGCCCGGGAAATCGCCGAGCCAATCGTTCAGGAAGCCAAGGAAATCGTCGGCTTCCTCAGGTCGTAACTGTTTCGACGCCGTATGGTGCGAAGATTTCCACCGGAGCACGCAGGCCGCGGATTGGATGCCGTCCGAGCGGTTTCACCGGCAGCTTCACCATCCGGGCAATCAGTTCCGACGCGACAATCGGGTGGCCCAGTTCCTTTGCGAGACCCTGCAGCCGGCTGGCCAGATTGACCGCTGGCCCAATAACGGTGAAGTCCAGCCGGGTCGGGCTGCCGATATTGCCATAGCTGACATCGCCGACATGCAGGCCCAGCGCATGGTCGATGACTGGCTTGCCGTGTTTCTTGCGAATGGCATTGCGCCCGCGCAGCAGGGTCTGCGCTTCTATTGCCGCCTTCAGCGCCGCATCGGCGTCTTCCTCGGCGCTGTCCTGACCAAGCGGGAAGATGGCAAGCAGTCCATCGCCGATGAATTTCAGGATCTCGCCGCCGCGCTCCTCGATCGGCTGCGACATGATTTCGAAGTAATCGTTCAGCAGCGAGATGATTTCGGTTCCGGGCAGCGCATCGGAGGCTGCGGTAAAGCCACGCACATCGGCATAGAGGATGGCCGCGCGGATGGTCTCGCTGCTGCCGCGCCGGATGGCACCGTTCAGCACCCGTCGCCCGGCATTGTGACCGAGATAGACCTGCAGCAGTTCCTCGGTCAGTTTCTGACGCTCCAGGATTTCGATCCTGAGCGCCAGGACAGGCAACAGGCCATCCAGAATGCTGAGCTGGTCCGTATTGAAGCCGTCCCGGATATCGGTGGTCCAGGTGACGAAATGGATCTCGCCATCGCTGAATTTCAGCGGCATCGCCACATAGTCCGTCGCGCCCTGTTCTTTCAGATCGGCCAGCACGGGATAGTCCAGCAGGAGAGCCGGGTCCGCCAGCCGGCGCCGGATTGCGCCCGCACCGTTGAAGATGACGGGCAGTGGGCTGGCCTTGAAGCTTTCCGAGTCCTCGATGCCGTGCAGCACCATGAGTTCTTCCGGATCGCGCATCGTCTTGCGCCAGACCACCGTTCGGCCGCTTGCCTGCGGATGCAGCGTCCGGATAAAGCAGGAAACGCGTTGCAGCGGCATGCCCTGGGCGACGAGCAGATTGCAGAGATCGCGTATCAGCGCCCGCATGGAAAGGATGCCGCCGGAGCGCTCCAGCAGCCAGCGGTCGGGCGCAAGGACCAGATCTTCTTCGGTCAGGGAACTGTCGGCGGGCAGTTGATCGACGGGGTCCGCACCGCGATGCATGACGCGGATATGCGGCCGTTTCGGATCTTCCGGGAAGTTTTGTGCCAGCGTGGTTCTCCGTTACTTGCCCGGCGCCGGCTTTGGAAAGAGTGTCTTTCCTTGCCCCCGAACGGCAATTTGATGATAAGGCAGTCGGACGATTGCAAAAAGTGGGCTTGAAATCCGCGCCTGCAAGGTCACTCTATATGGTACCAATTTGGTGCCCGGCGATATGCGGTACTCAAGGCCCCGACGGCACCGGCGCCCGGATAAGAAGGCGCCAGCCGGAGCGAGCCTCTCAAGGAGAGAACGGAATGTTCATTCAGACTGAAGAAACGCCGAACCCGGCGACGCTCAAGTTCCTTCCCGGACGGGATGTGATGGGAGCCGGAACCGCGGAGTATCGCTCCGAGGAGGAGTCGGCCGGAAAATCTCCGCTGGCGGAGCGCCTGTTCGATGTCGACGGCGTGACCGGTGTTTTCTTCGGCGGTGATTTTGTCACCGTGACGAAGCGCGACGACAAGGAATGGTACCTGATGAAGCCGGCTGTGCTCGGCGTCATCATGGAGCATTTCACCGCAGGACGGCCGGTTGTTACGGAAGACTCCGATTCCGGCCATGCCAGCAGTGGCGAGGACAGTGAAGTTGTTTCCCAGATCAAGGAACTGCTCGATACGCGCGTTCGTCCGGCAGTTGCCATGGATGGCGGCGACATCGTGTTCGAAAGCTTCGATGAAGGTGTGGTCACGCTCTTCATGCGCGGCGCCTGCGCCGGTTGCCCGAGCTCGACCGCGACCCTGAAGATGGGTATCGAAAACATGCTGCGCCATTATATCCCGGAAGTCCGCGAGGTTCGTGCCGCCGCCATGTAACGACGGCATGCCGCGAATAGCAGCTATGCCGTAAACGCGGTGGCGGGGAATAAACGACACAGTTATCTAAAATGCCGTCCACTGTCGGCAGAATGCGTCGTGGCACTCCCCTTCACTGAACGTTGTGTGCACATGCCGTCATTTCACACGGCCGCTTTTGTCGGCGGTATCATTCTGCTGGCAAGTCAGGTCCCCGGACTGGTCAATCGCCCCGATCCTGCCCCGGTCAGTTTCTCTGTTGAGGAACCTCCGGTCGAGCGCCCGGCCGCTCCAGCCAATGCACGTCTGGACGTTGCGAAAGCGGACGATTTCGAGGTTATTCTGGAAGAGACCGGGTTCGATTTGAACGATATCCGGCGGGGCTCCGATCTGGTGCCTGCGCTCTATCTTGCCAGTCTGCCGGAAGATCTCGGCAGTCTTAACCAGGTCAAACGCAAGAAACAGCTCTTCTTCTCCGCCGTTTTGCCACTCGTCCTGCGCGCCAATGAAAAAGTGGCGCGTGATCGCGTGAAACTGATCAGGTTCAGGGATCGTGCCTTTGACGGCGCCCAGCTACGCCCGGTCGAGCGGGAGTGGCTGCTGGAGCTTGCCGACAGCTATGGCGTTGATGCGGATGACGCTGAGATCGGCCCCGCCCTGTTTGCCGAACTCCTGCTCAAAGTCGACGAAATCCCGGTTTCGCTCGCTTTGGCGCAGGCGGCGGTGGAAAGCGGCTGGGGAGCCTCCCGCTTCGCCCGCAACGGTAACGCGCTGTTCGGGCAACGGGCCTGGTCGGAGAAAGCGGGCATTGCTCCGAAAGAACGCGCCAGCGGCGAAAAGCACGTCGTGCGCAAGTATGAAAGCCTGCTGGGTTCCGTTGCATCCTATGTCCACAACCTGAACAGCCATCCGAGCTATCGGGATTTCCGGCTGCGCCGCGCCTCGCTGCGAACGGCGGGACGGACGCTTGACGGCAAGGTCCTGGCCGGCGGGCTGCTGGCCTATGCCGAGATCGGTCAGGCTTATGTGGATATGCTGCGTCTTGTGATCACCAAGAACCGGCTGGGCGATTTCGAGGGAGCAATCCTGGAACGCCCCCTCGTGACCGTATCCGGCTAAAACCCCGAACCTTATCTCGGCACGACGAACTGCGTGCCGAACCAGCGCCATCTGTTGTCCGGTCCGGGCATGGTGCAGTTGATGCGCGAACGGCCCGGCGGGAAGGCTTGCTTCAGCCGAACCTCGACCCGCTGCTCCAGATACTCGAGATGGGTCTCGCCTTCGCTCGAGGCGAAGCAGGACAGGCTGCCTGGATCGCCGACAGAGCTGTCCAGGGTAAAGCCAAAGGCTGGCGGGTTTTCGCCCAGCAGCGGATCCTTCGGCAGAACATCGGACACGGGCAACGGCAGGGCGTTGGTGACCAGGCGGAACCGGTCGATCCCGCCATATCGTTCGTTCAGGGCGAAGCGCGGCAGGGTCAAAGGGTCCATGCCGTCATAGGCAACGCCGGAGTGCTGGCCGAAAGCTGCCTCGAACCCTGCATCCGCGACCGCCTTTCGGACCATCAGGCTGTATTCGCCATACGGGTAGGCGAAGAGAGCGGGCTTTTCCTTCAGCTCTTCCATGAAGCGCTGGTTCGAATCGGCCAATTCGCGCTCCAGCGCCTGACGATCGAGCGTGGTCATGTGAGGGTGTGATCTGGTCTGGCTACCGATGGTCACACCGCCGTCTTTCAGCTCCCTGATCTGGTCCCAGCTCATATAGCCCTGGACCTTGCGGTCGATGACGCCGGTGGCAACAAACAGGGTGAACGGCAGACCGGCGGCTTTCAGTCGGGGCCATGCATGCTCGTAGACGGAGAGATAGGCATCGTCGACGGTAATCGCGATGGTATGGTCGGCGAGCGGCTTGCCGGTTTTCAGCGCCTCGACGATTTCGGGGAGAGGACGAACCTTGTACCGCTCGTTCTTCAGCTCCTCGAGATGTTCCTCGAATTGAGCGATGCGGATACTGGTCGACGGATAGTCGTTCTCGCCGAACCGGTGATACATGGTCACAACGGCGCCGGAGATCTCTTCTGCGGCAGCTGGCCTGTCTGCAGGGCCAGCAAGGCAGGCAATAAGTCCCAAGGCGGCAGCGGTGGCTGTCCGGATCTGTCTTGGCATGGAAGCTCCACAACGGAACGCGCGGTGAAAGTGCATGCGGTACGGCATAAAAGCTATATTCCTTTGCTCTCGTCCGCCAACGTGGTTTACAGGCAGCGATGCGACTGGAAAAGTTGCACTTTCAGGCCGCTCTGTCACCCTAACATACGCTATTTGCGGCGGAAATTAAGATGCTCTCTACTTCCGGTACAATTCTCGGCATCGATTCCAGCACCGGCGCCTGCTCTATCGCGGTGTGCCGCGGCGACGTGATACTGGCTCATCTTCACGAAGATATGGCGCGGGGCCAGTCCGAGCGTTTGGCGCCGATGGCGGAAGCTGGGCTCGCGACGGCCGGGATCGGTTTTCCGGATCTGGATGCCATCGCCGTGACGCGTGGCCCCGGCTCTTTCACCGGACTTCGCATTGGCATGGCCTTCGCCAAAGGGCTCGGTCAGGCTCTCGGTATTCCGGTTTTCGGCGTGACGGGATTCGATGCGGTCGCCCGGGCCGCTCTGGCAACTGAAGGTGCGGCAGGCCACGGTGTCGCCGTTATTCTGGAAAGCCGCCGGGCGGACTTGTTCCTGCAGGTATTCACCGCCGACGGGGCTCCGGACGGCCCGCCTGTGGCGCTGCCGCCGGAGGAAATCGCGGCCAGGCTTCGCCAGGCGCACGCGGCTCCCCTGGTGCTTGCCGGCGATGCGGCGGACAAGGTGCTGGCGGTGCTCGATCAGCAGGGCGCAGGAATAGTGCGCAGCCCGGTCACCGCGCCGGATGCCCGTCAGGTTGCCTTGATCGCATTGGAAATGGCGGCGAGCGGAGATGACCCGGCGCCAATACAGCCGTTATACCTCCGCGCGCCGGATGTGACGGCTCCGAGGGCGGGATGACGGAGCCCGGCGGTTACAGGCTCGAGCGGGATATCGAGGCGTATCTCGACGAAGCTTCCGCACTGCACGGCGCTATTTTTGACAGGCCCTGGTCGCGGGATGCCTTGCAGGATTTGCTTGTGATGTCCGGCACGGACGGCGCGGTCATCCTGTCCGGGGCGCGCGAGCCGGCATTTGCCGGGTTTGTCCTGTTTCAGTGCATCGGTGATTTTGCTGAAATCCTGACTCTTGCCGTACTGCCGGATCATCGGGGCAGGGGGCTGGGGCGCATTCTCATGCAGCAGGCGCTTGAATGTGCCCGCGATACCGGGGCCGCAAAATTGCTGCTTGAGGTGCAGGACGGCAATTTGCCGGCAATCCAGCTCTATGAAAGCCTCGGAATGACGGCTTTCGACCGGCGCCGGAACTATTACAGAACGGCGGACGGTAGCCATGCCGATGCCATATTGATGCAGTTATTCTTCGATAATTGATGACCAGACAAACCGAGAGCTTTGAAGAATCCTCAAATCATTCGGATTCATGCGGGTTCTGACTGCAACCAGTTTGTCATGAGAGTGTGTGAAAACTGTCACCGTTAAGTCGGTATAAGCCGATACCGGGTGGCTTCTTGGGGTCCCGTCCGGCGCGCGGTTCCCATACTGTTCGGAGGATGTTCCTCGTAACGGGAGTACGCGTAGCTAAATCTGAGGAATGAGGGGTACCGCGGTGGCGGTGCAATTGGCTCCGGTAGCCTGCGGCCTCGACAACAGGGATGCGACATATCATGGGATTCTCGATTCCGACGAGAACGGCACTTTCCGAAACCGTATCGGCCGAAACAGCACCGGTCGTCATGTCCGGGGCGGCGCCGCTGTCCGACCAGACGCTTGTCTCCGGTTCGCTCGAAGTGAAGATCGCGACGACCGAGGAAGATATCCACGCGGCCAAGCGCCTGCGCTATCAGGTTTTCTATGAGGAAATGGGTGCGATTCCGTCGCCGGCTGCTCGTGCTAGCCGTCTTGATGAAGACCCGTTTGACGATGTTGCGGACCATCTTCTGGTGCTGGATCACGCGCGCGGCAAAGGCCCTGAAGCTGTGGTAGGGACCTATCGCCTGATCCGGCGTGCCGGCGCCGTCGAGGCTGGCGGTTTCTATACCGCTGACGAATTCGATATTGCCAAGCTCGAGGCACAGCCCGGTGAGATTCTCGAACTTGGCCGTTCCTGCACGGCGGACGGTTATCGCACCCGGCCGACCATGCAGCTGCTCTGGAAAGGCATTGCCGCTTACGTGTTCCAGAACGACATTGCCTTGATGTTCGGCTGTGCCAGCCTGCCAGGGAACGACGCGGACGCGCTTCGGACACAGCTCGGCTACCTGCACCACAACCACCTGGCGCCGGAGCGGATCCGGGCGACTGCCCTGCCGGAGCGCTTCACCGAGATGAATCAGGTGTCGGCTGAAGAGATCGATGCGCGCCGCGTTGCCGCCGCGCTGCCGCCCCTGATCAAAGGCTATTTGCGGCTTGGCGGTTATGTCGGTCACGGTGCTGTGGTCGATCACCAGTTCAACACGACCGATGTCTGTGTCATCGTCGAGACCAGCAATGTTTCCGACAAGTACTACAAGCATTACGAACGCGAGGCGCGCGGGGTCGTCATACAATGAGCGTCGCCGGCGCCCTTGAGGAACTGAACGAAGACGATGTCTTCGCTGATTCCGGATTGCTCGGGACCTGGGACCGCGGTGCGGAGCCGGTAGAAGCGGCCGGCATGATCGAGCCGTCCCGGACTCTGCTCTGGCGCAGGCTCGCGCTCTACAGCTTCCTGACGCTTGGCCTGTTGCCGGTGCAGATGCTGGCACTGGCTTTCCGCGCGCCGCTATCCGCCAGTCTGCCGCTTTTCTATCACAGCCTCTGCGCCCGCCTGCTCGGCTTCCGGGTCCGGACCCGTGGCACACCGCTGCGCAAGGGATCGGTGCTCTACGCCAGCAACCATGTCTCCTATTTCGACATTGTCGTGCTGGGCAGCCTGCTGCGCGCCAGTTTTATCGCCAAAAGCGAGGTCAAGACCTGGCCTGGCTTCGGTCTGCTCGCGACCTTGCAGCGGACTGTCTTCGTCGAGCGGCAAAGAGCCCGCTCGAAAGAGCATGCGAACGTCATCGCCGACCGGCTTTCATCAGGGGACAGGCTGATCCTGTTCCCGGAAGGCACGAGCAATGACGGCAACCGGACGCTGCCTTTCAAAAGCTCATTGTTCGCTGCTGCGAAACCGTCCCGGAACGATGCACCGGCCAGTGCCGACCTTCGCATCCAACCGGTCTCTGTCACCTACACCCGGCTGAATGGCATGCCGATGGGGCGCGGGCTCAGGCCGTTCTATGCCTGGTACGGCGACATGGACCTGCTGCCGCATCTGGTTGACGCTCTGGCGCTTGGCCGGGTCGATGTCGATGTCGAGTTTCACGAGCCGGTGGACCCGGCAGAGTTCCCAAACCGCAAGGAACTGGCCGCGCATTGTCAGCGTATTGTCGCAAACGGTGTTTCGCGAGCGCTTTCCGGCCGCGGCGACGTTACATCCTGACCGCTGAAGCGCCGTTCAAAATTCCGCGCATCAGATCGGTTACGCGGCTTGACTGGGCGCCTCCCGGTGTTAGCATTTCGGGGATGAACAGAAACGCACGCTGGAATTTCAGTTGCACTCGGCGTATTGCTCCCGCCGTATCCCTGAAATTCGACCCTTCGAGCGACCATAAGGCGCGGCGCGCGTGAGCAAAAAACTTTATATCAAAACCTACGGCTGCCAGATGAACGTCTACGACAGTGAGCGTATGACGGACAGTCTGGTATCTCTCGGCTATGACCCGGTGACCACCCCGGACGATGTCGACATGGTGATTCTCAACACCTGTCACATTCGGGAAAAGGCGACGGAGAAGGTCTTTTCCGAACTCGGCCGACTTCGTAAGGAAAAGAAAACCCGCGCAGCGGGAGGCAAGCCGTTGCTGATCGCTGTTGCAGGCTGTGTCGCGCAGGCCGAGGGCGAGGAAATCGTCAAGCGGGCGCCCTATGTCGATCTGGTATTCGGACCGCAGACCTATCACCGTTTGCCTGAACTGGTGCGCGCGGCGGAGGAAAAGGCGGCGGATCAGCGGGCGACATCGGGTGGTCGCGGGACACGGGGTGCGGGTGTCGTCGACACCGATTTCCCGGCGGAGAGCAAATTCGATCATTTGCCGGAAGAACGTCATTCGAATGCTGCGGCGGCGTTTCTCAGTATCCAGGAAGGCTGCGACAAGTTCTGCAGCTTCTGTGTGGTGCCCTATACGCGCGGCGCGGAGTTTTCCCGTCCGGCGGAACAGGTAATCGCCGAGGCGCGCCGCCTGGTGGCCGCCGGCACGTCTGAACTCACGCTGCTGGGCCAGAACGTCAACGCCTATCACGGCGAGGCGGCTGGCGGAGAATGGGGTCTCGGCAGGTTGATCCGGGCATTGGCCGAAATCGACGGGCTGGAGCGCATTCGTTACACGACCTCGCATCCGAACGATGTGGACGAGGACCTGATCGCGGCGCATCGCGACGTGCCGCAATTGATGCCCTTCCTGCATCTTCCGGTGCAGTCCGGCTCCGACAGTGTGTTGCGCCAGATGAACCGCAAGCACGATGCGGATTCCTATCGCCGCATTGTCGACCGGTTGCGTGAGGCGCGCCCGGACCTGGCCCTGTCCTCCGATTTCATCGTCGGGCATCCCGGCGAGAGCGACGCGGATTTTGCCGACACGCTCAGACTTGTAACGGATGTCGGTTATGTTCAGGCCTATTCGTTTAAATACAGTCCCCGCCCCGGCACACCGGCGGCCGGGACGGATCTGCAGATCGACGAGGCCGTGAAGTCAGACCGTCTGGAAACCCTGCAACAGCTTCTGAATGCCCAGCAGCTTGCCTTCAATGCGGCGAGCGTCGGTGGGGTTCAACCGGTGCTGGTCGAACGCAAGGGGCAAAAAGAGGGTCAACTTGTCGGCCGGGGACCCTATATGCAGGCTGTACACTTTGCCGGACCGGACCGGCTGATCGGCGCGATTGCCGATGTCCGGATTGAACGGGGATACGCCAACTCTCTTTCGGGAGCTGTCGTGACCGGCGAATGCGCCGGCGCATCAGGTCCGACACCGCTCACCTCCGACCATGAAAGGGCGATTGCTTGAGCATCATTGACGAGGCTACCGAAGTCATTCATCTGGAATTTGCCGACCATGATCTGGTCCCGGCTTTGCTCGGCGAGCATGATCGCAATCTGGCGCGGATCGAGCAGAAGCTTCAGGTTTCGCTTTCCTGCTTCGGAAACAAGGTCACGATCGAAGGTGAAAAGGACGCGGTGGTTACGGCGCAATCGGCGCTGACCTCGCTCTACCGTCGGCTTGAAGGCGATATCAAGGCCGGTAAAAAGCTCAAGGCCCTTGATGTCGGGACCGTCGATGCTGCCGTGAAGTGGGCGCAGAACACGGGCGATGCCGCGAATGGCGACAACAACGGTTTCAATGATCGCTCCGCCTTTGTGCCGACCTGGAAACGGGCCATCCAGCCGCGCTCGCCGAATCAGCACCGCTATATCCAGGCCCTGTCGAAAGACGAACTCGTGCTTGGCCTTGGCCCGGCGGGTACGGGCAAGACCTATCTGGCCGTTGCCATGGCCGTGTCCATGCTGATGGAGCGCAGGGTCGAGCGGCTGATCCTGTCGCGTCCGGCGGTGGAAGCTGGCGAGCGGCTCGGTTTCCTGCCTGGCGATATGAAAGACAAGGTCGATCCCTATCTTCGCCCGCTTTACGACGCGCTCTACGACATGATGCCGGGCGAGCAGGTCGAGCGGCGGCTGGCGGCCGGCGAGATCGAAGTGGCACCACTTGCCTTCATGCGCGGTCGGACGCTGGCCAATTCCTATATCATTCTGGACGAGGCACAGAATACCACGCCGACCCAGATGAAAATGTTCCTTACCCGGCTGGGAGAGAATTCACGGATGGCGATTACCGGCGATCCGTCCCAGATCGATCTGCCTTTCGGGGCAAAATCGGGTCTGACGGATGCGATGAATGTGCTTGGCCGCATTCCCGATGTCAGCCTGATAGAATTCACGGCCAGAGACGTTGTGCGCCACCCTCTGGTAACGAAAATCGTCAATGCGTACAGTGAACGTGAATCGGCTCGTCTTGATGACGGGTCCAGTTAGAGAAACAGTGGAGAGTCCGCGCGTGCCCGACGAACCGGAGCCGAGTAGTAGTAGCCGCAGCGAGATTGCGGCGCAGGATCCGCAGGAAGAGCCGGAGCAACCGGACTCTATTATCGACATTGCTGTCGCCGTTTCCGACCCTGCCTGGGAGTCGGCATTACCCGACGTGGAACAATTCTGTGTCGAGAGCGCTCTTGCCGTGCTTGGGTCGGTGACGAAGCCGACCGAACTCAGCATTGTTCTGAGCTCCGACGCGGAAGTTCGCGTTCTGAACCGCGATTACCGTGGTAAGGACAAGGCAACCAATGTGTTGTCCTTCCCCTCGGGTCTTTCATCTGATCTTTCCGGAACCGATATGCTCGGCGATGTAATTCTCGCCCTTGAAACCGTTTCCATGGAAGCGGATCGTGACGGAAAATCCCTGGAGTCCCACTTGCGGCACCTTGTCGTGCACGGCGTTCTTCATTTGCTCGGATATGATCATGAGAGCGACGATGAGGCCACGGAGATGGAGCGGCGCGAGATCGAGATCCTTGCCGGAATGGGAATCTCCGATCCTTACAGTCCCGTGCTGGAGCCGGTCCTATGAGTTCAGATCCGGAGAGCAGGCCTGTGTCCGCTGATATTGTTGGCGTTTCCGATGGCGACGGTTTCGAGTCTGAAGGGCGCAGGGAGCCATCCTGGGCCCGTTTCAGGCAGTTTTTCAAAGCGTTGAAGCTCAGGCGGAATGGCGGTGCATCAGCCCGTGACGCTCTGGAAGAGCTGATTGAGGATGGCGACGGGACCACGGATGAGGATCTCGCCATTGACCCGCACGAGCGGGCGCTGATCCGCAATATTCTTGGCCTCCGAGACATCACGGCGGAAGATGTGATGGTACCGCGTGCCGATATTACCGGTGTTGCGGTCGATACCAGCCTCGACGCGCTGGTGACCGACATGGTCAAAGACTCTCACAGCCGGGTGCCCGTCTACCGCGATACGCTCGACGACGTGGTCGGCATGATCCACATGAAGGATGTGCTGGCGCACGTCCATGCCGGCAAGGACGTGCCGCTCAGCTCCCTGCTGAGAGAAGTCCTGTTCGTTTCGCCATCGATACGAGCGATGGACCTGTTGCAGGAAATGCGTCTGACGCGCCGCCATCTCGCGCTCGTCGTCGACGAGTTCGGCGGGATTGACGGGCTGATCACGATTGAGGATCTGGTTGAGGAAATCGTCGGGGATATCGTCGACGAGCACGATGTCGAGGAAGGCCCGAAGATCGCCATGGTCGGGCCGGATACGGCCGTTGCCGATGCCCGCGCCGAGATCGAGGAATTTGAAGCCTTGTTCGGCAATGTGCTGAATGACGAAGAGCGCGAGGAAATCGATACCCTCGGAGGCCTCGTCTTCTCGCTCGCGGGCCGTGTCGCGTCCCGGGGAGAGCTCCTGACACATCCGGCCGGTATTGAATTCGAGGTGCTTGAAAGCGATTCACGCAGGATCAAGCGGATCCGCATCCGGCGCGTGTCGACGGACGAGGCTGAGACGGAGGCCGCGCTGTGACTGCATGGGCGTTCGCCGCCCGGCGGGGCGAGGGCGTCCGCACAAGCATCAACAGGCTGGCCGGGCTGGCCGGTTTCCGCAGCGCGGTTGTGATGTCAGTATCCGGCGCGCTCTCTGCATTGGCGCTGCCGCCGCTTGGCGTCTTGCCGGCCCTGTTCTTTTTCGCGTTTCTGCTGCTGACGCTTGACCGCGGCCGCTCGCTCGGCGGCGCTTTCCTGGCTGGCTGGGCTTTTGCCTTCGGGTATCACGTCGCCGGTCTCTATTGGATTTCCAACGCGCTTCTGGTAGATGGTGACCGGTTTGCCTGGGTGGTGCCGTTTGCCGCTGCCGGCCTTCCCGCCGTTCTTGGATTGTTTGGCGGTCTGGCCGCTCTGCTCTACGGCTGGCTCCGGCCGCGCGGATGGGTAAGGGCGCCTGCGCTGGCGGGGGTCTGGACCCTCTCGGAAGTGCTGCGGGGGCATGTTGCCACGGGGTTTCCCTGGAACCTGCCGGCCTCGGCCTGGTCTTTTTCCGACGCCCTGCTGCAGCCGTTGGCCCTGATTGGTGCCTATGGATACAGCTTTTTCGTGGTTCTCTTCGCGTTGTCGCCACTCATGCTGTTGCGGCGGACCGGGCACTGGGAGCGCGGTTTGGGTGCTGTTTGTCTGCTCCTGCCTTTGGCTTTCTTTGGCTACGGGGCCATGCGCCTTGCGGAAGCAACTGATCCCGACAGCAGTCGGCCCACCGTCCGGGTGGTTCAGGGGAACGTGGCTCAGACGGAAAAGTGGAAGCCGAATCTCCTGCAGGGGCACTTGGCTAAATACGCCACCCTGACGCGGGCGCCGCGCGCCACTGTTACGCCAGCCGGGGTGGGTGATCTCACACCGCCCAGTCTCGTGGTCTGGCCGGAAACCGCAGTTCCCTACGCGCTCAACCGCGAGCCGCGGTTGGCGGCGTATCTCGGCTCTCTGCTCCAGCCGGGAGGGCTGCTGATGACCGGGACGCCGCTGCGCGATCAGCTTTCGGATGATCCGGCGGAATATCGTAGTTTCAATGCCGTTGTTGCCCTCGATGAGCGTGGCGGGATTGTCGCCAGGCTGCACAAGTTTCACCTGGTCCCGTTCGGTGAATATGTGCCTCTCAGTCAATGGTTGCCTGTCGAGACGATTGCGAAGACGGGTCGTGGATTTACGGCAGGGCCCGGGCCCAGCAGTTTTACCCATGCCGGCTTGCCGCGCATCGGTGCTCTGATCTGCTACGAGATCATTTTTCCCGGCGCCGTAACCGAGGCCGAAGGGCCTCGTCCCGGACTTCTGGTGAATGTGACGAATGATGCCTGGTTCGGCGTGAGTTCAGGGCCTTATCAACATCTGGTCGCGGCCAGGATGCGGGCAATCGAAGAAGGCTTGCCGGTATTGCGGGCTGCGAATACCGGAATTTCCGCGGTGATTGATGCCTATGGGCGCGTTTTGGCGTCCCTGCCGCTGGAGCGAACAGGGACGATAGACAGTCCTCTTCCAGAAGCGTTGGAAAATAAAACACTTTATGCGCGTGCCGGAGAGCTTGGCGCGATCTTGCTCGTGATCGCATCCTTCTGTGCCGCATTCTTCCTGCGCCGGAAATAAGCGGCTTTTTTCTTTTTTTTGCTACGGCTTTTATATTGACTGCATACGTTTGTATGGGTAACTGATTTTAGCGCAATTTGAGACTATTGGTTTGTAATATGGAGCAGCCCTCAAGCAAACGCCGCCCGGGAGGCCGGATGGCGAGCCTTGGAAAGCCAAATCCGGTTGATGTCCACGTCGGATCGCGTGTGCGAATGCGACGAACGTTGCTTGGGATCAGTCAGGAGAAGCTTGGCCAGGCGCTTGGGCTTACATTCCAGCAAGTCCAGAAATACGAGCGCGGTGCAAACCGGATCGGTGCAAGCCGTCTCTATGACCTCAGCCGCATTCTCGAGGTGCCGGTAAACTTCTTCTTCGAGGACATGGCGCAGGAAGTTCAGGAGCAATCGCCCGGCCGTCTGTTCGAAAAAGAACAGGAGCCGGAAGCCTATCAGATCCCCGACGATCCGATGAACCGGCGCGAGACTCTTGAGCTTGTCAGGGCCTATTACCGGATTGAAGATCCGGAGTCGCGTCGCCGCCTGTTCGACCTTATGCGCTCCATCGCCAACGCCTTCGACGGCGAGGATTCGGAATAGGCTGTACACGCTTTCCTCTTGACCAAGATTCCCAAAACCGGCAGGAAGTCCTACCTCTCGGTGCCTTCATTCGATTCACCGGAAAGAGATTCATGTCGAGCTGCTTCGAAATGAAGCGGGGCGTTCACGGGTACGTCTTCGAGCAGGCATGAGTGCAACTCATATTCTAGGAGAGCCCCCGTTGACTCAATCCGACTACGAATTCACCAGCGAATCCGTCTCCGAAGGTCATCCGGACAAAGTCTGTGACCGGATCTCCGACACGGTTGTCGATATGTTCCTTGCCGCCGATCCGCTGAGCAGGGTTGCCTGCGAGACACTGGCGACGACCGATAAGGTCGTTCTTGCCGGAGAAGTGCGCGGCCCCGCATCCGTAACGAAGGATGCAATTATCGAGTCCGCTCGCGAAGCGATCAAGGATATCGGCTACGACCAGGAAGGCTTCAGCTGGAAGACTGCGGATATCGATGTTCTTCTGCACGAGCAGTCGACCGATATTGCCGTCGGTGTCGACGCAGCAGGCAACAAGGACGAGGGCGCGGGCGACCAAGGCATCATGTTTGGCTTTGCCTGCCGCGAGACCGAAGTGCTGATGCCGGCGCCGATCCATTTTTCACACCGGATCCTGAAATCCATGGCCGATGCACG
This sequence comes from Nisaea nitritireducens, assembly GCF_014904795.1. Lineage (GTDB taxonomy): Bacteria > Pseudomonadota > Alphaproteobacteria > Thalassobaculales > Thalassobaculaceae > Nisaea > Nisaea nitritireducens. The sequence goes on from NZ_JACZFS010000038.1 coordinate 26,893, forward strand.
GAAGTCCGGCGCGGACAAAGGGTTTGGCCCCGACTCCAAGAGCCAGGTGACCCTGCAATATGCAAACGGGAAGCCGGTTCGGGCGACCTCCGTCGTGGTGTCGACGCAGCATGATGAAGATCTCGAACAGGACGAAATCCGCGAGATGGTCCGCCGTCACGTGGAAAAGGTCCTGCCCGAAGGCTGGATGTGCCCGGAAGACCATTTCTACGTCAATCCGACAGGCCGGTTCGTGATCGGCGGTCCGGTCGGCGATGCCGGGCTCACCGGCCGCAAGATCATTGTCGATACCTATGGCGGTGCGGCGCCTCACGGTGGCGGTGCCTTTTCCGGTAAGGACCCGACCAAGGTTGACCGTTCGGCTGCCTATGCGGCCCGCTGGGTTGCGAAGAATGTGGTTGCGGCCGGTCTTGCCGACCGTTGCACCATTCAGGTCTCCTACGCGATCGGTATCTCGCATCCGCTGTCAGTGTATTTCAACACTTACGGTACTGGTCAGGTCGACGAAGCGAAGCTGGCCTCCGTTGTCCGGGAGATGGTTGATCTGTCGCCCCGTGGCATTCGTGAGCGTCTGGCGCTGAGCAACCCGATCTATCGTCCGACCTCTGCCTATGGCCATTTCGGTCGCGAGGACGGCGGTAAGGGTTACTTCACCTGGGAACAGCTTGATCTGGCGGATGAACTCAAGAGCGCGTTCGCCTGAGGCCTCTAAATAGCGGGACTGAGCCGTGCCCACGGGCAAGGAAGATCCAAAAAACATCGTACAGCGTGACCGCGTCTTCTATGGCAGAAGGCGCGGTCGTCGCTTGCGCGCAGGTATGGAAACGCTGCTCGAGGAGCGGCTTCCGGAACTCATTGTAACACTGCCCGCGGAACCGGGGGCGGTGCTGGACCCGGCTTCGCTGTTTCCGGACAGTATCAAAGAGATCTGGCTGGAGATTGGTTTCGGCGGCGGCGAGCATCTGGCGGCCCAGGCCGCCGCGAGGCCGGATGTCGGGTTCATCGGCTCCGAGCCGTTCATGAATGGCGTTGCCAGCCTGATCCGGCATTGTGAGGATCGCGAGCTTTCCAATGTGCGTATCTACCCGGACGATGTGCGCGATCTGCTGCCGTTGCTGCCGGATGCCTCACTCGCCCGGATTGCCGTGCTTTTTGCCGATCCGTGGCCGAAAAAACGCCATCACTCCCGCCGTATCATCCAGCATGAAAGCATTGCTGAATTTCACCGGCTGATTGCGCCCGGTGGAGAGCTGCGCCTGGCGACCGACGATATGGGGTATCTGCGTTGGATGCTGGCGCGGGCGACCGCGCATCGGGGTTTCCGCTGGAAGGCGCAAGGCCCCTCGGACTGGCGGGTGCGGCCGGAGGACTGGCCGGAGACCCGATATGAGGCCAAGGCACGAGATCAGGGGCGCCGCCCGGCATTCCTCCGCTTCGAGCGTCTTGAAACGTTTGACCCTGAAACGTTTGATTGAGCGAATCTTCTTGAAGAGAGCGCGCGTTCCGCTATAGTGCAGCTTCCATTACAAGACCCAATCGGTAAAGCTGATAGGGTGGGCCAACGGCCCACTTTTTTTTTGTGCTTTGCCAGAGGGAATTCCGGTTCAATCCGGGGCGAGACTTACGAGACTTAGAGGATACGGGTGACGCAACAACTGAACGAGAAGATCGCCGCGATGATCGGCCCCTCAATTGAATCGATGGGCTACGATCTCGTGCGGGTGATGTTCACCGGCGGCAAGAAGGCGGTCCTCCAGATCATGGCGGAGCGTTCAGACCGGGCTCAGATGACGGTTGAGGATTGCGCAAGCATCAGCCGGGCGGTTTCTCTCATTGTTGATGTCGAGGACCCGATCTCCGGGGAGTACAATCTGGAAGTCAGTTCTCCCGGTATCGACCGGCCGCTGGTTCGCCCGGATGATTACGACCGGTTCGTCGGCTTCGAAGCGAAGATCGAGCTCGAGGTTGCGGTGAACGGACAGAAGAAGTTCCGGGGCGAAGTGCGCGGGGCTGAGAACGGTGATACCATTGTGATCGATAAGGGGGGGGAGCTTTTGAGTTTCCCGTTCGCGTCGATCCGGACGGCGAAATTGGTTTTGACCGATGATTTGATTGCTGCCGCTGAACGCGGCGAGATCTGAGCACCGGTTTCGGTAAAAAAACAGAATTCAACGGCAAGAAGACGCGATCCATGGAAACGGCAACCCAACCCAAGCTTGAACTGATTCAAGTCGCTGATGTTGTTGCGCGCGAAAAAGGCATCGAGCGTGACGAGGTGCTTGAGGCGATGGAGCAGGCGATCCAGAAAGCCGGTCGCTCCAAATACGGCCATGATCACGATATTCGGGCGAATATCGATCGTCAGACTGGTGCCATCGAGCTGATGCGCGTCACCGAAGTCGTCGACGAGGTCGAGGACGAGATGACGCAGATCCCGGTTGCCGCCGCTCAAAAACGGGATCCGGAACTGAAGGTCGGCGATCTGATCGTTGATCCGCTGCCGCCGATCGATTTCGGCCGTATCGCTGCGCAGACCGCCAAGCAGGTGATTGTGCAGAAGGTCCGCGAAGCCGAGCGCACTCGTCAGTTTGCCGAGTTCAAGGATCGGGTCGGCGAAGTCGTCAACGGCATCGTCAAGCGGGTCGAGTTCGGCAATGTCACCATCGATCTCGGCCGGGCCGAGGCGGTGTTGCGCCGTGACGAGTTGCTGCCGCGCGAGAGCTTCCGGAACGGTGACCGGGTCCGGGCCTACATCTATGACGTCCGCGAAGAACAGCGCGGCCCGCAGATCTTCCTGTCCCGTACCCATCCGCAGTTCATGGCGAACCTGTTCAAGCAGGAAGTGCCGGAAATCTACGACGGTATCATCGAGATCAAGTCGGTCGCCCGCGATCCGGGCAGCCGTGCGAAGATTGCGGTCATCTCTTATGACGGCAGCATCGATCCGGTCGGCGCTTGCGTCGGCATGCGCGGCTCGCGCGTGCAGGCCGTGGTCGGCGAGCTGCAGGGCGAGAAGATCGACATCATTCCGTGGTCCGAGGATCCGGCGACCTTCGTGGTCAATGGTCTGGCCCCGGCTGAAGTCAGCAAGGTTGTTCTCGATGAAGAGCAGCGCCGCATCGAAGTGGTGGTGCCGGACGATCAGCTCAGCCTGGCCATCGGCCGCCGCGGCCAGAATGTGCGTCTCGCCTCGATCCTGACCGGCTGGGATATCGATATCCTGACCGAGGCCGAGGAATCCGAGCGCCGCCAGGAAGAGTTCAAGACCCGGTCGCGGACATTCATCGAGTCTCTTGATATCGATGACGTGATTGCTCATCTGCTGGTTGCTGAAGGTTTCAGCACGGTTGACGAGATTGCCTACTCGCCGCTTGAGGATCTGGTCAGCATCGAAGGTTTCGATGCGGATATCGCCGAAGAGCTGCAGAACCGGGCACTGGTCTTTGCCGAGGCGGAGCGTAACCGCCTGCAGGACCAGACCAAGGAACTCGGCGTTGCCGAAGACCTGCTTGCTTTCGAAGGCCTGACGCTGGCGCATGTGGTGAAGCTTGCCGAACAGGGCGTGAAGACGTTAGACGATCTGGCCGATCTTGCCGGTGACGAGCTGATCGAAATGCTGCCTGAGGCCGGTTTCGACCAGTATGCCGCCAATGGCGTCATCATGGCGGCCCGGGCCCACTGGTTTGAAGATGAAGAGGGCGAAGAGCCCGACGCTGGCGCCGAAGACGCTGCTGGGGAGGCTCATGACGAGACCCCAGCAACATGAGCGCCTCGCATTAGTCGAGGGCGATGATCTAGGCCGTAATCTGCGGCGCTGCATCGCCACCGGCGAAAGCGGCGAGACGGAGCGGATGATCAGGTTCGTTATTGGGCCTGATGATACGGTGGTTCCGGATCTGTCCGAAAAACTCCCGGGTCGTGGCCTGTGGGTGACGGCGAGCCGTGATGCGCTTGTCGAAGCCAGCAAGAAGCGGGCATTTTCGCGGGCGGCGAAGCAGAAAGTCGCGGTTCGAGAGGATCTCGTCGAGGCTGTGGAAGCCATGCTTGTCGCCTCGACCCAGTCTCTTATCGGCCTGGCTCGCCGGGCCGGTGCGGCCATTGCAGGTCATGCCAAGGTGGAAGACGCCTTGCGGCACAGAAAGGCCTCGCTCCTTATTGAGGCGTCCGATGGCGCCGTCGATGCTCGGCAGCGCATGACGCGCCTCGGCGACGGCGTTCCGGCTGAAGCTCTTCTGACGCGCTCCGAGCTTGGAGCGGCGTTCGATCGGGAGCAGACCGTACACGCAGCCATCCTGGCGGCGGGAGACCATTCGAAGGGCCTGACGGTCCGTTTGACACGAGAATTTGCAAGACTCTCAGGATTCCGGGGCGATATTTCGCGACTCGGGTTGGAAAACATCGGCTAGGGGTGTATTGAGGCCCCAGCCCGGTATTACGGAAAAGACGCGCGACCTAGAATGACAACAAGCAACGAGACTGATCGCAAGAAATTGAGCCTGTCCGGTAAGAAGCTTTCCCTCGGAAAGTCTGCCGACACGGATCAGGTTAAGCAGAGCTTTTCCCACGGGCGCTCCAAGACTGTTCAGGTCGAGCGGCGCAAAAAGCGCGCCGGTGGTCCCGGCGGTTTCGGAGGCGACGCTGGTGGCTTGAGCGCGGAAGAGCGGGAACGCCGGACGCGGGCGCTGAAAGAGGGCTTGCGTCAGCAGGAGGAGGCCGCGACGGCCGCCGCCGCTGCAGCTCCGCAGGCTGCTCCAGCCGCCGAAGCCATTGCCGATGCTGCTCCCGAACCGGCAGCGGCTCCCGAGCCTCTTGATCGGCGACAGGCCGAGCTTGAAGAAATGCGTAAGATTGCGGATGCCGAAGGTCGCGTCCGTGATGAGGAAACAGCACGGCTCGCCGAAGAGGCCGCCGCACGCGAGGCCAAAGCCAAGGCCGAGCAAGCTGCAGCCCGGCCGGCGGAAACCCGCAATGCTCCGGCGGCACGCGCGGCGGATCCGGCGCAACCGGCACCGGCTGCCGACGACGAGGATGGCCGGCGCCCCAAGCGCCGCACCTCCGGTGCTCCTGGCCGCCCCTCCGGCGCCCCTGCCACTCCGGATCGGCGCCCGGCGCCGACCCCGAACCGGCGTGGCGAACAGCGCCGCCGGTCCGGCAAGCTGACCGTTTCCCAGGCACTGGACGATCGCGGTGGTGAACGCTCCCGCAGTCTTGCTTCCGTGCGCCGTGCCCGCGAACGCGAAAAGCAGCGGTTGCGGGAAGAGGGCGGCGAGCAGGCCAAACAGATCCGTGACGTGGTCATTCCGGACGCGATTACCGTCCAGGAACTCGCGAACCGTATGGCGGAACGTGGCGGCGACGTGATCAAGACGCTCATGAAAATGGGCATGATGACAACCATCACGCAGTCCATCGACAGCGACACGGCCGAGCTGGTTGTTGCCGAGTTTGGGCACCGCTCCAAGCGCGTTTCCGAGTCCGACGTTGAACTTCAGCTCCAGGGCAAGGACGACGCCCCGGAGGACATGCAGTCCCGTGCGCCGATTGTCACGGTCATGGGCCACGTCGATCACGGCAAGACCTCGCTGCTCGACGCGCTCCGGCGCTCCGATGTGGCTGGTGGCGAAGCAGGCGGCATCACCCAGCATATCGGTGCCTATCAGGTGACCGTGCCGTCTGGCGCGAAGATCACTTTCCTCGATACGCCGGGTCACGAAGCCTTCACTGAGATGCGGGCGCGCGGCGCCAACGTCACGGACATCGTTGTCCTGGTGGTGGCGGCCGATGACGGCATCATGGCGCAGACGATTGAAGCCATTCGGCATGCGAAAGCTGCTGGCTGCCCGATCATCGTCGCGGTCAACAAGTGCGACCTTCCGGGCTCAGATCCGAGCCGCGTGCGTCAGGAACTCCTGCAGCACGAGATCGTGGTCGAGGAAATGGGCGGCGACGTTCTGGCCGTGGATGTGTCCGCGAAGACCAAAGCGGGCCTCGACAAGCTTGAGGAAGCTATTCTTCTGCAAGCCGAGGTGCTTGAAGTCAAAGCCAACCCGGATCGCCGCGCCGAAGGTGCCGTGATCGAGGCGAAGATGGAGAAGGGACGCGGCAGCGTCGCGACCGTTCTCGTCACCAAGGGTACGCTCAATGTTGGCGATATCTTCGTTGCCGGTGCCGAATGGGGCCGGGTGCGGGCGCTTCTGGACGATCATGGCCAGCGTACGGACAATGCCGGCCCGAGTATTCCGGTTGAAGTTCTTGGTCTGCAGGGTACGCCGGTCGCGGGTGATGAATTCGCAGTGGTCGAGACTGAAGCCCAGGCACGCGAGATCGCCGAATACCGGCAGCGTGTGATGCGCGAGAAGTCGGCTGTTGCCGGCGCGCGTGGCTCCGTCGAACAGATGCTGTCGGCCATTGCGGCCGGACAGGCCGAGGAACTGCCGGTGGTCATCAAGACCGACGTGCACGGCTCCCTCGAAGCGATCCGCTCGACACTCGAAAAGATCTCCAATGATGCTGTCGCCGTGCGCATCCTGCATGGTGCCGTTGGCGGCATCAGCGAGTCCGATGTCGCTCTGGCCAAGGCCTCGGGCGCGCTGATCATCGGCTTTAACGTCCGGGCAAACCCGCAGGCGCGTGACATGGCGCAGCAGGAAGGCCTCGAGATCCGCTACTACTCGATCATCTATGAGCTGATCGACGACATCAAAGCGGCGCTCACCGGCATGCTGTCTCCGGATCTCAAGGAAGAGTTCCTTGGAAATGCGGAGATCCGCGAGGTCTTCAACATCACCAAGGTCGGCAAGGTCGGCGGTTGCATGGTTACCGAAGGCATGCTCCGGCGTGCGGCCAAGGTACGTCTGCTGCGCGATAACGTCGTGATTCACGAAGGTACGCTGAAGACGCTCAAGCGCTTCAAGGACGAAGTTAAGGAAGTCCGCGAGGGTTACGAGTGCGGCACCGCCTTCGAGAACTACAACGATATCCAGGCTGGCGACCTCATCGAGTGTTTCGAGGTGAAGGAAGTGGCGCGGAGCCTCGAATCAGTCCAGCGGGCCAGCACCTCGTCCTGAGCGGCGGGGTTTGACTGTCACACAGTCTGACGGGAGCTAAAAATGGTTGGATCGCACCCTGATAAGGCGGGGCGGCGCGGACGGGCGCCGTCACAACGCCAGCTACGTGTCGGCGAGGAAGTACGTCATGTACTTGCCGGCGTGTTTCAGCGCGGTGATTTGCACGATCCAGAACTGGAAGGCGCTTCGATCACGGTCAGCGAGGTCTCGGTAAGTCCGGATCTGCGCAATGCGAACGTGTTCGTCATGCCTCTCGGCGGCAGCCACGCGGATGATGTGCTCGGCGGGCTGAAACGTGCGGCGCCGTACCTGCGGACCATGCTGGCCAAGCAGATGACGTTGCGTACCGTGCCGCGTCTCCGCTTTATCATCGACAATGCATTCGAGACTGCCAACCGGATCAACGAGGTGTTCCAGAACCCGGTGGTGCGCGCGGATCTCGAGAATAAAGACGAGACGGAAGAGGGCGGCAATGGCGCGTAGGAAGCGCGGCAACCCGGTCAATGGCTGGGTCATCCTGGATAAACCGTCCGGCGTGACCTCGACCCATGCGGTGTCCGCCGTTCGGCGCGTGTTCGATGCCCAGAAGGCCGGGCATGCCGGAACACTTGATCCGCTGGCCACCGGAATTCTGCCGATTGCACTCGGCGAGGCAACGAAAACCGTGCCTTACGTGATGGATGCCTCGAAGGAATACACCTTCGAAGTGACCTGGGGCGAAGAGCGCACCACAGATGACCTCGAAGGTACTGTTTGCGGTACCACGGATGCACGTCCGGACATCGAAGCGATTGAGGCGGCGTTACCCCAGTTTCAGGGCGTCATCACGCAGGTTCCGCCGATATTCTCCGCCGTCAAGATCCAGGGCCAGCGGGCCTACGATCTGGCGCGGAAGGAAGAGCCGGTCGAACTTTCGCCGCGCGAGGTGCGGATCGATTTCTTTGAGCTGGTCGAAGCCCGGGACGCAGATCATGCGCTGTTCCGTGTCGGCTCCGGCAAGGGCGCTTACATGCGCAGTCTCGCGCGGGATCTGGCACGTGCCGCCGGGACGCTCGGACATATTTCGATGCTGCGCCGGCACCGTGTCGGCCCGTTCCTCGAAGCGGATGCGATTTCGCTGGATTCCTTGAAAGCTTTGGAGCATAGTCCCGCCGCTTTCGAGCACCTATTACCGGTAGAAACAGCGCTGGACGGCATCCCGGCGCTCACTCTGGCCGGTGCGGAGGCAAATAAGCTCAGATGCGGTCAGTCCGTTCCGGTTTTCCGGGCCATGGACCTTGACCGTTTCGGAGATCTTCGGGAAGGCGACATTATGTACGCCGTTTCCGGGGGCAGTCCCGTTGCGATCGGACGGATCGACGGCGGCTGTATTTGTCCGATGCGCGTACTCAACCTTTGACCTAGGAGTATCCGATGTCGATTACGCAAGAGCGCAAAACTGCGCTGATCGAACAGTATGGCCGCAAAGAGGGCGATACCGGCTCTCCCGAAGTTCAGGTTTCGATCCTGACCGAGCGGATTGTGAACCTCACCGAACACCTGAAGACCCACAAGAAGGACTTCCACTCCCGCCGTGGGCTTCTGATCATGGTTGGCCAGCGCCGCCGTCTTCTCGACTATCTGAAGAGCAAAAACGTCGAGCGCTATCAGGTCATCATCAAGGAACTGGGCCTGCGCCGCTAATCCCTGCAGCGCTGCCAAAAACAGTTACGCGTCCGCCCCGCGATTTCCGTGGGGCGGTTTGCGTTTCTGCAGGGCTTTCGGGATCGCCATATTGGGTTTGACGCCCCCGGCGATCCATGCGATTGAAGGCCCGCTCAATAGAGGAAAAAAACCGAAGAACCGTACCGATGAGACACCGATAAATATGAGCCGTGTGTCACCTCGCTCGACCCTGTGTTCGGTAACCATGGGCCCCCTGACCAGTTCTCCCGCGCCCCGTGAGGCGATGCGTTCGAAGAACCGGACCGGATTGCCCCATTCCAAGCCAAACAAAGGACAGAACGAGGATCGGATCCGAGCGGTTCGGCTTTGAAGGAAAGCTGAATGTTTCAGATACATAAAAAAGAGATCGACTGGGGCGGGCGCAAGCTGACGCTCGAGACAGGTAAAGTTGCGCGTCAGGCCGACGGCGCCGTCATGGCGACGATGGGTGAGACGACTGTTCTGTGTACCGCTGTGTACGCGCGGCAGCCGAAGCCGGGGATCGACTTCTTCCCGCTGACCGTGAACTACCAGGAAAAAACCTTTGCCGCCGGCAAGATCCCGGGTGGTTTCTTCAAGCGCGAAGGTCGTCCGACGGAGAAAGAGGTGCTGACGTCGCGCCTCATCGACCGTCCGATCCGCCCGCTTTTCGTCAAGGGCTTCAAGAACGAAACGCAGGTCGTCTGCACCGTTCTGTCCCATGACCTGGAAAACGATCCGGACGTTGTCGCCATGATCGGCGCTTCCGCCGCACTGACGATTTCCGGTGTGCCGTTCCTCGGCCCGATCGCGGCCTGCCGCGTTGGTTACAAGGATGGCGAATACATCCTGAACCCGCGCCAGAGCGATCTGCCGGATTCCGATCTGGACTTGATGCTTGCCGGCACCCAGGAAGGCGTGCTGATGGTCGAATCCATGGCCTCCGAGCTGTCCGAAGAGGTTATGCTTGGCGCCGTTAGCTTCGGGCACAAGGCGTTCCAGCCGGTGATCGATGCGATCATCGACCTGGCCGAAGAATGTGCCAAGGAGCCGATGGATCTGCCGGCCGAAAGCGAAGATCTGGGTCGGGTGCGCGATGCACTGAAGGCCGGTATCTCTGCCGACATGACCAAGGCCTATGCCGAGCCGAACAAGACCCAGCGCCAGCAGAACGTTTCTGTGGTCCGGGAAAAGGGCATGGCCCTGTTCGAGGACGCCGCAGACAAGGATCTTGCCAAGGGCCTGATGAAGGGCATCGAAGCCGATGTCGTGCGTGGTGCGATCCTGAAGACCGGACAGCGGATCGACGGTCGCGACACCAAGACGGTGCGCCCGATTGTCTCCGAAGTCGGTATTCTGCCGCGTGCCCATGGTTCCGCTCTGTTCACCCGCGGTGAAACCCAGGCTCTGGCCGTCGCCACCCTCGGCACCGGTCAGGACGAGCAGATCATCGATGCGCTCGAAGGCGAATATCGCGAGAACTTCATGCTGCATTACAACTTCCCGCCCTATTCGGTCGGTGAAGCGGGCCGCATGGGGTCCCCGGGACGCCGTGAAATCGGTCACGGCAAGCTGGCATGGCGCGCGGTGCGTCCGCTGCTTCCCTCCAAGGAAGCCTTCCCCTACACCATCCGCGTGGTCTCCGAGGTTACGGAATCGAACGGCTCCTCCTCGATGGCGACGGTCTGCGGCACCTCCCTCTCTCTCATGGACGCGGGTGTTCCGCTGTCCTCTCCGGTTGCCGGTATCGCCATGGGCCTGATCAAGGAAGGCGACGACTACGCCGTCCTGTCCGACATCCTCGGTGACGAAGATCATCTCGGCGACATGGACTTCAAGGTTGCGGGTACCGAGAACGGCATTACCTCGCTGCAGATGGATATCAAGATCACCTCGATCACCGAGGAGATCATGAAGATCGCTTTGGATCAGGCGAAAGACGGTCGTGTTCATATCCTCGGCGAAATGTCGAAGGCTCTGACCTCTTCTCGCGAAGGTGTTTCCGAGAATGCTCCGCGGATCACCACCATCAGCATCCCGACCGACAAGATTCGTGAAATCATCGGCCCGGGCGGCAAGATGATCCGTGAGATCTGCGAGACCACGGGTGCGAAGATCGACATTGACGACGATGGCACCGTGAAGGTCGCAGCGGTCGATACCGCTTCCACCGAAGCAGCGCTGGAGCGGATCCGCTATATCGTCGCGGAGCCGGAAGTCGGCGTGATCTATAACGGCAAGGTCGTGAAGACCGTCGATTTCGGCGCCTTCGTGAACTTCCTTGGTGCCAAGGACGGCCTCGTTCACATCAGCGAGCTGAAGAACGAGCGCGTCGGCAAGACCACCGATGTGGTCAATGTCGGTGACGAGGTTAAGGTCAAGGTCCTGGGCTTCGACGATCGCGGCAAGGTCAAGCTGTCCATGAAGGTCGTCGACCAGGAAACCGGCGCCGATCTTTCCGCAGCAGAAGAAGCGTAAGAGCGCTTCCCATGAGCCTCCGGCTGTCCCGCTTTGTCGGACATCGCGGGATTGCCGCAGAGGCTCCTGAAAACACATTGACCGGCTTCCGCCTTGCGGCGGAGGCCGGTTTTTCGTGGGTCGAGTTTGATGTGATGTTGAGCGCGGACGATGTGCCGGTGCTGCATCACGATGAGACACTGGGCCGCACGAACAACGGCTCCGGACCGGTTGCGGCCCACACGCTGTCCGCGCTGAAGACCCTCGATGCCGGTGCCTGGTTCGGCCCCGGCTTTGCGGGAGAACGTATCCCGACCTTCGCGGAGGCCATCTCCTGCTGCCGTGCTCTGGGGCTCTCCATGAATGTGGAAATCAAGCCGACCAAGGGACGGGAAGTGCACACAGCCGAGCTGGTCTCGGACATGCTGAACGATCTCTGCCCGGACCTGACGGACCGGATCATTGTCTCCAGCTTCGTGCCGGGCTGTTTGCGGATTGCGCAAGAAAAAGCCCCGGATTTTCTCCGAGGCTATTTGTCAGACTCTATGGCAGAGGGATGGCGAGAGGGGGCTGAGGAGCTTGGATGTTTTTCGGTTCACCCAAACCATGCTCGCCTGGATGCCGATTTAATTGCGGCTATCCAAGAGGCAGGCTTCCGTATTCTTACCTATACGGTGAACGATCCGGAACGGGCTGCAAGCCTCATTGGCTGGGGTGTGGATGCGGTCATTACCGATGAACCCTTGGCGGCCGCTGCGCTGGCCTGAGTTGCCCGGCCGGCATTCATCCGGGCGAGATCCCGCCAGTAGCCAAGCATGAAAACCCGCATTGCTGAAGGAACCGAGCTGGAGCCGCGCGTCCGGTCAATCTCGTTGATCAGCGCCTTGGTATTGTAGCCGAGCCTTTTCGAGACGAGATCGAACATCGACCACTCTTCCGGATGGAGGCAGATGCTCGTGCGCCTGCTTTCTAAACGGAAATGGCGGCGCACCATACGGCTGGCGTCGCGGTCACCGTCTTCAACCGTCTTAAGGGCGGATCCGAGTATGTCTTTACCCTGTTCGGACGATTTCAAGCTCTCTGCCATGAGGTGTCTCCAAGTAGTAGGGTTCTTATAATCGTCACTATTCCCAGAAAAATGGGAAAGCGCAAGCGTAAATTGTTCAGGATACCCGTCTAGCGTGTCTATATTGCATACAACGGTGCACGATAAACAGTAAATCCCTTGAAAACATTGGATAAAAGATTTTTAAAAAATCTACGCCAGACTAATGGGTGAGAAAATCATTCCCAGAAAAATGGAAATTGCATTCCCAGAGAAATGGGAATAAGGTCTTAGGTATGGGCCGATTCAAACAAGCGATATCGAAGCTCGAAGCGGAATTGCGGCACCGTTGCCACCGCTATTACGTCGAGACGGGAATTCGGAAATACAAACTCGCTTCAGCAGCGGGTATATCCGACACATTGCTCAAAGGCATCGATAGCCCCGATTTTGAGGCGTCGATGAAAACCTTGCAGCGGCTGGACGAGGTTATCCCGGAAGACTGGGAGCCGGTCGGTACGGGCAGTGGCGGAAAAATTCTGGTTCCAGGGCAGGTCGACCCGGTCATTGGCTACAAGGTCTGGGAGAGCGATCTTAGCCGCAGCCGCAAGATCTATGTGCGCGATGAACTCCTGCACGGGCTCGATCCGGACCAGATGGAGCGCTGCGCACTCTATATAGAGAAGGCCCGCGATCCCGAGGGGCGCCTGATCGAAGGCAAATTCAAGATCGAAGTGCTAAGGGCCATTGCCCCGCAGTGCGCCATCCATGTTTTCGATGTGGGTGAGGAAGATCCCGACAACTATTTTATCGAGCACTGGGATGCCGGCACCGGCTTCTGGAAAGGTGCGGATATGACCGGGATGAAATTCGCTGAGCTTGATGACGAAGCGCTGCGGCGTTGCCAGCTCGAGGATTACCTGGTCTGCCGCGAAACCAAATGGCCAAACCTATCGATCGTGCACCGTAATTATGCGCACGGCGAAGAGCGGAACTTCCTCCGCCTGCTCTTCCCCTTCGAAGCCAGTGACGGGTCGCCGAAAATCCTGAGCATCACGCGTCCACAGTCCTCTGGACTGGCCGTGGACCTGCTGAAGAAAAAGCTGCCGGGATATGACCTGAAAAGCGGCGAAGGCATTGTAGACCTCCGCAGCCGGCGCTCCTGAGGCCTTTTACGAACCTCTCTTCGCGAATCAGTCTTCCGTCGTCCGTTCCGGCTTGGGGATGGCGACGGTATGGAACCCGCCATCCACATAGTGGATTTCCCCTGTCACGCCTGCGGACAGATCGCTCAGCAGATAGAGGCCGGCCTGCCCGACTTCCGTCAGGGACGCATTGCGTTTCAGCGGTGCGTTGGTCTCTGCGAAGCGGAAGGTATGACGGGCATCGGCGATGGCCGATCCGGCAAGGGTCTTCATCGGACCGGCGGAGATCGCATTGACCCGGATACCGTGTTCGCCCAGATCGGCCGCCAGATACCGGACACTCGCTTCCAGAGCAGCCTTGGCGACACCCATGACATTGTAGTTCGGCGTCGTCCGGTTGGCGCCGAGATAGGACAGGGTCAGCATGCTGCCGCCGTCCTTCATCAGAGGCCATGCCCGGCGGGCGATGTTGGTGAAGGAGAAGCAGGAGATGTCGAGCGTGTTGAGGAAATTCTCCCGCGAGGTGTCCGCGTAGCGGCCTTTCAATTCGTTCTTGTCAGAATAGGCGATGGCGTGCAGCACGAAATCCAGACCGCCCCAGGCAGTGCCAATTTCATCGAATGCCCGATCCAGCGCGTCGTCGTCCGAGACGTCGCACATAACGGCGAGCGGGGAGCCGACGCTCTCCGCCAGAGGATGAACCCGCTTTTTCAGGGACTCGTTCTGGTATGTGAAAGCCAGCTGGGCGCCTTGCGAGGCGGCTGCGGCTGCGATCCCCCAAGCGATCGATCGGTCGTTGGCGACCCCCATGATCAGGCCGCGCTTGCCGGCCATCAGGCCTTTATAGGGTGCCGCTTGCGTGTCCTGTTGATCAGCCACGTCGTCAATCAGGTCGGTCATCCCGGTCGCTCCGCTATCAGGCGTCGTATTTCTGGAAGGCTAGCACGGCGTTCGTACCGCCGAATCCGAAACTGTTCGACATGGCAACGCGGAGCCCGGCATTGTCGACGCGCTCCCGAACGATCGGCATGTCCTCGACCTCGGGGTCGACGGTTTCGATGTTGGCTGAGGCTGCGATGAAGTCGTTCTTCATCATCAGGAGCGTGTAAATCGCCTCGTGAACGCCGGTCGCGCCTTGCGAATGGCCACTCAGGGATTTTGTAGAACTGATCGGCGGGATTGCGTTTCGGTTCTTGAAGACTTCGCGGATGCCTTCCAGCTCGATCGTGTCGCCGACCGGCGTACTGGTGCCGTGCGCGTTGATGTAGTCGACCGGACCTTCAACGTCTTTCAGTGCCATCTGCATGCACCGCACGCCGCCCTCGCCGGAGGGCGCGACCATGTCGGCGCCGTCGGACGTGGCGCCGTACCCGACGATCTCACCGTAGATCTTGGCGCCGCGTGCCTTCGCGTGCTCAAGCTCTTCGAGGATGAGCACCCCGCCGCCGCCGGAGATAACGAAACCGTCGCGATTGGCATCGTATGCGCGCGATGCTTTGTCGGGCGTGTCGTTATATTTCGAGGAAAGCGCGCCCATGGCGTCGAACAGAACGGAGAGCGTCCAGTGCAGCTCTTCGCCGCCACCAGCCAGCATGACGTCCTGCTTGCCCATCTGGACCAGTTCATACGCGTTGCCGACGCAGTGCGAGCTGGTCGAGCAGGCCGATGAGATGGAATAGCTCAGGCCCTTGATCTTGAAGGCCGTCGACAGGGTGGCGGAATTGGTGCTGCACATGACCCGGGGCACCATGTAGGGGCCGACCCGTTTCGGACCCTTCTCGCGCGCCGTATCGAAGGCTTGCATCATGTTGGATGTCGACGGGCCGCCGGAGCCCATGACCAGGCCGGTCATGGGGTTGCTGATATCCTCGGGCTCCAGGCCAGCGTCTTCGATAGCCTGCTGGGCCGCGATGTAATTGTAGGCCGCGCCGTTACCCATGAAGCGCATCAGCTTGCGATCGATATGTTCCGCCGGGTCCAGCTTGATCGAGCCGTGGACATGGGAGCGGAAACCGAGATCGGCATAGTCCGGTGCGAATTCGATGCCGGACTTGCCGGCACGCAGGGAAGCGGTCACTTCCTCTGCATTGTTGCCGATGCTGGAGACGATCCCGAGCCCGGTGACGACGACGCGACGCATATCAATTTGCTCCTTCG
The DNA here is from genome assembly GCF_014904795.1 of Nisaea nitritireducens. Classification (GTDB taxonomy): domain Bacteria; phylum Pseudomonadota; class Alphaproteobacteria; order Thalassobaculales; family Thalassobaculaceae; genus Nisaea; species Nisaea nitritireducens. The sequence continues at coordinate 42,447 of NZ_JACZFS010000038.1, forward strand.
GCAGCCGTGTTCTGGAACAGTCCGACGCGAATATCCTTGGCCTCGAAGACCGTGGTGCCGTCGCAATCAACGCGGCCGTCGGCGATCCCCATATAGAGCTTGCGCATGATAACGCGTTTGAGGTCCAGCGTGTAGGTCAGCCGCTTTGCCGAGGGCAGTACCTGACCGGAGAATTTCACTTCGCCGACAGAGATCGCGCGGCCTGAGCCCGGTCCGCCCATCCAGCCGAGCGTGAAGCCGAGCAGCTGCCACAGAGCATCCATGCCGAGGCATCCCGGCATCACCGGATCGCCGACGAAATGGCAATCGAAGAACCAGAGATCCGGTTTGATGTCGAACTCAGCCGTCACGACACCCTTGTCGTAGGCGCCGCCGCTGGTCGAGAGGTTGGTAATGCGGTCGAACATCAGCATTGGCGGCATTGGAAGCTGCGCATTCCCGGGGCCGAAAAGCTCTCCCTTGGCGCATTTGATCAGGTCTTCGTAATCGAAGCTGTTCTTTTCCTTGAAGTCCAACAATGCCGTTCCTTCCCGTACGTCAGCGCTTATCGTCTGGCGGGACCTTGTTCGGCCCCATGATAGACTGCAACCGCGCGACCGCGCCATCTCTCACGTTTCATGCACCGCCTACCCTAAATATAGTAGGGAGCGCAAGCAATCAGGTGGCGCAAGATGCCCGATGACTTGACATATGGGACGGATTAACGCTCTGTCTAAGGATTGAGGCGCCTGAATGGCGAGACCCCGAGAGACCGAATGGGATACCGGGAATGAGTAGTGCTGAAACCCATAGCGAAACGCAGAGCCTGTCCGGGCGCCTGACGAAGGCCGGACTGCGCCCGACGCGTCAGCGTCTTGCCCTTGCGGATCTTCTGTATGCGGCGGGCGACCGTCACGTGACGGCAGAGCAGCTTCACAAGGAAGCTGGCGAAGCCGGGATCACGGTTTCGCTCGCCACGGTTTACAACACTTTGCATCAGTTCACCGGATCCGGTTTGCTGCGGGAAGTCGTGGTTGAATCCGGTCGTTCCTATTTCGATACGAACACCACGGATCACCATCATTTCTTCGTCGAGGACGAGTTGCGTCTGACGGATATCCCGGCGGAGAGGGTTGGTTTCGTCAATCTTCCGGATGCGCCGGAAGGCACGGAAATCGAGCGGGTCGATCTGATTATCCGTCTCAAGGCGAAAGAACTGTAGGGCGGATCAAAAGCCCGCGAGATTCTAGCGCCCCTGTGTTTTAGCGCCCTTCTATTATCAGCGCAGGGACTCGTCCACGCGGATACCCCAGATCGCCGATCTGTGTACCCAGCCGCTGAGGCCGGATACTTCAATCTCACACCATTCCCGCGCGCAGCTTTCCAGCCAGGCGATCACGCCCGGCTCCAGATGCGCCACTGCCGGCGCGCTGTCGGCGGACTCGCGGCGGAGCGTCCGGTTGCGGCCAATCACCAGTACGGAACGCCGGCCTGACAGCATGCTCTGATGCACCCAGCCCTCGGTGCCTTCAAAATCCCGGACTTTCCGCCAGTTCTCGAACTCGGAAACGATCTCGACCGGCATGTTCTCCCGGACGAAGACCCAGTCCACCGGATACCGCACGCCGGGCCCGGTCCGGACATTGACCTCTTCGGCCTGAAGCGTGACATAGCGGGGAATCGGCAGGCCGGTTACGCTGCCAACGGTCTCGGCCCGAACGGCCGTATTCAGGCCGGCCAGTAACGAAGTCGGGACGATCAGCAGGGCGAGGATCAGCGAGAGCGGTTTCAGAAACATAGTGCGTATCCCGGATTGACGGCCCACCCTACCACTACGATTGGGGTGGAGTAAGAGGGCGCGCCGCTATATAGCGGAGATACTTGCCACTTTGTGGACAATTCACCGGACGCCTGATATTTCCCGGAAGAACAGGGTTTCGGGGCGAAGGATAAATCCATGACAACCAGTAAGCCGCTTGTCATCGTCACGCGGAAGCTTCCGGATCCGGTGGAAACCCGGATGATGGAGCTATTCGATACGCGGCTGAACATGTCGGATGAGCCGTTCTCGAGGGAGCAGCTGAAGGCCGCCATGGCCGAAGCGGACATTCTTGTTCCGACCGTCACAGACAAGCTTGACGCCAAATTGATCGAGGATGCCGGCCCGGGTCTGAAGCTGATTGCTTCTTTCGGCACGGGTGTCGACCATATCGATGTGCCTGCGGCCAAGAAGAAGGGCATCATCGTCACCAACACCCCCGGCGTGCTGACCGAGGATACGGCGGACATGACCATGGCGCTGATCCTTGCGGTGCCGCGCCGTCTGGTCGAAGGCGAAAAGCTGGTCCGCTCCGGAAAGTGGGAAGGCTGGGGGCCGACGGTGATGCTTGGTCACCGCATCCACGGCAAGCGCCTCGGCATTATCGGCATGGGCCGGATCGGACAGGCTGTGGCGAAGCGGGCCCGCGGGTTCGGGCTTTCGGTCCACTATCACAACCGCCGGCGGTTGCATCCCGAGATCGAGCAGGAGCTGGAAGCGACCTATTGGGACAATCTGGATCAGATGCTGTCCCGCATGGATATCGTCTCGGTGAACTGCCCGCGCACACCTGCCACCTACCACATGCTGAATGCGCGTCGGCTCGCGCTGCTGCAACCGCATGCCTATCTGGTCAACACCTCGCGCGGCGAGGTGGTGGACGAGGAGGCGCTGGTTCAGGCGCTGTCAAACCGGGACTTCGCCGGTGCGGGCCTGGATGTGTTCGAGCACGAGCCGCAGGTCGACCCGAAGCTGCTGAACCTCTCCAATGTCGTGCTGCTGCCGCATATGGGCTCGGCGACGATCGAGGGACGGATCGATATGGGGGAAAAGGTGATCGTGAACGTGAAGACGTTCGTCGACGGCCACAGGCCACCTGACAGGGTGCTCGAACTCGAGTTCTAGGCTTCCGGTTTACAGACCGCCACTTACTGGCCGAAAAACGCGCTGGCGTCGCCGGAGCCGACCATTACGCCGACCAGAACCAGACTCAGGACCAGGGTGATCCCGAGAAGGGGCAGCCCCCAGGACCCGCTGGCCTGGAGATCGGCTTCGCTTGGCACCACGCCGTTGCCGCCGTTTCGTTTTTTCGCTTTGTGCCCATTCATGGTTCTTACTCTCCCGGACCGACCTGGATTTCGCCCGATTGCGGAATCAGTCGCGTCCTCATCATTCTCACTCGATTAGATGAAGATATGGTAACGGGCCGGATTATTTCCAATCCGATATCGATCATCGACGTGGCATATGACACATGACGATCAGGACCGAATTGAGGCGGAGATCAGGCGATTTCGCGGATGCTCGGGTCGGTGCCGCAGAGTGCGCAGCCTGGATCGCGGGCGGCTTTCATCTTCCGAAAGGTCGGGCCCAGCGCATCATAGATCAGGAGATGACCGGAAAGGCTGCTGCCGAGATCGAGCAATTCCTTGATCACTTCGGTAGCCTGCAGCGTGCCGATGACACCGGCGACCGCCCCCAGAATACCGGCCTCCTCGCAGCGCGGGATCATCCCCGGTGGCGGCTCGGTCGGGAACAGGCAGCGGTAGCAGGGCTCGCCCTCATGCCCGGAGACGCCGCCGCGGAATGTCGCAAGCTGACCCTCGAAGCGGAGCAGGGAGCCGGAGACCAGTGGCTTGCCGGCAAAATAGGCGGCATCGTTGACGAGATAGCGGGTGGCGAAATTGTCACTGCCATCGGCGATCAGGTCATAGTCGGCGAAAAGGGCCGCCGCGTTTTCAGCGGTCAGCCGTTCCTCGTACTGGTTCACCTGAATGCCTGGATTAATCCGGGCGACGGACTCCGCCGCCGATGCGACCTTGGAGATACCGATCGAAGCGGTGCCGTGAGCGATCTGCCGCTGCAGGTTGGTCAGATCGACTTCATCATCATCGACAATGCCGAGAGTGCCGACCCCGGCGGCGGCGAGATAGAGCAGCAGTGGCGAGCCGAGCCCGCCAGCGCCGATCACCAGAACCCGGGCCGAGAGGAGGCGCTCCTGCCCCTCCTCGCCGACCTCGTCCAGAATCAGGTGGCGGGCATATCGATGGAACTGTTCGTCGTTCAGTTCCATGCCGCTTATTCCCCGAGGCCCTCGAACAGGGCGGTCGAGAGATAGCGCTCGGCGAAGCTCGGGATGATGACGACGATCCGCTTGCCTTCCATTTCCGGGCGCTTGCCGATCTCGAAAGCAGCAGCAAGGGCGGCGCCTGAGGAGATGCCGGCCGGCAAGCCTTCGATGCGGGCTGCCTCGCGGCTGGTCTCGATAGCGGTCTCGTTGCTGACCTTGATAATCTCGTCATAGATCTTCGTGTCGAGAATGTCCGGCACGAAACCGGCGCCAATCCCCTGGATCTTGTGCGGTGCCGGGCTGCCGCCGGAGAGCACCGGGCTGGCTTCTGGCTCGACGGCCACGACATGGAGTTTCGGGTTGCGCTGCTTCAGCACGCCGCCGGCGCCCGTGATGGTGCCGCCCGTGCCGATACCGGAGACAAAGGCGTCGATATCGCCGCCGGTATCCGCCCAGATTTCCTCCGCCGTGGTGCGGACATGGATATCCGGGTTCGCCGGGTTGGCGAATTGCTGCGGCATGAAGGAGCCCGGCGTTTTGGCGACCAGCTCCTCGGCCTTCGCGATTGCGCCTTTCATGCCCAGCGGTGCCTCGGTCAGCACAATTTCGGCCCCGAGGAACGCCAGCATCTTGCGGCGCTCGATCGACATGGATTCCGGCATGGTCAGGACCAGCTTGTAGCCCTTGGCAGCCGCGACGAAGGCAAGGCCGATGCCGGTATTGCCACTGGTCGGCTCGATAATGGTGGCGCCCGGTTTGAGCTCTCCGGAGGCTTCGGCGGCTTCGATCATCGCCTTGCCGATCCGGTCCTTTACCGAGGCCAGCGGATTGAAGAACTCAAGCTTCGCAAGGATGTCCGCCTTGACGCCCTTGGCTGCTGCCAGCTTCGAGACGCGGACGAGGGGTGTCCCGCCAACCGTATCAAGGATGCTGTCGTAGATTTTTCCGCGGAATTCGGTTGCGCTCATCTGGTGTTCCTCCCTCGGGGATGTCCTGTCCCGCTCAAGCTGGTCAATCCCGCCCGGCTCTTAAACGGCCGATACGGAACAAGTGTGTGTATGTTCGCGCGCCAGCGCCCAGTCAGCTGCGCTACCCGGTCCCGGTCGAACCGAAGCCGCCGCTACCCCGTGCTGTTTCGTCCAGCTCTTCGACTTCCTGCCAGCGCGCCTGGATCACCGGCGCCACCAGCATCTGCGCGATCCGCATGCCGCGGGTCACGGTGAAGGGCTGCTGGCCGTGATTGATCAGGATAACGCCGATCTCACCGCGATAATCCGCATCAATGGTGCCGGGCGTGTTCAACTGGGTAACGCCATTGCGCAGCGCCAGCCCCGAACGGGGCCGGACCTGCGCTTCGAAGCCTGGCGGCAAGGCGATCGAAAGGCCGGTAGGAATCAGCGTGCGCTCGCCCGGCGCAAGAACGACATCCTCGGAAATCGCGGCCATCAGATCCATGCCGGCGCTGTCTTGTGTCTGGTATTCCGGCAACGGAAGATCGGCGCCGTGCGACAGGCGGCGGACGCGGACGTCGATGGTGGCGGAAGTCATGCCGTGAAATGCTCCGTGATGCGGGTGGCGAGTTTTGCGGCCACCTCTTTCTTGCTCAGGGTGGGCCAGTCCTCGGCGCCGTCCCCGGTGATCAGGTGAATGGTGTTGGCGTCCCCGCCGAAGGTGCCCGTCGCCGGGCTGACATCGTTGGCCATGATCCAGTCGCAGCCCTTGCGAGCGCGCTTCTCGGTGGCGTGGGGGATGACGTTTTCCGTTTCGGCTGCGAAACCAATAACCAGAGCAGGCCGTTTGCCGTCGAGCCCGGAAACCGTCTTCAAGATGTCCGGGTTCTCGGTCATGGAGAGCGCCGGGATATCCCCGCTGCCATCCTTCTTCAGCTTCTGCGTCGCTTCCTCGGCCACGCGCCAGTCGGCGACGGCGGCGGCGAAGATGGCAATATCGGCAGGCAGGGCGGCTTCGACCCCGGACAGCATCTGCCGTGCGGTCTCTATATGCTGGACGGTGACCCCTGCCGGATCGGGCTCCCGCGTCGGGCCGGTGACCAGTGTCACCTCGGCACCCGCTGCCGCAAGCGCCGCCGCGATGGCGTGGCCCTGCTTGCCGGAAGACCTGTTAGCGATATAGCGCACCGGATCGATCGGCTCATATGTCGGCCCGCTGGTGACCACGGCGCGCTTGCCTGCCAGAGGTTTCGACGCTGGATCAAGCTGCGCCGCGACGGCTTCGGCAATCGCCGCAGGCTCGGCCATGCGACCCGGCCCGAACTCGCCACAAGCCATGTCGCCCTCGTCCGGCCCGATGAAGGAAATGCCGCGCTCCGTCAGGACTTTCACGTTCTCCTGCGTCGCCGCATGGGTCCACATTCGGACATTCATCGCCGGTGCGGCCAGCACCGGCGTGTCGGTGGCAAGCAGCAATGTGGAGGCAAGATCGCCCGCCAGCCCGGCCCGCATCTTCGCCAGCAAATCGGCGGTGGCCGGCGCGACGACAATCAGATCGGCGGAACGGGAAAGCTGGATATGCCCCATCTCCGCCTCGTCGGTGAGGGAGAAGAGATCGGTATAGACCTTGTCTTCGGTCAGCGCCGAGAGACTAAGCGGCGTGACGAATTCCTCGCCCGCTTTCGTCAGCACCGCGCGCACGGCAATGCCGCGCTTGCGCAGCAGCCGCACCAGCTCCAGCGCCTTATAGGCGGCTATGCCGCCGCCGACGATCAGCAGAACCCGTTTGCCGGAGGCCATGTCCCGGACCTTTCAGATGTCTCAGACGAGGCGGACTCTAGGGCCGGTGCAGTCGGGAGGCAAGGAGGGGGCACTATCATCCCGGAGATGGCGGAACCGCTGCAATGGCTTCGGGAGACTCTGCGTGAGGGTTGTTTCCTCGGCGCGGCTGAAAAACCGGCCTGTTCCTCTCATATTTGAGGATACAAACACGAAAAATTTTCGTATTATTTGCAGCGCGGGTCAACCGGATGCCGACAATCAGGATATTCACGAATTGCAGGATAGTGATGTATTTCGACGACCATCTCCCGCCACATTTCCATGTGATCACGACCGATCATCGCGAAGCGCTGGTCGCGCTTGAGGATAATAGGATTCTCGCGGGGCTTCCGGCACGGGAGGTTCGTGAGGCACTTGATTGGGCTGCGGAGCACCGTGCGTTGATCGTAGCGAAGTGGGCGGAGTTGAACTGATGGAGCTGTTTCGAATCCAGGATGCCTGCTTTCGCACGGAAGGACATTCCGCAGTGGCCGAGCTGGTTTTCCACACGGGAGAAAAGCTCGAAATAGATTTTGCCGAGCGGGCCAGGAACCGGCCGAAGCTGAAGCCACTTCTCGACCCGAAGGTTTTCGAGGCGGGCAAGATTGTCGATGACGGTATTGCCGTGGAATGGCCGTGTGGCATCGAAATCGATGCGACGTCATTGCACAGGACAGCGCTTGCCATGTTCTTTCGCGCCTGGCGGAAGGGGCACGGAATGTCGCAGACCATAGCGGCGTCTGCACTTGGGCTGACCAGCCGTACGGTCCAGAACTATGAAGCGGGGGAGCAGGATATTCCGCGCACCGTGATGCTGGCCATGCGCGGTTTCGATGCGTCGCCCGATCTGCGCGACGGCGTTGCCGCGCTGACTTGAACGCGGGTCTATCCTGCCTTCCAGAGTGTCGAGCCGGTTGTTGGCAGCACTGGTGACAGTCAGGACCTTCAGACGTGGAATAGTGTCCGGGCTCAGTACTGCACCGGCTGCGCAGGGGGCTGGTTTTTCAGCCGAAGAGCAGTGCCGCGACAGCGATTGCGAGCGCCAGCCAGACCGGCCAGAAAGAGCGGCGGCGTTTCGCGCTCTCCTCCGCAAAGCGGGCAACGGTATCGGGATGCAGCTTTACCCCGCCCTCGGTCAGCGAGCCCATCACCCTGTCGGCGGTCTCGACCATCTGCGGCAGGCGCTCGGCGAGGGCGATGGCGTGGGAGGTAGCTTCCCTGATCCGGGCCTGGGGACCGCGATGCTCCAGCATCCAGTCCTCGATCATCGGTCGGGGCAGCTCCCACATATTGACCTCGGGATTGAGCGTCCGGCCGACGCCTTCCGCCACCACCATGGTCTTCTGCAACAACAGGAGCTGGGGCTGGGTTTCCATCTCGAACTGTTCGGTGATGCGGAACAGCTGCGCCAGCAGACGGGCGACCGAGATTTCGTGCAGCGGGCGGCCGAGCAGCGGCTCGCCGATGGAGCGGCAGGCCTGGGTGAAGGCGTCGATGCTTTTGTGTGCCGGCACGTACCCGGCCCGGAAATGCACCTCGGCGACTTTGCGGTAATCCCCGGTAATAAAACCCGTCAGCATATCGGCGAGGAAATAGCGGGTCTTCTGGTCGAGCCGACCCATGATGCCGAAATCGACGGGCACGACGCGGCCCTCGGCGTCCACGAAGGCGTTGCCCGGATGCATGTCGGCATGGAAGAAGCCGTCGCGGAACACCTGGTTGAAGAAGGCGGTGGCGGCCCGGCGCAGGATTTCCGTCGGCTCCTGCCCATTTTCGATCAGCGTTTCCAGATCGTCGATCCGCGTGCCGTGCACCCGCTCGACAGTCATCACCCGGGCGGTAGTGCGGCTCCAGTTCACCCGCGGTACCCGGAAACCCGGGTCGTCCGCGAAATTCTCGGCCAGCTCGGATGCGGCGGCGGCCTCCATCCGGAGGTCCATTTCCATCTCGACGGTTTCGGCGAAAAGGTCGATCACCTCGACCGGCTTCAGGCGGCGGATCCAGGGCCAGTGCTCTTCCAGGAGCTCGGCGATCCAGTGAAACAGGTCAAGGTCGCGGGCGAAGCGTTTCTCGATATCGGGCCGCAGGATCTTGACCGCGACTTCCTCGCCGTCTGTTGTGATCGCGAAATGCACCTGGGCGATGGAGGCGGCGGCAACCGGTTTCTCGTCGAAGCTGCTGAACACGTCTTCGATGGGACGGCCGAGTTCTTCCTCAAGCGTCTGCCTGGCAATGGCGACCGGGAAGGGTTTCAGGCGATCCTGCAGGCGGGAAAGATCGTGTGCCTGCTCCTCGCCGATCAGGTCGGACCGGGTGGCGAGGGACTGGCCGAACTTGATGTAGCTGGGGCCGAGGGCGCTGAGCGCTGCCGCGAGGCGCTCGCCGGGGCGCAGCCGGTCATAGCGCCGGTCCCGGAACATCAGGACAAACCGCGCCGCGAATGCCAGCGCCGGTGCTTGCGGGACGTTGGCAAGCGGAGCCAGCGCGCCGTGCCGGGCGAGGATCCAGGCAGAGCTGCACAGACGGACGAGATTACGAAGGGCGCGCCACATGATCGGTCAGATCTTCCAGGCTGAATGGATGGCCGCGATGCCGCCGGAGAGATTGCGGTAGCGGATACGGCCGAAGCCGGCGTCGTCGATCCGGTCGACGAAGCGCTCCTGATCCGGGAATTTTCGGATGCTTTCAGCCAGATAGAGATAGGCGTCGCGGTCGTCTGCGACACGGGCGCCGATTTCCGGCAGCACCTTGAAGGAATAGAAATCATAGACCGGATCGAGCGCCGGCAGGGCGAGACGGCTGAATTCGAGGCAGAGGAAACGCCCGCCCGGCTTCAGCACACGTCGCGCGTCGCGCAGGGCGGCGTCGATGTCGGTCACGTTCCGGAGCCCGAAGGCGATGGTGTAGAGATCGACCGAATTGCTCTCGATCGGCAGCATCTCGGCATTGCCGACGGTCCAGGTCAGGTCCTCGACCCCATTCTCGGCCGCCCGCTCCCGACCGACAGTCAGCATCGCCTCGTTGATATCGCAGACAATCACCGGCCCGCCGCCGCGTTCCCGGTAACGGAAGGCAATGTCGCCGGTGCCGCCGGCCACGTCCAGCAGGGTAAGGTCCGGGCGCGGCGCCACCCAGTCCATCAGCGCGGCCTTCCAGAGCCGGTGGATGCCGAGGCTCATCAGGTCGTTCATCAGGTCGTAGCGCCCGGCGACGGAGTCGAAAACCTCGCGCACCAGCCCGGCTTTCTCGCCGACTGGCACATCCTTGAAGCCGAAATGGGTGGTGGCGTTCTCAGTCATCGCGCAAATCCCGCTGCCGCATGGAGGCGGTCCCAAGGATCGCCCCACCCGTGATCTAGCCCAGAGTGAGCGGCAATCCAACAGGAGAAGCAATGGCCATCCGGTCATGCTTGCCCATGTCTGCCTGCTCCCGTACAGAGGAACAGACGCCGAAGCGAAGGGGTGCGACGTGCCTGAATTGCCCGAGGTTGAAACCGTAATGCGCGGCCTGCAGCCTTTTATGGAGGGCAAGCGGCTGGTGCGTGTGGAGCAGCGGCGTCCGGATCTGCGCTGGCCGTTTCCAGAGGATTTCGTTGCCCGGCTCGAAGGCCAGCGGGTTGCGAGCATGTCGCGGCGGGCAAAATACATGCTCGTCCATATGGAAGATGGCACGGTGCTGATCTGGCATCTCGGCATGTCCGGCCGGGTCACCATCGACGAGACCCGCCCGGCGGAGCTGGACCGGCACGATCATGTGGTCTTCACCACCGAGGACGGCACAGTGATCCGGTTCAACGATCAGCGCCGTTTCGGCTCCATGGATCTCGCGTCTGAGGCCGAACTTCCGGCTCACAAGCATTTTACCGGGATGGGGCCCGAGCCGCTTTCCAATGCCTTTAACGGCCCGGCGCTGGCCGCCGCCCTGAAAGGCAAGCAGACGCCGATCAAGGCAGCTCTGCTGGATCAGAAGGTCGTCGCGGGGCTGGGCAATATTTATGTTTCCGAGGCTCTGTTCCGCTCCGGTATCTCTCCGCTTCGCAAGGCCGCTAACGTGCAGGGCGCGCGGGCCGAGCGGCTGGCAGGGGACATCCGGGAGGTGCTGCAGGCGGCGATCCGGGCTGGCGGCTCCACGCTACGGGACCATGCCCGGCCGGACGGGGAGCTCGGTTACTTCCAGCATGAATTCGCCGTCTATGACCGCGAGGGCACGGCATGCCCGGTGGAGCCCGGTCACGGGCCGATCCGCCGTATTGTTCAGTCCGGCCGATCCACTTTCTATTGTCCACGCTGCCAGCGGTGAGGTAGAAGCTGCCATCATGTCTATCCGGCAAAACAACAAGCGCGGGTCCGCACTCCGGGCGCTTCGGCTCCTCGTCAGAGTGTTCGTCTTCGTCCTGCTGCTGGCTTCTGCCCGGACGGCATGGGCGGCGGACGGCTTTGTTGAAGGCTTTGCCGATTTGCCCCTGATGCCGGGTCTCGAACAGATTCCCGATGCCTCGCTGGCATTCGATGCAGCCAGCGGGCGGATCGTGGTTGCCTTTGCCCGCGGACCGCTGCCGGTCGCGGGCATTCAGACTTTCTATGCGGAAACCCTCGGTCAGCTCGGCTGGACGAGGGCGGGCGAGAATACCTACCAGCGCGAGGGGGAGAGCCTGACGCTGGACTTCACGCCGGACGGTGCTGATACGCTTGTCCGGTATTCCTTATTGCCCAGATGACCGGCGGGCCTGTCCCGCTGGCGCGCAACGGATGAATGGGAGCGATCCGATGCCATACGAGAACATACTGGTTGAGAAGAAGGGGGCCGTCGGCCTCATCACCCTGAACCGGCCAAAGGCGCTGAATGCCCTGTCCAGTCCGCTGATGGCGGAGCTGAGCAAGGCGCTCGCCGGTTTTGAGGCGGATGACGAGGTCGGCTGCATGGTGCTTACCGGCAGCGAGAAGGCTTTCGCCGCCGGCGCCGACATCAAGGAGATGCAGAGCAAGAGCTTCACCGACGTGTTCAGCCAGGATTTCATCACCAGCGGCTGGGAAGATCTGACCCAGTGCCGCAAGCCGGTGATCGCTGCGGTCGCGGGCTATGCGCTCGGTGGCGGCTGTGAAGTGGCGATGATGTGTGATTTCATTCTGGCCGCCGATACGGCGAAATTCGGCCAGCCGGAGATCACCATCGGAACGATCCCAGGGGCCGGGGGCACGCAGCGTCTGACCCGTTTTGTCGGCAAGTCAAAGGCCATGGAAATGTGCCTGACCGGACGGATGATGGACGCCGAGGAAGCCGAGCGGGCGGGACTTGTGAGCCGCGTCATTCCGGCTGCAGATTTGCTGGACGAAGCGCTCAAGGTGGCTGGCAAGATCGCTACTCTCTCCCGTCCGTCGGTCCTGATGGCGAAAGAGGCTGTCGACCGGTCCTATGAGACCACTCTGGCTGAAGGTATCAACTTCGAACGGCGGATGTTCCATTCCACCTTCGCGACCGAAGACCAGAAAGAAGGGATGTCGGCATTTGCGGAAAAGCGACAGCCCAGTTTCAAGAACCGCTGATTCTTAAATCAGTCGGATTTACGCGGTTGACGCGACGGGGGTGCTCGTCTATAAGCCGCCCTCTTGAATTTCCGCGCATCGAGCTGGGATTAGAAGCAAATGGCGCAACATCAGTCTGCCAAAAAACGTATTCGCCGTAATGAACGGCGCCGGGTCATGAACCACGCCCGGATCAGCCGTATCCGTACCTTCGTCAAGAAGGTCGAGACGGCGATCGACAGTGGGGACAAGGAAGTCGCTCAGGCCGCGTTCAAAGCAGCGCAGCCGGAAATGCAGCGTGGCGTGACGAAAGGTGTCCTTCACCGGAACACCGTGTCGCGCAAGCTGTCGCGCCTGTCCGCCCGGATCAAGGCAATCTCCGCCTAAAAACGGACGCCCTGACGAATACTTTAAGTGAAAGCCGCGCCTCTCGGGGTGCGGCTTTTGCTGTTCTGCGGACTGGCACGGCCGCCGGTGCGTGTGAAGCCGCCATGACGCTTTAGCTGCATTTTTATTGAATATTTGTTGCAAAATGACCTTCTAAATATTGTGGTCAGCGCGACTCAATCAACACCGATTTCTGAAAACTCTAATAAATTCAATAGATTGAGCGCGCCTTTCCGGTGGGTGGAATGGAAAGGCGATGTCATCTTTGAAGGACGGAATTCAAGGCGTTGATTCAAAGTGGAGATTGATTCTGTCAAGGAAAAGATCGGCGGAATCGGCGAAAAAAAATCGTCATTTTGGAAAGAGTCACGGTTGCGCGCCGAAAAGCACTTGGGTAGTTTGACTGCCTACTGCCGCGCCGGAGTGAAAACAAAATGAACAAGACCATTCAAAAGTTCAGGCTCGGTATTCGTTTAACGTTGCGGTTTGACAGGGCGGTCCGAACGGTCGCCAAGTAAAACCTTCAACGTTTCAAAGATTTATTTCGCACAGCCCGAAGAGTGCAAGAAATCGCCGGGGCGATTTTGTCTGAGGGAAGCTGTGTCCGGAACATGTATTTTCCGGCCGGCTGGTCGTTACATCGGATGGGGCTCTGAGATGACCAGGATCGCGCAGGAGAAGGGGTCGAGAAGAGGTTTGGATGTGTGGGGTGAATTCGGGCCGCAACGACAGGTCGCCGGAGGTCAGGACATGACTGCCGGCATTTCGAGCGATCACGAGCTGTGTTGGGCGCGTGTGCGAGGCAGACTCCGGACTGAACTGGGTGACGCGGTTTTCCGGAACTGGCTGAAGCCGCTGACCTTCGAAGGCATCGATGAAGGCACGGCGATCATGCGAGCGCCTAGCCCCTTTGTCCGTGATCGGGTCCGGTCGCAATATTCCGATCGCCTGCGGGCCATCTGGTCGGTCGAACATCCCGATGTGAAATCCATTGCCATCTTCGCGTCGAGCCGCGGCAGGTCAGAGACCAGCCGGGACGAGGCTGCGGATGCCGCGCTGGAGGCTGGCATGGTCGAGCCGGCGCAGCGCCCCGTGCCGCTGAAAGCTCCCGCAGTTCACGGTTTCTCCGGCTCGGACGAGCGCCCGGACTTCGAGGCGCCGCTGGATCCGCGTTTCACATTCGATAACTTTGTCGTCGGCAAGCCGAACGAGTTGGCCTTCGCCGCCGCGCGCCGTGTCGCCGAAAGCGAGACGGTACCGTTCAACCCGCTGTTCCTTTATGGCGGGGTCGGCCTTGGTAAGACCCACCTGATGCATGCCATTGCCTGGCATGTCCGGCAGCGGCATCCGAGCAGGCGGGTGATCTACCTCTCCGCCGAAAAATTCATGTACCAGTTCATCCGGGCGCTGCGCTTCCGCGACACGGTCGCGTTCAAGGAGCAGTTCCGGTCGGTCGACCTGCTGATGATCGACGATGTGCAGTTCATCAGCGGCAAGGACTCAACCCAGGAAGAGTTCTTCCATACCTTCAACGCGCTGGTGGACCAGAACCGTCAGGTGGTGATTTCCGCCGACAAGTCGCCGACCGATCTCGAAGGCATGGAAGAGCGGCTGCGGTCGCGGCTCGGCTGGGGGCTGGTCGCGGACATTCATCCGACCAACTACGAGCTGCGCCTCGGGATCATGCAGTCCAAGGCTGAGCGCCTCGGTGTCGAGATGCCGGAGAAAGTGCTCGAATTCCTGTCTCACAAGATCTCCTCCAACGTGCGCGAGCTTGAAGGTGCGTTGAATCGGATCGTCGCCCATTCGACCCTGGTCGGCCGGGAGATCTCGCTGGAGATGACCCAGGAAGTTCTGGTCGATCTGCTGCGGGCCAATGACCGCCGGGTGACTGTCGAAGAAATCCAGCGCCAGGTCGCGAATCATTTCCAGATTCGGCTTTCGGAGATGCATTCGGCCCGCCGGTCCCGTGCGATTGCCCGGCCACGGCAGGTAGCGATGTATCTGTCGAAGCAGCTGACCTCGCAATCGCTGCCGGATATCGGCCGGAAATTCGGCGGCCGGGACCACACGACGGTGCTGCACGCAGTGAGAAAAGTCGAGGAATTGCGCGGCCTGGACAAGCAATTCAACGACGATGTCGATCTGCTCCGGCGCATGCTGGAATCGTGATCTTTCAGGGCAGGTCCGCGTGCCGTCCATAATGGGTCAGCAGCACGAACTTTTTTGCCTTTGAAACTACCGCAAGCGCCATGCACTTGTGCTATAGTTTCATGCGCTTGTCTCACGCGGAGGCGCTCGTTCGCCGCTGGGTCGGCGATTGGGGGATCAACTTTCCAGCCGGTAAGTAGAAGAATATGAAAATCGTTATCGATCGCGCGGCTTTGCTTAAGCCTCTCGGACATGTCCAAAGTGTTGTGGAACGGCGGAACACGATCCCGATCCTGTCCAACGTTCTGTTAAAGGCAGCTGACGGACGGCTTAGTCTGAGCACCACCGATATGGATATGGACATCGTCGAATCCGTAGCGTGCGACGTGTCGGAAGCCGGCATCGTGACAGTGCCGGCTCATACTCTCTACGATATCGTCCGCAAACTTCCTGACGGATCGGATGTGGAGCTTGCAGCATCCGGCGATGTCAGCCGGGTGACGATCCGCGCCGGCCGCTCGAATTTCTCGCTTCCCGCCCTGATGCCGGAGGAATTCCCGGCTCTGAGCGGCGATGCGCTTCCCCACAGTTTCGTCATCAGCGCGGCCGATGCCTGCATGCTGATCGACCGGACCCGGTTCGCGATCTCCACCGAGGAGACCCGCTATTACCTGAACGGTATCTTCCTGCACGCGGCGGACGCCGATGGCGTCAAGGTGCTGCGCGCGGTGGCGACCGACGGTCACCGCCTCGCCCGGGTGCAGATGCCTCTGCCCGAAGGCGCGGCGGAAATGCCCGGCGTCATCGTGCCGCGGAAGGCCGTGAACGAGGTTCGCAAGCTGATCGACGGCGCCGACGGCGACGTCACGATCTCGCTTTCCGACACCAAGCTGCGGGTTTCCTTCGAAGACACGGTGGTCACCACCAAGCTGATCGACGGCACCTTCCCGGATTATGAGCGGGTGATCCCGAGCGGTAACGACAAGATGCTTCATGTCGACCGGCAGCGCTTCTCCGAAGCGGTTGATCGCGTAGCAACGATCTCGACCGAAAAATCCCGGTCGGTGAAGCTTGCCGTCACAAGCGGCCAGCTGACCCTCTCCGCCAGCAGCCCTGATAACGGTACCGCCCAGGAAGAAGTCGAGGTCGATTACAGCGCGAGCGATATCGAGATCGGTTTCAATTCCAAATATCTCCTGGATATCACCGGGCAGATCGAGGGCGAGCGGGCAGTGTTTCAGCTTGCCGATCAGGCGTCGCCGACGATCATTCTCGACCAGGATGACGAAAGCGCCCTTTACGTGCTGATGCCGATGCGCGTCTGAGGACGGCCCGCTCCAGGGTTCCGAGGCCAGCACGAACGGAAATGTTAAACGCATTGCGAAACACGGACATGTCCTGCACGACGCCCGAACCGGTGCTATCCAGCACCGGACGGGTTTCGCCGCGCGTCAACCGACTGTCCGTAACCGCATTCCGCAACTACGCTTCGGCCCGGATGGATGTTTCCGCCTCGGCAATCGTGCTGACCGGACCGAACGGTGCGGGCAAGACGAACCTGCTTGAAGCGGTCTCTTTTTTGACTCCGGGACGCGGTTTGCGCCGGGCCAAGATTTCGGAAGTCGGCCGGGTCGCCGCCGATGGAAGCAACGCTGCCTGGGCCGTTTCCGCCGAAGTTGGCGGTATGGCGGGGTCCGTGCAGATCGGCACCGGCCGGGATCCGGGCCCCGAGGGAAGTGGCCGAGATGGTGGCGAGAAGCGCCTGGTGCGGATCGACGGCGTGCCGGCGAAGAGCCAGACTGTGCTGGCCGAACATCTGGCTGTCTCCTGGCTGACGCCACAGATGGACCGATTGTTCATCGAGGGTTCCTCGAACCGGCGGCGCTTTCTGGACCGGCTGGTCTATGCCTTCGATCCTGACCATGCGACCCGGGTGAATGCCTATACCCACGCGCTGCGCGAACGGGCGCGGCTGCTGCGGAACGGCACGCGGGATCGTGCCTGGTTCGCGGCACTAGAAGAATCGATTGCTGAAAAGGCGGTTGCCATCGCAGCGGCCCGGACCGGGCTTGTGGCCCGGCTGAATGCGGAGACGATGGCCGGGTACGGCCCGTTTCCGGGGGCGGAACTCTCGCTTGACGGATATGTCGAGACGGAGATTGTCAGCCGTCCGGCGCTGGCCGTTGAAGATGAACTGAAGGCGCGGCTGGAGAAGGCCCGGCGTCTCGACGGCAGCGAGCCTGCCCCTGTTCCCGGCCCGCATCGCAGCGATCTGGAAGTCCGGCACATGACCAAGGGCATGATGGCGCCGCACTGCTCGACGGGTGAGCAGAAAGCGTTGCTGATTGCCATCGTGCTTGGCCATGCAAAGCTGGGCGCCGATGAAACCGGCGCGGTTCCGGTGCTGCTGCTGGACGAGGTTGCTGCCCATCTCGACAGCGGCCGGCGGGCCGCGCTTTATGATATTCTCCTCGCGCTTGGCGGGCAGGTCTGGATGACCGGCACCGACCGGGCGCTGTTCGCGTCCCTTGAGGGCGCTGGCCAGTTCTTTGCCGTTGAAGACGGTGAAGTACGGGTCGATTGATCACCTGAAGGACTAGGAGCCGACATGGCACAAGATGATCTTCCGGAACAGAACGGCGTGACAGGCGAAGACGCTGAATATGGCGCCGAGTCGATCAAGGTCCTGCGCGGTCTTGATGCGGTCCGGAAGCGGCCGGGCATGTATATCGGTGATACCGACGATGGCTCGGGTCTGCACCATATGGTCTACGAAGTGGTCGACAACGCCATCGACGAGGCGCTGGCCGGGCATTGCGATCTGGTGACGGTCACCTTGAACGCGGATGGATCGGCCACGGTCACCGATAACGGGCGTGGTATTCCAGTCGATATCCATTCCGAGGAAGGGGTCTCCGCCGCCGAGGTCATCATGACCCAGCTCCATGCCGGCGGTAAGTTCGACCAGAATTCCTACAAGGTCTCCGGCGGTCTGCACGGGGTCGGTGTCTCGGTCGTAAATGCCCTGTCTGAAAGCCTCGAGCTCCGGATCTGGCGGAACGACACGGAATATGTGGTCCGCTTCCGCCATGGCGAAGTCGAGGCGCCGCTGGCCGTGGTCGGCCCGGCAAACGGCAAGAAGGGCACGGAGATCACGTTCCTGCCTTCGACCGAGACCTTCACCAAGACCGTGTTCGACTTCAAGACGCTGGAACACCGGCTGCGCGAACTCGCCTTCCTGAATTCCGGCGTGCACGTTCTGCTGTCCGACAAGCGTGAGGCGGAGGAAGTCTCCGTCGACCTGTTCTACGAGGGCGGCCTGAAGGCGTTCGTCGACTATCTCGACCGCAATCACCAGCCCCTGCATGAATCGATCGTGGTCTCCGGCGAGCGCGACGGGATAACAGTCGAAGTCGCCATGCAATGGACCGACAGCTACCACGAGAACACGCTCTGCTTTACCAACAACATCCCGCAGCGCGATGGCGGCACGCACCTTGCCGGCTTCCGCGGTGCGATGACCCGGACGATCAATGCCTATGCGCAGGAAAGCGGGATTGCGAAGAAGGAAAAGACCCAGCTCAGCGGCGACGACGCCCGCGAAGGTCTGACCTGCGTGCTGTCCGTGAAGGTTCCGGATCCGAAGTTCTCCTCCCAGACCAAGGACAAGCTGGTCTCTTCCGAGGTCCGGCCGGTGGTCGAATCGATCCTTGGCGAGCGGCTGCAGCAATGGTTCGAGGAGCATCCGCAGGACGGCAAGAAGATCGTCTCGAAGGCCTATGAAGCCGCTGCGGCGCGGGAAGCCGCCCGCAAGGCGCGTGAGCTGACCCGTCGCAAGGGCGCGCTCGATATCGCGAACCTGCCGGGCAAGCTGGCCGATTGCCAGGAGCGCGATCCGTCGCTCTGCGAAGTCTTCCTGGTTGAGGGCGACAGCGCCGGCGGTTCCGCCAAACAGGCGCGGGACCGGAAGACCCAGGCCATTCTGCCGTTGCGCGGCAAGATCCTGAACGTGGAGCGGGCCCGCTTCGACAAGATGCTGTCCAGCCAGGAAATCGGCACGATCATCGCCGCCCTTGGCACCAGCATCGGCTCGGAGGAATTCAACGCCGACAAGCTGCGTTATCACAAGATCATCATCATGACTGACGCCGACGTGGACGGCAGTCACATCCGGACACTTTTGCTTACCTTCTTCTTCCGGCAGATGCCGGAGCTGGTGGAACGCGGCCATCTCTATATCGCCCAGCCGCCGCTGTACCGGGCCAAGAAGGGTAGCTCCGAGACTTATCTGAAGGACGACCGGGAGCTGGAAGCCTACCTGATCAACAACGGTATTGACGGGGTTACCCTGAAGCTCGCCGACGGGGCCCAGATTCTCGGCCCGGATCTTGAGCGGATGGCCGAACAGGCTCGGGACGCGAAGACGCTGATCGAGCCGCTGGTGCGCCGTATCGGCTCCGCCTTCGTGGTCGAACAGTGCGCGATTGCCGGTGCGTTGAACCCGGAATTGCTGGCCGATCCCGAGCGTGCCACCAAAACGGCCGCGAGCATTGCAGAACGGCTCGATGCGCTTTCCGAGGATATCGAACGCGGCTGGACCGGTCATTTCGATGCGGACAATATCGAACTGGTGTTCGAGCGTACCCTGCGCGGCGTGACCGAGCGGTACAGGATCGACCAGATCCAGGTCCGGACGCCGGAAGCCCGCCGTCTCACCGGCCTGGCCGACGAGTTGGCCGGGACGTTCGGCAAGGGCGCCTCGCTTCTGATGAAAGATGCGGAACGGCCGATCCATGGCCCGATTGCGCTGATCGAGGCGATCCAGGAAAGCGGCCGCAAGGGTCTCACCGTGAACCGCTACAAAGGTCTCGGCGAGATGAACCCGGATCAGCTCTGGGAAACCACGCTGGACGTCAACCAGCGCACCCTGTTGCAGGTCCGGGTCGACCATCTGGACGAGGCGCAGGAAATCTTCTCGACCTTGATGGGCGACGTGGTCGAGCCGCGCCGGTTGTTTATCCAGGAAAACGCGCTGAAGGTGGCGAACCTGGATATCTGATCGGCTGCCCTGGATAAACTCTAGCGCGCGAGATTTTCCCGGCTGTTGCCCGTGACACTTGTCGCGGCTAGGGTTGTGGCAGAATTGCGTTCGGGGGCGTTGGGGGAAATCGATGTTGTATCGCCGTGCCGCGGCCTTTTGCCTCGCGCTGTCGCTTTCGGCTTGTGCCGGCCGGGAAGCCGTCACTGTTGCCGAATTTACCCGACAGGACCAACAGTTGACCTGTCCCGAGCTTGATCGGGAAATCGGACGGAACAACGATGCAATGCGTTCGCGTGTTGTCGAAGGGCATGACCGTCAGGGCCGAAACATCATGGTCGGGGCGGTTGGAATCCTGCTGTTCTGGCCGGCACTGGCCGCGCTGGACCTGAAAGACGCACCCGGCAAGGAGCTTGCGGCTCTGGAAACCCGCAACAAGGCATTGGTTCGCTATGCCGATCAAAGGGCATGCAGGGTGCAGACCGCGCTCGATATCCCGGCCGTCAAGGCCGAGTATGAGGCAAAGTTCGATAGTGAAGGCAATCCGGTCGAGTCAACAGCCGTCAACAATAGCTGGACCTCACCTGCGGACACCCCAGCCGCGCCCCTTGGTACGACCGCAACATCCCAACCCCGGCCAGCCGCCAATCCCGTTGCACGCGGCGAGTTGAAGGGCTTGATGGACTCGTTCCTGCGCGGCGACATAGACCAGACGGAATACGAACAGCGCCGGATCGCCCTAGGGCTCTGACTCGACCCTCAGAACTGGTTGAGCGGCAGTTTCAGATACCGCACACCGTTTTCTTCCGGCTCCGGCAACTGCCCGGCTCGGATGTTCACCTGGATCGATGGCAGGATCAGCTTCGGCATATCGAGGGTCTTGTCCCGGGCCTCGCGCATGGCAACGAAGCTTTCCTCGTCCGCACCGTCCTTGAAATGGATGCTCCGCGCCTTTTCCTCGGCGACACTTGTCTCGAAGGCAATCTCGCGGCCGCCCGGCTGGTAATCGTGTCCGACGAAAATCCGGTAGTCGTCCGGAAGTGACAGGATGCGTTGGACCGACTGATAGAGTGTGCGGGCATCGCCGCCCGGGAAGTCGCAGCGAGCACTGCCGAAATCCGGCATGAAGATCGTGTCGCCGACAAACAGTGCATCGCCGATCCGATAGGTCAGGCAGGCCGGCGTATGACCCGGCGTGTGCATCACCTCGCAGTCCAGATTACCGATCTTGAAGCTGTCGCCATCCTGCCAGAGATGCTGGAACTCGTTCGGCTCCTCGCTCAGATTCTCCAGGTTGAAGACCGGTTTGAAGACGTCGCGCACATCCTTGATGTGCGAGCCGATGGCGATGCCGACCCCGAGCTCGCGGCGCATATAGGGCGCGCCCGACAGATGATCTGCATGGGCATGGGTCTCGAGCAGCCAGCTCACCTGCAGGCCCTTGTCCCGAATATAACCGAGCACCTTGTCCGTGCTCTCGGTGAAGGTCCGGCCCGAGGCGGAGTCGAAATCGAGCACTGAATCGATGATGACCGCCTGTTTGGTGTCCGGGCAGCTCACAACATAGGTGATGGTCGATGTTCGCTCGTCGAAAAAACCTTCGACCAGTGGCTTTGTCAGGTTGTTCACAGCACTTCTCCCGGAAAAGGCTTGTCTCCGCTTCGTCGATTCAATATATAAGCAATAACTTATATATGTAAACCGGATCGCTCAGGATTTTACGAATGACGGGACTATCCCTTGAGATCATGGAGCAGAAGGCGTCCGGTGTTGCGGATTTTCTGATGGCCGCCGCGAACAAGAACCGGCTCATGGTGCTGTGCCATCTCGCAGATGCGGGCGAGCTCACCGTGAACGATCTCGCGGCCCGGCTGGATCTTTCGCAGCCAGCCCTGTCGCAGCATCTGGCGCGCATGGCGGAGGAGAAACTGGTCGCTGCGCGCGCCGAAGGGCGCAGCCGGTATTACGCCCTGACACCGGGGCCGGTCAGCGATCTGCTTGCCGTTTTGCAGAAACATTTCTGTCCGCCCGAAGAAGCGGACATTGCAGCCGAATAAGGCCGGCTCGAGAAAGGAAAAGACCATGGAGACAAATCATCAGCAGCTTCCGGGCATCGATGCCCAGAGCGCCGCGCCGCAGATCGAAGGCGGAAAGCTCGTCCTGATCGATATCCGCGAGCCGGACGAGCGGGCACGGGAATGGATCCCCGGGTCGGTCGCCATTCCGCTCTCGGCATGGAAATCCGCAGATCTCGCCCCCTATCTCGATAAAGGCGTAGTGGTGCATTGTCGTTCCGGCAACAGAACGATGATCAATGCCCCGCTTTTTGTAGAAGCCGGATTTGCCTCCGCCGCTTTCCTTGAAGGTGGCATCGAGGGCTGGAAGGATGCGGGCCTGCCAGTCACACGGAACAAGAAGGCGCCGCTGGAGATCATGCGCCAAGTGCAGATCATCGCCGGGTCTTTCGCCTTTGCCGGCGGGCTCGCGGGCTATCTGGCCGATCCGATCTATGCCCTGATCCCGGCCTTTGTCGGTGCCGGCCTGCTGATGGCGGGCGTGACCGGCTGGTGCGGTATGGCGCGGATGCTGCGACACATGCCCTGGAACAAACAGGCGCCGGCCTGACATCTAACCATGCATGGCAATCGCCCGGGCTTCTGCTTCCGTGGCCCGCGTATGGTCGCCGAGACCACGGTGGGCCCGGGCGGCAAACCGCCAGTTCAGCGGGCTTGTCGGCTTCAGGGCGGTGCGCTCTGAAGCCAGCGCCAGGGCGAGATCGTTCCGGCCGCCCCGGAGAGCCGATTCAAGCAGGGTCATGCCGATAATGTCGCGCTGGGCGTGGCTGCCGCCGAGATAGCGGGTGCGGTAGCGGATCGGCAGCAGGATATCGACGGCATCTCCGTACTTCTCCTCGGCAAAGGCTTTCAGGGCCTTGCAAAAAGGCTGGCCGACCGTCCGGGTCATGGCCGCATTGGCATCGTTGGCGGCGGTGGTGTAGCGCTCATGCGCGTTCAGCACCCGCTCCGCCACCTCCCAACGGCCGTCGGCGACAAAGGTCATCATCGCGTGCACATCGTTGAAGGCATAGAGCGTGTCCGTCGCGCTCGGCTCCCACTTGTCCGCCAGCGTCTTCCAGCGATCGCCGACATCGACACCAAGCAGCTCAAGGCGCCAGAGCAGGGCGGCCGCGTCCAGTTCCTCGTACCTGTCGCCACTGGAATCGGTGCTGCGCAGACAGCGGTCATAGATGTCGAGCACCTGATCGTTCTGGGCAAGGTCGAGATGGTAAAGCGAGAGATGCCACCAGAGATGATTGGCGAAATTGCCATAAGTCCAGTCCTGCTGGCGTGAGCGCATCCAGTTGATGCCGCCGGACTGACGCCCCTGGCTTTCCATCACATGGCCGACTGCGTGAATGGCATAGGCGTCCTTCGGGTTCATGGCCACGGCCCGCCGGCCGCACTCTTCGGCAATCGAGAAATCCCGATTTTCCTCAAGCCCGAAGGCATAGAGACCCAGCACATAGCCGTATCCGGGGACACTTTCATCCCAGGCATGGAGAATGCGGGCCACACGGTCCCGCTGATTGTCTGTGTCGCCGAGCAGCACGTCTGAGAGATGGGCGAGTTGCAGGGCCAGCAGGTCGCGCGGGAACTGCACCAGCAACGCGTCCCAGCGGTCGACGGCGCCGTGGAAATCGCCGTCGGCCCAGGCCCTGATGGCCTCGATATGCCGGCGTTCCCGTTCGTTGGCCCGGGGCGCCAGCGCTTCGGCGGTCTTCAGCGTGCTGACAAGCTCCGGATAGATCCGGGTTTCCATCGCTTGCGTCAGCAGCGCCGCCTTGAAGATCTGACCCATGACGAAATCCGGCTCGGCATCGAGCACCTCGGTGATCTCGCCGAGCGGGTCGCCCGAATAGGTGAGGAACATTTCGTGGGCGTTTTCCAATGCCGCGACGAGGGCGCTGTCGGCATTCGAGACTGCGAGGTCCCTGCAGTCCGTGATGGTCATGGCGGATCTCCAGCCGGTGAATTGGTCACTGTCGATTAGCTACGCGCCCGCACGATCACGGACAATGCGAGAGCGCGTGATCGGAGCGAGAGGCATAATAAAAACAAGTGTTTAAGGCCGATTATTTGATTATATTCGTTAAATTAGTATTGAAAATTAGAAATACATTTAAGAAAATATGATAATTATATGTTATTAAAGGATTTTTATTATATCGCCTTCGAAATTAACGCTAATTTCACACTTAATGTTATGCATTAAGTGGGTTAAAAATATTTGCCTAAATCAAATGCTTATGAGTTAATTCTAATGTTGAATTTTGGGCGTGATTCCAGATGGCACGGACTCCGACAAAAAAATCTGCAGCGGCAACCCGCCGCTCATCCTCCGGCACGCGCAAGACTGCCGCGAAGAACGAGGCTGCGCGCAAACCCACCGCCAAATCACAACCGAAACCCGCGACTGCAAAAAAGCCGGCGGGCAAAAATTCCGCCGCCGGAACGCGCAAACCTGCCACGTCCCGCAAGCCGGCGACATCCCGCCGCCGTAAATCGACCGTGGTGCGCAAGCGCACAGGCATTGTTGCGGGGCTCATCAAATATGGTTTCGTCGCGGCGATCTGGGCCTTCGTGCTGGTGGGCGGCGTGCTCGCCTATCATGCCTACCAGTTGCCGGACATCACCGATCTCGACCGGTATGAGCGGGCGGGCGCAACCCGGCTGCTCGACCACGATGGCGCCATGTTCGTTTCCTACGGTGCATTGCATGGTCGCCCGGTCACAGCGGCCAATCTTCCCGATCCCCTGATAGATGCCCTGGTCGCAACCGAGGATCGACGGTTCTTCTCTCATTTCGGTATCGATCCGATCTCGATCCTGCGGGCGGCCGCGGTCAATCTCAAGGCGGGGCGGACGGTGCAGGGCGGCAGTACCCTGACCCAGCAGCTCGCCAAGAATGTCTTTCTCAGCGCGGACCGGTCCTATTCCCGGAAGATCCAGGAACTGCTGCTGGCGTTCTGGCTGGAGCACCGTTTCAGCAAGCAGGAGATCCTCGCGCTCTATCTCAACCGGGTCTATTTCGGTGCCGGCGCTTATGGGGTGGATGCGGCGGCCCGGAAGTATTTCCGCCGACCGGTGGAGGACCTGACAGCATACCAGTCCGCTATGCTGGTCGGTTTGCTGAAGGCACCGTCACGCTACAATCCGGCGGTCGACCAGGAGCGCTCACAGGGCCGCACGCGGCAGGTTCTGCTGAACATGGCCGATGCGGGCTACCTCACCGAGGACGCGGCAGAGCGGATCGCCGCCCGTCCGTCCGCCATCCAGGGCGCGGCAGGGGTGAGCCGGAACCATCGCTATTTCGCCGACTGGGCGCGGGAGCGGGCGAACGGCTATGCCGGCCCCGGCGGCGGGGACCGCACGGTCCGCACGACCCTCGACAGGCGGCTGCAGCGGATCGCGGAGTTGGCCGTCAGCGAGGGCATGAAGCGCGGTGCCAAGAAGGGCGCCCGGCAGGTCGCCATGGTGGTGATGTCGCCGGACGGCGCTGTCCGGGCGATGATCGGCGGGCGCGACTATGCCAGCTCCCAGTTCAACCGTGCCACCCAGGCGCTGCGCCAGCCGGGTTCCGCCTTCAAGCCTTTCGTCTTTCTGGCAGCGCTTGAGGCAGGGTACACGCCCAAGACGCGGCTGCCCGATGCACCGGTTGCGCTGAACGGCTGGACGCCGCGCAATTTCGACGGCCGGTATCGGGGGGAGGTCACGCTTGAAGACGCGCTGGCGCATTCTTTGAACGCGGCGACGGTGAATCTCTCTGAAGCGATCGGTCGGCGCCGGGCGCTTTCGGTTGCGCGCCGGCTCGGCGTGACGGCCACTCTGCCGGAAGGGCCAAGCCTCGCCCTCGGCGCAGGTGAGGTGACGTTGCTGGAAATGACGGCGGCCTATGCGGCATTCGCCAATCAGGGCCGGTTCGTCTCGCCCTATGCGGTCGAGCGCATTCAGACATCCGCCGAAGGGGCGATCTATGCCCATGACGACCGACCCGCCCCACAGATCGTGGAGGAGCGCACGGTCGCCGATTTGAACTCCATGCTGCAGTTGGTGGTGGAAAGCGGCACAGGTCGCCGGGCCCGTATCGGGCGGCCCGCTGCCGGGAAAACCGGCACCTCCCAGGATTTCCGCGATGCCTGGTTCATCGGTTATACGGCGGATCTGGTCGCCGGGATCTGGATCGGCCGCGACGATGCCTCGGCCATGGACGGCGTGACAGGCGGCAGCCTGCCTGCCGAAATCTGGGCTGATTTCATGTCGAAAGCGGAAGACGGACCGCCCCGGTCGCTGGCCCTGAAGGCGAATTAGCCCTGACGCCAATCAAAGCGCGCCTGTTTCGATATCCACGATCAATGGCAGATGATCCGAGCTGACATGCGGGCCGAGGGCCGCACCGCCGACCTTCAGAGTGGGCGAGATCAGGGCATGGTCGATCGGCAGGGCCATCAGGTCGCCAAGCCAGTTATCCCCCCATGTGAAAGAGCGGCGCAGGCCCGGTACCACCCGGGTGCCTGAATCAGCGGCGATCTTCTGTACGGCGTGGCTCCAGGGGGCGGCGTTGAAGTCACCGGTGATGATCAGCGGCGTGTCGAGCTGGTCCCAGATCGCTGCCAATGCTTCGATCTGCGCGGCCTGGGGCAGTGGGAACGGCCAGCGCAAATGAAGCGAGGCAACAGTGGTGTCCCGCCCGCCGCCTGAAACGGTAGCCCAGGCAAGCCGGTGATCCTCCAGGCATCCGGTCCCGGTGAATGCAGTCCGTGACAGCACGGCAATACCGACCGCACCCCGATAGGGACAGATGACCTGGTGCGGGTATGTTTCCTTGAGGCGCTTCGTCAGTCCCGGTTGTTCGACTGCGGCTTCCTGCAGGGTGATCACATCGGGTTTTATCTCCGCGATATAGGCCGCTACCTGCTCAATTTTGGCGTGGTTGTGATTCATGTTGAGGGACAGGACCCGGAGATGGCCCGCGCCCTGCGGCCGGTCTTCCGAGAGCATGCTGCCGCCGAAAAGCTGGCCGAGCGAGCCGGCACTGACCACGATCACGGTGGTGAGAAACAGGGCGCTGATCCAGGCACGCGTGACCAGCAGCGCAAGCAGGAAGGGAATGGCCAGCACCAGCAGGTGCAGGCGCAGATGGGAAAAACTGTCCGCCAACGGATGAAAGGCACCGAACTGACCGGCGATGAGAGCGGCGGCGATGGCAAGGGAACAAAGCAGCGAGAAGCGCCGGAGAGAATTCATATGAGGTGTGCCCGCTTGACGGTCGTTAACGAATGCGCGGGACTTTCGTGGGGAAATTTGACCGGATCATGGTCGAGTGATGGGAGGAGGTCAGCCGTAGCGATGCAACGTGGCGCCGTGCCGTTTCAGCCAGGCGCGGGACATGTCCATGTCTTCGACAAGTCCGTCGCAAAGCGCCCAGAACCGGCCGGAATGGTTCATTTCGATCAGGTGGGCGGCTTCGTGAGCGCTGACATAATCCAGCACATGTTCCGGCGCCAGGATCAGGCGCCAGGAGAAGGAAAGCGCGCCGGTGGAGGAGCAGCTTCCCCAGCGGCTACGTGTGTCGCGCACGGAAATCCGTGTCGGCTTGCGTCCTAGTTGCTCGGCATGGAAGCGGGCACGGTCGGAGAGCTCGCGCCGGGCTTCCCGTTTCAACCAGTCTGTCAGCCGCCGGGCGAGATGGTCGGCACCGCCGGAGACCTCGAGATGTGGCAAGCCATCGTCGTGACTTTCCGTGCGCCGGACCGCGCCCCGCAGCTCCGGTGCATGGCGGATCCGGTGGTCGACACCGAGCAGGGGAATGGTGGTGCCGTCGGCAAAGGGGATGGCTTCCGGCAGACGGGCCAGCCGGTTTTCCAGCCAGACGACGTTCCGGGCGACGAAGCTTTCCGCCTGTGACAGGGAAACACCGGGCGGCAGAACAAGCTCCGGCGCCCCGCGGGCAGGGTCGACTTTCAGCGACAGGCGACGGGCGCGGGCCGAGACCCGTACGGGCACCTCGATATCAGCACCGTCACGTCCTCTCACGATCAGAGGGGCTCTCACGATCATCGGGCCGGAAGCGTTCATGAGCGCGTTATTACCAAGGTCTAGTGGGTCGGAAAATACAAACTACCAGATATTAGTGCCGTCAAGGAACCTGCCGGTCAATCGCGGCTCCTCAATCTTTCGAAGCACCGGGGCGCGGGATCAACATGACCGAGACCACGCCGAGCACACCGGCCACCGCGAACAGGTCCGGCATTACCAGCGGATGAAGGTTCTGCAGGCTGCTGATGATGAAAGAGCCGACCGCCCCGGTGCCCATCTGCAGGAAGCCGAGCAGGGCCGAGGCGACCCCGGCGATATGCGGAAAATGCTGGAGTGCGCCGGCCATGGAACTCGGCACGGTGATACCGAGGGCGACGAGCAGCAGCATGCTCGGGCCGATGATCGCGACGGCGGAGACATGGCCGAGCTGGGCCGGGATGAACATTGCGAAGCCCGCGATCAGGCCGACGACACTGCCGATCCGGACCATGTTGTAGATCCCGATCCGGCGGCCGAACCGGTTGGTGATGATGTTGCCGGTCAGAAACCCCGCGACATTGAACAGGATCAGCAGCCCGTAGGCCTGGGGCGAGTAGCCGAGTTCCACCATCAGGACATAGGGAGAGCCGGTCTGATAGGCGAACAGCATGCCGAAGATACAGCCGTTCAGCGCCGCATAGCCGAAGAACCGGCGGTCGATGATCAGCGTGCCGTAGGTTCTCAGCATGCCGCCGAGTTTCATCGCGTCGATATTCTTGTGCGCGTTGGTCTCCGGCAGGCGGAAAAGACTGAAGACGAACAGCAGGCAGCCGACCACCGCCATGAAAATGAAGGAGGCCTGCCAGCCGAAATGGCCCTGAAGCTGGCCGCCGATGGTCGGTGTCAGCGCCGGGGAAAGCGCCATTGCCATGCCGATATAGGACATGATCCGGGCGGAATCGGTGCCTTCGGACTTGTCGCGGATGACCGCCCGGCTGATGGCGTGGCCGGAGCAGGCACCGATGGCGAGTAGCACGCGGGCGCAGATCAACGCCCAGATACTCGTTGCCAGGGCGCAGGCGATGGCTCCCAAGACATAGAGGGCGAGGCCCGTCAGGATCACCGGCCGGCGTCCGAACCGGTCCGAAAGCGGCCCGGCTAGTAGCTGGAAGAACGCGAAAGCGGTGAAATGCACTGTCAGGGTAAGCTGAACGGTACCCATGTCGGTCTGAAAGTACTCGACGAGCGACGGCAGTGACGGGACGAACATGCCAACGGCCATCTGGCCGAGGGCGACCATTAGCGTGAGAGTCGCGATGCCGCTGGCCGAATCGACCCGGAAATCGGTTTTTTGCATGGGTGATCTTCGACATGGAGGAAGGCCGCCACTGCAGGCGACCTCTCTTTCATAGCGCAATTTTGCACTGCGGTAAAACTGGTTAGTTTACCCGGCCTCGGCGAGGCTCATCTCTTCACGCCGCTGATGCTCTTCTTCGAGTAATCGACGCTTGCGGGGCACGCCCCAGCGATAGCCTGTCAGGCTGCCGCCGGCCCCGACCGCGCGGTGGCAGGGAATGACAAGGGCGACGCGGTTGCTGCCGCAGGCCCGGCCAACGGCACGGGGCGCCCCCGGCTTGCCGATGGCGTGCGCCAGCTCTCCATAGGTTCGGGTCTCGCCATAGGGCACGTCCATCAGGGCTTCCCAGACCTGCCGTTGGAAGGCGGTCGCCTGAATGTCGAGCGGCAGTTTGATATCCGGCAGCCGTCCTTCGAGATGGGCAATCACGGCTTCGGTGATCCGGCCAAGGGTATCGTCGTCCCGCACGATCTCCGCTTTCGGGAATTCCTCGCGCAGTTCCTGCTCAAGCCTGGCGGTGTCTTCACCGAGGGCGAGAAAGCAGATCCCGTTCTCCGTTGCGGCGATGAGGATCTGGCCGAGTGGGCTCGGTGCGAGGGTAAAGGCGATGACCGCGCCGCGCCCGCCCTTGCCATAGGTCGCCGGTGTCATGCCGAGCTGACCGCGTGCCTTTTCATACAATCGGCTGGAGGAGCCGTATCCGGCACCGTAGAGCGCCGGGGCCACGGCTTCGCCGGACTTCAGGTTGCTGCGCAGCCGTTCGAGCCGCCGCGCGTCCCAATATTGCCGTGGGGTGACGCCGGTTGCGGCCTTGAAGGTGCGTTGCAGGTGGTAGGGCGAGAGGCCGGTAGCCTCCGCCAGTTCTTCCAGGGTTGGTGAGGCCTCGTCCGCCGCCTCCAGCAATGTGCAGGCTGCCTGCACGGCACCGAGCCGCCGGGTTTCGGCCGCATCCGCGCCAAGGCATTTCCGGCAGGCCCGGTAGCCAGCGGCCTCCGCGGCGGCGGCGCTGTCGTAGAACCAGACATTCTCGCGTTTCGGTCTGCGCGAGGAGCAACTCGGGCGGCAATAGATGCCTGTGCTTGTGACCGCATAGAAAAACACGCCATCCGCTTTGGCGTCGCGGGTCTGCACCGCCGTCCAGCGCTGCGCATCGTCGTTGAAACGGTTCGATTCCGGCTTTCCGATTGAACTGCTATCCGGCATGGGCCCGGCCTCCTCGGTGACTTCGCCCATTTTATACCTTTTCGGCGCGGCTTCCGACTATCCGCAGCTTGCGCGGCAAACCGGGTATTTCCGCAGCGGCTGGCTGATCGGAACAGAACAAACGAACATTTCATATTTTCAAATGAAAAGAGAAACTTAGCCGTCATTATTGCAACGAAAATGTCACGGTTCTTTCACCGTTCGGACGTGTGCCGGGAATAGGGTCGGCGCTCGTATTTCTTCCAACGGAGCCTCTTATGAAAGCGACCAAGACGATCTTCGCCGCTGCGGCCGGCCTTGCCATGCTCGGCGCCGGCGCCGCAAACGCGGCCACTGAAATCACCTTCTGGCATGCCATGGGTGGCGGTCTCGGTGAGACGGTCAACACCATCGCCAAGGACTTCAACGCGTCCCAGAGCGAATACAAGCTGACCCCGATCTACAAGGGCGGCTACGAAGAGACCATGACCGCCGGGATCGCAGCATTCCGCGCCGGCGAAGCGCCGAACATCATCCAGATCTTCGATGCCGGCTCCGCCACCATCATCAATGCCAAGGGCGCCGTTTATCCGGTCGCCAGCCTGCTGAACGAGAACGGTGTGCCGTTCCACGCCGAGGATTACATCTCCGGCGTCCGTAACTTCTATGCGGACAGCAAGGGCGACATGATCGGCATGCCGTTCAACAGCTCCACCCCGGTGCTCTATTACAACAAGGACGCGCTCGCCAAAGCCGGCGTGCAGCCGCCGAAGACCTGGGAAGAGTTCGAGGAAATCGCGCCGAAGCTGAAGAAAGCCGGTTACATCGCCCTTTCCCAGTCCCATACCCCGTGGATCTTCTCCGAGAACTTCCATTCACGGCACAACATCCCGCTGGCGAACGACAATAACGGCTTCGACGGCGTTGCTACCAAGATCAACTACAACAACGAACACATGCGCATGCACTTCTCCAAGGCACGCGAATGGCAGCAGGCCGGCCTGTTCGGGTATTACGGCAGCAAGTGGGGCGACAACCAGAAGCCCTTCATCGACCAGGAAGTCGCCATGTGGCTCGGCTCCTCGGGTTCCTTCGGCGGCCTGAAGAAGAGTGCCAAATTCTCCTTCGGCACCACCAACCTGCCGTACTGGAACAGCATCACCAAGGGTGAGGAATATACGACCTTCATCGGTGGCGCCGCGCTCTTTGCCTTCAGCGGCAAGGAAAAGGCCCAGAACGAAGGCGTTGCCAAGTTCTTCCAGTTCCTGACCAAGCCGGAGACCCAGTTTTTCTGGCACAAGGAAACCGGTTACGTGCCGATCACCAACGCGGCCTACAAGCTCGCTCAGGAAACCGGTTACTACAATGACGAGCCGGACGCCGAAGTCGGCATCCAGCAGCTGAACCAGAAGGCGGCCGCGAACAACAAAGGCTATCGCCTCGGCTACTACGTTCAGATCCGTGAAGTCATGACCCGCGAATATGACCAGGTCTTCGCCGGCACCAAGTCCGTCGACGACGCTTTCGCGGCTATCGAGGACGGCGCCAACAAGCTGCTGGCCCGCTTCGCCAAGACGGTTCAGTAACCAGCATTTCTCGTAAGAGCGGCGGGCGGTATCAACCGTCCGCCGCTTTCCTGTTCCGGCTCGTCAAGGGAAGTCGCCGATGAAACGGCAGCAATTCGACAGTCTCACCCTGCCGTATCTGCTGATCGCGCCTCAGCTCGCGATCATCTTTATTTTCTTTGTCTGGCCCGCGGCCCAGGCGGTCTACCAGTCCTTCATGCTGGAAGATCCGTTCGGTCTGGCCAGCCAGTTCGTCGGGTTCGACAATTTCACCGAAGTGGTTTCGAACGAGCATTACGCCCGCTCGGCGCTCTTCACCGCGATCTTCTCCGGGCTGGTGGCCTTTCTCTCCATGGCCATCGCCCTGCTGCTCGCGGTCAAGGCGGACGGCATCCTGCATGGTCAGTCGGCCTACAAGATTATGCTGACCTGGGTCTATGCCGTGGCGCCGGCCGTTGCCGGCATGATGGGAGTCTTCCTGTTCGATCGTTCCATCGGCCCGCTCAATCACCTGTTCAACGCCACCGGCTGGCCGTTCAATCCGCAGCTCGACGTGTTCGACGCCTCGGTGACGGTGATCCTGGTCTCGGTCTGGAAGCAGATCAGCGTGAACTTCATCTATTTCCTTGCCGGTCTGCAGTCCATCCCGCGCGCCGTGCGCGAGGCGGCCCTGATCGACTGCCGCAACGGCTTCCGCCG
Organism: Nisaea nitritireducens; assembly: GCF_014904795.1. Taxonomy (GTDB): domain Bacteria; phylum Pseudomonadota; class Alphaproteobacteria; order Thalassobaculales; family Thalassobaculaceae; genus Nisaea; species Nisaea nitritireducens. The sequence continues at coordinate 75,282 of NZ_JACZFS010000038.1, forward strand.
GTTCTGGACTGTGACCCTGCCGCTCTTGGCACCGACCGGCTTCTTCGTTCTGGTGATCAACATCACCTATGCCTTCTTCGAGACCTTCGGCGTGATCGACACAATGACCCGCGGCGCCCCCGGCGGCGGCACGGCGACGCTGGTCTACAAGGTCTATCAGGACGGCTTCCTCGGCGCGGATATCGGCGGCAGCTCCGCCCAGTCCGTCATTCTCATGATCCTCGTGCTCGGGCTGACCATCGTGCAGTTCCGTGTGCTCGAGAAGCGCATCCATTACTGAGCCGGGGATCGACGCCATGCACCGCATCAAACTCACCGACCACCTGATCCTTATTCTCGGCGTGCTGTTTCTGCTGCTGCCGATCTGGGTGGTCTTCGCTTCCTCGACGCACCGGCCGGAGACCTTGTTGGCCGATGGCCTGCAATTCGGGTTCGGGGATTATTTCTGGGAAACCTACAGCGCGGTCCTGTTCGAAAATACGGGCTTCACCCAGACCGTGAACGCCGTGCTGATGCTGAAGAACTCCCTGATCCTCGGCCTCGGCTTCTCGGTCGGCAAGATCCTGATCTCGACCATCGCGGCCTATGCCATCGTCTATTTCCGCTTTCCGGCGGGCAGCTTCTTCTTCTGGATCATCTTCTCCTCCCTGCTGCTGCCGCTGGAGGTACGGATCATCCCGTCCTACGAGGTGGTCTCGAAGCTCGGCATGCTGAATTCCTATACCGGCCTGATCCTGCCGCTGATCGCGTCCGCTACCGCGACCTTCTTCTTCCGCCAGTTCTACAAGTCGGTGCCGGAAGAGATCCTGGAAGCGGCAAGGATCGACGGCGCCGGGCCGTTCCGCTTCTTCGTCGATATCCTGCTGCCGCTGTCGAAAACGATGATCGCGGCGATCTTCATCATCATGTTCGTGGTCGGCTGGAACCAGTATCTCTGGCCCATCCTGATGACCACGGACGAGAGCTATTTCACCGTTGTCATGGGGATCAAGCAGATCCTGAACGATCTCGAAGGCAACCGTATCCCGCAATACAACAAGGCCCTTGCGCTTTCCTTCCTGGCGATGCTGCCCCCTGTGATGGTGGTGCTGATCTTCCAGCGGTGGTTCGTGAAGGGCCTCGTCGAGTCCGAGAAATGAGGAACTGAGGATGGCCGAGGTCGCACTCACCAACGTCGAGAAAACCTACCCGAACGGCTTCAAGGCCATTCACGGGATCGATATCGACATTCAGGACGGCGAGTTCATCGCTCTCGTTGGCCCGTCCGGCTGCGGGAAATCGACTCTGCTGCGCATGGTGGCCGGGCTGGAAAGCATTTCCGGCGGGGACGTCTCCATCTCGGGCCGTCAGGTCAACAAGCTGGAGCCGGCGAACCGGGACATCGCCATGGTGTTCCAGAACTATGCGCTCTACCCGCACATGACCGTCCAGGGAAACATGGCCTACGGCCTGAAAAACCGCGGCATGGCGAAAGAAGAGATCGCCCAGCGGGTGCAGAAGGCCGCCGAGATTCTGGAACTTTCTCCGCTTCTCGACCGGCGCCCGCAGCAGCTTTCCGGTGGTCAGCGCCAGCGTGTCGCCATGGGTAGGGCCATCGTCCGCGAGCCCGCCGTCTTCCTGTTCGACGAGCCGCTTTCGAACCTGGATGCCAAGCTCCGTGTACAGATGCGGGTTGAGGTGAAGAAACTGCAACGCCAGCTCGGCACTACCAGCCTCTATGTCACCCACGATCAGGTAGAGGCCATGACCATGGCGGACCGGCTGGTGGTGATGAATGCGGGCATCGCCGAGCAGATCGGCACCCCGATTGAGGTCTATGACCGTCCGGCCAGCATGTTCGTCGCCGCCTTTATCGGCTCACCCTCGATGAACTTCATGACAGGCAAGGTCGAAAGCGGCGCGGCCGTGCTCGGCTCCGGCCAGCGGATCGGGCTGAACGGGCAGGCGAAAAACCTCGCCGAAGGTCAGCCGGTGACGGTCGGCATCCGGCCGGAGCACTTCCAGCCGTGCGGCGAAGGCGAGGGGCTTCAGGTCCATATCGATCTGGTCGAGCATCTCGGCGCGGAAACGCTGATGCATGGCACGGCACCTGGCAATGGTGATCTGACCACGGTCCGGCTTGCCGGTCACCAGACGCTTTCGGGCGGTGACAGCATCCGGGTCAGCGTCGCGCCGGATCAGGTGCATCTGTTCGATACGGAGAGCGGCAAGCGGCTCTGAGCTAGGCGCCGACCTTCGCCAAAAGGCGTTTCAGGTCTTCCCGCTCGGCAGTGTCGAGCGGCGCCAGCATCTGTTCCTCGGCGGCCAGATGGGAGGTGACGAGCCTGTCCGCCAGCGTGAAGCCGTCTTCGGTCAGGGCGATCTTGAGGCTGCGCCTGTCTTTCGGGTCCGACCGGCGCTCGATCAGGCCGCGTTTTTCCAGACGGTCGAGCCGGTTGGTCATGGCCGAGGTTGAAAGCATCATCTCGCCTGCCAGCTCCGAAGGCGTCAGGGTTTGGCCTCTGCCCTGACGGCGCAGGGTCAGCAACACGTCGAATCCGGCGCCATCGAGCCCGCCTTTCGCGGCATTGCCTTCAACAGCGGTCCGGACCCTGTCATTTGCCCGCCGCAGCGCGCCGCAGACCGCCATGGGGGACGGATCGAGGTCGGGCCGTTCCCGTTTCCACTGCTGAAGAATCGTCTCCAGAGCGGCGCCCTGTGCGGATTCCGCAGGCGATTTTGCACGCGAGTCTTGACTCATGGATCGTCCGCCATCAAATAGTTCGATATCAAATTATCTTATATCGTATAATCGTGCATCGAATGATGACAGCTTAAGACACCCGCCCCGGAATGTGAAGGACTTGCCCCATGAGTTATCTCCGTACAACGGACCATCCGATTGAACCGCTGTTTCTGGACAGATGGTCGCCCCGCAGTTTCGAGCCGGAAATCATGCCGGACGAAGACTTGCTGACAATTCTTGAAGCGGCCCGGTGGGCTCCCTCCGCCTTCAATATTCAACCGTGGCATTTCCTTTATGCGACCCGGAACGGTGCCCATTGGGACCGGTTCGTCGGTGTGCTGGACGATTTCAACAAAGCCTGGGCGCGCGACGCCTCCGTTCTCTTTGTCCTGCTCTCCGATACGCTCATGCCGGGGGACGCCACCCGGCCCGACCGTGTGTCCTCGGTAAACAGTTTCGATGCGGGGGCGGCCTGGGCCCATCTCGCGCTCCAGGCCACGGCGCGCGGCTACCACGCCCATGCAATGGCCGGGATTGATCGGGAACAGGCACGCGCCGCGCTCGCCATTCCATCGCGTTTCAGAATCGAAATCGCCATTGCGGTGGGCCGCAGGGGTGCGCCGGAGCGGTTGCCAAGTGCGCTGGCCGAGCGGGAGGCGCCAAGTGACCGCAAGCCGTTGTCACGGATTGCCTCGCCGGGACCCTTCCCGGCGGGGACAGTGCGCTAGAGCGGGAGGAGAACCAAGATGACGCAATCGCTTGACCATCCCGAAGAAGGCGCGCAACCAAGATCGATGTTTGCGAACCCGTCTCTGTTGTTGCTCATGACCGGCGCCCTGATAGGGGTGAATTTCCCGCTCGGGAAAATCGCTGGCGACGCTGGTATTTCGCCCATTCTCTGGGCCATGATCCCGTCGCTCGGGGTCGCTGCGCTGATGCTCCCGGTACTCGTCATGCGGCGCGGTCTCCAGCGTCCTGACCGGACGCTGGCCCGCTTTTCCGTGATTGCGGGGCTGGTCTCCTACGTGATCCCGAATGTCATTCTCTTTGCCGTTATTCCACATGCGGGTGCCGGCTATATGGGGCTGATGTTCGCCCAGTCGCCAGTCTTCACGCTGGCCTTCTCGGCCCTTCTCGGCCTCAAGACACCGAACCGGCTTGGTCTTGCCGGGATCGCGGTTGGATTGACCGGGGCGGCCATTGTCAGTCTGACCAGGGGTGCGGCTCCGGATGCGCCGGATCTGTTCTGGATCGTGGCGGGCTTCGCCGTGCCGGTCGCGCTTGCTGTCGGCAATGTCTACCGCACCATAGCCTGGCCGGAGAACACCTCGCCCGACGCCCTCGCCTTCTGGAGCCATGGGGCGGCGATCATCGCTTTTGTCGCGTTGCTGTTTCTGGTGGAAGGGACGGTGCCGCTTGCTTCTCTCGCAGCCGTTCCCGGCTCCGCTCTGTTGCAGGCGGTGGCGGCGGCGGCGACCTTCCCGCTTTTCTTTCGGCTTCAGCATCTTGGCGGACCGGTTCTCTTGAGTCAGATCGGCTATGTCGCCGCCAGCGTCGGTCTGGTCATCGCGACATTTTTGCTCGACGAGCGCTACAGCCTCGCGACCTGGGCCGGTGCTCTGGTCATTGCCGTGGGCATCGCTCTGACGGTGATGGCACAGCGGCGCACCTGATTACTCATTGAGCCGGCGCGCCCGGCTTGCCCCCTGAATCCGCTTCCGCACAGCGCGTGGGGACGCTATAGCTCGGCAATGACATTTGATCAGATTGCCATCCTCGCCATCATCGTTGGCGCCCTTACAGCCTTCATCTGGGGGCGGTACCGGATCGATCTCGTTGCCATGCTGGCGCTGCTGCTGTCGGTGGCGGCCGGCGTTGTCGATCCGCTGACGGCCTTTGCCGGTTTCGGTCATCCGGCCGTCATAACGGTGGTGGCCGTGCTCGGTATGTCGGCGGCGCTGACCCGGTCCGGTGCGGTCGGTGTGATCGCGGAACGCATCGCCCAGCGCACCAAGTCGGACCGGGCGAAGACCTTCTCGCTGATCGGGCTGGCCGGGGTGATGTCCAGCGTCATGAACAATGTCGGCGCGCTGGCTCTGTTGATGCCGATCACCCTGTCGGTCGCGCGCAAGGCCGGGCTTTCGCCGTCCCGGCTGTTGATGCCGCTGTCCTTCGCCTCGTTGCTGGGGGGCATGATCACCCTGATCGGCACGCCGCCGAACATCATCATCGCCGACTATCGCCACAAGGTAACGGGCGAGGCCTTCCAGATGTTCGATTTCCTGCCGGTCGGCCTCGCGGTCGCCGTCGTCGGCATTATCTATCTGGTTTTCATCGGTATCAGGCTGGTGCCGAACCGGCGCGCCAATGACGAGGGAAAGCGCCTTTTCGAGCTTTCCAGTTATGTCACGGAGTTCAGGGTTCCCGCCGATTCGCGCCTGATCGGACAGACCATCCGGGCGCTCGGCGACCGCAACGAAGATAGCGGGCGGCCGACCGTACTTGCCATCTTGCGCGATAATGAACGGGTGGTCCGCAGGCTGACCCGCGAGCCACTGGCCGAAGGCGATCTTCTGCTGGCCCACGGCTCCGCCGAACAGATCGAGGCAGCGGTGCAGAAGGGCCTTGAGCTGGTCGATGCCAAGGAGCTCGATGCCATCAAGTCCGATATGCCGGAAAACGGGGAACTCGCCGTGGTTGAGGCGGTGATGCCGCCGCGTGCCTGGATCGAGGGCCGTAGCGCTGCCATGCTGCGCCTGCGCTCGCGTTACGGGCTGAACCTGCTCGGGGTGGCCCGCGGCGGGGCGCCGATCAACACCCGGCTGCGCGACGTGCGGTTCCGGGCAGGCGACGTGCTGATGCTGCAGGGCGACAGCGACCAGATCTACGGCACAATTTCCTCCCTCGGCTGCCTGCCCCTGGCGCAACGCCAAATGAGCCTGGAACGGCCGAAAATCCTGATCCCGGCACTGCTGTTTCTGGCCGCCATCGTCGCTGCCAGTCTCGGCATTCTGCCGGCGGCGGTGACGCTTGCGGGCGGTCTCGCGGCCATGGTGGTGTCCGACAATATCTCCATGGCCGAGGTCTATGACGCCATCGACTGGCAGATCGTGGTCTTGCTGGGAGCGATGATACCCGTCGGCACGGCGATGCATGAAACCGGGGCGGCGGGGCTGATCGCGGGAACGATGGCGGGTGCCGTGGCGGATGTCTCGCTCTATCTGGTGCTGGCGCTTTTGCTGCTGGTGACCATGTTCCTGACGGATATGATGAACAATGCGGCAACGGCGCTGGTTATGGCGCCGGTCGCACTCGGTATCTCCGAGCAGCTCTCGGTCAATGCCGATCCTCTTCTGATGGCGGTTGCAATCGGATCCTCCAGTGCGTTCCTGACCCCGATCGGGCACCAGAACAATCTGCTGGTGATGGGCCCCGCGGGGTACAAGTTCGGGGATTACTGGCGGGTCGGCCTGCCGCTCGACTTTCTGATCATGGCAGTGGCGGTTCCGCTATTGCCCGTGGTCTGGCCGTTCTGAGCCCGGAAGCGGTTCAACCCCAAGCAGCTCAGCCCAAGCAGCTCAACCCGAGCGGCTCACCCGAGGTACAACATGTCTGATCAAAAGACAGGAACCGGTCTGATCGATCCGGGCCTGATTGTGCCGACCATCATGCTGGTCGGTCTCGGCGGCCTCTGGGGGCTGTCCTTTTCGCTCTCGAAAGTGGCGGCGATAGGCGGCGTGCATCCCTTTGCCTATGCCTGGATGCAATCGACCGGCGCGGCTCTGTTTCTCTCTCTGGTCTGCTACCGCAAGGGCATCCCGTTCGATCTCAGCCGGGGCCATCTGGTGTTCTTCCTGGGCGCGGCGGTGATCGGCCTTGTGCTGCCGAACATCAATATTATTACGACAGCGAAATATATTCCGGCAGGCGTGATGAGTACGGTGGTCTCGACCGTGCCGGTGCTTGGCTATGTGCTGGCCGTCGGCCTCAGGATCGAGGGCTTTCGCTGGAACAGTGCGATTGGTATTGGCCTCGGTCTGGTTGGCGCCCTGCTGATGGTTCTGCCGAAGACCAGTCTGCCGTCGCCGGACATGGTGCCCTGGGTGCTGCTGGCCTTCCTGACCCCGGCTCTGTACGCCTGCAGCGGGATTTTCAGCGACCGGATGCGGCCCGAAGGCACGCATTCACTTGCGGCGGCGCGCGGCATGCTGATCGTGGCGTCTCTCGCGACGCTGCCGCTAATGCTGGCGGTGGACGGCTTCTACCCGCTGATGGCCAACCCCGGCCCGACCGACTACGCCATGCTCGGACAGATCTGCATCTCGTCCGTCGCCTACATTCTCTATTTCGAAATCCTGAAACGCGCCGGGCCGGTTTTCCTCAGCCTGGTGTCCTACATCGTGACCCTGTTCGGTCTGTTCTGGGGCTGGGTGGTTTTCGGAGAGATCCATTCAGCCTGGATCTGGGCCGCCGTCGGCTGCGTTTTCACCTCGTTGATCATGGTGAATATCGGGCGACGTGCGCGCTGAAAAGAAAAACGCCCCGGGCGGAACCCGGAGCGCTTTCTTGATCAGATCGTTATGTGGCTCAGGCGGCTTTCGCCGGAAGCGCGAAGTTGACTGCATCCAGCTCGGAGACCAGCGACGCGGCTTTTTCGGCCGGGAGCGGCATGAACGGGGCGCGGACATTGCGCCAGCTTGCCTTGCCGCTGTTCTTCGCCAGCAGTTCCTTCAGCGCGGCGGCTGCCGGATAGTTCTGCAGGGTCAGGCGCTCAAGGGTGAGCTGGTCCTGCAGCGCTTCGGCATCGGCGGCCGAGCCGGCTTTCCAGGCGGCATAGACCTTGGCGCAACCGCCGACCGTGACGTTGCCCGTCGCGGTGATGGTGCCGACACCGCCGGCTTTCAGAACGTCGAGCAGATAGCGCTCGGTGCCTGCGAAGACGTCGAAGCCCGGGAACTTTTCGGCCATCGCCTTCATGTTCTCGAAATCGCCGGAGCTGTCCTTCACACCGCAGACGGTGTTCGGGAATTCCTTCAGCAGACGGGCGATCAGCTCGTGGCTGAACGGCACCGCGGACATCTGCGGGAAGTGATAGAGATAGACCTTCATCGCATCGCTGCCGATGGCTTCGAAGGTGCGCGAGAAGTGGGTGAACAGGCCTTCGTCGCTCGGGTTCTTGTAATAGAACGGCGGCAGCATCAGGACATGCTCGATACCGATATCAAGGGACGCCTTCGTCAGCGCGACCGTGTCCGGCAGCGCGCAGCAGCCGGTGCCGATCATCAGCTTGTCCTTCGGCAGATCGGACGCGCCGAGCTTGTCGAGGAAGGCCAGTCGCTCGGCGACGGACAGCGAGTTCGCTTCGCCGGTGGTGCCGAACAGCAGCACACCGTCGCAGCCGCTATCCAGAAGCCAGCGGGTATGGTCGAGGGTGAGGTCGATATCGACCGAAAGATCGTCGTTGAAGGCTGTCAGGCCGGCGGCCATGACACCCTTGATGCGCGGGCTCGTGCTCATGCGCGCTCTCCTTAGGTATGGAAGGGCAAAAAGAAGCCGGAGCTTAGTCCCGCGCGGGATTCCATTCAAGCGAGGGTCGCACCACGATGCGGAAGATCTGCCGTGCGAAACCGGCGTTAACCGGCGATGCGCTTGGTCAGATCCTTGGCGATGTCTTCCGGTGCGGTGTCGAAGCCGAAATGGCTGACATAGCGTCCGTCCGGTCCCATCACGTAGGTGATGGTGGAATGGTCCATCAGATAGTCGCTGAAATCCTCGCTCTCGACCTTCTGGTAGAACACCCGATAAGCCTTGGCGACATCCGCGATCTGCTCCGGCGTGCCGGTCAGATAATGGATCTTGTCGTGGAAATGCTGGCTGTAATCACCCAGCGCCGCGGCTGTGTCCCGCGTGGGGTCGATGGTGATGAAGACCGGCTCGACCTGGTCCGCCACCTTCGGGTCCAGCATGTCGAGGGCCTGGGTCATCACCGTCAGCGTCGTCGGGCAGACATCCGGGCAATAGGTGTAGCCGAAGAAGACCAGCATGTAGCGGCCCTTCAGATCCTCGTTCGACAGCGCCGCGCCGGTTTCGTCGGTCAGGCTGAAGGGGCCGCCGACAAGATCCGCCGCGCTTTCCTGCCCGGCGATCCGGCCGCCGCTGACAATCCAGTAGCCGGCGGCGATGGAGCCTGCGAGGGCGAGGCCGAGAAAGCCGACGAGGAAGAAGAAAGTCCGTTTCGACATGTCAGGTCCGGTTCCAGTTCGCCCGTCACTCGGAGGAGGACGGGGTGCCGATCAGTCGGTTGATTGGGACTATAGGCCGCCGCCTCAGAATTGCGAGAGCGTCTCGCGCAATTGTGCCGCCTCGTCCGAGGTGAAGCGGCGTTCGATCAGGATTTGCTTGGGACTAGCAGCGGTGCGGTAAAACGTCTCATTCTTCTCCGGCTGGGTCTGAATCACCGCCCCATCGAAGGCGCCGCCGCCGAAAAGGCCCTTGGATTTGGCAAAGGCAATGAAGTCCGCGCCGAGGGAGCCGGAACTGGATGCGCCGACACCGCCGCCGATGGTGCCGACGGCGATGCTGGCATCGGCGCCGAACTTCACCTGGTCGCTCATCAGCGAGTTCAGGCCTTTTTCCGTCATCACCACCAGAAGAACCTGTTTGGCCTCGACACCGATCTGCAGGCCGATACTGCCGGCCGCCAGCGAGTAGAACGCGGGATCGCTCCAGTCGCCGGCACCCTTGCGGGCGAGCAGAACGCCCTCGCCGTATTCGCCGCCGACCACGAAGCCGGCTTTCACCAGCTGGGGAATGATGAGCACGCCCGTTGCCCGTTTCAGATAGTCGCCAACCGGGCCGACGACGTTCGGATCGCTGGTCAGATCGCGCAGCGTTGTCCGGGCCCGTTCGACCGTCATCGAGGCGTCTTCGGCTCGTGCCGTGGTTCCGAAAAAGGCCGTCGCGAAAAGGATTGCCGCAAGAAAACCGTACCGCATGCCTGATCTCCTCATGGCGTGGCCGTGATTGTGTGCTGGTAGATGGGGATTAATCCCCGCTTTGTTAGCTCAAAAGCCGTCTCTCATATTGAGACAGCGCAATCTCCATGGGGATAACGCGCCAGTGGCCTCTTCGGTTCCCGCATGATCGGCGAGGCTGAGAGATAGTGGGGAGATTTCCAGCGCCAGCGCATTCTCCGGCGTCATCCCGAGGATCGTCGCGATAATGGCTCTGATCGAGCCGCCATGGCCGATCAGCACGATGTCCCGTGCCGGATGGGTATCCGTCAGAATGGCAAAGGCGGCGGACACCCGCGCGGTCAGATCGGTGAAACTCTCCCCGCCGGGAGGCCGGTTGCGGGCCGGGTTGTCCCAGAAGGCCGCATAGTCCGCCGAGCCCTCGCGGCCCAGCGCATCATGGGTATTACCCTCCCAGGCTCCGAAATCCTGTTCGGCGAAAGCGGCTTCCACGATCCGGTTCCGGGGAGCCCAGCCGGCCGCTTCCAGCATCTCAGCCGTTTCGGTCGTTCGGCGCAGCGGTGTCGTGACCAGCAGACTGTCTGGCGGAAGTTGTGCGGCGATCCGCTTCAGAAGCGCCGGGTCCTGAGGGATAGCGGGCACGTCCGTGCGCCCGTAGACAGTGCCTTTCTCGACCGCTGCCGGGGCATGGCGGAGCAGATGCCAGCGCGTCGGTACTCTCACGCTGGTCACGCGGGCCAGCCGAAACCGGCCGCGCCGGCCGGGAGCATGGTGAGCGCAAGCAGGACGAAGCATTCGACAATCTGCTCGCTGGCGCCGAGAACATCGCCGGTATAGCCGCCGATCTGCCGCTTCGCGAGCAATGCTGTTGCGCCTCCGGCAAGCGCCGTGGCGGCAAGGGCGGCAATGAAGCCGGTGCCGGGCAGCAGGGAGAAGGACAGCAAGGTGCCGAGCGCGAGGCAGAGGCCGGTGGTCACCGGTTTTGCCCGGCCTGCGCCGCTGCCGAGGCCGGTCGCGGTGGCGGGCGCGAGGCAATAGGCGATCGGCAGGATTGCCGTCCGCCCCAGAACATGCGCAGCCGCGAGACCGAAGGCGGCAAGCCACGGCGCGGCAATGGCGAGGTTGGCGAGACAGGCGGCCTTTATGCCGGTGGCGATGACAAGGGCCAGCACGCCATAGGAGCCGACCCGGCTGTCCCGCATGATCTCGATCTTCCGCTCCTTCGTGCCGCCGCCGCCGAACCCGTCGGCCAGATCGGCGAGCCCGTCTTCATGCAACGCACCTGTCAGGAAGGCGGTGAGGACAAGGGCGATCAGGGCGGCCGCGAGCAGCGGAATTCCGGCATGGGCGCCGAGCCAGAGCGCCCCGCCGCCAAGCGCTCCGACCAGCAGTCCGACCAGCGGGAAGGCCCAACCGGTATGCATCAGCGGCCGGTCGGTACGCGCGGGCGCCGGCACCGGTAGCCGGGTCAGGAACATCAAGGCATGGAGCAGATCGTCCACCCACCAGGGGTGCCAGACCGAAGCCGGTTTTTTGCTCGCCATGACTGCCAGAACCCCGTTGTGCCGATCTGTTGCGCGGCGTCTCCAAGCGTCGCTCCCGGACTATGCACAGGCTCGGATCGCCTGTATAGGGGGCGGCATTCCAAAGAACAGTTCCCTGTGATGATCCATGAGCGACGAACGTTTTTCGCCCGAGACTGCGACCTTCGACGAGATCCGTGGCCTGTTCCGCGCTCTGCCCCCGGCAGACCTCGAGGCGGGCACCGCAGCGGTCAGTCGCGAGGCGCAACTGACCAAACCGTCCGGCTCCCTCGGCCGGCTTGAGGACCTGACCCGCTGGATGGCGGCCTGGCAGGGCAAGTACCCGCCGACCGTCGAGCATCCGCGGGTCTGTGTCTTCGCCGCCAATCACGGCGTGACGGCCAAGGGCGTTTCCGCCTATCCGGCCGATGTCACCGCGCAGATGGTGCAGAACTTCATTTCCGGCGGCGCCGCGGTAAACCAGCTGGCCCAGCTTTTTGATGCCGATCTCCGGGTCTATGAGATGGCGCTCGATCAGCCGACGGCGGATTTCACCGAAGAAGCGGCGATGGAAAATGGCGACTGCGCCAGGGCCATGGCCTACGGCATGATGGGTGTGGAGCCGGGCATCGACCTGCTCTGCCTCGGCGAGATGGGGATCGGTAACTCGACCTCTGCCGCCGCGATCTGCCACGCGCTCTATGGCGGCACTGCTGAAGACTGGACCGGTCCCGGCACCGGGGTGACCGGTGACGCGTTCAGCGCCAAGGTGAACGCGGTGGCCGATGGCGTCGCTCTGCACCGGGCGCGGACCGAGGACCCGCTGGAGCTCTTCGCCGCTGTTGGCGGGCTTGAGCTTGCGGCAATTGCGGGCGCGGTTCTCGCCGCCCGCATGGCGCGGGTGCCGGTTCTGCTGGACGGTTATGCCTGCACGGCCGCTGCTGCCGTTCTGTATGCCGCCGATCCGCGCAGTATCGAGCATTGCCAGGTCGCCCATTGTTCCGCCGAGCCGGGTCACCGGTTGTTGCTGGAGAAGATCGGCAAGGAGCCGATCCTCGATCTCGGCATGCGGCTGGGCGAAGGCTCCGGCGCGGCGCTGGCCATCGGTATTCTGAAATCGGCAGTGGCCTGCCACACCGGCATGGCGACCTTCGCCGACGCCGGCGTCAGCGGCCCGGCCTGACATTCCCGGAGCTCCCATGCCGAAACCCTGGCGCGTGCTCGACAGCCGGATCGAATATAGCGACCGGTTCCTGGCCCATCGCATGGACAAATGCGAGACGCCGCACGGTCAGATCGTCGATCCCTACCATGTGATCGAGCTGCCCAACTGGGTGAACATGGTTGCCGTGACCGATGATCATCAGGTGCTGATGGTGCGGGAATACCGGCACGGTATCGGTGAGGTGGTGTTCGGCCTGCCGAGCGGGACCGTCGATCCGGGCGAAACAGAACCGATGGTGACGGCGCAGCGGGAGCTGCGCGAGGAGACCGGTGCCGAGGCGCCGCACTGGGTGCGAACGGGCCGGATGTATCCGAACGCGGCCGTGATGACCAATACCTGTTTCAGCTTCCTTGCAGTTGGTGCCCGAGTGACCGGTGAGACCAGCTTCGATGATGCCGAGGATATCGAGACCGTTCCGGTGCCGATCGAGGACCTCTATCGACGGCTGCTGGCCCGCGAGTTGACCATGACGGCAATGCATCTGGTCAACCTGCACGAATCCGGGCTCTACATCCTGACCTCGGGCGATCCGCTGGTGGCGGGCCTGCGCGAGAAGCTGGTGCCGCTCTACTCGCCAACCTGAAGCAGGCGGCCTTCCTTGCGGGCACTGCGGTAGGCCAGCCAGAAAACCCCGGCCCCGATGATGAAATAGACCACATTCAGCATCATGGCGCCGGCCAGCAGGTCAAGCCGGAACGTGCCGTCGAACAGCACCGCGCGCATGCCTTCGAAGACATAGGCGGACGGTGTCGCCCAGGCGACCATCTGCAGCCATTCGGGCATCACCGAGACCGGATAATAGACGGCCGAGATCGGGGCGAAGGCGAAGACCAGGACCCAGGCAAGGCTTTCGGCACCGAGCCCGAAACGCAGGATGATGCCGATCACCGCCAGTGCGATGCCCCACGCCATGAAGAACAGGCAGGCCATGAAGGCAAACAGCGCCGGGCCGATCGAGAAAATCGAGAAATCGTAGAAAACGATGGCCAGCAGCGCCGGCGGGAGGGCACCAATCAGTGTGCGTACCAGGCTCATCACCATCAGCGTGATGACGAATTCATGCGGCCGGAGCGGGCTGACGAACAGATGGCCGAGATTGCGCGACCACATCTCTTCCAGGAAGCAGAGCGAGAAACCCATCTGGCCGCGGAACAGGATGTCCCAGAGCAGCACCCCGGCAAGCAGAACGCCGGCGGCGCTGGCGACCCAGCTCGACTGGTCGAGGAAGAATTTCGTGACGAAGCCCCACTGGATCATCTGCATGGTCGGCCAATAGGCCATTTCCAGCAGGCGCGGCCAGGATCCGCGCATCAGGTAGAAATAGCGCAGCACCATGGCCCAGATGCGGCCGGCGTTGAACAGGGACGCGGGCGGTGGAGTGAAGTCGAGGTCCGCGCTCATGCCGCTCCCCTGCCCGCGTCACCGCCATTCGCTGCCGCGCCGGTCTGGCGCGCGACGTCGAGGAAGACCTCATCCATGGTCCGGCGTCCGTATTTCGAGAGCAGATCCGACGGGCTGCCCCGGTCGACAATGGTGCCTTGGCGCATCATCAGCACATCGCTGCAGAGCCGCTCCACCTCCTGCATGTTGTGGGAGGCGAGCAGGACGGTGGCGCCTGTGTCGCGCTGATACTTTTCCAGATATCCCCGTATCCAGTCCGCGGTATCCGGGTCGAGCGAGGCGGTCGGCTCGTCCAGCAGCAAAACGCGCGGCTTGTTGATCAGTGCCTTGGCGAGAGCCACGCGGGTCTTCTGACCGGCCGAGAGTTTGCCCGAGGGCCGGGTCATGAACTCCGTCATATGGAGTTGTTCGGCCAGCTCGGCGATGCGGGCCTTTGGGTTCGGAACCGAATAGAGCCCGGCATAGATCCGCAAATTCTCGCGCACGCTCAGCCGGTGCGGCAGGTCGACATAGGGCGACGAGAAATTCATGTAGGGCAGGGCCCGGTAGCGGTCCGTCGCCATGTCGCAGCCGAGGATCGAGACGCTGCCGCCGCTCGGCTCAAGTAGCCCAAGCATCATCGTGATCGTGGTCGTCTTCCCGGCCCCGTTGCCGCCGAGCAGGCCGACCGTGATCCCGGCAGGGACCGAAAAGCTGACCCCGCGCACGGCGTGAACGTCGCCGTAGCGTTTCTCCAGGTCGTGGACCTCGATGACCGTCTTGCTCATGGAACCGTACTCGTGGGGGCTGGTCGGATGTGCCTAAATCGGCGTCGCGACCTTAGCCCGAGCCGTGCTACTGGACAATGATGCAATCAAGAGTTTGGGCCCCAGAGGGCGTGGTACAGGAAACGACGAAGGTGGCATCAGGTGGCTGAACAGCGAAACAGCGCCGGAGATTTCGCCGATCGCTTCGGGCTCGGTCCGGCCGGCGCGCGGACCCTGACGACGATCCGTTGGGTAGCACTGATGGGGCAGCTCATCAGTCTGCTCGTCGTGCATTACGGTCTCGGCTTTCCGCTGCCGCTGGAAATCACCCTCGGGATCGTGGCGTCGGGAGCGCTCTACAACCTTGTCATTGAGGCGATACGGCAGGCTGGCCGGGCGCAAACGACCCGCGCGGCGGCCTTCGGACTTGCCTTCGACATCGCCCAGCTCGCCTATCTGCTGTACTGGACCGGCGGTCTTGAAAATCCGTTCGCACTGATGCTGATCGCTCCGGTCACCGTCTCCGCCACCATTCTCTCCGGCGCGGCGACGATCTGGCTGAGTTTCCTCGCACTTGTATCCGCTTCGGTGCTGGCCGTAGTGCATCAGCCGCTTCCCTGGCCTCGGGACGGACTCGAATTGCCGAACATCTACGTGTTCGGACTGTGGATGGCGATTGTCATCACCACCTTGTTTATCGCCGGATATACCTACCGGGTCAGTCGGGATGCGCGGCGCATGTCGGACGCGCTGGGGGCGACGCGGCTGGCCCTGTCGCGCGAACAGCAGCTCTCGGCGCTTGGCGGTCTGGCGGCGGCGGCGGCCCACGAGCTCGGCACGCCGCTCAGTACCATCGCCGTTGTGGCGCGCGAATTGCGCAAGGATCTGCCGGACGGCAGCGAGTGGGGCGAGGATGTCGACCTTCTGCTGAGCGAGACCGCGCGGTGCCGCGACATCCTGACCCAGCTTTCACGCCAGCCGGACCAGGAAGCTGCCGGACCGTTCAAGTCCATGCCCTTCAGCGCCATGGTCGAAGCCGCGGCCGCGCCGCATCAGCGGGACGAGGTCGTGGTTATCATCGAGCAGCACGGACCGGAGGGTGCGTTCGATCTGGCGGCTGATGAGGGCGCCTTCGTGGTGGATCAGCCGCGGGTCGTGCTGACACCGGAGATGAATCAGGGCATCGGCACGCTGGTCCAGAACGCGGTCCAGTTTGCCGCGGAAACCGTGGAAATCACGGTCTATTGGGATGAGCAGACAGCCTCGGTCATCATTGAGGATGATGGGCCCGGATTTGCCTCTCTGGTGCTGGACCGGCTGGGCGAGCCCTATGTCTCAAGCCGGGCCGGCAAGGACGGTCATATGGGCCTCGGCATCTTCATCGCGAAGACCTTGCTGGAGCGGGGCGGGGCATCGCTCTCTTTCTCCAATCGTGCCGAAGGGGGCGCGCGGGTCACGGTGGAATGGCGGCGCAGCGACCTGGAAGCTGTATGACCGCAACTTGACCGAAAGCAGATTTCCCAGCATAAGCCAGCTGGCTACAGACCGGCCCCGGAAGGTGGAGGTACTTGGTGACAGACGATCAGATTTCAGGCGACGAGACCCCTAAGCTGCTGGTGCTCGACGACGACGAGCCGTTCCGCAACCGGCTTGTCCGGGCGATGGAAAAGCGCGGCTTTGCGGTGACCAGTGCAAGTTCGGTGGCCGAAGGCCTGCAAGCGGTCCGCGATGACGTACCGTCCCACGCTGTGCTCGACATGCGGCTGACGGATGGCAGTGGGCTCGATGTGGTCGCTGCTCTCCGAGACGCCAATCCGGATGCCCGCATCATCATGCTGACCGGCTATGGCAATATCGCCACCGCCGTCGCCGCCGTGAAAGCGGGCGCGGTGGATTATCTGCCGAAACCGGCCGATGCCGATGCCATCGCCGCCGCGCTGCTGGATCACGAAGAGGCCCTGCCGCCGCCGCCGGACAATCCGATGTCGGCCGACCGGGTGCGCTGGGAGCATATCCAGCGGGTCTTCGAGCAATGCGGCCGGAATGTCTCGGAAACCGCGCGCCGCCTGCGCATGCACCGACGGACCCTGCAGCGCATTCTGAACAAGCACGCGCCGCGCGGTTAGGCGCCGGGTAATGTGACGTCAGTGAATGTGGCTGCCGCCGTTAACGTCGAGGGTGGCGCCGGTCACATAGGCTGACAGATCGGACGCCAGGTATAGGCAGGCGCCGGCTATGTCGGATGGCTGCCCGGCGCGCTTCAGGGGGATTGCCGAGACGATCTCTTTGAACATCTCCGGTGTGACGTTCCCGTCGAGCATTCCGGTTTCGACCATGGACGGACAGACAACATTGGCCCGGATGCCCGAGGGGCCGAATTCCCGGGCGATGGATTTTGTCAGACTGATCACGCCTCCCTTGGACGCGGCATAGTGCGCACCCCCAACCAGCCCGCCGCCACGCTGCGCCGCCACTGAGGCTAGGTTGACGATCGATCCGCTTCCCCGATCCGCCAGAACCTCCAGAACACTGCTGCAGATGTTGAAGGTGCCCTTCAGGTTGACGTTCAGAATGTCATCATAGTCAGCCTCGGTGATCGATTTCATAGACTGGGATTTCACGATACCGGCGCAATTCACCAGGCAATCGATGGTTCCGAAATGCGTCACGATGCTTTCGACGGCCTGCTTGCATTCTTCGGCGCTGCGGATGTCGCATCGGGCGCCCCAGATGCGTGCGGGAGATCCGATGCGCGCGGAGATACGCGCACTGATTTCGGCCAGCGCATCGTCGTTCATGGCGATGTCGGGAACGGCCAGCCTGGCGCCATGAGCGGCGAACAGCTCCGCGGTTGCGTAGCCGATGCTTCTCGGTGATGCGGCGCCGGTAATCACGCAGACCTTGTCTTTCAGCAGCATGGTTCTTCCTCCCGGTATCGGCACGGCCGGTCGTGGATATTCACTTCGATTGTGCTCCGGGCGCGGCATGTGCGGCGCCTGACGCAATCAGGGTTTCTGTCTCCTCATCCTTGAAACCGAGGTCATCAAGGATTGCGCGGGTCTCGTAGCCGCGCGGCTGGGCAGATGAACGGTTGGACGGATAGGTGCCGTCGACCCGTATCGTGGAGCGCAGGGCAGCGGATTTTCCTTCAGCCGGATGCTGCTCCCACTTGACGAGACCGACAGCGTTCAGGTGCGGGTCGGCCTGCAGGCTTTCGAGCGTGTGACAGGGCATGACTGCGATATCGGCTTTGCGGAATATCCTGAGCCATTCGTCGGTTGTCTTGTGCGTCAACGGCGCGCCGCGCACTTCAAACCACTCGGCAACATGTGTGGCGCGTGCAGCCACGGACGAGAATCTGGGGTCGTCGAGCAAGTCCTCTCGTCCGACGGCCGCGAGGAATGCACGCACCTGAGGATCGGTGTTGATGGTGAACGAGATCCAGCCGTCCGCAGTCTGAACGGGCTTGTTGTGCGGGCTCAGCAGGCGGAGGTCGCCCGGCGGCCCGACAGGTGGATCGAAACTCGCTTGTGCCAGATGCTCCTGCAGGACGAATGACGCCATCGTCTCGAACATCGGGATTTCGATACTGCGGCCTGCTCCGCTTGCACGGCGCTCGATAAGGGCGGCCATGATGGTGCCGGCGGCGATTTCTCCAACAACATGATCGCAGATCAGCATCGGGACGTAGGCAGGTGCACCATCACGGGCATAGGCCAGTCCGGCCATGCCGGTCGCTCCCTGGACGACACTGTCATAGGTCGGCAGGCCCGCATACGGGCCGTCGGTTCCGTATCCGGAGATAATGCAGTGGATCTTGTCGGGATACATGTCCCGGACGGTCGCGGCGTCGAGGCCGAGCCGCTCAAGGGCGTCCGGACGGATATTGGCGATGATCACGTCGGACGCCTGGACCAACCGATTCATGATCTCCCGGCTGTCCGGGTTCTTGAGATCGAGGCAGATGTTGCGCTTGCCCCGGTTCAGGTGAAGGTAGGCCCCCGAATGCTGACCGGTCGGCGATGGCCCGCCGAGCCCGCGCATCAGGTCGCCTCCGGGGCTTTCCACCTTTATGATTTCAGCGCCGTATTGAGCGAGCCGCCAGGTTGTCACCGGACCGACGACGACGGTCGTCAGGTCGAGGATCCGAACGCCTTCGAGAGGAGCGAATGTCATTGGCATTCCAGCTTCATTTCGGCGGCTCTGAGACCATTGGCGGCAAAAGCGCCCAGGTGCCAGCCATCGGTTTCGTGGTTCGCCGTGAGTGTGACCGGGTTCCCGCAGAACAAAGGCGCGGTGTGTTTCATGGACAGTTTTCGGGGAATCAGTTTCAGATCGTTTCTGATGAATTCGCTGAGCAACAGGGTCGTAAGCCCACCGTTGACGACGAGATCCGGATATCCCTCCACATCACGGGCGTAGGCCTTGTCGATGTGGATCTTGTGCGAATTGAAGCCGAGGGCGGAGTACTGGAACAGAAGGGTCTCGTCCGGGATGACGATTGTGTTTCGGTCGCCGCCGGGGATATCGGCATCGGTGACCTCAGCCGCGACCGTCTTTGCTCTGCCGGTCGGGGCCGCTTCCATCAGGATATAGGTCGCTTCCTCAACGATGGACGGAGTGCCATGCGGCGCGACGGCCAAACTATGCTCGACGGTGACGAATGCCATCGGGCCTGAGGCGGCTTCCTTCCGCGTCAGGGATGCGACCTTGCTCGTCCGCTGCAGAGCCGCGCCGATCGGAATGTCCGCGAGAAACGTGACGCGCCGCCCGCCGAGAACCAGTCGGCTCAGACCCATGTCCGGGATGGCCACACCGAGGCCGGGGAAACCGTCGCCCCGCAATTCGGATCTCCGCGTCTCTCCCGCCAGCATGGGGAAATGCCATCCGCGGGGCAGGGTATCACCTTCTCTGAACCGGTCCGGGTCGAGATCCAGCATCGCCGCAATCCGGCGCGCCGTGCCCAGAGCGCAGACCTCCGTGCGCCGGATAGGCTGAAATTCTTCCGTACCGGACATGGGAGCCTTCCGTCATGATGGGAAGCTTAATAAATCATATTTAATTGTATTGCTGCAAATATGATTTAGTTGAATTGCGAATTTCCGCCATTTTGGGCTAAAGTCTCCGTGGATGTTTCAAATACGGAAACTAAAATTCACAAATGAGATTTATGTAAGCCGATATATCGGTGGTCACAGGCGGCATGTTTTGCAGGCCGCTCAAAATCTCTAGGGCAGGAGATGCGCGATGAAGATCCAGTTCCATCACATGAATCTGTGCACCGAGAACGTGCAGCGGTCGTCGGAATTCTACCGGTCGGTCTTCGGACTCGATTCGGTGAACTACCAGCGGGTCAATGCCAGTGACGATGCCGGTTATGGCGGTAATGTGGACTTTGTGACCGACGGAGCCGTCGAGTTTCATCTGGCCCGCCGCGACATTGATCTCGGGTTCCGGATGAACCATGTGATCAATCCGCTCGACCGCGGGCATTTCTGCTTCCGGACCAACGATATCGAGGCGTTCAAGCGCCGTCTTGAAGAGAAGAAGATACCTTATTCGGACTATGGAACCTGGGCGATGGCCGGTTGGTATCAGATTTTCTTCCACGATCCGGACGGCAATATTATTGAAGTCCATCAGACTGGAAAGTGAGAGACCCCGAATGGACGCGTGCGATGAATGACGTTTCGAAACTGACCAGGAAACGGGAAGCTTCCGAGGGTCCGGCCTATGCGGCGCCGGCGCTCGAGAAGGGACTGGATGTGCTTGAGTTGCTCTGCCGTTCGGAGTCCGCGCTTTCGATCAAGACGATTGCACAGGTTCTCGGACGCAGCGTGGGAGAGTTGTACAGAATGGTCAGCTGCCTCGTCGAGCGAGGGTATCTGGTCAATGTGGATGACAAATATCATCTCTCGACCAAGCTGTTCGAGCTGGCGCACATCAACCCGCCGACGCATCGGCTGCTCACAGAGGCAATGCCGGTCATGCAGAAGCTGTCGGCGGAACTCGATCAGTCATGCCATCTCAGCGTTTATGCCACGGGCCGACAGATGGTTGTCGCCAAGGTCGACAGTCCGAGCGGTATGGGGTTCAGCGTCCGTGTCGGTGCCGAGCTTGATGTACTGGTGTCGGCGTCCGGCCGCGTGCTGCTGGCCTTTCAGGATCAGGTCACGCAGCGTCAGCGTATCGCTGAATCTGAGGCGCGCCAGCCGGAACAGGCCGACCCGCAGATCGAAATTGTTCTCGATACCATTCGGGAACGTGGTTTCGAATCTTCCCCGAGCGTTCAGGTGCGCGGCCTCTATGCGGTGGCATTTCCGATCGGCGATACAAGCGGTCATGCAATCGCGGCGCTGACAGTCCCCTTTGCAGAGCGGATCGATTTGGCTCAACGCCGTTCGATCGACTCAATCGAAAGGCACCTTGGCGAATCCGCTCACGAGATCACCAGCAGGACCGGCGGTCTTGTCACGTGAAGGATGGCGCTGCCTGGAGAGTTTTCAGTCGCTAAACGATGCGGGCGTCCGCGCTCAGCTGCTTGTCGATATAGCGGCCCTGGAACATGGTGATGCCCAGGGACTGACCGAACCGGACGGCTTCGTCCGAATCGCAGCGGGTCAGGATAATCCGGGCGCGGCCGCACCGATCCACATGCTCTTTCAACTCGGCGGTCCGGTTACCGGACATGTCGTCCGCCATGTCCGGGGTCCAGATCAGTTTCAACAGATCAAGGCCGAGCCGTTCGCGGTCGATGAATTGAAGCGTCAGGTGGTTCAGCCCGTCGAGGCAGATCCGGTAGCCGCGTTCGCGCATGAAATCGCGGGCGAACATGTAGGCACCCATATCGCCGAAAATATCGATCTTCTGCAATTCGATCACGACCGTGCCGCGGGCAACGGCCTTCAGGCTGGCATCGAAGTTCAGGAAGGGCGGAGACAGGATCGTCTGTACGTTCAGATTGACGCTGAAGGAGCTGGCGATCGAGGTGTCATCATTCCGGATCAGCAGGGACAGCATCCGTGCGTCCAGCGTCTGCGTCAGATGCTGGAACAGCCAGAGATTGGAGGCCAGATCGAATTCCGGTAGCACGGTCTGCTGCAGATCGTGGATCGAGATGAACAGCTCCCGGAACACCGGCTGCGGGTTCGGGTTGTTCGGGGTCAACGCGCAGACCGGCTGGCGGCGCATCAGGTTCGAAAGGTCGGCCCGCTGCAGGAAGGATTCCAGTTTGCCAAGCTGTTCGGGGTCGAGCGGCTTGCGCGAACCCTTGGCTCGCGGATCGACTTTCTGTTCTGAATTGACGGACATGCGCGATTTGCGTTCGCGCTCCCGGTGCATCTGCTTGACTAGCTCCAGAAGGTCCTCGTACTGGGTCGCGACGTTGAACCAGGAGCAGAAACGGGCCAGGTCCTCTTCCTCATCGCCCTGCGACAGCGGGTCTTCGGAGAACAGATAGCGGACCTTCATGATGGCCGCGTCGATATCCTCGACGGTGGCATCCTTGCAGACGAAGAACAGATCCGAGTTGCTCAGGATGAAGATCTGGCCCTCGTAGTTCTGGACCATACCTTCGAAGGTGGCCGCCGCGATCCGGATATGGTGGTCCTGACGGTTCTGCGGGCGCAGCCGGGAAAGATGGATATGGACGGCCATGCGGCCTTCCACGTTGCGCCCAAGGCGCTGAAGATAGTCGAGCAGCAGGTATTCCTGGCTCGGGCCCCGATTTCGGCTCTGGACTTGGCTGAGCGCCATGTGGTCCTCCGTCTAAACTCCTGAGGGCCGTTTCCTGACCTTCTTCATACCATGTGGCCCGCGACGCAGGCACCCGATATTTACCCGGGTGCCACTCTCTGCACGGACCGGACAGCGTAGAAGCGGAAGAATGACCAATTGGTAATCATGCCCGAAAATGCTGAAATTTGCATAAAAGGCCACCAAAATTTTGCGCATTGGACCGAATCTAGCCGCGCTTTCAAAAATTATGCTCATAAAAATGTTTTATTTCAATGGATAATTAGCCTATTTTAAAGCCCTGCATAAGCGAATCGCAGATCTAGCTCGGGATTTGAATCAACTGGCCTCTCGCATGGACCTTTGTATTTGGTGGCGTAAATGCCGGATCGATTTGGTGTCCGTGACCTTAGGTCTCGCTTTATCCTCTATTTTAATAGGGATTTATGCCGAAACTGCGCTCTCGCAGGAGGCATACAAGGAATCAGTGCGTGGCCGCCCGCGTCTCGATTTCGAAAGCTATGGTTTGTCGCTGGATTTGCTCAGCCGGCCCGACGACCGTTCGGATGCCGGACGGCTTGCCGGAAGCTTCGATCTCTTCACCCGGGCCACTGTTGAAGCCGGGCATGACAGTAATGCCACCCGGGTGAAGAGCGGCGCCATTTCCTCAGCTGTTACCGATGCGAAGGTGGAAGCGGCGCTGCGCTCAAACTGGTCGAATCACGAAACATTGCTGATTGTCGACCTGTCCCACCGGCGGGTTGCGGAGTTGAGCCGCGAGAATACGACAGATGCCCGGCTGGCTGGGGCGGTGCGGGTCGATATCGATGACGGTATCTTTGCGCGCGGCTTTGCCGAAGCGAAGCGCGGTCATATCCGGCGCGGGGACGATGCGGATCCCGGAGCCGGGTTCGAGCCGCTGACCTTCAGTCAGTATCTCATCGGTGGTGTTCACGATGACCGGCGGGACGACCGGGTGTTTACGCGTGTCGTCGGGGAAGCCGTGCACCGGGACTATAATCCGACGGACAGCGTAAATCGTGATTCGCTGGACCGCACGACGTTCAATTTGCGCGGCTTTGTCGGATATTCCCCAGGCGGTGAATACGATATCTTCATTTCTCCCAGCCTGTTGCGTGACGTCTATACCGAAGAGGTTTCTGAGGTTCAGAACTCGACGCGTCTCACGCTTTCTGTCGGGGCCGTGCGCGACATTACTGGAGTGAGCTCTTTCAACGGGCGGGTCGGCGTCTCGCACCGGGTGTTCGACGAGAGCGATCGTTCGGCACAGACGGATTTCGTATTGTCCGGCGGCATGCTCTGGAACCTGACGCCGGTCATGACCCTTACCGCCCGCGCGGATATCGAGAACCAGCAGTCGGACGATCCGACCGCCGGCACGAAACTTTCGCGGTCCTTTCGTACGGGCCTCGACTATGATCCGTTCGAACAGTTGATAATCGGTGGTTACCTGTCCGTGGCAAATGACGAATATCAGCAGATTGACCGGGAAGACGATGATTTGCTCGTCGGAGCAAACGCGACCTATCTGATCAATGAGCATCTGTTCGCCGGACTGAGCTTTGAACACGAGATTTCGGATTCGACCGATCCGGCGCGGGACTTTGACGCCACAACGGTGATGTTCAGGATCGGCGCGAAATTCTGCTGCCAGGCAGATGACGGTACCGTCAATCCTTTCAATCTCGGCCGGTTTTAGGAGAGATAGATGCGATCGGTCTTCAATCTCTCATCGGCCCGTCTTGCCGTCGTCACCGTGCTGGGACTCGTTCTCTGCCTAGGGCTCTCCGCGTGCGGCACAAACGATATTGACGAGTTGCCGCCGCCATCGACCCCGACCATCGCGGAATACAGGCTGGTTGCCGGTGATCGCGTCGCGGTGACGGTCTTTGGCCATCCGGAGCTGTCCGCGATTGTCGATATCTCCGACGACGGACAGATGGAACTGCCGCTGGTCGGGAAGATCGATGCGCGGGGCAAGACCGCGCTGGAACTGCGCGCCTTGGTGACCGGAATCGTTGACCTCAATTATGTGATCGACCCGAAGGTCGATATCGTCATTGCCCGCTATCAGCCCTTCTACGTCCTGGGCGAGGTGAACACGCCGGGCAGTTTCGACTTCGTCCTCGGACTCAACCTGCGCAAGGCAGTGGCTGAAGCCGGCGGCTTCACGCGACGGGCGGCAAAGTCCCAGGCCTTGCTGACACGGCGCACCGAGCACGGCCAGACCGTCCGCGATGTCAGTCTGGATACATCGATCTATCCGGGCGACGTGATCGAGATCAAACGGCGCTGGTTCTAGGGGACGGGCATGGCGAACGTTACCGCATTTCCGAGATCCAGGCGCTCCGCCGAGCCGCCCTCCGCCCTGTTCTCCGATCCGCTGGATACGGGTGAGACATTCGATCTCTGGCGGCTCGTGTCGGTCATGCGCCGGCGCTTCTTCCTGATCCTGTTCGTGATGCTGCTGATACCCTTTGTGACCGGGCTGATCGTCTACGCGATGAAACCGGTCTATTCGGGTTACACAAAGCTGCAGATGGTGGAGGCCAATGGGGCTGCCACCATTCAGGGTTTTACCTTGCCGCAGGCGCTCTCATCTGCCGGCACGAACCTGCCGACGGAAACCGCCTATCTGAAATCCCGCGCTTTCGCCACGAAGCTGATCGACCGGCTCGGCCTTGATGACGTGCCGGAGTTCAATCCGTCCCTGAAGACGGAAGGTGAGGTGGGCTGGCGTCAGACGGCGAGCGAACTCCTGGAAATCCTGCATCTCCGTGAGTGGATATCCGGCTGGATCGAGACCGGGGATCACTGGCTGCAGGAGAATTTCGGTTTTGATGCCGATGCTTTTCTGGCAGGCGATGACAAACCTGAACACCTCACTCCGGAAGCGCTGCGTGCAGATGTCACCGACAATTTCCTCGAACGGCTGACGGTCGATGGCGAGCAGCTCTCGCGGGTCATAACCATTGAGTTCCGGAGTAACGATCCAGCCCTGGCCGCCCGCGTCCCGAATACCATCGCGGAGCTCTTTCTGGAGCAGAAGCGAAACCAGCGGGACCGTGCGATCCGCCAATCCAGCCAGTGGCTGACAGATCAGGTTGCGACGTTGCAGGAGCGGGTCCTCGATTCCGAACAGAAGTTCGAACGGTTCCGCCGCGAGGAAGGTCTGCTCGATATCCGCGGCACCGAGCTGATGCAGCAGCAGCTTATCAAGATGAACGACCAGCTGATCCAGGTCAGCACCGAGCGGGCCGAGCGTGAGGCGCGGTTGCGCCAGGTGCAACTGCTGATCGACCAGCCGGACGGGACGGCCAGCCTGGCTCCCGTTCTCGCCTCTCAGCTGATCAATAACCTGCGTCTTCAGGAAGCCCAGATCCAGCAACGTCTTGCCGAGCAGCTCACAACTCTGCGCAATGGCCATCCGGACGTCATCAAGACCCGCCGGGAGCTGGAGGATGTGCGCGCCACGATCTCCGGCGAGGTGCGCAAGATCGTGCAGTCCATGCGCAACGAGACCGAGATTGCCAGGGTGCGCGAAGCCAATGTCGCGAATGCGGTTGGCGAGTTGCAAGCGGTCATGGAATCCCAGGCGGATGCCGAGATCGAGCTGCGCGCCATTCAGGCCGAGGTCGCGGCAAATCAGAACCTTTACGAGGTCATGCTGAACCGCCTCGCCGCAGTCGATCTTGAGGGCCGCGAGCCGGATCAGGTTGGTGCCGAGGTGATTTCCCGCGCCGTGATGCCCCGGGTGCCGGTCTCGCCGAAGAAAAAACTGGCAGTGCTCGCCTCGCTGATCGCCGCGATGATCATTGCGGCCTTGCTGGCGTTGCTGATGGATTTCCTGATCCGCGGCTTCAAGAACGCGAAGCAGGTCGAGCAGGCGACCGGTCTGCCGGTGATTGCCAGCATCCCGCTGTCGCTACAGGTGACGGATACAGGGACACCTCTGTTTGAATTGGTTCGGCGCCGACCGGGTTCGGCGGTCGGTCAGGGTATCCGGAAGTTGCGCACGGCACTCAACCTGCTGGGCGAAGGCAGGCCTATTCGCACTGTGCTGATCACGTCGTCTATCGCCGGTGAAGGTAAATCCTCAATCGCCCTTGCTCTGGTAGCGAATGCCGTTTCGGCCGGTCTACGGACGCTGATCATCGATTGCGATACTGTGAACGGTACGGTCACCAAACACATCGATGGCGCGACCAACCGCGGCCTCAAGCAGTTTCTGAATGGCGACGGGGAGGTCGAGGACGCTATCGAGTTCGATATGGCGACCGGTATCCATTACGTCGCAACCGGTGGCGTGCTGTCGAACTCGGACGACCTTTTCGGCTCCCGGCGCATGGCCGAATTGCTCCGCTACAGTGCAGAGAGTTTCGATTTCACGGTACTGGACAGCGGCCCAGCCTCGGTGGTTTCCGACACGCTGGTACTGGTGCCCCAGGTCGATGCGACCGTTTTCGTGGTTGAGTGGGAGCGTACGCGCCGGGAGACGGCGGAGCAGACCATTCGCGAGGTCTATGAGGTCGGCGAAAATCTGGCCGGGATCGTGATGTCGAAAAACAATCTCCGGATTCAGTCGATCGACGGCGGGGCGGAGGCCTATGACGGGCAGTATTACGGGGTCGAATCGGCGCCGCTTGATGAGGATGACGAGTCGGATTGGGCCCGCGCGAGATGATGCGGTGTCTGAGCCGGGCGCATTGAGTCATGCGTAACAAAACACTTATATGGCTTGCGGTCTGGTTGGCCGTGCTAGAGGCGTTGGCGCTCTTCGCGATCAATATCGTCGCCTATGCGATCCGCAACAGAAGCTTCGATCTGCCTGAAGGATATCTGCTCGGCGGGCTATTCATCTGTGCGCTTTATCTGGTCTGCGGGATCAGCCAGAGCAGCTATGCCTTTCACCGCAGCGATGCGGGACGGATCCATGTCATGCAGGCTTTGCGCTGCTGGATCGGCACGATGATCATCTTTGTGGTCGCGCTCTATGCCTTCAAGATATCTGAAGATTTCTCGCGCCTCTGGTTGCTCGAAATGGTCCTGGGTGGGAGCGTTGCCCTTATCGTGGTGCGGACCGCTGTGCTGGCCTGGGTCGCCAAGGTGCGCCGTAGTGGCCGGTTCGCGAGCCGGGTTGCCGTGCTAGGCTCGCCGCGGTTGGTAAAAGAAGCTGTTGAGACATTACTGAGCTTTCGCGGTGGGCCTCGCCTGGTCGGCGGCTTCGTCAGTGACGGGCTTGGCAACGAGACCCTGCAAAACGTGCCTTTGCTAGGTAGTGAGGAGAGCCTCCGCCGGATCATCGCCGCCGGACGGGTCGATGATGTTCTGCTGTGTTATGAGCCCGACGAGGAAGTCGCGTTTCGCGCCGCGCTTGGCACCCTGAGGAACGAGCCGGTGAATATCCGCTTGCGGCTGCCGTCCTATCTGCATGGCGTGCCGGCGTTAGGGATAGACCGTGTCGCGGGACAGGCCGGTCTGATTCTGGCGGATCTTCCCATCGGCGGTTGGGCGGGTGTGCAGAAGCGTTGCGTCGATCTGTTTCTTGGCGGAACCCTGCTCGTTATGCTGGCGCCGATCATGCTGATCATCGCGCTTGCCATCCTGATCACGATGGGCCGCCCTGTGCTGTTCCGGCAGAAGCGATACGGTTTTAACAATAACGAATTCATGATGCTGAAATTCCGCAGCATGCGGCGGGAAGATGGCGAGGGCGATGCCAGCGATCCCGAAACGGGGCTGCGTCTTCGGCAAGCGACGCGGGATGACCCGCGAATCACCGCGCTGGGCCGTTTTTTGCGTCGGACCAGCCTGGATGAACTGCCTCAACTTCTGAATGTGCTGGGTGGCAGCATGTCGCTGGTCGGGCCGCGCCCGCACGCGGTCTCCCACAACAAGCATTATGCGGGCCTGATTGACGGCTATCTCGGCCGCCATAGGGTCAAGCCCGGTATCACCGGCTGGGCTCAGGTGAACGGTTTGCGCGGAGAGACCGATACGCTCGACAAGATGCGCCACCGGGTCGAGCTTGACCTGCATTACATCGAAAACTGGTCTCTCGGCTTCGACCTGAAGATACTTGCCCTGACGGTGATTGAGGTCGGGACCGGTCGCTCGGCCTATTGAAGATCTGTGCCGCGCTGCCAGGCGAGGGTGCGCTGCAAGCCGTCCGCCAGCGCCACTTCAGCGCGAAAGCCGAATTGCTCGGCCGCTCGCCGGGGATCCCCCAGTGAATGGGCCACGCCACTGGACCGGCCGGGACCGGGCTCGATCCGGATATCGCCGCCGCAAAGGTGCCTGATCTTTAGGGCGAGCTCCCTCACACTGGTGGCGATGCCGGTGCATCCATTGACGATCACGGCGCCGGGTCGAGGTTGCGAGATGGCGGCGATCAGCAATCGGACGAGATCGTCGATGTAGATGAAATCCCGGCTCTGGCTTCCGTCGCCATTCACCCGAAGCGGGTCTCCCGAGAGCGCGGCGGCGATAAAGCGCGAGATCACACCGGCATAGGGTGAGCTTGCATCCTGCCCCGGGCCATAGACGTTGAAAGGCCGGACGATGGTGGCTGACAAACCGTTCTCCGCAGCTTTCAGGGCATATTGCTCGCCCTGCAGCTTGTCGGCGCCATAGGCGGACAGCGGTCGGCAAGGATAGGCCTCGGAAACAGCCCCGGGTCCCGCGTCGCCATAAACCGCTGCGGAGGAGATGAGTACGAGCGGAATGCGGCTGCGCGTTGCGGCGGCAACGGCATTGGCCGCACCACCCGCATTTACGGCATGAGCCCGCTCCGGGTTCGCCTCGGCCGCAGCGATGGATGCTATCGCCGCCAAATGGATCACGCCGTCTACGCCTTCTGCCAACCTGGCGAGTGTGCCCGCATCGGTAACGCAACCTTCTTCAAGGCGCGCAGCCGCCGGCAATTTCGCCGGATTGCCGGAAGACAGATCGTCCAACACGGTGGCGCTGTGTCCGGCCTGCAGCAAGGCGGCGGTAAGGTGCAGGCCGATAAAGCCGCACCCGCCGGTGATGAGATAGCGGGCCATCAGCCTTTGCTCCGCTTGCACCAGTGGGAGATCAGATCGAGCAGGGCGAACCAGATGAAGCGGGTATTGTGCAGGAGGTAGCGGCCGAGCAGACGGCGTGGCTCCTGGATCAGGCGGTAAAGCCATTCGAGGCCGAGAGACTGCATCGCGCGTGGCGCCCGTTCCAACCGGCCCGACAGGAAATTGAAGGCGGCGCCGATGCCGACCATTGTGCCGTTAACGGCAGCGCTGTGCCGGGACATCCAGAATTCCTGGCGCGGGCAGCCGAGGCCGATGAAGACCAGTCTGGCGCTGCTGGCATCGATGCGTTTGGCCGTCTCCGCGTCAAACTCCGGACGGTGAGGCAGCAGGGGCGGGCTCTCCCAGCCCACGACGTTCAGTTTCGGGTGGGTCACTGCGAGGGCACGGCGCAGGTCATCGAGCTCATCCGGCATGCCGCCATAGAAATAAACCGGCAGGCCTTCGCCTTCCGCCCGGCTGATCAGCCAGGCCGCAAGATCCGGCCCGGCCACCCGCTCGCTGTCGCGGTGCCCTTTCAGAGCGAGCGTCCATTTCACCGGCATGCCGTCCGGCACGATCAGGGCGGCGCCGTCCAGCGCTGACGCGAAATCCGGGTCGGCCTTGGCGAGCGAGAGAGGGTGGGCCCCGGAGACGCAGATATAGGCCGGCTTTGCAGACCGTGCGCGTGCAAGGATGGCCTCCCCGATCTGAGCAAAACGTCCCGCGGCGATCCTGCGGCCCAGCACCGTTACCGTTTCGATATCGTTACTATCTTCGATCACACGCGCGCTCCGTCGCCGGTCATCAGGCTCTCGTAGATCGCAGTTTGCTGTGCCGTCGTCCCTGCCGTGGTCAGATGCTTCTCGTAATGTTCCCGCGCCTCTGCACCCCATCGCCGCAAACGTTGCGGATCGGCGAAGGCGGCGTCGATGGTGCCGGTCATGCTTTCCGGATCGAACGGATCAAAGTGGGCGCCGGTCCGGTCTTCCTGCACCAGCTCGCCAAGCGCACCGATATTGGAGGCCAGCACCGGCAAGGAGGAGGCAAAGGCTTCCGCGATGACCATCGGAAAATTCTCGTAGCAGCGGGATGGGATGATGCAAACCGCAGCCCGGCGCATCTCGTCGTTGATAGCCTCGGATCCGAGGGACCCAAGCGCGACAGCGCGGCCATCCCGCACGGCTTCGTCCAGAACCGGTGCGTCGGGGCCGTCGCCGATCACGCGCAGGGGCGGCCAGTCTTTTTTCCAGAGGCGGAGCAGCGGCGCGATCCCCTTTTCCGGCGAAAGGCGTCCGACATAGAGAGCGCCGGATCTTTCCCGCTCTTCCGGTCTTGCGGCAAAGAGCGCGCCCGGGCTGTTCGGTTTCACGGTGATCCGGCCTGAGGGAAACCCGGCGGCGACAAAACGGCTCTTCGAGAATTCCGAGAGGGCGATGAAGCGGTCGACCGACCGGCTCCAGGTGCCTTTGTCACGGTGGTGCGCGATCATGCGTGCGAGGGCGAAAGACCCGAGGGCGGAGTTGCGATAACAGCGGTGCAGCACGGCTTGATAAGGGCTGGCGCCGACACAATCCTCGCAGATCCGGCCGTCGCGCATAAGCAGGGCCGAGGCGCAGATGTTCCGGTAATTATGCAGTGTCTGCACGACGGGCACGCCGAGGTCGCGCGCGGCGTCATACAGCGAAGCGGTGATCAGCGGGAATATGTTGTGGGCATGGATTATGTCGGGTGCATGCTCCGCGATCTCCGCGCGAAGCTCCGCCCGGAGCGCGTCCGTGCCCGGCAGCGACCAGGCTGTTTTCGCCTTGTCCCAGATCGTCGAGATGACTGCGTTGTCTCGTTCGAGAATTGAAACGTCGTGACCTGCCTCGCGCAATGCGGCCATCTCGGCCTCGACGGCCCGGTCCTCTCCCCCCGTCTGTTGGTAGCGGCAATGAGCGAATAGGATCTTCATGTGTCCCATACCGTCTCGATGGCCTGCATTATGCGCCGGACCGTGTTTGCGTGCGAGAAGCGCGCGGCTTTCAGGCGAGCGGCTTCTCCCATGGCGATCCGGGCATCTGCCGGAGTATCGAGCGCGCGGCTGAGCGTGGCGTCGGTCGCTGCCGGGTCGGCTGGATCGAAAAGCCAGCCATCTTCCCCGTCCGTGACCATTTCCTCGGCCGCCTGGGCCCGGCAGCTCGCCAGCACCGGCAAGCCCGTCGCCATGGCTTCGTTGACGACCAGACCCCATTCGTCGGCCAGGGTGGGGAAAGCCAACAGGTCGGCATCGGCCATCAGGGCGGGGACATCTTCGTAGGCCACGTCGCCTAGCAGGGTCAGTCTGAGGTTGGCCGGCAGCACCAATGCTTCCAGCGCCGCCCTTTCCGGCCCGTCGCCGATCAGGCGCCAGTCCAAGGCCCGGTCCGGATGGGCCTCGCACCAGGCAATCAGGTGCAACAGGAAAGGCCGGAGCCCCTTGCGCTGAATCAAACTGCCGACCGTGACCAGTCGGAAGGGGCGCTCGTCGTCGTCTGCTGCAGGCCGGGTGGTTGTGTCGAGATCCGCGAACCGGTCAAGATCGGTCGACTGGTGAATGCGGAAAATCCGCTCGGGCGCGAAGCCGATGCTCTCCAGATAGCTGGCACCGGAGGCGCCATTCGTCATGGCCCCGTCCGAAAACTTCGCCATCACCCGCCGGAGGGCCGAACGCGCCCACCCGCGGCCGCGCTCGCTGTGCTCGGACAATGTGGCCCAGACCAGCAGCCTGGTGCGCCGGCCAAGAAGCGGTGCCAGACAGCGATAAAGGCACGCCTGCAGGGTGCGGGCACCGAACTCGGAGCTGATGACAATATCCGGGGCCAGCGCGCAGAGGCGCGGGAGCATGTCGATGCTCAGATGCGTGGACAGGTCTTCACCGAACCCGTCCGGGTGGCGCCGCCGATAGGGCAGGGTGAGGGAGCGGGAGACGCGGACATCGAGACCGCGCCAGTCCGTCTTCCAGGAGCGGTCCGCTTCCATGCCGGTGGAGACAAGCACGGTCAGCCGGCGCACCTCCCGCTCCAGCGCCTGTAACAGCGCGACGCGGTAGGGCGGCACGATGTTAAGAAGCAGGGCGACGGAGCAGCGGGGCATGCGGGATCGATCCCAATACGAGGCCGGAGAGGATGAAAATCGGGACCATGTTGTAGAAATAGATCAGCACATTGTCGGTCAACATCAGGGCAAGCAGCGTGACCTGCGCCAGCAGCGTCGAGGCACCGATAGAGGTTTCACGGGCGCCCCATTTCCGGAACCGGGTATATTGCCGGCGGCAGGCCGCCATCATGGTGCCGAAGGCGCCGAACCAGAGCATGATGCCAATAATCCCGTAATCGTGCCAGATCCGCAGATAGTCGTTATGCGGTTGTTCGATCCCGGCATGCAGAACCGACAGGGCTTCCGAGCTGGAGGCAGGGCCCTTGCCGACGAACGGCGCTTCGATGGCGGAGTTGATGACCGTGGTCCAGGCCAGAATCCGGCCCATCGTATTGATCTTCACGCCGCCGACCGCCGCCGACAGATCGCCGGTGAAGAAACGCTGCTTCAGCGGTTCGAAATTCAGCAGCATGAAAGCGGCGACCCCGACGGCGACCGTGAGAATGGCGATCATCCGGAACCAGCCGGCAAAACTGTTCAGCCGGAGCTGGGACAGAATGAAGACGCCGAGCCCCATGCCCATCGCGGCACGCGAGAGGGACAGCACCACCACGGCATAGAGGAACAGGGCGAGCCAGAGATCGGTGCGCGAGCCGTGCCGCCAGTAGCCGCAATGGATGGCGATACCGATCAGCAGGAAGCCGGCGAGGGACCGCGGCGCGAAAATTTCCAGATGGCCAAAACCGAGCACCGGGATCGCCAGCACGTAGATCACCGCCGGAATCCAGATCGCTATCAATATCGCCCGGACAATGGAGCGGGTCGGCGCGCGGATACTCTTCGCTACCTGTGCCGCAATTATGAAGGCGAGGATGCTTGAGATGATAACAACTGTGTTCTGAATGCCCTGTACCGTCAGCCGGTAGAAGATGAACCCGTAGGCGATCCAGGCGGTGAACAGGACGAACATGAAGATCGGCCAGCGAATCTCGCGCACGACGTAGGGCCGCATCAGGAAATGCATGATCAGCAGCACGACGAAAAACAGAGTGAGAAAGCCGCCGAGCGAGATCTGCGGAATGATCCTGAACTGGGCCGGAATGGTGACAAGGGCCTGGGTGAAGATGATGACCATCAGCAGCGACACGCTGAGCGGCGCCGCATGCCCGAGCTGCCGGGTGCCGCTGGCGCTGCGGTAAAAGGCGGCGCGGGCTCTGTCGGGGTTGGCTCCGTCCGGCTCTCCGGGTATGCGAGGGTATCGCGCCATGGTCAGGCTGTTCCCGATGGTGCGTGCAGTTGGCCACCCAGGTTTTTCATGCCGAGCCGGATGGACCGGGCGGCAGCGGCGAGCTGCGCCCACAGTGGAATCGCCATGGTGCTGCGCGCCTCGGCCCGTATCCGGGACAGGGCATCGGCATAGTCTTGCTGGCGCTGGGCTGCGAAATAGCTGTCGGCCCGGCGCTCACGGAGACAGGTCACGGTGTCCGTATGGCCAATTCCGCCGACCCGGAGAAGCCGGAAATAGAATGCATAGTCGATGCAGATATCGAACTGCTCATCGTACCCGCCAGCCTGCTCCCACGCCGCGCGGCGGAACAGCACGGTGGAATGAGTGATTCGGTTGGAGGCGTACAGCAAGGCGGGGGTGATCCGGCTCATGCGCGCTTCTGGCTCCATTCCGGCTGGTCGTTCAGGTATGGCACCCTCGAACATGATCGCTTCCGTGCAGGCCATTGCCAGTTCGGGGTTTGCTTCAAGCATCGGAAGGGTGGCCCGCAGGCGGTGCGGAAGGGCGATGTCGTCCGCATCGAGGATAGCGATATAGCGGCCCCCGGCTGCGGAGATCGCCTGATTGAGCGCGCGTGCCCGGCCCTGGCGGCCGCCCTCGATAACATGGATTCGTGGATCGGCTGCAGCCTCGGCGCGTGCTGCCGCCAGCGTACCGTCCGTTGACCCATCGTCGAACAGGATGATTTCCACCGGTCCGTCCGCTTCCAGCATGGTTGCCGAGCGGAGGGCCCGTGCCACATGCGTCTCCGCCTGAAAAGCGGTGATGACAACGGAGACGAGAGGGGGGTCGGCCGCCACCATGTGTCCTCTGGTTAAAACGCGGGCAGGGGCAATTAACCTATCAGATCGCTACCCTGTCGTATATCGTGCCGGACCACGGGTTTTCGTGCTTTCGCAACCGGTTGTGCCGCAGTTTTGTGCAGTTTGGTTAATAGATCGTGTGCGTCATGACTCTTCGCAGATTATTTTTCCAGTATTTCAGGCGTCCCCTGCGGGACTGGTATCAGGAACGCGCGTTGAAGCACGCGGTGGCTGCGGGTGTACCTCTTAAGATCGTGCTCGGCGGCTCGGCTTCGGCGCCGGACTGGTTTGGCTCCGATATCGGCTTTTTCGATGCGACGCGCGCGGCTGCTTGGGACGCGCTTGTCGGCCGCGAGGAAGCGGTCGACCGGCTGCTTGCGGAGCATGTGTTCGAGCATATTCCGCCGGATCTGATCCCGGCGGTACTGGAGAATGCTTTCCGTTATCTGAAGCCGGGCGGCACCATCCGGATTGCGGTCCCGGACGGACATAATCCCAACCCGGACTATATCCGCCATGTCGAGCCCGGTGGGATCGGGCCCGGGGCGGACGATCACAAGCAGCTTTTTACAATAGAGAGCCTGAGTGCCGCTCTTGAGGCCGCCGGGTTCCGGGTTGAGCCCGGGGAGTGGTTCGATAGCGACGGGCAGTTCCACGAAGAGCCCTGGAGCGAGGAGCGGGGGAATATCTACCGCTGCAAGCGGCACGGCACGCCGGACAAGAGCTTTTCCTCCTCGCATCTCTCGCTGCTGGTTGACGGTATCAAGCCATGAACAGGATTCGGTAGCGCGCCGTCGTGATCTCGCCTGGCGGTGGCGGTGGCGCGGCATTGGACCAGACCCGGAGCCGCCCGCTGACGCCGTATTGAGGCTCGGCAGCGGTGACTTCAGTCAGCGGAAGATCGCTTTCCAGCCGGGCTCCGTCGAGCGCAAAGGCGGTGCCTCCTTCTGCCCGGGGCACCGGTACCACCGAAGCAGGCAACGTTAGCCAGGGCAGATGCAGAAGTGCGTCATCAGGTGCCTCGGTCAGTGTCAGGGCATCCTCGATATCTATTGACCCAGCCTCGAAGCGAAATCGCCGCTCGAAACGGAATGTGGCGGTCTCGCCGACGATTTTATCTGGCCCGGACCAGCGGAAATCAGTGCCGGAAAGCAGGGCGCGGAACGTGCCGTCATGCTGCTCAAAGACCGGAAGCGGAAGTGAGGGGGCGGTATAGATGCTGTTCGGCAAGGTCTCGTCGCCATAGGACGGCAAGGGCCGCGCGCCGTCGGCTGTGACGATGTAGGGCAGGGGCTGTGCCGCGGTGATGGTACGGCGCGGCAGAGTGGTAATCGCGGAATAGGTCGCATTGCGGATGACCCGGATGCCGTCCGCGAGGCTGTCTTCCGCCGGAAGCGGCAGGGGAGTGCCGGGCTCGGGCGAGGCGGCGAGCTGTTCCGCCGCAAGCTTCAGAATCGCGCCGGAGAAGGCAAGATAATCCGGTGCGTTATTGTAGGAATGCCAGCCGATCCGGCGTTGATGGGGATGATGTGGCGGTGGCGTGACCTCCTCCGTCTCGTCGATCCGGGTGATCATCAGGGGCAGGGTGCCATCGGACCCGACTGCCGCCTCCAGCCTGTCGGCGATGGCGCGCAGCAGGGCGATTGTGCCTTCCGGTGCGCAGCCAAGCCGGAGCCCGATAGCAAGGGCCAGCGCCGCGGCAGCATACCCGAAGCTCTGAAACCGCCCGCGTCCGATGGCGTTCACCTCGCCATCATGCAGCGCGGTCCTGACAAGAGCGTGCAGGGCCTTGCGAAACCGCTCATGCAGATCGGCGGAAGGCTCTTCAAGTACCGCGATCTGGTAGCCCAGCAACGCGGTCGCGAAGGCATGATATTGCTGGGTCGGGGCGCCGCGCTGATCCTCGATAAATCCGTCCGGTTTCTGGTAGACGGCAAGGGCCAGCCAGCGCTCTATCCGGCCGACAATCCTGTCGAACTGACCTGTGCCGGAAAGCCTGACGGTGCTGCGCAGCAGGGTCCAGTTGGCGACACGGTTGCGGATAAAGGACTGTTCGCCGAGCACATCTCCGGGTTCCCGATAGCCGGCGACAGGGCCCGACCGGAACAACTCGACAAGGGCGAACCGCACGAATTCCCAGTGAAAACGGTTTTCCCAGGCACCGATCCGTGCCTGCTTGTCTTGCCGCTTCAAGCGTTCGAGCGCGGCGGCGATGTCGTCTCCAAAGCGCTCGGACCATCGTCCCCAGAGCATGGCGGCGAAAGCAG
Organism: Nisaea nitritireducens; assembly: GCF_014904795.1. Classification (GTDB taxonomy): domain Bacteria; phylum Pseudomonadota; class Alphaproteobacteria; order Thalassobaculales; family Thalassobaculaceae; genus Nisaea; species Nisaea nitritireducens. The sequence goes on from NZ_JACZFS010000038.1 coordinate 112,152, forward strand.
TGCCGTAGAATTCCGTCTCTGCGAAACCTTTCTCGGGATCGCATTGAGCAGCCAGCGCTCCGGCGATCTGTTCAGATATCCGGTCAAACCGCGCACCGACGGTGCCTTCAGGAACGCTCAAAAGTCATCTCCATCGATAGCGCAATGCGCTCTTCGGAATTCAGGTGGGCGAGTCCACTGGCCTGTAGTTGCAAGGCGTCCCGTCCGCCGCGCTCAGCCGCGTACCAGAGACGGGGTTTCAGACCCGGAACGGATAACAGGGCGCGGCTTGCCCAATCGGGCAGGGACATCCGGGCGAAGCGGTTGAACCAGCGGACCCAGAGAAGCGCATAGGGCGGTTTAGGGATCAGCCTTGCATGCACGACCCAGCCTTCCGGCGCATCCCGGACATAAAGAACCTGCTGGAACGCCGGTCCCGCGACAGTTTCGCTGACCCGGATTTCAACCGCGCCGGCCGGACCGGAAAGCGCGGCCTGGCGTACCGGATGCTGGTGATAGATATTGCTGCCGGTATGCTCGAAATGCTCGCCACCGATTGACGCCGCGGTAAAGGACTCGGTCGAAAAAACTACCCGGACAACAAAATCCTGGAAGAGCGAGGGCGAAAGCGTGGTAAGCGAGGCGCCGAGAGCAAGTCCACGCTCGTGGAGCTTCGACGTGATGACTGCACTCCACCGGCCCTCGGCCATGGCGACGGTCAGGTTCCGCTCGCCTGCCTCGGGACCGTTCTGGAGTGCGCGATCCTCTATAATGCGGGCACCATGACGTTCAGGCGCAAGGGTGAAGAAAGAGTGACGGTCGGCAGTTTCAATTCCAAAATCGATCCCGTGCATACCGCCACAGCGGATCGCGGCCGGTACACCGTATTCCCAGTCGCACTCGATGAAGTCCGTCACACGCATTCCCGTTTGGCCGGTGCCGCAATGGAGAGCAGCATATGACGAGCGAAACCGCACCGCCAAGTGCGGAGCCGCCGAGTGCCAAACCGCCGCCGGGCAAAGAGACGCCCGGCGCGCTTAAGCGGTTTCTGGAGAGCCCGCGCAGTTACGCGCTGGTGGTGCCGACGGTCAATGCCTGCGTCGCCGCCACGGGACTGTTCATTCCATGGTTCATGGAGCCGGTTTCGTTCGGCCAGTTCATTCTGATTTCTACGTTTGTGCAGTATCTCTGGCTGCTCGACCTTGGGACATCGCAGCTCATCACCCGGACATCGGCGCGGATGAAGCAGGCCGGCCTCAGCAGCCCGGCAGGTGTCCGGGTGCAAGGCATTCTCTGGACCCGTTTCTACCTTGCGGTCATTGCCACCGTGACGGCTCTCGCGCTTGCCTTTGCGTTTCGGGATTCCTTCAAGGTACCGCTGCCAATGCCGGCGACTCTGCTCGCAATTCTGGCTGGCGGCATGCAGTTTATTCTGATGGGGCATCTCGCCCTTTATCGCGGGCTTTCGACTTTCGGGCTGTTTACTGCGAACAATTCGATCGTGCAGGTCGGGTTGACGGCGCCGCGCGTGCTCGGCCTTTATTTCGGCGGGCTTTCCGGTTGTTTCTCGGTGCTTATCCTCTGGTTTGGCGGTGTTGCCGTCAACATGCTGCGCCGGGACCCGCCGAGCATCCGGTATCATCCCAGTCTGAACCGCATGCGCCGGACCGTTTCTGCCGCTTTCCCGTTGTTCGTGTCAGTCTCGCTCTGGAGCGTTTTCATGATGGCGAACCGCTGGTTCGTCGCCGATCTCGCCGACCCCGAGACCTACGGGCAGTTCTCCTTCGCGGCGGCGGTGCTTGGCCTCTATGCCGGGACCTTCGGTACCATCGCGCAGGCTTATTATCCGAAGCTTTCGGCTGAAGCCTATGCGGCCGAGCCATTTGCCCTGTCGCGCCGGGTGGTTGGCGATGCCCTGAAGCTGGCTGCGGTTATTTCGGTGCTCTCCACCATTGGCGTGATGCTGGTGAAGCTGGTGGTGCCCCTCGTTTACGTGGCCTACGCGGCCGCCATTCCAGCCTTGAAGATCTTTCTGGTCGCTGGGATTCCGATGATCAGCGCCTCGTGGCTGATGCCGATCGCCATGTCGGCACGAACCCGGCCAATCCGGGAAATCGTCGCGGTTTATTTCCTGGCCATCGGCACGCTCTGGGGCGGAACCGTCATTGGATACCGCGAGGCCGGCCTTGAGGGGGTCGGTATCGGGGTTATCCTTGCCTCATTTGTCATGCTGGGCGGCCAGTCGGTGCTGCTCAGGCGTAGCCGCGTTCTGTCGATCCGGGACGCGGCAAGGCTGGTTTTGAGTGTGCTGCTGCTGAGCGGCAGCGTGGCTCTCATCAGCCATTATGTGGCGCCCTGAACGCCGCGGCATGCGGCTCAGCGATAATCCAGGCGGATGATGGAGAAGGGTGCTGCGGCCGACAGGTGCTGTCGGCCGCACACGCTGAACTAGACCAGGTCGTTCCAGAGGTTGCCGGTCAAGCCAGCAACCACGACATCGGCGCCGTCCATCTCCCAGATCGAGACCTGGCCGGTCTCGGTATTCTGCAGCTGGATATCCGCGGTGCCGTCACCATTGAAGTCCGCAACCTCACCGATTTCCCAATTCGCCTGGAGCTTTCCGACATAGGCTTTTTCCGAGGCGCCGCCGGCATCCATTTCCCACAGGGATATGACGCCATCCGCGTTTGCCGTCAGCAAATCGGCTGAGCCGTCGCCGTTGAAGTCGGCGATTTCCTGGATTTCCCAGCCTTCGCCGAGCTTGCCGACATAGGTCCTGGCCGTCACGGTGCCGCCGTCCATTTCCCAGACCGAGACCGCGCCGTCGGCGTTCTTGGTCAGGATGTCGGCCTTGCCGTCGCCCGTGAAGTCGTCGACCGCCTTGACTTCCCATCCAGCTCCAAGCTTGCCGGCGAAGCTCTTGCTGCTCGCGACGCCACCGTCCATCTCCCAGACGGAGACGGAACCGTCGTCCTTGACGGCCATGATGTCCTGTTTGCCGTCGCCGTCGAAATCCGCGACCGCGCCGATATCCCAGCTGCTGTCCAGGGTCCCTGCATAGCTCTTGTTGCTCGCGGTGCCGCCGTCCATCTCCCAGACGGAGACAGCGCCATCGGAATTGCGGGCCAGGATGTCTGTTTTCCCGTCGCCATTGAAATCGGCGAGCGATTCGACTGTCCAGTCCGAGGACATCTGTCCGGCGTAGGAGCGGTTGGTGACGGTGCCGCCATCCATCTGCCAGATCGAGACCGCACCGTCCTGTTGGCGCAGCAGAATATCCTCTGTGCCGTTACCGTCGAAATCGGCTGTGCCGGTGATATCCCAACCAGTCTGCATACGGCCGGAATAGGCTTTCTCGCTGGCCGTCGCGCCGTCCATCTCCCAGACCGAGATTGCGCCGTCGGTGCCCTTGAGCAGGATATCGTCGTCGCCATCGCCGTCGAAATCCGCCACGGCCTTGATCGCGAAATCGCCACCGCGGTTAAGCGCGCCGGTCAGGGCCTTTTCGTCAGCCGTCGCGCCGTCGAGGGTCCAGACCGATACATTGCTCTTGTTCGAGACAAGCAGCAGATCTTCCTTACCGTCGCCGTCGAAGTCGCCGGTGGCTTTTACCGCATACCGCTCCTGATTGGGATCGATGGCTGCCTTGGTCGAGAAAGCGAGCGTCGTATCGCCCGATGCTGCGGACGCGGTGACGGACTTGAATTCGCCGTCCAGCGTGAAGCTGGCATCCACATTGCCGTCGCCGTTCGAGTCGATCGAAACCGTGGTGACACCGTCTGCGAAGGTCAGCGTGACGTTATCGCTGGAGAATTCCGCGCCCTGGATGAGCACGGCATCGCCATCGGCGAGATCGCTGATCGTATCGCCGGAAAGCTCGGATTCGGTGCCCTGGAAAGTATCGTTGCCTGCACCGCCGGTCAGCATATCCGCGCCGTCGCCGCCGAACATCAGATCGGCACCATTGCCGCCAACCAGGGTGTCGACGCCGCTGCCGCCCGAGAGCGTATCGTCGCCGTCTCCGCCATCGAGCAGATCGTTTCCGGCTCCGCCCTCGATCAGATCGCTGCCGGCAAGGCCGCTGATCGTGTCCGCGTCGGCACCGCCTGACAGAGTATCCGCTGCTTCTGTTGCCGTCGCATCGGTGCTGAAGGCAAGGCTGGTACGGCCGTCTGCGCTGGTCGCGGTGACGCTTAGGAAGGTGCCGCTGATCGTGAAGGTCGCATCCGCGCTGCCATTGCCATCCGCGTCGATCGTGACCGTGGTCTTGCCGTCAGCTTGTGAAAGGCTGACCGCATCGGCGTCGAAGGAGGCATTGGCGATGACAAGATCGCCGGTCTCCGGATCGAAGCCGGTGATGCTGTCGCCGTCGAGGTCGCTGAGCGCACCGACAATGCTGTCCGCGCCGGCACCGCCGTCGATCGTGTCGCTCCCGGCGCCGGCCGCGATGGAATCATTTCCGCTGCCGCCGGAGATTAGATCGTCACCCGCGCCGCCGTCGATGGTCTCGGCATTGTCGCCACCGGTGATCTGGTCGTTCCCGTCACCGCCAAGGATGCTATCGGTTCCGCCGCCGCCGAAGATCGTGTCGTCACCCGCGCCGCCATCAATCGTTTCGGCATTGCTGCCGCCGGTGATCGCGTCGTTTCCGTCGCCACCGTCGATGCTATCGGTTCCGCCGCCACCGGAGATCGTGTCGTCGCCCGCACCGCCATCGATGGTCTCGGCCGTCGTGCTGCCGGTGATGACATCGTCGCCGTCGCCACCGCTGACATTGTCCGCGCCGCCTTCATTGACGATGGTGTCGTCACCGCTGCCGCCGAACACTGTATCGACGCCGCTACCTGCAGTGATGACGTCATTGCCGTCACCGCCGTTGAGCACATCGTTGCCGCCGCCGCCGGACAGGGTGTCGTCGTCCGCGCCGCCGCTGAGGGTCTCGTCCGCGGCACTGCCGGAGATGATGTCGTTACCGTCACCGCCGTCGAGGCTGTCCGTGCCGCCGATATTGACGATGGTGTCGTCACCGGCGTTGCCGGAAACAGTGTCCACCCCATCGCCCGCCGTGATGGCGTCATTACCGGTCCCGCCATCAATGACGTCGTTACCGCCGCCACCGAAGATCACATCGTCGCCGTCACCGCCGCTGATGGTTTCCTGGATATCCGCGCCCGTGACGGAGTCATTGCCCGCGCCGCCATCGATGCTATCGGAGCCTCCGGTATTGACGATGGTGTCGTCACCGTCGCCGCCGGAAACCGTGTCTGCATCGGCGCCACTGTTGATTTGGTCATTTCCGTCGCCGCCGGAAATCAGGTCGTTGCCCGCACCACCGTAGACCGTGTTCTGGCCCGACCCTGTCTCGACGCTGTCATCGCCCGCACCACCGTCGAGGACGTCATTGCCATCCCCGCCGGAGAGAGTGTCCGCGCCATCGCCACCGTCGAGGCTGTCGTCACCGGCCGCTCCATCAAGAACGTCCGCTCCGGCATTACCGCTGAGAGTGTCGGAACCCGTACCGCCGTCGATCGTGTCGTCGCCTGTGCCGCCATCCAGGTTGTCGTCGCCGCTGCCACCGTAGAGGGAGTCCGCACCGGTGCCGCCGCTCAGGGTGTCTGCATCTGCGCCGCCGGAGATTGTGTCGTCACCGTCACCGCCATCGACCGCGTTTGCGCCGTCGCCGGCTGTGACGCTGTCATTCCCAAGGCCGCCGTTGATCGTATCGTTGCCGGCCCCGCCATCAAGGACGTCATCGCCGGCACCGCCGGCAAGACTGTCGTCACCGGTTCCGCCGCTCAGGGTGTCTGCATCTGCGCCGCCGGAGATTGTGTCGTCACCGTCACCGCCATCGACCGCGTTTGCGCCGTCGCCGGCTGTGACGCTGTCATTCCCAAGGCCGCCGTTGATCGTATCGTTGCCGGCCCCGCCATCGAGGACGTCATCGCCGGCACCGCCGGCAAGACTGTCGTCACCAGCGCCGCCGCTCAGGGTGTCTGCATCTGCGCGGCCGGAGATTGTGTCATCACCGTCACCGCCATCGACTGCGTTGGCACCGTCGCCCGCCGTGATCGCGTCATTGCCGATGCCGCCGTCGATCGTATCGTTTCCGGCCCCGCCATCGAGGACGTCATCGCCGGCACCGCCGGCAAGACTGTCGTCACCGGTGCCGCCGCTCAGGGTGTCTGCATCTGCGCCGCCGGAGATTGTGTCGTCACCGTCACCACCATCGACCGCGTTGGCACCGTCGCCCGCCGCGATCTCGTCATTGCCGAGGCCGCCGTCGATCGTATCGTTGCCGGCCCCGCCATCCAGGACGTCGCCGCCCGCACCGCCGGCAAGACTGTCGTCACCAGCGCCGCCGCTCAGCGTGTCGTCATCTGCACCGCCGTCGAGGATGTCGTTGCCTTCGCCGCCATCGAGCTGATCGCTTCCGGCTGCACCGGACAGCGTATCGTCGCCGCTCGCACCGGAGAGGGTATCCGCACCGTCCGCGCCATCGAGCGAATCATTGTCTGCACCACCGTCGAGGCTGTCATTCCCGAGCCCGCCGCTGAGTGTGTCATCACCTGCACCGCCATAGAGGGCATCGTCGTCTGCAGCACCATCCAGAACGTCTTCGCCGTCACCGCCGGAAAGGGTATCGTTTCCGCCGGCGCCGGAAAGAGTATCTGCACCTGTCCCGCCGTCGACAGAGTCGTTGCCTTCGCCGCCATCGAGGAGGTCGTTACCGGTCCCGCCATCGATGGTGTCGTCCCCGCTAAGGCCGCCAATCGTGTCGTCACCATCCGTGCCGGTCAGGCTGTCGGCGCCTTCCGATGCGGTGACGTCGGGAGAGAAGTTGATGGAGGTCTTGCCGTCTGCCGCGCTTGTGGTGACCGAGTTGAACTCGCCGGCCATGCTGAAGGTCGCGTCTGCGGAGCCGTTGCCGTCCGCATCGATCGCGACCGTGGTCGTGCCGTCGGAATAGGTGAGCGTCACTGCATCGTCGCCGAAGGACGCATTGGCGATCACCAGATCGCCTGCGTTCGGATCGTAGTCGGTGATGCTGTCGCCATCGAGATCTGCAAGATCGCCGACAAAGCTGTCCGCACCGTCGCCGCCCGCAAGTGTATCGGCACCGGCACCGCCGGTCAGGACGTCATCGCCCGCGCCGCCGGAGATCAGATCGTCGCCCGCGCCACCGTCGATTGTTTCGGCATCGCCACCGCCGGTGATGGCATCATTGCCGTCACCGCCTGCGATCTCATTGGCTCCGGCGCCACCTGAAATGATGTCGTCACCGGTTCCGCCGACGATGGTTTCCGCCGAGTCGCTACCCGTGATCACGTCGTTTCCGGCGCCACCGTCGAGGTTGTCGGCACCGCCAAGATTGACGAGCGTGTCGTCGCCCTCGCCGCCGAGAACCGTGTCGGTTCCGCCGCCGGCCGTGATCGCGTCATTGCCGGTTCCGCCATCGAGCAGGTCGTTTCCGCCGCCGCCGTTGAGCTCGTCGGCATCCGCACCGCCGGAAAGCGTGTCCGCGTCCGTGCTGCCGATCAGCGTGTCGTCACCCGACCCGCCATCCATGGCATCCGAACCCGCGCCACCGTCCAGGACATCGTTGCCGACCCCGCCATAAAGGGCGTCGTCATCATCGCCGCCCGAAAGGGTGTCATTGCCCGCACCACCATAGAGCTGGTCGTTCCCGGTACCGCCGGAAAGCGCATCATCGCCTTCAAAACCGGCGAGCACATCATTACCGCCGAGGCCGTCGATGGTGTCGTTGCCGCCGAGACCGGACAGGGTGTCGTTGCCTGCGAAGCCACTGATGAGGTCATCGCCTTCGGTGGCCTGCTCGTTTGCGATGACGGTGTCTTCAACGTTGGAGACGCTCAGCCCGTCGAGATCGGAGCGTGTGTCGACATAGAGCGTGTCATTCCCGGCACCGCCGTCGATGATACCAGAGTCGCTTGCATAGATCGCGTCCGCGCCGTCGCCGCCGGAGACCGTGTCCGTGCCGTCGGTTGCGTCGATGGTGTCGTCGCCGGCACCACCGTCGATGACGTCGTTACCGGCACCGCCAGTGATCTCGTCGTTGCCTGCGCCGCCGTCGAGGCTGTCGTCGCCTGCCAGACCGTCGAGCGTATCGTTGCCGCCGAGGCCAGACAGCGTGTCAGAGCCTTCGAAGCCACTGATGGCGTCGTCGCCGTCGGTCGCCTGCTCGTCGGCAATGACGATGTCTTCGATGTTGGAGACCGTCAGACCGTCCAGATCGGAGCGTGTGTCGACATAAAGCGTGTCGTTCCCGGCACCGCCGTCAATGACGCCAGTGTCGCCGGCGTAGATCGCGTCTGCACCGTCGCCGCCGGACACGGTGTCCGTGCCGTCTTCGGAATGGATCAGATCGTCGCCCGCGCCACCGTCGATGACGTCGTTACCGGCACCGCCAGTGATCTCGTCGTTGCCTGCGCCGCCGTCGAGGCTGTCGTCGCCGGCCAGACCGTCGAGCGTATCGTTGCCGCCGAGGCCAGACAGCGTGTCAGAGCCTTCGAAGCCACTGATGGCGTCGTCGCCCTCGGTGGCCTGTTCGTCCGCAATGACGATGTCTTCGATGTTGGAGACCGTCAGGCCGTCGAGGTCGGAGCGGGTGTCGACATAGAGCGTGTCTTCGCCGGCACCGCCGTCGATGACGCCAGAGTCGCCGGCATAAATCGCGTCCGCGCCGTCGCCGCCGGACACGGTGTCCGTGCCCTCGGTTGCGTCGATTGTGTCGTCGCCCGCGCCACCGTCGATGACGTCATTCCCGGCACCGCCATCCAGCACATCGGCATCGCCGCCACCCGAGAGAGTGTCGTCGCCAACGCCACCCTGGAGGGTGTCATCACCTGCACCGCCGGTGATCTGGTCATTACCAGCGCCGCCATCAATGACGTCGTCGCCTGCGAGACCGTCGAGTGTGTCGTTACCAGCCAAGCCGCTGAGCGTGTCACTGCCTTCGAAGCCGCTGATGGCGTCGTCGCCCTCGGTCGCCTGTTCGTCGGCAATGACGATGTCTTCAACGTTGGAGACCGTCAGGCCGTCG
>NZ_JACZFS010000039.1 GCF_014904795.1 Nisaea nitritireducens
CCTTGATCGGGGGCGTCCCGGACCTGCTGGTTATCTATCTGCTGTTCTTCGGCGGCAGCATGGCGGCCATGGCCGTGGCCCGCGTGTTCGGCTACGAGGAATATATCGAGATCGACGCTTTCGCCATCGGCACCATCGCGCTCGGCACCATCTCCGGAGCCTATGCGACCGAGGTGATCCGGGGGGCCGTTCTCGCCGTGCCGAAAGGCCAGATCGAGGCGGCGAAGGCCTGCGGCATGAGCCGCTTTCTGCTGTTCCGCCGCATCATGGTGCCGCAGGTAGCGCGGTTCGCGCTGCCGGGGCTTGGCAATGTCTGGCAGCTCACCCTGAAGGACACCTCGCTGATTTCCATCGTCGGGCTGGTCGAGATCATGCGGCAGGCTTCGGTCGCCAGCGGGTCGACCCAGAAACCCTTCACGTTCTATCTGGCGGCGGGCGTCCTCTATCTCGTCCTGACCGCCTTTTCGAATAAAGGGTTCGGCCTGGCGGAGCTTTGGGCCAACCGTGGCGTCAGGAGGGCCTGAGCCATGGATATTGAGTTGATGGCGGAAGCCTTCCCGAAAATCCTGAGCGGTTTGCCGGTCACCATGGTGCTGGCAGCATCGTCGCTCTTTCTTGGCTTCTTCCTTGCGATTGTCATCGCGCTGCTGCGGACTTCCCGGTTCAGGCCTTTGGCGGGTTTCGCCTACAGTTTTGTCTATGTTTTCCGCGGCACGCCGCTGCTGGTGCAGATCTTCCTGATCTATTACGGCACCGGCCAGTTCGAAGCCGTACGGGAAAGCTTTCTCTGGCCGGTGCTGCGCGAAGCCTGGTGGTGCGCGATCCTGGCGCTAACGCTGAATACCGGCGCCTATACCAGCGAGATTATCCGCGGCGGTATCCAGGCCGTTCCTTTTGGCCAGATCGAGGCCGCCAAGGCCTGCGGCATGAACGCGGTCATGCGATTTCGCCGGATCGTCTTTCCGCAGGCCATTCGTCAGGCCCTGCCCGCCTATGGCAATGAGATCATCCTGATGATCAAGTCGACCTCGCTGGCCAGCACAATCACACTGCTGGAGATGACCGGCATTGCCCGCAAGATGATCTCGCAGACATACAAGCCGCTGGAAATTTTCCTGATTGCCGCGGTCTTTTATCTGACGCTGGTCTTCATCGTGACACGTCTCGTGGCATTCATTGAATACAGGCTCAGCCCGGAACGGCGGGATGCCGTGCGCACGCCTGCTGTCAAGGATTTGAGGACGGCATCGGTTGGCGAAATTGACATCAGATAGAGCCGGGGATGTTTCCTTTCGGCGGGCGGACGCCTCCGATAAAGGATCTATACAAGGCTGGCTGACAGCACCCCACGTAACCCGTTGGACGCATAAGGTCTTCTCACGTATCGGTGCGGCACTTGAGGGGCTGCAGGGTGGCACGGACACGGAGCTTCTCATTGCGGAAATCGACGACCGTACGGCCGGTTGTGCCTATGTCTATGGTGCGCACGGCGATCCATCCTGGAGCGCTATTCCGGATGTTACCCCGCAAACTCGCGCCATAGATTTCCTGATCGGCGAGCCGGACCTGCTGAACCGGAAACGGGGGCAGGCAATGCTGCGGGCTCTTAGTCTTTTGACCTTCGAGGATCCTGGCATCGACCGTATCGTTGCCTGTCCTCATGCGGACAACTGGCCAGCGGTCATCGCCCTTAAACGCGTTGGTTTCCGCGAGAAAGGGCGCCACCCGGACCCGGCCATGAACGCGATGTATCTGACCGTGACGCCGGCAACCCTGAAGCGCTGATTCCTGGACGCCAGTTCCCGGCTCCGTGGTGCATTCGTTCCGGGTTGGCATTTGTTTCGCGGGTGTCGCAAAAGTAGACTGCGAAAATGGCAACAGACGCTGGGGCAACCGCCTCCAAATCCCTCACGAATTCCTACGGCATGGCCGTTCTTTTCATGCTCGGCGCGATCACGGTTCTGCCCTGCATGAATGTGCTGGCGCGGTACCTTTCCGCTGAGTATTCGACCACGCAGATCGTCTGGGCCCGCTATACGGGGCATCTTTTGTTCGCGCTTGTCCTCTTTATGCCGAAGCACGGGATCGGGTTACTGCGGGCGCAGAAGCCGGGCGTTCACATTATCCGTTCCGTGCTGATGTTCTGTTGCACCTGTATGTTCTTCCTGGCGCTTCGCTATATCGACGTGCCGATCGCCAGTGCGATCAACTTCACCTCGCCGATCATCGTGACGGCCCTTGCGGTTCCGTTCCTCGGCGAGAAGGTTGGGGTACGGCGCTGGGTTGCCGTTCTTATCGGCTTCTGCGGGGCGCTGATCATCATCCGGCCGGGAGGCGCGGAAAGCCACTGGGCGATGTTCCTGGTCATAGGCACCGCATTTTTCTATGCGGTCTATCAAGTGCTGACACGCAAATATGCGAGCAGCGATTCCGCCGAAACCTCGATCACCTATATCGCCCTGATCGGTGCGCTGATGACGACTGTTGCGCTGCCGTTCGATTACCGGCTGCCGACCAGCGCGCTCGACTATGGCCTGTTCATCCTGATCGGGTTTCTCGGCGGGCTTGGGCACTTCCTCGTCATCAAGGCCTTCCGACTTGGCGAGGCCTCCCTGCTGTCTCCGCTCAATTACGGGCAGTTGCTGATGGCGACGCTGCTGACTTTCCTGATCTTCGGAACCTTGCCCGATGCGGTGACCTGGCTTGGCGCCGGGATTATCGTCGGGAGCGGGCTCTACATCACTTATCGTGAAGCACAGCGAGCGCGGTCCAACCGGATCGCCGCCGAAGCGGTCGCGGAGCGTTAGCTCAAACAGGAAGGGTCTTAGAGGCCAAGATCCGATCGTGCCCGCTTGGCAAGGCGTTCCATTACCGGTTTCCAGTCCAAACCCTCATCCTCTCGCCGGATATCGACTTCAATCGAGGGGAAGAACGGCATGCGGCTGGCGCCAAGCGAGACCCAGTTCAGGAGATGCGGCATTGTGTAACCTTGCTTCCCGAGTGCGCCGGCCAGGCTGAGCACCAGATTTTGCGGGGAAACCACGGCATCAAGCACGGAGATCAGCGCGACGACCCCGTCCAGGTCATTGGTCAGATCAAGCCCGTCGGGCCGCATGATGCGGACATCGTTTTCCGCCTCAATCCGGGTCAGTTCTTCCGCGTCCTCATCATATTGCAGGGTCACGAAACCGGCGCCGGGAATGTCGAGAATGGGGCCAAGGTTTCCGGGACCCGGATAATAGACAGCTTCGAGATCACGCTTCGCCCGAGATCGCCAGGACAGTCCGATCCAGGGACCGTCTCCTTTGCTCGAGAGCCAGCGCCTCCAGTACGCGACCTTGACCGTATCGGGCACCAATATGGCAGACGTGTTCGGGAAGCGCGTTTGATCCTGGCGGAAGAGTTTCGGCAGACTGCCTGTTGCTACTTCATGGGTGCATCCCCGTTCGCCGACAATCGTCGCGTAGTCGGCAGGGTGGAGGCGCTGCTCCTGCTTCCGGATGCGGTCAAAAAAGCGAAACTCGGGGAAGGATCGCTCAAACAGGGCGCGGAGCCGGTCCGTGCATTCGATAGTGACGCTTCCAAGCTCTCCCCGTACCAGACGTTCCTGCAATTCCGGAAAGCAGGTGGCGAACATGACCTCGTCGCCAAGGCCCTGTTCGGCATAGACGAGCAGATGGATGTCGGGACCGGAGATGTCCGGGGTCCAGCGTTGCTGCGGCAGATTGCGCGTCATTCTCCGGAGTGGGATCAGGCGGGCTTCATAGAGTGGCCAGCCGCGTGCCATATCGCCGTTAGCCAATAGGTAGATCGCGAGATTGAAGGTAATGGTCGGGTTCTGAGGATCGAACCGCATGGCTTGCGCGCCGCTTGAGATGGCGGCTTCAATCTGGCCGGACCGATAGAACGCCTGAGCGAGATTTCCGAAAGCCTCGCTATCCGTCGGTGCTGCTATCGTTGCCATGCGGCCGTACTGCATTGCCGCTGCGACATCATCTATCTCAAGAAGCGTGGCGGAGAGTGAAGACCAGAGGCGTCCGGCTTCGGGAGTGATGAGCAAGCCGTTCCGGACTGCCCGTTCCGCACCCGCCCGGCGGGTCATGCGGCGCAGCAGAGTGCCGAGATGTTCCCAGTGTGTTGAGTCCGTTGGAGCGCGCATGCATGCCTGCTTCAGGCAGGCCAGCGCTTCGGCGTTCTGACCCAGACGGATCGCGCAACTTGCCTGACGCGCCCAATAGTCGGCACGCAGAGGCTCTGTTTTTGAAGCGCGGCGAAACCACAGGAGGGCTCTGGGATCGTCCGAGGCGTGAACATAGAGCGTTGCCAGATTACTCAAGACGCTGCCGCGCCCGGGCTCAAGTAATAGAGAGCGCCGAAAGGCGCGCACAGCTTCCGGGCCGTGTTCAGGCAGACCGGTACAGGCGACGCCGAGGTAATCGTATACGGCGCTTTGACCAGCATCGGCGGCAAGGCAATCCCTGTAATAGCCGATAGCGGCCTCAAGATTACCAGACCGGTGTGAGGCGAACGCGGCCTGCAGTAATGTCGCGCTCATTTGGCTGCCTTCGATCTGAGTGTGGCGGTAATTTCGGAGACGGTCTGCTCCCAACCATCCTCAAACGGCTTTGCGAAGCTCTTGATACTCGGGAAGCCCGGAAAGCCATCCGTGCCGTACTGAACAAAGAGCGGTTGGGGATGGAACAGCCAGGTCTCCTTGCCGAGGGCGCCACCGATCCAGCCGAGTGTGCTGCTGGGGCAGATCAGGACGTCGACTGACGAGACAAGCGCGAGTATGTCGTCGAAATCATCGGTAAGGTCGAGGTCCGGCAGGACCGTTGGGGCGTGACCCGTCTCTCGTTCGAGCGTTTTGATCTCCGTGTCCCAGTTTTCACCGTACTGGATTGAGAATACCTGCACCTCCGGCAGGGCGAAAAGCGGCAACCAGTCTTTCAGGGCGGTATAGTGAACGTCTCGGAAAGCCGAGCTTTTGCGTGACCTCCAGGCAAGGGCGACCTTCAGCCTGTCGCCGGTTTGTCCGAGCATGTTTTGAACCTGAAGTATCCGTTCCGGGTTTGGTTTCAGGTAGGGCCGGGTCTTTGCGAAATCCGAAAGCGTCCGGCGGAAATAAAGGGCGAGGCTGCCGGCATCGATGGCGTAATCGACCGGCTTGTCCTTTGGCAGCCAGTCATACTTCTGCACCGGCCGGAAACCATCTCCCGCTCTTGCATAGGCATGCACCAGCGCATCGGGAAAAGAGCGCCGGAAAACCGGAAGCAGGCGCTCATCGCATTCGATCACAAGCTCGGCGCCCTGCTGCGTGACTTCGGGAAGGATGGAGGCATAGAGGATTTCGTCCCCGACGCCTTCCTCTGCGCAAACCAGCAGGCGTTTCCCGGCCAGTGGCTCTCCCCGCCAGACAGGGGGCAGGCCGATCCGTCGCACCCGGTCCGGCATCTTGTGCCGCCATTCGCGCTCCAGCCAGCCTTCTTCCAGACGGCCTGCCGCTAGCAGCCGGATGGCATGGCGCAGATGGATTTGCGGATCGTCAGGGGCGAAGCGGAGCGCATCTTCGGAATGCTGAATCGCCTGCTCGATATTGCCCGAGAAATAAGCGAGTTCGGCGAGACCCGTATGGGCCGCGGCATAACAGGGTGCAAGCAGGATGGCGCGCTTAAACCAAGTTCCGGAGGGCGTATAGTCCCGCAGGTTGAAGAGCAGAAACCCGAAACTGTTCGCCGCCTCGGCCAGAGCCGGATTGAGAAGGAGCGCGCGTTTCAGCGAGCGTTCCGCTTCTTTCAGCTTGTCCCGGTCCATCAGGGTTGTGGCCAGATTGGCGTGGGTTTCTTCGCTGATGGGGGCAAGGGAGGCGGCTTGCCGATGTGCTGCCTCGGCCTCCTCAATGCGGCCGTCCTTTCGGAAGGCATTTCCGAGATTCATATGCGCGTTGGCGTGGCCGGGTTCTTTCCGGATGGCCTGCTGCAGGAAACCGATAGCCTCGGCAACCGCGCCACGTTCCTGCAAGAGCGCCCCGAGATTGGCGAGTGCATCAACAAAGCCGGGCGCCTTGGCGAGGGCTTGGCGGTAGGCGGCTTCCGCCTCTTGCGGTTTCCCCAATGCCTTCAGGATCTGGCCGAGATTGCTGTGGAACTCCGGTCGCTCGGGCGAGATCTGCACGGCGGCTTCGACAAGTTGGCGCCCGGTTTCATGCTGTCCGCTCTGATGCATCAGCACGCCGAACAGATGCAGCGCATCCGGCTCTCGCGGGGAGCGCTGCAACACCTGCTGGTAAAGCGCGGCCGCCTCCGGCAGCCGGCCCTGCTGGTGGTGTGCGAGTGCCTGCTGCAGCAGGTTCTGGGTTTCCGGAGCGGGCATGTTTGTTTCGTCGTGAGTCCTTTGATCACCAGCTCAATGAATGTTGGAGTTTAGCTGCTCGTCGAGATGGTGCGAATGTTCACAAGGCATCACGTAAGATGCTCACAGTCTACGGGCTTCTGTGGTTATCGCATCCGTAACGGGTTTCCAGGGGGCTGAAGCCAGCTTCACGAATCCTTTGATGCTTGGAAACCCAGGAAAACCCTCTGTCCCCATGAGCAGGAAACTCGGAACGATTTCAAATTGCCAGACAGGTTTTCCGAGACTTGCACCGACCCAGGAAAGGGTACTGCTTGGACAGATCACACAGTCGACCGAAGCGGCGAGAGCAAAAATATCCTCGAAATCATCAGTCATATCGACGCCTTCGAGTACATGCAGGCGAGCACCGAAATCACGCCTTGCATCTGAAATTTCCTGCTCCCAGCCAGAACCGTACTGCATTGAGATGACCTGGATGTCCGGCTCTGTCAGCAAGGGCTGCCAATCCTTGAGGCGTGTATAGTATATATCGCGGAACGGGTTCATGTCCTTTGATCGCCACGCAAATCCGATTCTGGGGCCGGGCGGCAATGCGGCCAGCTTCGATTGTATCTGCTCCATCCGCTCCGCCGAAGCGGTGAGGTATGGTTTCTGATGAGCGTAGGAGGCGAGATCCGGACGCAGTAGCGCGGGGAGGCTGCCGCCGTCGATGGCATAGTCGACAGGCGGTTCCTGCGGTAGCCAGTCGTAATCATGCATTGGCCGGAACCGGTCGCCGCTGCGCTTGTAGGCATGCACGAGGCAATCCGGAAAAGAGCGCTGGAAAACACTCAGCAGACGCGGCGCGCACTCGATGACGACGGACGTTCCCTCTGCCAGCAGGTCGGGGATAAGCGACGCGTACAGGATCTCGTCGCCGACACCTTCTTCCGCGCACACCACAATGCGTTTGCCAGCCAATGGCTCGCCCTTCCAGCGCGGGGGAAGGCCTGTGCGCTGTATGGCGTCCGGCCGCTTCAGGCGCCACTCGAAGTTCTGCCAGCCCTCATGTATGCGTCCGGCGGTGAGCTGGCGGATGGCGTGCCGAACTCGGATTTGCGGATCGTCCGGTGTCAGGGCGAGGGCCTGTTCCGAAAAAGCCAGGCAGCCGTTTACATCGCCTTCGAAATAACTGACTTCCGCCAGCCCGGAATAGGGCGAGGCATAGCGTGGCTGAGCCGCAATGGTTCGCCGGAACCAGCGACGAGACTCAGCGAGCGCGAGAGCGGTTATGCCAAGAAAAGCGTAGCTGTTGGCCGCCTCGATCAGAGCCGGGGAAACCAACAGGCACTTCCGCAATAGGCGGCGCGCATCGTCATGGCGACCAAGATCTATCTGGTTCGTTGCCTCGGCAAGCAGGGCAACGGGATCGGCGGGGCTCAAGCTGAGCAGGCGACGAAAAAGCGGTGCCGCCGCAACAACCTGACCTAATGCGCGCCGCGCTTCTGCGAGTTCCCGAAATGCGCCGGTGTCGGAAGGATCAAGCACCAGTGTCATTCGAAAGGCGGTATCCGCTTCCGTCTGGTGCCCGAGGCGTTGAAGAATACGCGCCCTGTTGCCGCGGAAGCTGGCCTGTTGCGGCGCTATGGCAATGGCGGCGTCGACAAGTTTCAGGCCTTCTGCTGGCTTGCCCGCCTGATGTAGCAGGAAGCCCAGCAGGTGCAAGGCATCCGGATGCTGAGGATTTGCCTTGAGCACCTTCTGATAGAGCGGTGCCGCCCCGGCGAGATCGCCGGCTTGATGCTTTTGCAGGGCCTGATGAAGCAGAGCCTGCGGGCTGTCATCCGTCATTTTAGTCTGTGAAGCCCTGGATCATGTCCGCCGCGAGCGGCTCGCCGCGCTTCAGGGCGCGGGTTGACGTTTTGCCGAGCACGCTTTTCAGGTGTCTCGGCGGCAGGCCGTTGGCGGGGCGGATGGAGCGGACATTCTCGCGGGTGAGGACCTCCCCCTCGGCGATGTCATCAACCACATAAAGCGAGCGGCGCATCGGCAGTGTAATCAGCTCGGCTGCGGTCGGCCGGTAGTTCGGTTTGCCGATGGCCGCGTGGACCGAGCGCAGATCCCTGACCAGTTTCTCCAGCTCCGCCGGCTCCAGCGAGAACACGCTATCGACCCCGCCATCGGCCCGGCTGAGAGTGAAATGCTTCTCAACCAGCACCGCGCCAACGGCGACGGCTGCAGCGGCGACGATGTTGTCCAGCGTGTGGTCCGAGAGACCGATCGCTACATCAAGTCGCTTTGTCAGATCCGTGATGGTCGAGAGATTGGCCTGATCGACCGGGGTCGGATAGCCACTGGTGCAGTGCAGGACGAGGATCTCCGTCGCCCCGGCGCCGCGGGCCGTGGCAACCGCTTCCTCGATTTCTTCGAAACTGGCCATGCCGGTGGAGATGATCAGCGGTTTTCCTGTCCGGGCACATTGCTCGATCAGGTCAAGATCGACAATCTCCGGAGAGGCTATCTTGTAGGCGGGCGCATTCAGCCGCTCCAGAAGCTCAATGGCTGTCGGATCGAACGGCGCGGAGAACATCGTGATGCCCTGATTACGGGCATGGCTGAACAGTTCCGCATGCCAGTCCCAGGGGGTGTGGGCCTCTTCATAGAGCTCGTAGAGCTTGCGGCCCTTCCAGAGCCCGTCATTGATCAGGAATTCCGGCCCGTCATGATCGATGGTGATGGTGTCGGCGCGATAGGTCTGGATCTTCACCGCATCCGCGCCCGCCGCCTTGGCGGCATCGATCAGGGCGAGGGCGCGCTGGATATCGCCATTATGGTTGCCGGACAGTTCCGCGACGACATAGGGCGGGTGATCCGGGCCGACCGGGCGTCCGTTGATCTTGAAGGTACTGGCCATGGTTCCCGTGACTTGGCGGTGTGAAAGCGCCAGAATAGCTTGTTTTACCGAGGGATAGAAGAGATGGCGGCAGAGTGAGCTTGGGGATGCTGGCAATTCGGGCCGACGCGGACGCGCGGATTGGTCTTGGCCACGCCATGCGCTGCTTTGCGCTGGCGGAAGCGTGGCGCGCGCGCGGCGGTGATGCCGCGTTTTTCTCTGGCGCCGCACTGCCCGATCCGGTGCTTTCCCGGCTCGACGGTGCAGGTATCGCGCGCCGGGTGTTTGCCTCGCCGGATAATGGAGATGAGTTTGCCGAAGCGGCGGCCGGGATTGGCGCCCGCTGGCTGGTTGTCGACGGTTCCTTTGCGACGCCGGATTATCTCGACAGGGTACGGAATGCAGGGCTGCCGATGCTGTTGCTCGATGATGCGGCATCTGCGGCGCGCTATCCCTGCGATCTGCTGCTGAATCAGAATGTTCAGGCGTTGGAGGAGGCCTATGCCGGGCGCACAGAGGGAAAGGTTCTTGCCGGGCCTCGTTTCGCGCTGATCCGTGCGGACATGTGCGAAAACGTTCGGTCCCGGATCATCGCGGACCGGCCGCAGCGCATTCTGGTGCTGGTCGGCGGCGCGGATCCCGGTGGGCATCTTGAAGCGCTGGCGCAGGCGGCGGAGCAAGCGCTGTTGAAAGCCGGTTTTGGAGATGGCCATGTTGATGCGGTGATCGGCCCGGCGAGCAACTGGCAGCCGCCAGCGGATGCGGGCCCGGTGATCTCCTATCATCGCGGCGTGAAGGATATGGGCTCATTGATCGACAAGGCGGATCTGGCGATCTCATCCGCGGGCTCCACAGTCTGGGAGCTGTCCTTGCACGGCACGCCGATGATCCTCGGCGCCAGCGTTCCGGTGGAGGAGCCGGTAGGCGCGGGCATGGCGGCCAAGGGGGCGGCGCTCTATCTCGGCCGCCTTTCGGAATGCCCGGCGGAGCAACTGGTGGCGGAAACTGTCAGGGTGTTGCAAGATTCAGCCGCGCGCCGAAAACTCTCCACCACCGCATCGGCCCTTGTCGACGGGCGCGGGGCGGAACGGGTGATCGACGCTATGCTGGGATTGAAGGCGGGGAACGTGAGTTTGTGAAAACAGTCGTGATCATTCAGGCGCGCATGACGTCGACGCGCCTACCCGGCAAGGTGCTGAAGAAAGTCCTCGGCCGCCCGCTGCTCGGCTACCAGCTTGAACGGGTTGGCCGCTGCCGCACGGTGGACGAGATCGTCGTCGCGACCACGGTGAACGCAACGGACGATCCGGTGGCGGAGTTCGTTGCCGGAGAGGGGCTGCGTGTCTGGCGCGGCTCGGAAGCGGATGTGCTGTCGCGCTATGCCGAAGCGGCGGAGATGGCCGGTGCCGATCTCGTCGTGCGTCTGACCGCCGATTGCCCGCTGATCGACCCGGCGCTGGTGGATCAGGTTGTCGAGACACTGCGGGACAGCAGCCCGCCGCTCGATTACGTCTCCAACACAACGCCGCGCACGCTGCCCATGGGGCTCGATGCGGAGGGGATCCGGGGCACAGCCCTGATGGCGGCGCACCGCGAGGCCGAGGCCCGGCAGGAGCGGGAGCATGTCACGCCCTTCCTCTATAACCACAAGGACCGGTTCGCCTGCCGATACCTGTTGCACGAGCCGCCGATCACCGGCCATCGCTGGACGGTGGATCATCCGGAGGATTTCGAGCTGGTCCGCCGGATTCTCGAAGCGCTCTATCCGGTGAACCCGGCCTTCACCTATCAGGACGTGCTGGCTTTGCTGGAGCAGCACCCGGACTGGCCGTCGATCAATCGCGGGGTGTATGAACGCCCCCAGCCCGTGAAGAATGACAGCGGCGCCTATCCCGAGCAGGCCTGAGCCGCCGCTAAACCGGAGTAACCCGATGACGGACACTTACCGCACCGAGCAGGAAGCCTTCTGGGCCGGGTCGTTTGGCAATGGTTATATCGACCGGAACAGGGACGCCGCCATCCTTGCCTCCCGCACGGCGATGTTCACCCGCATCCTGTCGCGTGCGGGGACGGTCGGCTCGGTGGTCGAGTTCGGCGCCAATATCGGTCTCAACATGCTGGCCCTGCGCACGCTGCTGCCGGAAGCGAAACTCTCCGCCATCGAGATCAATCCCGAAGCGGTGAAGATCCTGCAGACGCAGGAGCGGCTGAACGTCCATCACGGCTCGATCCTGGAGCCGCAGGTGGAGACGTCGCACGATCTCTCCTTCACCTCCGGTGTGCTCATCCACATCAATCCGGAGGCGCTGCCGAGCGTCTATGACAATCTCTATGCGGCGAGCGGGCGCTATATCGCGCTGTCGGAATATTACAACCCGGCGCCCGTCGCGATCCCATACCGAGGGCACGACGACCGACTGTTCAAACGCGACTTCGCCGGCGACCTGCTGGACCGCTTCCCGGACCTCGCGCTGGTCGATTATGGCTTCTGCTATCATCGGGACCCGAACTTCCCCGCGGACGATATGACCTGGTTCCTGCTGGAGAAGCGGAAACGTTAAAAATTTATGATGAATTCAATCACTGATCAGACTTAATAATTTTCTTCTCACGCAATGGGATATGTTCGTTCTGTTTAATGGCGCTTCATAAGGTAATACACCTACACCCATTCAAAAAATTTACGTACTCGGGCAGCCACGACAGACCCCGGCGCGTTATCGTATCCAACATTAGATAGTGATTCGGATTGTTTTTCTTCAGTGTTTGTGTGTTGCGATTTATTTGACCAGGGGATTGATGCGTATCTTAAACCTGATTCGACTAACCATTTTGGAGACCATTGACCTAGTGAGATTGCCGCTTCAATTTCCCAATTATTGTTTAATAATTTTTCGATGTATATTCTTCCATCAGGGTAAT
>NZ_JACZFS010000040.1 GCF_014904795.1 Nisaea nitritireducens
CGGTGTTCTTTTGTGGGGTCGGTTGTGTTTTTTAATTTTCTTAATTGACGTGTATTCGAAAGTTCAATTTTTTTTAATAATTCTTCCGGAGAAATTTTCGCTTCCTGCATGGCACTGATGTAAGATAAAAGGCTAAACCTTAAGCCGTTCGTTTGTTCGATTTGAACGAATCCAGGTATGCCCCCATCATTGATTTTGGGTAGGCCCGTTAATGTTCTAATTACAGAGGATTTTTTAGTGTTTGCCTCGCCAAGAATGATCCATGCTCGTTTCATCGATTTCCCTCAATAATGATTATTTTATCGAAAAATTGATTGTATCTGTCCAGTTGGATGTTTTGCAAATACTCTATGCTTAGAGAGTGTTGGTTATTTTAAGGTTCAGTGATCGAGTTCAGATATCAGATTAGCAGTCTAATTACGGCGACAGATTTTTGGCTTGCTATTGTAAAATCGATTTATGATACGGCTTGAAGCGGAGTGGAATCGTTTATTCAGTCGGCATAGATATAGAAAGCTTAAGGTTGTGGTAGAGCGCTCCCTAAGGAGGGAGCGCTCTTTTTAAAGCTTATTCCGCCGCCTCGATCCGGACTTCGGAGCTTGGGGCGGACGGTTTGCCGTTGATGATCAGCTTGCCATCTTCCGCCGTCACCTTCACGTGGCTACCATCGAGAATGCTGCCTTCCAGGATCTGGTTGGCCAGCGGGTTTTGCAGCGAGCGCTGGATCACCCTTTTCAGCGGCCGGGCGCCATAGACTGGGTCGTAGCCCGTGTCGGCGAGCCAGCGCAGGGCCGCATCGTCGAGATCGATCGTGATCTTGCGGTCCTCCAGCAGCTTGCGCAGTCGTTCCAGCTGGATATCGACGATATGCGTCATGTTCGAACGGTCGAGCCGTGAGAACAGCAGCGTCTCGTCCAGACGGTTCAGGAATTCCGGCCGGAAGGCCCGGCGCACGACTTCCATCACCTGCTCGCGCACCGCATCCACCGTCTCGCCCTCGCCCTGGGCCGCGAGGAACTCGGAGCCGAGGTTCGAGGTCAGGATGATCAGCGTGTTGCGGAAATCGATTGTCCGCCCCTGTCCGTCGGTCAGGCGGCCGTCATCGAGAACCTGAAGCAGCACGTTGAAGACATCCGGGTGCGCTTTCTCCACCTCGTCGAACAGCACGACCTGATAAGGCCTGCGCCGTACCGCTTCGGTCAGGGCGCCGCCCTCGTCATAGCCGACATAGCCCGGAGGCGCCCCGATCAGACGACTGACCGAGTGTTTTTCCATATATTCGGACATGTCGAGTCGGACCATGGCGTGCTCGTCGTCGAACAGGAACTCCGCAAGCGCCTTGGTCAGTTCCGTCTTGCCGACGCCGGTCGGGCCGAGGAACAGGAAGGAGCCGATCGGGCGGTTCGGGTCCTGCAATCCGGCACGGGCCCGTCGCACGGCGTTGGAGACCGCGGCAATGGCTTCATCCTGGCCGATCACCCGTCCATGCAGGGCTTCCTCCATCTGAAGCAGTTTCTCGCGCTCGCCTTCCAGCATCTTGTCGACGGGAATACCGGTCCAGCGGGAGACGACGGCGGCGATGTCGCGGTCGGTCACTTCTTCCATGACCATCTTTTCCGAGGAGGCGTTCTCCGCTTGACCGATGGTGGCTTCGAGATCGGGGATCACGCCGTACATCAGCTCGCCGGCCTTTTCGAAATCGCCCTGCCGCTTCGCGTTTTCGAGTTCGAGGCGGGCTTTTTCCAGCTTCTCCTGCATCTTCTGGACGCCGACGACGACTTCCTTCTCGGACTGCCAGCGTTCGGTCAGCTCCGAAGAGGTTTTCTCAAGCGCCGCCAACTCGCCTTCGAGCTTTGAGAGGCGGTCCTTGGACGCCTTGTCGGCTTCCTTCTTCAGGGCTTCCTGCTCGATCTTGAGCTGGATGATCTTGCGGTCGAGCTCGTCGATCTTCTCTGGCTTGGAATCAACCTCCATGCGCCGGCGTGACGCTGCCTCGTCCATCAGGTCGATGGCCTTGTCCGGCAGGAACCGGTCGGTGATGTAGCGGTTGGATAGATTCGCCGCTGAAACCAGCGCGCTGTCTGTGATCCGCACGCCATGGTGCAGCTCGTACTTTTCCTTCAGGCCGCGCAGGATCGAGATCGCGTCGATCACGGTCGGCTCCTCGACGAAGACCGGCTGGAAGCGCCGGGCCAGCGCCGCGTCCTTTTCGATATGCTTGCGATATTCATCCAGCGTGGTGGCGCCGACACAGTGCAGCTCGCCGCGGGCGAGAGCCGGCTTCAGCATGTTGGAGGCGTCCATTGCGCCTTCCGCCGCACCGGCGCCGACCAGCGTGTGCAACTCGTCGATGAAGAGAATGATGTCGCCCTCGGAGTGGGAGACTTCCTGCAGCACAGATTTCAGCCGCTCCTCGAATTCGCCCCGGAACTTGGCGCCTGCGATCAGCGCGCCGAGGTCGAGCGTCAGCAACCGCTTTTGTTTCAGCGGCTCCGGCACGTCGCCATTCACGATGCGCAGTGCCAGCCCCTCAATAAGCGCGGTCTTGCCGACGCCGGGCTCACCAATCAGCACCGGGTTGTTCTTGGTGCGGCGGGAAAGAACCTGGATGGTCCGGCGGATTTCCTCATCCCGGCCGATCACAGGGTCGAGCTTGCCCGTGCGGGCCGCCTCGGTCATGTCCTGGGTGTATTTTTCCAGCGCCTCATAGGAATTCTCGGCCGTCGCGCTGTCGGCCTTGCGGCCCTTGCGGACGTCGTTGACGGTCTGGTTCAGGGCCTGTGCGGTCAGGCCGGCATCCTTCAGGATGCGCGCGGCAGCCGTGCCTTCCGCCATGGCGATGGCGAGCAGAAGCCGCTCCACCGTGACGAAACTGTCCCCGGCCTTTTCGGAGATTTCTTCAGCCTGTGTCAGGAGGCGGGCCGTTTCGGGGGCGAGATAAACCTGCCCGGCACCGCTGCCTTCGACCGTCGGCAGCTTGCCGAGTTCGGCCTCGACGGCGAGCTGAGCCGATTTCGCATTGCCGCCCGACGCGTCGATAAGCTTGGCGCACATGCCTTCCTTATCGTCGAGCAGGACTTTCAGCAGATGTTCGGGGGTCAGGCGCTGGTGGCCCGCGCCGGTGGCATAGGTCTGCGCAGATTGTAGAAAGCCGCGTAGGCGCTCCGAGAGTTTTTCGAAATCCAACGGTCGTCTCCTTCGTACCGCAAGGTTGCCGATACAGCTCCACACACCCCAATATGGCGGTATGCGAGCCTCTTTTCGGAATGCACTGACGATCATTACAGCATCGCCGATTGCGTTCCGTCTTGGAAGGGGGCCGAACCCGATTGCGGCATTCGGAACCCACATCACAGATATGGTGAGTGGCTACGTCATCGCAAGTGGCGTGAATGCGAGTTGACAGGTTTCCGAAGCTATTTATGGTGCGGTGCACTATGGGAAAAATCAGTGCGATATACAGGTTCCCGGTCAAAGGTATGACAGGAGAATCTCTGGAGAGCGTGCCGCTGGAAGCGGGGCGTATGCTCCCGAACGACCGACGTTTCGGGATTCTGAACGGCGCCGCGGCGCGGCGTGCGGAAGCCGGAGACCGGGATTGGAAGGCGAAAGCCAATTTCCTGCAACTGGCGCAGGCAGAGAAGCTCGCTCAGCTCGAAGCTCGCTTCGACGAGGATAGCGAGATCCTGCAGATCTGGCGCAAGGGGCGGAACGTTGCCAGCGGCAAGCTCACCGACGTCAATGGACGGACGGTGCTGGAGCAGTTCTTCGCCGCCTTCATGACGAAGGAAAGCCGGGGCCAGCCGCGCATTGTCGAAAGCGGCGATCAGCCCTATTCCGATGTGAAGGTTCCCTTCGTCTCGATCATCAATCTGGAAAGTGTCCGGGATCTCGAGCGTGTGGTTGGCCAGCCGGTCGATCCGCTGCGGTTCCGGGGCAATCTCCTGATTGAGGGTGTGCCGGCCTGGGAAGAATTCACCTGGGTTGGAAAGACGGTGAAGATCGGAGACGCCGAAATCCGCGTTGCCGAACGGATTGGCCGCTGTCCCGCTACCAATGTCGATCCGGCGACGGCGCAGCGTGACCTGACGATCCCGCGGGATCTGCAAAATGGTTTCGGCCACACTGATTGCGGCATCTATGTCGATGTCACCGGTGGCGGAACGATCCGTGTCGGTGACGAGATCACCATCCTCTAGGCCGGGCTGGTTCGGAAAGCGGCGTATCGTGGTGGCGGAAGACCTGACCCTGCGGAGTTTGTCTGTCGAGGATGCGGTAGAGGTTGCCGCGCTTACGGTGCAGCTTGGCTACGATCTGGAGGCGGAAGGGGCCAAAGCGCGCATCTCTGATGTGCTCACGGCTCTGGGGCATCACACGTTCGGCGCTTTCTCCGGGGAAGTCCTGCTTGGTTATCTGCACTGCTATCAGGCCCCTACGATCGACAAAGGGATGATGTTGTGCGTTCAGGCGCTCGTCGTGGATGAGCGGGTGAGGGGCAGCGGAGCAGGGCGCCATCTCATGACAGAGGCGGAACGGCTGGCCAGGGAGCTCGGTTGCAAGACTGTGAGTCTGTCGTCGAATGAGCGCCGTACCGGTGCGCATTCCTTTTACGAACGCATCGGCTATCAGCGTTCGTCGCGATCATATTCATTCACAAAGCAGATCTAGGAACAGAGCCGTTCCAGGCGCTAGGCAATTTGGGCATAAAAAAACCGGCCGTCATTGCTGACGACCGGTTTTTCAAAGCGTAGTGGCTACAGGCCGATCAGTCCTCGCCGGCCAGCGGCAGGGCGGGTTCGACCGCTTCGACGACTTTGCGCGGGCGGCCTCTGCGGCGGACCGGCTTTGCTTCCGGTTCGGCACTGGCAGCGGGAGCTTCTTCCGGCGCCGCTGCTTTGGGTGCGCCGCTTTCACTGGCACCGAGCATGGCCCGCAGCGCGGAGTCATTATCTGCTGCCGGAGCAGCAGCATCCTTCGGAGCTGCCGCGCCATTCCGGCGGCGGCGCGGCTGACGTGGAGCACGCGGTTGTTCGGGCTCGCCGGTCTGCTCTGCAGCTTCGGCATCCTGACGGCGCTCGCTTCGGGTCCGGCGTGCCGGAGCCTCGTCATCGTCTGACGAGGATGTCGGTTGAGGCTGTGCCACCGGGGGCTGGGCTGGACGCACTTCGACGACATTACCCGCATCGCTGTCGTCGTCTCTGCGGCTGTCGTCATTACGCGGCTGACTGTCGGGCTGATGTTGCCCGGTATCCTGCTGCGCATTCTTTCGGGCTTCGTTCTCTTCGTTGAAAGCGCTGTAGATACGGAAATAGTGATCCGCATGCTGGAACAGGCTTTCAGCCAGCACCCGGTCTCCGGCGGTCGAGGCATCGCGGGCAAGCGTCAGGTATTTCTCGAACACCTGATGCGCATTGCCACGGATCCGGACGTCGGGACCGTTGCTGTCGAAGGTCTGATTTCTGTTGGGGGTACTAGGGCGACGATTGTTATTTCCGCCGCGACCCCGCCCACGTTTCTGATGGGGACCTTGTCTCATGCTTGATTCTTTGCCGTTTTAAAGGGTGCCAAATGGGCTCCCGTGCCAAAACACCGATCCACACCATGTGTGTGACCGAAACATCCGGAGCATCCGGTAGGACCAGAGTCCAAACCGATGCGATCATCTCATAACCAGGATGGTTTCCTGCAACAGACCTGCCCCCTCCGGCCTCTGTTGCATGAAGGGAGACTACCGGTTTGAGCGCGGCATTCCAAGTTCTAATTCCCCTGCTGCAGTGCGGCGGGGGAGCTGCGAAAGGCTAGGTCCGGCGGATCAGAATGCAGCGTTCGATGCCCGCCAGATCGCTCCGGAAGCCATCCACGATGAGGCCTGATGCTTCCACGATGCGGGAAATGTCGGGCCCTTGTCCTTCTCCAAATTCGAGCACTGCGACGCTGTCTTCACCGAGTAGGGAAGGCAAGCATTCCGCGATGTTACGATAGGCGTCGAGGCCGTCCGGGCCACCGTCCAGCGCTTGCATGGGGTCGTGTACTTTTACTTCTGGTTGTAGGTCGGCAATGTCCGATGTGGGAATGTATGGCGGGTTGGAAAGCACGATGTCGAATGGACCATTCACATTGTCTGCCCACCGGGAACGGATCATTCGTGCACGCCTGGAAAGACATAGTTTCTCAGCATTTTGGCGTGCTATTGCGATGCAATCCGCGTCGATATCCACCCCCAAGCCTTCTGCATTTGGAAATTCGGAGAGAGCCGCCAGCAGGAGACAGCCGGTGCCTGTACCGAGATCCAGAATGCGGTAGGCGTGATCGCGTTCCGGATGTAGCTCAAGAAGGGCATCGATCAAGGTCTCACTGTCCGGGCGCGGATCGAGGGTCGCTGGCGAGAGGTCGAACTCCAGACTCCAGAATTCGCGGGAGCCGAGAATGCGGGACACGGGCTCCCCGTCGATACGGCGAGCCAGAAATGCGGCGTAGCGGGTGCGCTGCTCCGCTGAGACCGGATCGTCATCGCGGCCATGCAGCCGCCCCTCCACGCCGAGGGTATGGGCAAGCAGCAGTCGCGCATCGAGCCGTGGGTTGTCGTTGCCCTCCGCTGCCAGGCGTTGCGTTGCCGCCTGCAACAGGGCGCCGACCGTTGTCGCCGTGTCGGAATGGTCCTGCGGCATCAGCTCATCTCGGCCAGGCGGGCGGCTTCGTCTTCTGCGGTCAGGGCGTCGACCAGCTCATCCAGGGCCTCCCCGGCGATCACCTTGTCGATTTTGTAGAGGGTCAGGTTGATACGGTGATCGGATACCCGGCCCTGCGGGAAATTATAGGTCCGGATACGTTCCGACCGGTCGCCGCTGCCGATCTGGTCCTTCCGGTCTGCGGCTCGTTCGCTGGCAAGGCGCTGGCGCTCGTGATCGTAGAGCCGGGCGCGCAGGATCTTCATCGCTTTGGCCCGGTTCTTGTGCTGCGACTTCTCGTCCTGCTGGGAAACCACGATGCCGGAGGGAAGGTGGGTGATCCGCACTGCGCTTTCCGTCGTGTTGACGTGCTGGCCGCCCGCGCCGCTGGCGCGGAACACATCGACCCGGAGATCCTTGTCCTCGATATGGAGGTCGACATCCTCGGCTTCCGGCAATACCGCGACGGTGGCGGCGGAAGTGTGAATACGGCCGCCGGACTCGGTCACAGGCACCCGCTGTACCCGGTGCACACCAGACTCGAACTTGAGGCGGGCGAAGACGGAGCGGCCGGTGATCTCGGCCGTGGCTTCCTTGTAGCCGCCGATATCGTTCTCGGAAATTTCCATGACCTCGAACTTCCAGCCCTTCAGAGCGGCATATCGCTGATACATGCCGAACAGATCGGCGGCGAACAGGGCTGCCTCGTCCCCGCCGGTGCCGGCCCGGACTTCGAGGATGGCGTTCTTTTCGTCCGCCTCGTCCTTCGGCAGCAGCAGGATCTGAACTTCGCGTTCGAGCTCCGGCAGCGCCTTCTCAAGCCGCTGAACCTCGTCTGCGGCCATCTCCGCCATGTCCGGATCTTCCAACAATTCGCGAGAGTCGGACAGCTCCTGCCGCATGTCGTTCAATTCCGTCACCTTGTGGGCGACGGGTGCCAGCTCCGAGAGTTCTTTCGACAGCCTGGCAATGTCCGAGCTGTCGCCGGAGGCCAGAATGGCTTCCAGTTCCTTGTGACGGGCCAGCACGCGTTCCAGATTTGCCTGCAAGCTCACAGGTCTTCTCCTTGTTCTTGGTCGAGACCGAACAGTTCCTCCAGCGTGGAGAGGGTCCGGTCGTCCAGATGGTCCGTTGCCGCCAGGCGCCGAAGATGTTCAGACGGGCCGTGCATGATGCGGTTCAGCAACAGACGGGTTGCGTCTTCCGCGGAAAGGTTTGGTTGCTCCGCATGAAGCGCCTCACGCATGCTTTCCAGATGCGCTCTGAGGCGTGCGATGGAGGGGGCCGCGATGCGCCCGCTCTGATCCGAGAGAAACCGGGCGACGGCGGCATTGACCAGCTCGCGAGCGGCCTCCGCTT
Source organism: Nisaea nitritireducens (assembly GCF_014904795.1). Classification (GTDB taxonomy): domain Bacteria; phylum Pseudomonadota; class Alphaproteobacteria; order Thalassobaculales; family Thalassobaculaceae; genus Nisaea; species Nisaea nitritireducens. The sequence continues at coordinate 8,028 of NZ_JACZFS010000040.1, forward strand.
CGGCGCGGCGGGCATTCTTGCCTTCGGTCGCGGACCGTTCCAGATCCTCAAGATCGAACAGGAAGGCCTCGTCGATCCTGTTGACCGCCGGATCGATGTCGGCAGGGATCGAGAGATCGACCAGAAAGATCGGCCGGTAGCGGCGTTTCACCAGCGCCCGTGAAACCATCTCTTCGGTCAACACGGTGCGGCCTTCTCCGACGGCGGCAATGACGATATCGGCATCGACGAGCGTTTCCGCAAGGGTGTCCATGGCTGCATGATGGGCGCCGATGGATCTGGCCGTTGCCTCGGCGCGCCGGGCAATGCGGTCCAGCACCGTGACCGGCGTGCCATGGCTGTTGTGAAGCTGTTCCGCCAGAATCAGGCCGAGTTCGCCAGAGCCAAGCAGCACCGCACGGGTCCGTTCCAGCGCGCCATGCACGTCGCGGGCGACGGAGAGGGCGGCGGCGGCAATGGAGACAGGACCTTCCGCGATCCGCGTTTCACGACGCACCTGCCGCGCGGCTTCGAAGGCGGCGCTCATGGTTGCGTCGAGCAGCGGACCGGAAGATTTCAGGCTGCGGGCCAGCCGGTGCCCCGCTCGCATCTGGCCGAGGATCTGGGGTTCGCCGATGACCTGACTGTCGAGAGAGGCGGCGACGCGAAACAAATGACTCACCGCGTCCCCGCCGACATGCCGGTAAAGCAGCGGCTCCAGCAGTGCCGGGTCGAGATCGATTGGGGCGCAGAGGATCTTCGCGATGATGCTGCGGGCTTCTTCGGGGTTCGGGAAGATGCCGGCGACTTCGACCCGGTCGCAGGTCGAGAGCGGCATGGCTTCCTCGACTCCGAAAACCCGGAGCGAGCGAAGCACGACCGGCAACTCCTCGTCGGCGACGAATAGCTGCTCACGGATCGCATCGGGACAGGTCCGGTGGTTGACGCCGACGACGGCGAAGCGGTGCAGGTCCTGAAAGAGCGGGGAAGCGGAGCGGTCCGCCAACGCGCGCCTCGCTAGGCCTCGGCGCCGAGATGGTCCCCGATCTTGTCCAGCGCGACTTCGACTTGCGAGCCTGTGTCCAGGTCGCGGATCGTCGCTACGCCCTTTTCGAGTTCCGTCTCGCCGATGATGACGGCGTGGCTTGCACCGAGTTTGTTGGCCCGCTTCATGCGCTTTCCAAGATTTCCCGAATAGCCCATTTCGACAGAGTGGCCCGCCTTGCGCAAGTCGTGCGCGAGCTTGATCGCCGCGATAGTCGCATCCTCGCCGACCGGGATCAGGGAAAGCGGCCGTGCCGGAGCGACAGGCGCCTCAATCATCATGGCGATCCGCTCGATTCCGGCAGCCCAGCCGACACCCGGTGTGGAGGGGCCGCCCATAGTCTCGATCAAGCCGTCATAACGTCCGCCCGCCATCACGGTGCCCTGGGCCCCGAGCCGGTCGGTGACGAATTCGTATGCGGTGTGACAATAGTAATCGAGGCCGCGCACCAACCGGTCGTTTTGCCGGTAGGGGATGCCAACCGCGTCGAGGCCCTGTTTGACCGAACCGTAGAAATCTTCGGAAGCCGCATTGAGGTAATCGCCGAAGGACGGTGCGTCCGCGACGATCTTGCGGTCGCCCTCATCCTTGCTGTCGAGGATGCGCAGCGGGTTTGCTTCCAGCCGGCGCAGGCTGTCCTCGGACAGGCCGTCCTTGTGGCCCATCAGGTATTCGACCAATGCGTCGCGATAGGCGTGACGGCTTTTCGTGTCGCCAAGCGTGTTCAGCTCCAGCACGATGCCGTCGAAAATGCCGAGTGCGTCGAGAATGTCGGCGCCCACCGTGATCACTTCGATATCGGCCTGCGGCGTCGGCACGCCGATAAGCTCGACGCCGATCTGGTGGAACTGGCGCTGGCGGCCTTTCTGCGGGCGCTCATAGCGGAACATCGGGCCCTGATAGAATAGCTTCAGCGGCAGGTCCTGGGTCAGGCCGCCGGAAATGAAAGCGCGCGCCACGCCCGCCGTGCCTTCCGGGCGCAGGGTGATGCTTTCGTCACCCCGGTCTGTGAAGCTGTACATCTCTTTCGAAACCACGTCGGAAGTCTCGCCGAGAGTGCGGGCGAAGACTTCGGTGAATTCGAAGATCGGTGTCTGGATTTCGCTGAAACCGTAGCGGCTGGCGGTCGCGAGGGCCGTCTCGATAACATGGCGATGCCGCCGCGCGTCCTCACCGAGGAGGTCGTGGGTGCCGCGAACGGGCTGCAACTTGGCCATGATAGAGGTCCTTTCAAACGTCCCCGAAGCCGACAGAATGCCGGGGAGGCTCGGTTTATGCCGCGTTTCCGTCCCGGATTCAAACGGATGCGGTGATTTTGCGGTGGTTGGAAAGTCTGTGCGGGGTCAGGAGGCTGCCGGAGAAACCATCGGCACCGTGTTTTCATCCGCCTCGGCCAGCTCCTTCTCGATCTCGGCCGCCTTTTCCTCGACGAGAGAGACCAGATGGTCGACGACATTGTCGTCCTGCAGGCGATGATGGGGCAGACCGGCGATATAGACCTGATGGTTGCCCTTGCCGCCGCCGGTGAAGCCGATATCCGTTTCCCGCGCTTCACCCGGCCCGTTCACCACGCAGCCGATAACCGAAAGGGTCATCGGCGTGGTGATATGGGCGAGCCTTTCTTCCAGAACCTCGACAGTCTTGATGACGTCGAACTGCTGGCGGGCACAGGAGGGGCAGGAAATCACGTTCACACCGCGATGGCGCAGATTGAGCGACTTCAGGATATCGAAGCCGACCTTCACCTCGTCCACCGGATCGGAGGAGAGCGAGACGCGGATAGTATCGCCAACCCCACTCCAGAGCAGCATGCCCATGCCGATGGAGGATTTCACCGAGCCGATGCGGAAGCCGCCGGCTTCGGTGACGCCGAGATGCAGCGGATAGTCGCACGCGTCGGCCAGACCCTGATAGGCGGCGACCGCGAGGAAGACGTCCGAGGCTTTCACGCTGATTTTCGTCTCGAAGAAGTCGTTGTCCTCAAGAATTTTTAGATGGTCGAGTGCGGACTCCACCATCGCTTCCGGGCAGGGCTCGCCGTATTTTTCCAGCAGGTGCTTTTCAAGGCTGCCTGCATTGACGCCGATCCGGATGGAGCAGCCGTAATCCTTGGCGGCTTTCACCACCTCGCGCACCCGCTCGGCATTGCCGATATTGCCGGGATTAATCCGCAGGCAAGCTGCGCCCGCCTTGGCGGCCTCGATGGCGCGCTTATAGTGGAAATGGATATCCGCGACGATCGGCACCGGGCTGGCCTTGCAGATTTCCGGCATGGCAGCAGTCGAGGCTTCATCCGGGCAGGAGACACGCACAATGTCGGCCCCGGCGTCCGCACAGGCCTGTATCTGCGCGATGGTCGCCTTGGCATCCGCCGTCAGCGTGTTCGTCATGGTCTGCACCGTGATCGGCGCATCGCCGCCGACCAAAACGTTGCCGACAGAGATCTGACGGGATTTGCGTCTGAAGATGTCGCGGTAAGGCCGCACACTCATGAGATCGTTCCGCTCGCTGTACTCGCCACTGCGAGATGGCGTTTGGGGTCTTATAAAGCAAGCAGGCGCCGCGGGTAAACGGCGCCTTCGTTACGATTGAAGAATGTCGGCGTCAGTCTGTGACTGTGTAAGTCAGCAGAGTTTCGTCCAATGGGATGTTCCGGGCGATTTTGCCGAACGGTCCAAGGCTCGGTGCCTCGGTCCCATTTACGGAAATTTTCAGGGCTCCGGCATTCCCGGTGAAGAGCTTCAAGCCGGTGCGGGCCGGAACCTTGTATTGTTCGCCCTTGCGCAGAATGCGTGTCAGCAACGGTGAGGCATCGGTGCCGCGGACCTGGACCCAACTGTCGTCTGTCGCGCTGATCACGATAAGTGGCCCGGCGACGGTAGAAGCAGGTTTCGGCTTGCTGTCGATTGCCGCCGCTTCTGCTTCGACAACGGACCGGCTGGTCGTTGTCGCCGCCTGAAGGGGCACTTCAGGGATGGCGGGAATGTCGGTTGTTCCGGACGCAGGAGCGGGTTCCGGTATGCTGGCAACCTGAACTGCGGCCGTTGTGTCTTCCGTGGCTGCTGTATCAACCGGTGCCGACGCTTCCGTGACTGGTTCGGTAGCGGTGATCGTTTCGCCGCTCGGAGGGGCGGCGGCTATCTCGGCGGCCTCTTCGGCGCCGGTATTTGTCGTTGAAGCAATTTCGGGCGCTGCCGGAGTCGTATCCGTGGCGGTTACCGCAGCTGCAGGCGTCTCGGCCTGTTGAGTGGGTTCCTGGCTCACTGATGCTACGACCGGTGCCGGTGTCGTACCGGTGACGGGTTCAGTCTCCGGCTTCGACGGCGCGGCTTCAGAGGCGGCCTGGATTGGTGCGGAGGGCGCTTTGCTGGCCGCCGGTGTCTTCGTTACGGCGATCGCTGCGGTCGGCTGGGGCGCGACGGGGGCACTCTCTGCCGCAGCGGGCGTGTTGATTGCAGGCTCTTCAAGCAGGAAGGCCAGACGATCCGGAATGCCCGGCGTCAGCTCGGAGACTGCGGTTTCCGAGGTCGAGAAATAATACCAGCCGCCATAGCTGAGCGCGGCAAGCAGAACGCCGGCAAAAACCAGGGCGCCTCCCGGCACTTTCCCTTCCGGTGCAGGTGAGGGGAAGGAAAGCTGAGTGGGCTCCTGAAGCTTTTTGGCTTCGGCCTTGAAGTCGGCAATCAGTGTATCTTGGTCAAGATCCAGAAGCTGGGCATAGCTGCGGACATATCCGATGGCATATGTCAGTCCTGGAAGACTATCGAAATCGCCCTCTTCCAAGGCTTCAAGATAACTGCGCTGAATTCGTAATTGCTGCGCGATATCCTGAAGAGAAAGCTCTCTTTCGACACGATTGTGGCGAAGCAATTCACCAACCGCAGAAGCAGATTCCGCCTCGGCGTTCAGCCAAGGCTCTGCTGATTTGGATTTCGTTGCCTTGAGGGCAATGTCCGTAGGCGCGACAGCCACTGCTGTCACCACGGGAGACATGCGTTCCTCGGCTTTTGACTTCGCGGCATCTTCGATGTGCTGAAGTCTCAACTTTGCTTTTGCGCTCATATCATCCACGACCTAATTGCCCGCGAATATTGCGTCTTCCTCAGTCCACAATTTCAGCAGTAACTATTTCGAAAAACTGACCGCGTCACCATGGAGTAACCAGGCTTGAAAGCCAAGTTAGAATAAATTCTCCAATGAATCAATGATCTATTCGGATTTTTCGATCCGAAGACTCATGCGGGTACCTGATGATCGCGGGCAAATGCCTTTAAATTCTCCACCAATCGGCCCTCTCGTGTTTCCAGTAAATTTGACATAAGTATTTGCAAGTCATTGTAATTCAATGACCTTATAGTTTCCTTTACCGGGCCTATCGAGGCCGCCGCCATCGACAATCTGTGATACCCGATTCCGACTAGGGCCATTGCGCCAATTCTCGATCCAGCCATCTCTCCACATAAAGTCAATGGCTTATCGTGCTTTTTACATGCATTGGATATATTTCTGAGCAGCCTCAGGAAGGGAACGGACACGGCATCGTAACGATGAGTTACGCGCTGGTCCCCACGGTCCGCTGCGAAGAAGAACTGTTGTAGATCGTTGCTCCCTACAGAGAGAAAGTCGACACGGCGCAAGATTTCGGGAAGTTGCCAGGCAAGAGAGGGTACTTCCAGCATGCTGCCGAGGCGAAGTTTCGACGGAAGTACTTCGCCAAGGCGCAATGCACGTTCCAGCTCCCTGTCGAGGATTGAACGCGCGGCATCGAATTCTCCCACGGTGGAAACCATGGGGAACATCAGGTCGACCGGGGCGCCTGCCGCTGCCCGCAGGATCGCGCGGATCTGGTTCCGCAACAGGCTCGGGTGATCGACCGATATCCGGATCGAGCGCCAGCCGAGGGCGGGATTGTCTCCGGGGTCGTGATCGAATGCCTGAATATTCTTGTCGCCACCTGCATCCAGTGTGCGGAAGGTGACAGGGCGACCGCCGGCGGCATCGAGGACACGGCGATAGACGTCCGTCTGTTGCGACACGTCCGGGATGTCGCGACGGACCATGAAGGGGATCTCGGTCCGGTAAAGCCCGATCCCCTCGGCGCCGGTCGCGTCGAGTTGCTGCAGGTCGAACATTAAACCGACATTCAGCAACAGGCTGATATCGACACCATCCAGCGTCCGGGCCGGCTGGTCGCGGAGTGCCTGGTAGCGTGCTTTGGTTTCTGCCCGGGCGCGGAGACCGGCATGGAAAGAGTCCTGGACGTCTTCAGTTGGCCGTAGCAGGACCTGGCCGTTGTCGGCATCGATAATCAGGTGGTCGCCCGGATTGACCTCGCTCAGCAGCCCCGGAATGTTGCCGAGCACCGGGATGTCCAGAGCCCTTGCGACAATCGCCACATGCGCCGTTGCCGAACCTTCCTCTAGAACCAGTCCGGCGAGGTTCGTGCGGTCGTAGTCGAGCAGTTCTGCCGGGCCCATGGATCGGGCAACGACGATATAGGGCTGATCGTCGTCGATCGTTCCCGCAGTATCGCCATTCTCTTCTTCGTCGGCGAGCTGGGCGAGCAGGCGGTTCGTGAGATCCTCGAAATCGGCGAGCCGCTCGCGCAGATAGGGGTTCTGGACCGAGCCGAGGCGGGCCCGCATGTCGGCGCGTGAGCGTTGCACTGCGGCTTCCGCGGTCAGGCCGTTGTCGATCGCGTCGTTCATTCGGGTCAGCCAGCCGCGGTCATGGGCGATCATGCGGAAGGTTTCGAGTACGTCACGATGTTCGCCGGCCTCGGCGAGGTCTGGCGCCGAGAGCAGTGTGTCGATGCGTGAGCGCACGCTTTGCATGGCGTTGTCGAGCCGTTCCTTTTCGATCGCCGGGTTGTCGGCAACGACACGGCGGATCGCGGTGCTCGGTCTGTGGAAATGTGCGATCCCGATCCCGACGCCGGGGGCAACCGACTGACCGGCGAGGCGGACGGGGGCATCGTGCTTGTTCTCTTGCCCGTCGAGAACGCCGTTGGCGAGCAGTTCCGCCAGCACCATGGCGAAGGTCTCGAGCGTCTCGATCTCTTCGTCGGAATACTGCCGGCGGGACCGGTTCTGGACCACCAGCACGCCGAGAACACGGTCGGCGCGCATCACCGGCACGCCGGCGAGGGACTGGTAGATCTCTTCGCCGGTTTCCGGGAAATAGGCGAACTTCGGATGGGATTGCGCGTCCGAGAGGGCGAGCGACTGGGCGCGCGCTGCGATGTCGCCGACAAGGCCCTCGCCGAAATGCATCAGCGTGCGGTGGACGGCGTCCTTGTTCAGGCCCTCGGTAGAACAGAGCTCCAGCAGGTTATCGGAGCGGCGGACATAGATTGAGCAGACCTCTGCGGCCATGTCGGCGCCGATGATCGAGGTGATGCTGTCGAGACGTTCCTGCGGCGCGCGCGTATCCGCCATCACATCGCGCAGTCTGCGCAACATGGTGCGGGAGTTGCGGCCGAAGCCGTTCTGCTCGACCGCGGCCGTCATGCCTTAGCTCGCCGGCGGCCCGTCGAGGCCGTATGCAGTGTGAAGAGCCCGGACCGCCAGTTCAGTATATTCGGCGGCGATCAGGACGCTGACCTTGATCTCCGAAGTCGAGATCACCTGGATGTTGATGCCCTTGTCGGCCAGAGTGTGGAACATCGTCTTGGCGACGCCCGGCTGGGAGCGCATGCCGACGCCGACGACCGAGACCTTGGCAACGTTCGGGTCCGCGTTGATTTCCTTGAAGCCGAGTTCGTCCTGCAGCTTTTCCAACACCTGGCGGGCGCGCTCGAGATCGGTCTTGCCGACGGTGAAGGTCATGTCGGTGGTGGCGCCGTCCTCGGTTACGTTTTGGACGATCATGTCGACGTTGACAGCCGCGTCGGCGAGGCTGCCAAAGATCGATCCGGCGATACCCGGCCGGTCCGGTACATGGCGCACGGTGACCTTGGCTTCTTCCGGGCTGTAGGCAATGCCGCTGACGATTTGCTGTTCCACGATCTCATCCTCATCACAGACCAGGGTGCCGGGAGCTTCGATGAAGCTGGAGAGCACCTGGAGTCTGACATTGTGCTGCATGGCAAGCGCGACGGATCGCGTCTCCAGCACCTTGGCCCCCTGGGAGGCCAGTTCCAACATTTCCTCGTAGGTAATCCGGTCGATCTTTCGGGCCGACGGAACGATCCGCGGATTGGTAGTATAGACGCCATCGACATCCGTGTAGATGTCGCAGCGGTCTGCGTTGAGCGCTGCGGCGAGGGCAACGGCCGATGTGTCGGATCCGCCTCGGCCGAGCGTGGTGATCCTGTTGTCCGGCCCGATGCCCTGGAAACCCGCGAGGACAGCGACCTGTCCTTGCTCGAAGCGTTTTACGATCTCGCCGGTCTCGATGCTTTCGATCCGCGCCTTGCTATGTACCCCGTCGGTCCGGAATGGCAATTGCCAGGCGAGCCAGGAGCGGGCGTTGACGCCGATATTCTGCAGGGCCATGGACAGCAAGCCGCTGGTCACCTGTTCGCCGGTCGAGACGATGGTGTCGTATTCGCGGGCGTCATGCAGCACGCTCATCTCGCGCGCATAGCCGACCAGCTGGTTAGTGACCCCGGCCATGGCAGAGACGATGACGGCGACCTCGTTGCCGGCATCGACCTCTTTCTTGACCCGCTGAGCCACATTCTTGATGCGTTCAATATCGGCGACGGACGTGCCGCCGAACTTTTGCACGATACGCGCCATTTCGTTCCGCTTTTCAGGAGTGTATCCCCAATGCCCAAAACCGGAACGCGAGCGTTCCTAATGGCTCCCGGCGGGGCTATACATAGCGACACGTCGCTGTCCGGGCAAGGCCGGGCTCGGTGTTGAATGGAGCACCCATGAACCAGAAGAACGCAGTCGCAAGCACGATCGATCCGGATGATGTCGCCCGCTTCTCCGCTGTGGCGGCGGAATGGTGGGACATGCAGGGGCCTTTCGCGCCGCTGCATAAATTCACACCGGTCCGCCTTGGACTGATCCGGGAGTGGCTGAGCGACCATTTCGTGCTTTCAGAAACCGCGGAGGTGCCGTTCGACGGTCTGAAATTGCTCGATATCGGATGCGGTGGCGGTCTGATATCGGAGCCGCTTACCCGACTCGGCGCGGCGGTGACCGGGATCGATGCCGATGAGCGGACCATCGGGACGGCGCAGGTGCATGCCGAGCAGACAGGTCTCGAGATCGATTACCGGACCTGTCTGGCGGAAGACCTTGCCGCTGAAATGCCGGGCGCTTTCGATGCCGTGATCGCCTCCGAAGTGATCGAGCATGTCGCTGACCCGGAGCTTTTCGTGGCATCTCTCGCCAAGCTGGTCCGTCCGGGCGGCGCTGTCTTCGTCACCACGCTCAACCGGACCATGAAGTCGCTTTTGTTCGGGAAATTCGCAGCCGAATACGTCTTGCGCTGGGTTCCGGCCGGTACGCACGACTGGCGGCAATTCCTGACACCGGAAGAGTTGCGGGCGTTGTTGACGGAAGCAGGGCTTGTGATGGCGGAGAAGACGGGGATCCGGTTCGACCCGCTCGGCGATACCTTCGAACGCTCGTCGGATCTCGGGATCAATTACGCCATGCTGGCGGTCCGTCCGAAAGCAGCCTGATCAGGCGTCGCTTTTCGGTAGCCAGGGAATGGCGCCAAAGCCAATCCCTTCGTCCCGCAAGGCTTCTGCTTCCGTAGGGGTGGTTTCGCCATAAATGCCGTGCGGATCTTTTTCGCCGTAATGAATCTTCCGCGCCTCTTCGGCGAAGTCCTTGCCGACATAGTCGAAATTACTCTCCACCTCGGTGCGGAGCGCGGCGAGCTTCTGGCGAAGCTCGATCATTTCCTGCGGCACCTCGCTGACCGCAGGCACGGTTTGCTCCGGCGCGCTGTCATCCTTCTTTTTGGAGGAGGAGACATTCGGCGCCATCAGGGCTTTGGAGACAGCGGACGAGCCACAGGCCGGGCAGGCCAGCAAACTTGCGTCTGCCTGCTTGTCATAGGTTGCACTATCGCGAAACCAGGCGTCGAAGCTATGGTCCTTGTCGCAACGCAATCTGTATTTGATCATCCAACTGACCCACTGTCGTCCTGTCAGCTATCAGGTAGCTTTGGCAGCTATCGGGTAGCATGGTGTCGAAATAGTGTAATAATTACTAATTAGCCAGTGTGTCGTTGCGCGGGGGACAGAGTGTGATCGATCCGGACGGCAAAACTCTGGGGCAGCGGGACGCCGCCCATCACCTGCATCCTTTCACGGATAACCGGAGCCTTGCGGAGTCTGGCGGAGCGACCGTGATCGAGCGGGGTGAGGGCTGCTACCTCTGGGACGACCAGGGGCATCGCTATCTCGATGCGCTGGCCGGTTTGTGGTGCGTCAATGTCGGTTATGGCCGCAAGGAGCTGGCCGACGTGGCCGCCCGCCAGATGCAGCAGCTCGCCTATTACAATACCTTCTTCAATACGACCACGGCACCGACAGCGGAGCTTGCGGAGACGCTGGCAGCGCTGATGCCCGGTCATCTTAACACCGCCCTGTTCGCGAATTCCGGCTCCGAGGTCTGTGACAGTGCGATCCGTCTTGCGCGCTATTACTGGCAGCAGGTTGGCAAGCCTTCGAAGCGGATCGTGATAGGTCGGGAGGAAGGGTATCACGGCTCCACCCTGGCCACGATCAGTGCTGGCGGTGTCGGTGCGATGCATGAGCAGGGCGGCGCCGGAATGCCGGACTTCGCCCATATCATGGCGCCCTACAAGTTCCTTCATGGTCATGACATGGCGGAGGCGGCGTTTGCGAAGCAGGCTGCGCATTCCCTTGAGATCAAGATCAAGGAGCTCGGCGCCGACAATGTCGCGCTCTTTATCTGCGAGCCGATCCAGGGAGCCGGCGGTCTGATCTTTCCGCCGGAAGGCTACCTGCAGGAAGTTCAGAGGATTTGTCAGCGGCACGACGTGCTGTTCGTCTTGGACGAGGTCATCAGCGCCTTCGGTCGGCTCGGCGCCTGGTCGGCGGCGGAACTGTATGATCTCAGTCCCGGTTTCATCACTTTGGCGAAAGGTCTGTCCTCCGGCTACCAGCCGATTTCCGCGCTGATGATCTCGGACCCGATTGCGGACAAACTGCGCGATGCAGAGGGTGGGCTAGCTCACGGCTTTACCTATTCCGGGCATCCGGTTGCGGCCGCCGTGGCGCTGGAAAACCTGAATATTCTCAAGCGTGAAAAGCTGGTCGAGCGGGTCGCGCAGGACATCGGCCCTTATTTCCAGCGTGCGCTTGCCCGCCTTGCTGACCATCCGCTTGTCGGCGAGGTGCGTAGTCTCGGTCTGCTTGGGGCGGTTGAACTGATCCAGGATAAAGCCCGACACATCCTGTTCGATCCGCCCGGTGTGGTTGCTGCTGTCTGCCGCGAGAACCTCAGGGAGCGGGGCATCATCGTGCGGGCGGTGCGGGATACGCTGCTGATCGCCCCGCCATTCGTGGTCACGCATGATCAGGTCGACGATATCGTGGATACGCTCGAAGCAGCATTGGAATATATCCGCAAAGAACTCGGGATCATCGCCGAGGAGCAGAAGGCGGCGGAGGCGGTTGAGCATACGGCAAAGCCGCTTGCCGGCAAGGTCGCGCTTGTCACTGGTGCTTCCCGTGGTATCGGCGCCGAGGTGGCGCGGGTTTTCGCCCGAGCCGGCGCTATGGTTCTGCTTGTCGCACGCGATGCTGACGGACTTGTTGCCCGGCAGGCCGAAATCGAGGCGGCAGGAGGAACGGCTGTGTCTGTTCCGGCCGATCTGTGCACCCCGCAGGGAATGGCAGACCTGCTGAAAGTCATTGAGGATGGCGGCCGGCGGCTCGATGTACTGGTCCTGAATGCGGCGCTGCTCGGTGATCTGAAACCAGTGCCGGATATAGAAAATGCAACCTGGGACGCCGTTATCGACCTCAACCTCAATGCTGCCTACCGTCTGTTGACCGCCTTGCATCCGATGTTGGCGGTGTCCGACGCGGGCCGCTGCATCTTCGTCACCTCCGGCGCCGCTCGTGGTAGCCATGCGAACTGGGGCGCCTATGCCGCAAGCAAGGCTGGTCTTGAGGCCATGATGCGTGTCTATGCGGCGGAGAACCGTAAATTCGGCATTCGGGCCAATGCCGTGGATCCTGGCGCCATGCGTACCGGGATGCGCGCCTCGGCATTTCCGGACGAGGATCCCGGGGCGGTCACGCCGGTCGAGGCGGCGGGGCCAGTCTTTCTGCGGCTTGCGGTTCCCGATTGCTCGTTCTCCGGTGCGGTTGTTCCTGTCCTTGATGCTGTCGAGGCTGCGGAATGAGCAAGTCACCGGCCAAAACCGGGACGATCCCGGCAGTATCTGGCTGGGTTGCGCGGTTCGCCGAAATGGTGCCGAAAGAGGCGGAAGTGCTGGATGTGGCTTGCGGCACGGGGCGTCATGGCCGGTTCTTCCGGGGGCGGGGAAATCCGATTGTAATGCTGGACCGGAACATCGCCCCCATCGCGGATATGGCCGCCGATCCCGGGGTCCAGCTGGTTGCGTTCGATCTTGAAGCAGGCCGGCCCTGGCCGCTTGCGGACCGGCAGTTCGGCTGCGTTGTTGTCACCAACTATCTGCACCGGCCGATTATGCGTGACATCGTCTCGGCAGTTGCTCCGGGCGGCATGCTGATCTACGAGACCTTCGCAAGAGGCAATGAAGCTTTTGGCAGGCCACGGAATCCGGATTTTCTGCTGCACAGTGAAGAACTCCTGATTTTTTGCCGACCTGAACTCAGGGTTATCGCGTTCGAGGACCTCACGGTGACTGTTCCGCAGCCCGCTTGCATTCAGAGAATCGCGGCCATCCGAAATTTTCCCGAAATCGCTGATATTTAGCCTCAGGGTTACTAATTCAGCCGAATAATACTGAAAATTCATGATTGAAAAACGCGCGCATGCCTTACGGGGCGTTGCGGATACCTATCTTGTCACATACGCTCTGGTGCAGCGTTGTGAAGAACAATATGTGCTTGGAACAGCGCTTTAGGAGCGAAGTGATGCTGGTTCCGCGTGGCAACTGGAACCGGAACGAAAGGAACAGGGGGTAGCCTGGAGCAGCGTCTGTCGATGAAAAAATCATCGTCGACCGTCCATAACCACGGCGCATGGCAACGCTGAGGGAGGGGAATATGATCTTGAATTTTAAACCGGACAGACGTTTCGCGCAGACGGAGCCACTGTCCCCGATATTAAGAGATCTCAGAGTCTATTGGGATTTTTCCCGCGCGCAATTAACTCTTCCACTGTCCGAGAACCTGTTTATCTCCGATCTTGTAGACGAGATGCCCTACGTTCTGCTCGCCTATGGAGAAAATTCCAGATTCCAGGTTGAATTTTCTGGCGACGCAGCAGCCGATTTGTTGGGCGGTACGCCGATCGGGGCGACAACAGAGCCCGGCGGCAATTTGCCGACGGCGCTCTCGCGTTGCATCCTCGCGGCGGCGGAGACGCAGGAACCGGCATCTGGGGCTATGGGAGAGATGCAGATTCTGTGTCTGCCGTTCAGCGGGGAGTTCGGCACGGTCGATGTCGTGCTGGTTGGGCTGGTCGGCATCGCCAGTGCGGAAGTCCACACCGGCGGGACGGTTATCTCACTCGTTCGCTAAGGCTTAACCGCCCGCCGACTGGCGGCAGGCAGCCTCATTTGCGATCAGAGTTTTCCGTGGCATTGTTTGAATTTCTTGCCCGAACCACAGGGGCATGCCGCATTCCGCTGAACCTTGCCCCAGGTCGAGGGATCCTGCGGGTCAATGCTGGCCGCGCTTTGCCTGGACCGGACCATGGTCTCCCCGTCCGCTGAATCATCGCCTTTGCTGGAGGCAAGGGCGGGATCTTCACGGCCCTCATGCATTTCCGCCGCGGCGCGCTCCGCCGCCATGCGCGCTTCCATTTCCTCGGGTGTCGCCTGGATGCGGATCTCCAGATGGGAGAGCACACCGCAGACCGTCTCGCGCAGACCGGTCAGCATGCCGTCGAACAGATTGAAGGCTTCGCGCTTGTACTCGTTCAGCGGGTCCTTCTGGGCATAGGCACGCAGATTGATGCCCTGGCGCAGATGATCGAGCGATAGCAGGTGCTCTTTCCACTGCTGGTCCAGGATCTGCAGGAGCAGGCTTTTTTCCGCCATGCGCAGGACTTCGGGGCCGTAATTCGCGGCCTTCTCGGCCATCGCACGGTCCGATGCCTTGGTGATCCGCTCGAGGATCTCCTGATCGGCGATGCCTTCTTCCGCTGCCCATTCGGTCACGGGAAGGTCGAGCGCAAGCAGTCGCAGGCATTCCTCGTGCAGGGCCGGGATATCCCATTGTTCGGAATAGGCGCCTTCCGGAATGCAACGGGCCACCAAATTCTCGATCACCTCGTGCCGCATGTCGGCGACAGTCGCGGCGATCTCCTCGGCGCGCATGATGTCCTTGCGCTGCTCGAAGATCACCTTGCGCTGATCGTTCATGACATCGTCGTATTTCAGCAGCTGCTTGCGGATGTCGAAGTTACGGGCTTCTACCTTCTGCTGGGCTTTCTCGAGCGCCTTGTTGATCCAGCTGTGGACGATCGCTTCGCCCTTTTCCAGACCGAGACGCTGCAGCATGCCGTCCATGCGCTCGGAGCCGAAGATCCGCATCAGATCGTCTTCGAGCGACAGGAAGAACTTGGATGCCCCCGGATCGCCCTGACGGCCGGAACGGCCACGGAGCTGGTTATCGATGCGCCGGCTTTCATGCCGCTCGGTGCCGATGACGTAGAGACCGCCGGCTTCCAGAACCTTTTTCTTCGCCACCTCGATCTCGCCTCGAAGGGCCTCGATCTTGGCCGGATCCGGGTTGTCACCGAGTTCCAGCGCGATCCGCATGTCGGCATTGCCGCCGAGCTGGATGTCGGTGCCGCGGCCCGCCATGTTGGTTGCGATGGTCACAGCGCCCGGCTGACCGGCCTGGGCGATGATCGTCGCCTCCTGCTCGTGGAAGCGGGCGTTCAGGACCTTGTGCTCGATCCGGCGTTTGTTCATCAGGCCGGAGAGCAGTTCCGATTTCTCGATGGAAACCGTGCCAACCAGCACCGGCTGACCCTTTTCACGGCATTCCGCGATGGTATCGATGATGGCGTCCCATTTCTCGTCGGCCGTGCGGTAGACCTCATCGTCATAGTCTTTCCGCGCGATCGGAACATTGGTCGGCATCTCGACGACTTCGAGATTGTAGATTTCCGCGAACTCGGCCGCTTCGGTCATGGCCGTGCCGGTCATGCCGCCCAGCTTCGGGTAAAGCCGGAAATAGTTCTGGAAGGTGATCGAGGCCAGGGTCTGGTTCTCGTTCTGGATGGTGACGCCTTCCTTGGCTTCGAGCGCCTGATGCAGGCCCTCGGAATAGCGCCGTCCCTCCATCGCCCGGCCGGTGAACTCGTCGATGATGACGACCTTGTCGTCCTTGACGATGTAATCCGTGTCCTTGGCGAAGAGGTGGTGCGCCCGGAGTGCCTGGTTGGCGTGGTGCACCAGCGAAATGTTGTTGATGTCGTAGAGCCCGCCTTCTTCCAGCATGCCGGCGTCGCGCAGCAGCTCCTCGATATGCTCCTGACCGGCCTCGGTGAAGGCGACGGTGCGCTGCTTCTCATCCTTTTCGTAATCTTCCGGAACGAGCCCGGGGACCACGGCATTCATGGCGGTATAGGTGGCGGAGCTGTCTTCGGCCGGGCCGGAGATGATCAGCGGAGTCCGCGCCTCATCGACCAGGATCGAGTCGACTTCATCGACGATGGCGAAATTGAAGTCGCGCTGGACCATGTCCTCCAGCCGGAACTTCATGTTGTCGCGCAGATAGTCGAAGCCGAATTCGTTGTTGGTGCCGTAGGTCACGTCTGACTCGTAGGCGGCCTTGCGCTCGGCGTCGTTGAGGCCATGCACGATGCAGCCGGTCGACAGACCGAGGAAGTTGTAGACCTGGCTCATCCAGCCGGCATCGCGTTTGGCCAGGTAGTCGTTCACGGTAACGACGTGGACGCCTTTGCCTTCGATGGCATTGAGATAGACCGGCAGTGTGGCAACGAGGGTTTTACCTTCACCGGTCTTCATTTCCGAGATCCGGCCCTGGTGCAGCACCAGGCCGCCGAGCAGCTGGACATCGAAATGCCGCTGGCCGAGCGTCCGTTTCGCCGCTTCCCGGACGGTCGCAAAAGCTTCCGGCAAAATGTCGTCGAGGGTCGCTCCGTCAGTCAGTCGCTGCCGGAATTCATCTGTCTTGCCTGCAAGGGCCGTATCGTCGAGCGCCGAAATCTCGGGCTCCAGCGCGTTGATCGCTTCGACGGTTTTTTGCAGGCGTTTGAGTATCCGCTCGTTTTCCGAGCCGAAGATGGCCTTGGCGAGTGCGCCGAACATGCCGACCTCTGATAAGGAAACAGGTTCCCGGCATAGACCGGGTGGCTGACAGATAGGGGGTAGCGCAAACTCTGTCAACGCGTCCGGCTAGGAGGAGCGGCTGGCAAGCGGTCCTTCGTTATCGGCCCGATGGCAATCAGCATTAAGTGGACAGTTTCCGATTACAAGATTTCCGATCATGTACTAGCACTGTCCGAAGCGAGTTTGAGCGACGGGGACGCGAGGACGGATGAGACTCTCGGATTGCCATAATTTTCATGATTTCCGCGAACTGGCGCGCCGCCGCTTGCCGGGACCGATCTTCAATTATATCGACGGCGCGGCCGATGACGAGGTGACCTACCGGCGCAATACGGAGAGTTTCGAGCGCTGCGATCTGGTGCCGAACATCCTGCGCGGGGTGGCGGATGTCGATATGTCGGTGACGGTGATGGGGCAGAAGCTCGCCATGCCGATCTATTGTTCGCCAACCGCCCTGCAACGGCTTTTCCACCATGACGGCGAGCGGGCCGTGGCCGCGGCGGCGGCGAAGTTCGGGACCATGTTCGGGGTCTCCTCCCTCGGCACGGTCAGCCTCGAGGAGTTGCGCCGCAAACACGACAATCCGCAATGCTATCAGTTCTACTTCCACAAGGACCGGGGCCTGAACAAGGCGATGATGCAGCGGGCCAAGGAGGCCGGCGTCAATGTCATGATGCTGACCGTGGACAGCATCACCGGCGGCAACCGGGAGCGGGATCTCCGGACCGGCTTCTCCATTCCTTTCCAGCTCACCCTCGGCGGCATGCTGCAGTTCGCTCTGAAGCCAATGTGGGGCATCAACTACCTGACCCATGAGGGCTTTAAATTGCCGCAGCTCGACGAGCATGTGGATATGGGCGGCGGCGCGATGTCCATTGGGCGGTATTTCACCGAAATGCTCGATCCCTCGATGACCTGGGACGATGTAGCCAAGATGGTCGAGCTTTGGGACGGGCAGTTTTGCCTGAAGGGCGTGATGTCGGTCGAGGATGCGAAGAAGGCGGTCGAGATCGGCTGCACCGGCATCGTGATCTCGAACCATGGCGGCCGTCAGCTCGACGGCTCGCGCTCGTCCTTCGATCAGCTGGACGCCATCGTGCAGGCGGTCGGCGACGAGATAGACGTCATCATGGATAGCGGCGTGCAGCGCGGTACTCATGTGCTGAAGGCGCTCTCGCTCGGTGCCAAGGCCGTCGGTGCCGGGCGCTTCTACCTTTATCCGCTCGCGGCGGCCGGGCAGGGCGGAGTCGAACGGGCGCTGACCTTGATGAAGGCGGAAATAGAACGCGACATGCGGCTGATGGGCTGCAGCAGCGTCAAGGATCTGTCACGGAATTCCGTGGCATTTCGCTGAGATCGGTGGGGTCGTGACGTGTCCCGTCAGGGATGCTCCGCCGCCATGAATCGTGGGGCGTCACAACCTGTTCTCGGTATGGGTGTGAATTAAGCTGCAATGCGTGTTACATTAGGCATTCATTTTAAAGAAAATCGATTTCTGGAGATAATTCGAAATTACGATTAATTTAGGTTAAAATTCGTTAATGCATTTGATGCATTACCTAGAAAGGGTGAGCGCATGATTGATCGGATCACCGGATACACATCCGGGGTGATCGCGCCGACAGCAGGGCGGAGAAGCCGCCAGGTTGCTGGAGAGGCGCTCAATCAGAGAGTTTTGCCGCGCCGCGACAAGCAGCGTGACGAGCATAATGCGCGCGATCAGTCTTCTCACCAAGATACAAAGCACTCCCCGAAGGATGATGACAGCGTCGATGTGCGGTTCTCCAATGAGCCGGTACCAGCGCGCTCGCGTTCGCCATACGGGGCAAATGCTTATGCGAATGCGGCACTCCCGTCTGCTTCGTCGAGCACTGACGATGTGCTGATTTCCCGATCCACTGCGGTCCTTTTGACGGAAGATCTCAGCAGTCTGATCCGCCGCGCGGTCAGCAATGTCGGGCTGCTCGTGCATGGCCTGATGCAGGTTCCGGACAATGCCGCCCACGATGTCGAACGGCGCTTCCACATTGCCGCATTGAGTGCCGTGCGCCTGGGACGGGAGCGGTATCTCCGGAAAGCGGGCACTGCGAACAGCAATCCGCGTGGCCTTGCTTTCGAAAACATATCCGTCCGCTATGACGGGCTGCGCGGCACGGCGGCAATCGAGATCGGAACGGCCGAATTCCTGGACCGCATTGACATGCGGGCGACCGGGGTCGTGTTCGACGTGCGCGGCAGCGCCGCGGTGCATGATGCGCGGCCGGGAATTTTCGTCGATACCGGCGATCACGGTGCGGCCATAGCCAACAGGATCATCGAGACCGTGCGGCGGGATTTGCCGCTTTTCGGCGGCAGCGAGGATACCGAAGGCGCCATCGTCCTGATCCGCGCCGATAACAGTGATTTCTCCGACCACCGCGCTCCGGCGGAATGGCTGCGCTTCGATCTTATCCTGCCGTTCCACGCGCGCTGACATCCTCCGGCTATACCACCCGCGAACTTGTCATGCTGCAGGCCGCAAACGTGCCTTGCCGCTCTCTGGGTGATCTGATAGGGCTGCTCGTCGCGCGGAAGCCGGGCTCCCGCGCCATTCTTCAGAACAAATGCGGGCCGAAGGTCCGGTGAAAGGCGCCTCAATGAAACATTTCCGCTTCCGGCCTGCACAGTGCGTCCCGGCCTTGCGTCTCCCGCTGACGGCGCTGCTTCCCGTGCTGGCATTGCCTGTTCTGTTTCTGGGCGTGACCCTGTCGGCCGTCCCGGTAGCCGCGCAGACCACAAATGCCGCGCCCGAAACCAAGCCCGCCGAGCAGGCAGCTATCGATCCGGCGACGACCGTCGTTGCGACTGTTGCCGGTGAGCCGATTTATCTCGCGGAAATTCTCCAGCAGATCCAGCAGCTGCCGCAGCAGTATCAGCAGGCGCCGATGGAGCAGATTTATCCGCCCATGCTGGACCGGGTGATCGATTCACGCCTGATCTCCAAGGCGGCGCGCAAAGCGGGGATCCAGGATCGCGACGCGGTCAAGGAACGGGTGGAACGGGCGGAGAACGACATCATCTCCGAGGTCTACATGACCGATATCGTGAAGGCGACGGTGGACGAGGCTGCCCTGCGCAAGCGCTATGAAGAGAGTGTCGAAGACAGCGCCGGGCAGGGTGAGGAAGTCAAGGCTCGCCACATCCTGGTCGCCAGCGAAGACGATGCGAAGGCGATTATCGAAGAACTGAAGAAAGGCGCTGATTTCGCCAAGCTTGCAGCTGAGAAGTCGACCGGCCCGTCCGGTTCCAGCGGCGGCGATCTTGGCTATTTCACTGCCGATGCGATGGTGCCGGCTTTTTCCGAGGCTGCTTTTGCCATGAAGGCGGGCGAATTCACTGAAGCGCCGGTGCAGACCCAGTTCGGCTGGCATGTCATCAAGGTCGAGGACCGTCGCGCAGTGCAGCCGCCCAGCTTCGAGCAGATGCAGCCGCAGCTTGCGCAGGAGATGACCCGCGAGATCCTGACCAAGGCTGTCGAGGAACTTCGGACTGGTGTCGATATCAAGCGTTACGGGCCGGATGGCTCCGAACTTCCAACGAAATAGTCTTTCACAGGACCCTGACCATGACCGACCAGGTTTCGCCGCTCGCTCCGGACAGCTTTCCGACACTTCCGGCGATCGCCGGCGTGCGCACAGCCACAGTCTTGTCCGGCATCAAGTACAAGAACCGGGATGATGTGCTGATCGCCGAGCTTGCGCCCGGCACCACTGTCGCCGGCACGCTGACACGTTCCACGACACCTGGTGCGCCGGTGACATGGTGCCGGGAGATCCTTGCCAAAGGCAGCGGGCGCGGCCTTGTCGTCAATGCGGGCAATGCGAATGTCTTCACCGGCGCTGTCGGTGATGCAGCGGTGCGTGAGACCGCATCCGCCGCGGCGGCCATTCTCGGCTGTGCGCCGGACGAAGTGTTCATCGCCTCGACCGGGGTGATCGGCGAGGTCCTGCGACATGAGAAGATCATCGCCCGATTGCCGGATGCGAAAGCTAGGTTGACTGCCGGCGGCTGGGACGCGGCGGCGGGCGCGATCCGCACGACGGATACCTTCGCGAAAGGCGCCAGTGCCTCCGCCGACATCGGCGGCAAGACGGTGACCATCGCCGGTATTGCCAAGGGTTCCGGCATGGTTCAGCCGAACATGGCGACGATGCTGAGCTTTGTCTTCACCGATGCGGCGGTTCCGGCGGCGATCCTGCAGGAGATTCTTTCTCCGGCGGTCGACAGGACGTTCAATTCCATCACCGTCGACAGTGATACCTCGACCAGCGACACCCTGTTGCTGTTCGCGACCGGTGCTGCCGGGAACGCGGCTCCGTCCTCGGCGTCGGATCCGGCGCTCGATGGTTTCAAGCAGGCTCTGGAAACAGTTCTGCGGGAGTTGGCTCTTCTTGTGGTGCGTGACGGCGAGGGCGCTCAGAAGCTGATCGAGGTCCGGGTGACCGGTGCCGTGTCCGACGAGTCCGCGCGCAAGATCGCGCTTTCGATTGCCAATTCACCGCTGGTTAAGACCGCCATCGCGGGCGAGGACGCGAACTGGGGACGAGTGGTCATGGCAGTCGGCAAGTCCGAGCAGCCGATCGATGTGTCCACGATCAGCATCGGCTTCGGCGGGGTGGATATCGCGGTTGGCGGCAAGCTGAACCCCGACTATGACGAAGCGCCGGTAGCCGCCCATCTGAAGGGGCAGGAAATCGGCATTGATGTCAGTGTCGGTGTGGGTGACGGAGCCGCCACTGTCTGGACCTGCGATCTGACCCACGGCTATATCAGCATCAACGCGGATTATCGCAGCTAGGATCCGGCACGATGGAAAACGTGGCGACGGAGCGGCTTGCTTTCCTGGCACCGGAGCCTGGCGACAAGGTGGTGCCGGCATGAGCGCGGATACAGCAAAGCCGATCGTCATGGTGGTTGCCGTCGGCTTGATCGATGCGGACGGCCGGGTGCTGCTGGCGCAACGGCCGGAAGGCAAATCCATGGCCGGGCTCTGGGAGTTCCCGGGCGGCAAGGTCGATCCGGGGGAAAGCCCGGAGCACGCGCTGATCCGGGAGTTGCAGGAAGAACTCGGCATCGACACGAAGGAGAGCTGCCTCGCGCCTTTCACCTTCGCGTCGCATGCCTATGAGGATTTTCACCTGCTGATGCCGCTCTATCTCTGCCGCCGCTGGTGGGGAGATGTCACGCCGCAGGAAGGGCAGGCGGTCAAGTGGGTGCGTCCGATGCGTCTGAAGGACTACCCGATGCCGCCCGCCGATATCCCGTTGGTGGCGATGCTGCAGGACTTTCTGTGAGCTAGATCAGCCTCGCCCGACAAAGGGCATCTTGGTTGCCATCACCGTAATGAACTGGACGTTCGCTTCAAGCGGCATGCTGGCGATATGGACTGCCGAGCTGGCCACATGTTCCACGTCCATGCGCGGCTCAATCATCATCGATCCGTCCGCCTGCGGCACACCTTCTCCCTTGACCATACGTTCGGTCATCGGTGTTACCGCGTTGCCGATATCGATCTGACTGCAGACGATGTCGAAAGGGCGACCGTCGAGGGAAATCGATTTCGTCAGGCCGGTGATGGCGTGCTTGGTCGCGGTGTAGGGAGCGGAGTTCGGCCGCGGCACATGAGCGGAAATTGAGCCGTTATTGATGATCCGTCCGCCCTGTGGCTTTTGGGCTTTCATCATCGCCATGGCGCGTTGGGCGCAGAGGAAAGAGCCGGTCAGATTGACGTCGACCACCGCCTGCCATTGCTCGGCGGTCAGCTCGTCCATCGGGATGGCCGGCGTGCCCATGCCCGCATTGTTGAACAGCAGGTCAAGCCGGCCGAAGGTTTTTTTCAATGCATCAAACAGTGCATCGACCTCGGCGACCTTGCCGATATCCGTCGGCACCGCGAGCATGGCGCCACCGCCCGCATGAGCCATCGCGGCGGTTTCCTCAAGCGGCTCCAGCCGGCGCCCGGCAAGAACGACATTGTAGCCTTCTTTCTGGAATGCCAGCGCAACTGCCCGGCCGACGCCTGTTCCAGCTCCGGTTACGAGTGCGGTTTTTCCATTCCCCGACATGACTTCCCCCCATCATTATCTTTTTTGAGAACGGGAGTTTGTCGCGCGCGGGGCGGCTTGGCACGCGGAAAAACGAAAAGACTGCCGTGTCAGCCCGGATCGGGTCGGCGATCTTCCGGGGGAATTTCAGGCATGAACGGGCTGACCCTGATCTGCGGGTCCTGTCGCTTATCGCCTGTAGGCTCTGTGCTCGCATCCCGATAGAGGCGGTCCCGGGACTCATTCAGTTTCATCGCCAGATAGTTCAGATCGGCCCGGGTCATCTCGAGTTGCCGGTTCTTCAGTTCGATCTCGATGTTATGCACCTCCTCGATCGACTCCTTTGTGGCCGGTAATTTCTCAAGCTGTTCAACCGTCTCCTTGATCCAGTCGATGGACTTCTGACGGGTTTGCTGCGCTTCGAGTACCAGAACCGAGAGGCGGTCGAGGATGTAAGCGATCTGTTCCGAGTTCTGTTCTCCGCAATAGGGGATCAGCTTTTTCAGGTAGTCGAAATCTTCCTGGGTCAGCTCGTAGAGCTTTTTCTTGAAGTAGGTGAATTCCAGATTCTCGACTGCCATGCCGCCCTTCAGCCGGGCCAGAATATTGATAGGCGCATTGCCGCCCGGGATTTTCGAGCAGTCTTCGTCTTTAACATCCTTCGGGGGTTCATCCGGCTGCTGTTCCTGTGCTCCGGCTGAATGCAGCGTGGAAAACTGCAGGCACAGCGCCGTCAGGATCGCGAGGACAGCCAAGCGGGCCGATTTCCCGTCGCTGGTCATTGGAACATCACCCTTTCTGACGTCCGAATTGCTTTTTACATACCATCGATATCACACTCAGGGTGTCGCACCCTCTTGCGGCAATGCAACCTTCATGCCCGGAGTACCTTTGATGAGCGTTCCCGCTTCCGTCGCCGCGCTCGAGCGGACCTATGAGACATGGCAATCGGAAAAGCCTGCGGCAACCGGTCCGCGCGGTGCCGTGGCCTCCCAGAATGTCGAAGCGGCCGCTGTCGGGCAGGCAATCCTGAAGGATGGCGGCAATGCCATGGATGCGGCAATCGGGACGGCCTTTGCCCTGACCGTTGCCGAGCCCTGGATGAGCGGTCTTGGCGGTGGCGGCTACATCACGCTGTATTCGGCGAAGGAAAAGGCGGTTCGGGTCGTGGATTTCGCCATGAAGTCCGCCAAGGGGCTGAACCCGGCTGATTATCCGCTGGCCGAAGGCACCGGCGCCGATCTGTTCGGCTGGCCTGCCGTCGTGGACGACCGGAACGTGAACGGCCCGTATTCAATTGCCGTGCCGGGCACGGTCGCCGGTTATGCACTGGCGATGGAGAAATACGGAACCAAGAGCCTGGCCGATGTCATTGCGCCTGCTGCCGCTCTCGCGCGGCGCGGGCACCGGGTGACCTGGTGGACCATGCTGATGTGCGGTGCCGACATGTCCGCGCTGCAGAAAAGCCCGGCGACGGCGGAAACCTGGCTTCCCGGTGGCTTCCCCCCGGCAATGGGTGCCGACCCGGCACCGAAATTCCTCTCCCTGGGCAATCTCGCCGACACGCTTGAGGAACTCGCCCGGGACGGCGCGGAGAGCTTTTATCGCGGCGCCATCGGTGAACGTATCGCAAGGGACGCGGAACGGCTCGGCTCCTCTGTCCGGATGGCGGACCTGGAGGCCTATGAGGCGGAAATCCAGGAGCCGTTGTCGATGAGGCGCGGCGAGGCGACCTACCACGTGCCGGGCGGCCTGACAGCGGGACCGAGTTTTGCCGATGCCCTGAAAGATCTGCCGGCCTTCTCCGGTTCAGAGCCGGACGCGGAAACTTATGCCGCCTACGCCCGCACCCTGAAAGCTGCCTATGAATATCGGATGGAAAATCTCGGCCATGCCGGAGACCATGGCGACCGGAGTTGCACCAGCCATATCGCCGCCGCTGATGCCGAGGGCAATATCGTGATGATCACGACGACATTGCTGTCCCGCTTCGGCAGCCGGGTGCTGTTCCCGGAGACCGGTATCATGATGAATAACGGCATCAACTGGTTCGATCCGCGCCCGGGCCGGCCGAATTCGCTGAAGCCGGACACAAAGCCGCTGTGCAACATGGTGCCGGCGGTGGTGACGAAGGACGGCAAGCCCTGGTTCGGTTTCGGCGCTTCCGGCGGCCGCAAGATCATGCCCGCCGTCTACCAGCTTTGTTCCTTCATGAACGATTTCGGCATGGACATGCAGACCGCGTTGAACATGCCGCGTGTTGATCTGAGCGCCATCGACACAATCTATGCCGATACCCGCTTCGACGAAGCGACCATGGCGTCACTGAAGGCTGTGGCCCCGACCGAGCGCTGGCCGGCGACCACCTACCCGATCATGTATGCCTGCCCGCTCGGGGCAATGGTTTCCGATAGTGGGGTCACGGCGTCGGCGCATCCGACGACGCCGCTTTCGACAGCACTCGCGGTCTAGCCTATGGCGCCGTGATCAGGCTGAATGCAGTGATTGCGGCGCGCATTTCTGTGCCCGCGTGAGCCGGGGACGAATATATGGCGGGTCGGGTGGCAAGGGAGCGATTGCTGGTCGCGGAACGGCAGGGGCTGAAACTGGCCATCCTCTGCCGCACCGCTGCTGTTGCCGTCGGCATGTTCTGGCTGACGGTTGGACTGAATCTTTCCGGCTTCACACCCAACCTGATGGGCATTTCCGCACTCGCCCTGTTCGCTGCCATCGGGATTGCCAGCTATGTTGTAATCGGCACGCGGTACGAGCGCTGGTGGCTGAAATATGCCCTGTACGCGCTCGACATCTTCGGGGTCTGTGGCGTCTTCGTCGTCATTCCGGTCAGCCAGTCCGCACCGGAGCTGCCGCAAGTGCTCGCCTTTCGCGCCTTTGGCGTGCATTTCCTGTTCCCGCTGGTCGCCATGGCCTGCCTGACCCTGTCCTGGCGTTTGGTCGCCTGGTCAGGCCTGGTCGCCGTGGCGGGGTGGTGGGCCGCTTTTGGCCTGGTCATCGCCGGGATGGATCTGCGGCTTTCCTGGGGGGATCTGTCTCCCGATGCGACGGCGTCCGAATATCTCAGCCTGTTCTTCTCCCCGTATTTTGTCGGCTACGGGACCCGACTGCAGGAAACCGTGCTGCTGATGATCGCCGCTCTCGTTCTTGCGCTGGCCGTCTACCGGGCGCGCTGCGTTTTCGTGGCCCAGGTGGAGGCCGAGCTGGCGCGTGAGCGGGCAGTCCGGACCTTCGGCCGCTTCGTTCCCGAAACCATTGCAGAGCGACTGGCCTCGTCCCGCGGAGCTCTCGCGCCTCAAGTCCGGCACGGGGTCGCGCTGGTGCTCGATATCGAGAATTTCACCGCCTATGCCGATGGCCGCCCACCGGAGGAGGTCATCGAAACGCTGGGCGCTTTCCTCGCCCGCTCCGCCGAGGCGATTTCGAGGCGCGAAGGGGTGGTGATCAGTTTTACCGGCGATGGTCTGCTCGCCGCCTTCAACACGCCGCTGAAGATCCGCGAGCCAGAGCGGGCCGCGCTGGACGCCGCGTCCGATCTGCTGAAATGCGCTGACGCGTGCGGGTTCCGGGTGCGTGTCGGCCTCGCGGCCGGCAAGATCGCATCGGGCCGTGTCGGCTCCGACCAGCGGCAGGCCTTCACGATATATGGCGACACGGTGAACCGGGCGGCCCGGCTGGAAGTTCTGGCGAAGGATGTCGGCGCGACCGTGCTGGCCGATGCCGGTGTGGCGGGGAAAGCAAAGCCGGATGATCTGCTGAAGCCGCTCGGCGAACAAAAAATCCGCGGCTTCGAAGCGCCGCTGGCAGTCTGGTCGAAACAGGTGACGGCCTTGCCGGGGGCCGCGGGTTAAGCACGCCCCATATTTATCATCTCCCCACATTCGTCATCCCCCACATTCGTCATCCCCATGAAAATGGGGACCCAGGGATGACGGGCGCAGCTTTATGATCTCTGGGTCCCTGCGTGCGCAGGGATGACGGTTTTCTATTCGGGGGATGGGCTGGGGGCGCGCGGATTAGGCGTCATCACACACCTCTTCCCCCTCTCCACATTCGTCATCCCCCGTATTCGTCATCCTCATGAAAATGGGGACCCAGGGATGACGGTTATCTAATGAGGGATAGTCTAGTGGGCGATAGCCTGGGACGCCGCACGCGTCACCTCTGTCCCGGCCCCGCAAACGGCGCGCCGAAGCTCTCCGTTGTATAGCGGAACACCCGCAGGCTGTCGGACCAGTGGTCCATCGGCAAACCGGCCTTGCGCTTCAGGTTGCGGATGAAATCCTCGGCTTTCGGCAGGCCTTCCCAGACGCTCGGCAGGAACAGGCCGCGCTTGTTGCCCTCCTGCATGATCAGGCCGTCCACGTCCGGCCGCGCTTTGGACACCAGATCCTTCTCGCTGGTGAAGGGCAGGGCGTGCGGGGTGGAGAGGATGGAGACGTGCAGGTCCGCCGTCGCCAGCTCCTCTGCCGTCAGCGGTGGGAAGCGGGGATCGCCGAAACCGGCCTTGTAGGCATTGGTGATGACATCCAGCAGCAGCGGCTGATGCGCGATTACGCTGCCGATGCAGCCGCGCAGCTTGCCGCCGATATTCACCGTGACGAAGCTGGCCCGCATGGCCGTCAGAGAAGGCGACAGGCTCTTGCCAAGCTGCGCATCCGGCGGGCGGCCATGCTCGGCGCCGAAGCGCAGGGCGAAGCGGGCGGCCTCGATCATCTGCTCCCGGTCTGCCTCCGGAATGCGCGCGCTCCCGGCATATTCCATCGCCGCCGCGCCATAGCCGACCACCCGGTCTTTGGGACCATGCGTGTCGCCTGAATTGCGGGTGTCGAGTGCCGTCACCCGCATGTCCCGCCGCCGGGCGAGGCTGAGCGCACCGGCAATCGCCCGGTGCCCGCAGGCGCCTTTGCCGTCGATCTCTTCCAGCTTCAGCAGCTCGATCCGCTGCATGGTGCTGGCGTCGAGTGTGCGGGCGCTGTCGTAATCGAGGAAATGGGACAGGTCGGAGGAGACCGAAATCAGCGTCTCGGGCCCGCCCCAGACGGCATCGAGCGCCCGTGCGACGTCACCCGCGCTGGCATCGCCGACCAGGATCGGCACAATTTCGAAATCGCCCAGCACCTGCTGCAGGAAGGGGACATGCACCTCAAGGCTGTGTTCGCCCTCGAACACCCGATCGGAGACATGGAAATTCGGCTGGGTCATAAGCGTGCGCAACGCGTCCCAGGCAACCGGCACGGTGCCGAGCGGCGTCGCCCAGGCATCGGCACTGGTCGTCGCCAGCCCCTTGAACCCGACCCGGTGGGCCGGGCCGACGATAACCACGCGCTTGATGCTATCGCGGCGTCTGGCGAGCGGCTTGAACGCGGTCCCGGCGATGGGGCCGGAAAAGACATAGCCAGCATGCGGCGCGATGATGATTTTCGCATCCGGCACCGGCGTCTCCGCCGCGCCGGTGATGCACTGCGCGACGATGTTTTCCAGTGCGTCCGGCTCACCCGGATAGAAGGCACCGGCGACGTGGGGTGCACGGAGAGCGGTGGTTGCGGTCATTTCCTGTTCCATGCACCGAATATAGGGAGCGATTGGTGCGAACGGGAGGGGTTATTGCCCGATTAGGTGTTGAGCGAGCAAAAGCGTCGCAGGCATGGTCACAAAAGACAACGCGGTCTGGATCGTCACGATCCCGGCCATCGCCGGAGCGTCTCCGCCCATGGCGCGGGCCAGCGTGTAGGCGCCCGCTGCCGTCGGCGAGGCGCCGAACAGCATGGCGGCCAGGAACAGGGTGGGCTCCAGCCCGATGGCGTAACCCGCAAAGGCCATAGCCGCCGGAAACACCATCATCTTGCCGACGACGCAGAACAGGGTCGCCTTGATATCGGTAGCCATGGCCCGGATCCGGATGTTGGCACCGACGCAGAGCAGGACGATGGGCAGGGCGGCGGCACCGAGGATTGTCGTCATGTCGGTCAGGACCGGCACCTCGGTCCAGCCCATGAAGTTGAACACCAGGCCGAGCCCGATGGCGAGCAGCAGTGGGTTGCGCGCCAGATCCCGGAAAATCGCCGCCGTCAGGCTGCCGCCGTCCTTTTTGGCCAGCGCGGTTGCCATCAGGCAGACAACCACCACATTGGTAACCGGGATCAGCAGGGCTGTGACAAGCGCGGCGGTGCCGAGAATTTCCGCGCCGAAGACCTGCTCCCCCACGGCCAGCGCGATGAAGGTGTTGTGCCGGGAGCAGCCCTGCAGCACGGAGGTCCAGAGCGGCCGCTCCGTGCGGAACAGGAAGAACAGCAGCAGCGAGAACAGCACCGCTGCGCCGAACCCGCTATAAACCGCGACCGCCAGCCCGCCCAGATGCACGCCGGAAAAATCGATTGTGGCGATCTTGTTGAACAGCAGGCAGGGAAACAGCACCCAGTAAACCAGCTTGTCGTTCAGGTTCCAGAATTCGAGGCTCGGAATACCGCCCCGGCGCAGCAGGTGGCCGAGGACGATCAGCAGGAAGATCGGGGCAATGGGCAGGATGAGGTCGAAGAACAAGGAGCGGTCCCGGGTTTGGGGAAGCGGTCAAAACCGTGCCGGAGTATAGTCGTTTAAAAGTCCGGGCGAGAACCCGGCGAGAGAACATTGCTGGTGAGCGAAATGGTCATGCACGAAGCACCGGGCCTTGCCGAAAGCGCGCCTCCCGCGCTGAAGGGCAAGGGCCCGATTGTCGAGACAGAGTTCTGGAGCCTGCTGGATGACGGGCGGGTTCAGTGCGAGCTCTGTCCGCGTTACTGCAAGCTGAAGGAAGGCGCGCGCGGACTGTGTTTCGTACGGGCGCGGCAGAATGACCGGATCGTGCTGACCACCTATGGCCGGTCCTCGGGTTTCTGCGTCGATCCGATCGAGAAGAAGCCGCTGAACCATTTTCTGCCCGGCACGCCGGTGCTGTCTTTCGGCACGGCGGGCTGCAATCTGGCCTGCAATTTTTGCCAGAACCACGACACCTCGAAGAGCCGCGAGATGGACTCGATGCAGTCCGAGGCGCAGCCGGAGGCGATTGCCCGGGCCGCCGCCAAGCTCGGCTGCCGCTCCGTCGCCTACACCTATAACGATCCGATCATCTTTCATGAATATGCCGACGATGTTGCCATCGCCTGCCGGGAAGCCGGGGTGAAGACCGTCGCGGTGACGGCCGGATATCTGACGGACAAGGCGCGGCCCGCCTTCTTCCGCAATGTCGATGCGGCGAATGTCGATCTGAAGGCCTTCACCGAAAGTTTCTACAAGTCGGTGACCAAGAGCGAGCTTGGTCCGGTGCTGGATACGCTGCTCTATCTGCGGCAAGAAACCGATGTCTGGTTCGAGATCACCAACCTGATCATCCCCGGCGAGAACGATAGCGAGCGGGAGATCGACGAGATGACCGGCTGGGTGGTCGAGCATCTCGGCCCCGACGTGCCGATGCATTTCTCAGCCTTCCATCCCGATTACCGGATGCTGGACAAGGAGCGGACGCCGTTCGATACCCTGGCCCGGGCGCGCCGGATCGCCCGCCGCAACGGCGTGCGCTACGCCTATACCGGGAACGTGCACGATCTCGGCCGGCAGAGCACCTATTGCAGCGGCTGCGGCGAGAGGGTGATCGGCCGGGACTGGTACGTGCTGTCGGACTGGAACCTGGATGAGAAGGGCTGCTGTACCGGTTGCGGCACGAAACTCGCGGGCGTGTTCGATCCGAAACCGGGAAACTGGGGGCAGAAGCGCCTGCCCGTCGATATCTCCGCTTTCGCCTAGGCGATCAGCTCACGCGCCGTTTCGGTCAGTTTTGCGAGACTGGACTCCGGCGTTTCGCCCGCCGTGTCGACGCTGGTCTCGGCCCGGTCATAGAGCGGGGCGCGGGCTTCGAGGATGGCGCGGAGGTCGGACATGGCCTCCCGGTTCTGGGCCATCGGGCGCATGTCACCCTGCTCGACAACGCGCTGCATATGTTCTTCCGGGCTCGCCTGCAGCCAGATCGTGTGCGAGCGGCGCAGCAGCATGGTGTAGGTGTCCGTATTGGCGACAATGCCGCCGCCGGTGGAGATCACCGCTTCGTCATACTCGTTCAGGATGGCATTGAGGCAGCGATTCTCGTAACGCCGGAAGGCTGGCTGGCCGGAGAGGGACAGCATCTCGCCGATGCTGGCGCCGTAATCCCGCTCGATCTCCCGGTTAAGCTCGATGAAGGGAAAGCCGAGCGCGTCCGCCAGAGCCTTGCCGAGCGTGGTTTTCCCGGCGCCGCGCAGGCCGATCAGCGAAATCCGCCGTCCCCGCGTGCCGCTGCCGGCAAAACGCCGTTCCAGAATTTCTGCCGCTTCCGACAATTCCGACGGTGCCAGCGGCGCGAGCAGCGCCTGGATTTCCGCCAGCGCCGGATCGGTGCCGCCATGCGGGTCGGCGAGTTCCATCACGGACATGTCCATGGCGTCGGCCACTTGGTGCAGCACCGCAACCGACGGGTTGCCGCGGCCGCTTTCAAGTTGGGCAAGATAGCGTTCGGAGACGCCGGAATCCCGCGCCAGGATTTTCCGGGACATGCCGCGCTGCGCTCGTGCCGCGCGCACCCGATCGCCGAGACGGGTGAGGTAATCCTCGATCCCGAGAGTATTGCGGCGCTGGTGCGGCACTTCGCTGTGCGTTCTCTGCCTCATGGCCCTGGGACAGTTCCTTGCGGTTGTCGTACCGGTTTCCGATAAACCGGATGAACCTGAATTATCATTCTTTGCGCC
The DNA here is from genome assembly GCF_014904795.1 of Nisaea nitritireducens. Lineage (GTDB taxonomy): Bacteria > Pseudomonadota > Alphaproteobacteria > Thalassobaculales > Thalassobaculaceae > Nisaea > Nisaea nitritireducens. Next base: position 39,365 of record NZ_JACZFS010000040.1, read on the forward strand.
TTACGATAACATGAATTATAGTGCGTGTCTGATTTAGCTCATATTACCAAACCGGGACCCGGCCGAAGAGGAGTATTCGAGGAATGAAGGTAAAGATTCTCGTTGCCACACAAGGCGGTACGGCAGATCTCTGCGCACAGGAGATGGTCGACATCCTGGAAGACCGGGGATATGAGGCGGAAGCGACTCTGATGGGAGATTTCGGTATCGAGGTCTTCGATGAGGGCGGTCACGTCATCATTTGCACCGCGACCTACGGGTATGGCGAGATCCCCGATAACGGCACCGAATTCTTCGAAGCTCTGGTTTCCGGAAAGCCGGACCTCGCGCGGGTTAGCTTCGCAGTCTTCGGTCTTGGCGATACGACATACGAAGACACCTTCAATTTCGCTGGCGAGAAATTCGACGCGATTCTCTCGGAATGCGGTGCCGAACGCGTGATCGAGCGGCATATCCATGATGCCAACTCCGGTGCGCTCGCGGAAGACGAGGCCATCGAATGGATCGAAGGCTGGATCGGCGCGCTGCAGGCGAAAGCCGCCGCCTGATTCCCTGGCGCGGCGTCTCAATCTAAGAAAAATGGAGTGCCGGTAAACGGCACCCGTTCATTTCGGCCAAAACGGCCAAACTGGGAGGGACATATGGCGGAGGACGCCGTTGCCGCGCGTTTCTATAACGCGGCAGAAGACTTGATCGGCCGAAATCTCAAGGCGGGCCGAGGAGGCAAGACCGCTGTTATCGACAGTGGCGGCTCGTACACATATCAGGAGCTGGCGGACCGGATTGAGCGGTTTGCGAACGCCATCCGGGCGGTGGGTGTGCTGCCGGAGCAGCGCGTCATTCTCGCCCTGCATGACACCATCGATTTTCCGACGGCCTTTCTCGGGGCGATCTGGGCCGGTGCGATCCCGGTGCCGATCAACACCCGGCTGGCACCGCGGGACTATGCCTACATCCTGTCCGACAGCCGGGCCGAAGCCCTGTTCGTTTCCGACAATCTGATCGACTCCGTGCTCTCGGAAGTCGGGGCGGAGCCGCGCCATGTCGTGGTCTCCGGCGCCTACGTGGCGGGACGGCAATCCTTCGCGGATTTCATTGCGGCACCGGGGGACGACACGGCGCCTGAGGAGACCACGCCGGACGATCTTTGTTTCTGGCTCTACACTTCCGGCACGACGGGCATGCCGAAAGGCGCGGTACATCTGCATTCCCACCTGATGGAGAGTGCCAATCTTTACGCCGTGCCAATGCTCGGTATTTCCGAGGAAGATGTCGTTTATTCGGCGGCCAAGCTGTTCTTCGCCTACGGGCTCGGCAACGGGCTGACCTTCCCCTTCGCGGTCGGGGCAACGGCAATCCTGCTGGAAGGCCCGCCCGCGCCGGCCGCTGTCTGCCAGATTATCCGGGAGCACAAGCCGACGCTGTTTTTCGGCGTGCCGACGCTGTACGGCATGCTGCTCGCGTCAAAGGATCTACCGGCAGGGGAGGAGCACGCGTTGCGGCTGTGTGTCTCGGCCGGAGAAGCGCTGCCGGAAGAACTGCTCAATCGCTGGAAACAGAGAACGGGCACGGAAATTCTGGACGGACTCGGCAGCACGGAAATGCTGCATATCTTCATCTCCAACCGGATCGGGGAGATCGTGCCGGGGGCGACCGGTAAGGCCGTTCCGGGCTATGAGTTGCGTCTGGTCGACGAGAACGGGGCCCACTGCAAGCCCGGCGAAATGGGCATTCTGGAGGTGTCCGGGCCGACAGCTGCGGTGATGTACTGGAACCAGCGGACCAAGAGCATCGACACGTTCCGGGGCGCCTGGACGCGGACCGGCGACAAGTATGTCGCGGACGAAAACGGGGTCTATACCTATTGCGGGCGCAATGACGACATGATGAAGGTCGGCGGCATCTATGTGTCGCCGTTCGAAGTCGAGGGCGCGCTGCTGAAGCACGAAGCCGTGCTTGAAGTCGCCGTGGTCGGCCATCCGGACCATGACGGTCTGATCAAGCCGAAAGCCTATGTGGTGCTGGCGGAGGGTGTCGATGCGTCAGATACGCTGACGGAGGATCTGACCGCTTTCGTCAAAAAGGATCTGGCGAGCTTCAAATATCCGCGCTGGATTATCTACGCGGACGAGCTGCCGAAGACGGCGACAGGAAAGATCCAGCGGTTCAAGCTCCGGGAAACCGCCTGATCGGCGATTTCCCGGCCTCGAACTCGGGGGAGGGTATTAGTTTAGTGCTTCGGGGCGACCTTGATGGTCGGCTCGAAGCTCACCTTCTTCTGCATCGCTGCATGAAGGTCGAACAGTGTCGCGATGCTCCGACCAAGAGCGCGCAGCGCTTCGTGGACGGCTTTGGACCGCTCGGCGCGGCCGGCGGCGACATAACGCTCGACTTCAGAGAAGTTGATGGTTTCTCGATTAATGAGGGTTTTTGTAGCAGTCATAACAGTGCTCCTTTTGCTCGGCGAGCCCGCTGATTCTTGCTGCTTGGCCATTTGCGTTTCCCAATGACTGACAATTTAGGTCAGGTTCATTGACATTTCAATGTTGCGATGCAGCAAGGCTGGTATGCCGTTTTGGAAATGATGCATGTGCGAGATGCCGCGCAGTGGCGATTTCGTGCCCTGTAATCAGCAACTGCAATCGGGGCACCGGGCTGAAATGGCGGTGCGGCTCATGTTCGCGCGCCATTCAAAGTGTTTCCTGACAGTATCGTAGATATCGGAAATCATTGATTTTACTGCCTTTGCGCGCTCGCACTTGCCGTGGGCAATGCCGGCAACGATTTCGGCGTTACTCGGAGTGCGGATCAGGGTGGTTCTCATATCGGCCTCCTTTGAATTGGCTATGAGTGCAGCATAACAATTGCCGATAATCCGGTAATTAATATTTTTGACATCAAATTGATGCCAAAATGGATATAATTGGAGGCTGCTATGCAGCAGGAGAATGCATCGCAGCCAGCATGAATGTGCAGTATCATGCATGTTGCGCTGCGGTATACTGCGGGCTTGTTTACATGCCTTGCGGGCCGTTGATGCCTTGAGGGCAGTTTCGCATCGACAAAGCGCAGTGAAAGACCTATGAGCTGCCCCACTGTTTGGCCGGTGAGGCTTCCCACACCGGCAGAAGACATCGTGCCGATGTGGCTTCCCGCATCGGCAAGAACAGAAAAGGACCTGGTCCATGACCACCACAGAAAACGCTGCGTTCAGCCGTACAGGGCTTGTCGCGGGTATGAGCGCCATGGGCGTTGTCGTGCTCGCCTCTAACATCGCGGTCAATTACCCAATCAATGACTGGCTGACCTGGGGCGCGCTGATCTACCCGATCGCGTTTCTCGTTACCGATCTGGTTAACCGGATCTTTGGCCCGAAACCCGCCCGCAAGGTTGTCTATGCCGGCTTCGCGACCGGTGTCGCGCTGTCCCTGTGGTTCGCCGATCAGCGCATTGCGCTCGCCTCCGGCACCGCCTTCCTGACCGCCCAACTGCTGGACATCTGGGTGTTCGACCGGTTGCGCCAGCAAAGCTGGTGGAAAGCGCCGGTGATTTCCTCGTTGCTGTCCTCCGCCCTCGATACGGCGCTGTTCTTCTCTCTCGCCTTCTACGCCACGGGCTTGCCGTGGGTGACATGGGCGATTGGCGATTACGGGGCGAAGCTGGCCATGGCAGCGGTCCTTCTGGTGCCGTTCCGTGCCTTCATCTCGCTTCTGCCGCAGCGCTTTGCGCAGGAAGAGACGGCGGCGGACGCTGCCCAGTAAGGTCTCCGCATGCACGTCGATCTGTTCGACTACGAACTGCCCCAACACTTTATTGCCACGGAACCGGCGGAGCCGCGCGACAGCGCGCGGCTTCTCGACCTGACCGGGGCGGGGCTGGCGGATCGCTCCATTTCGGATTTTCCCGGTCTGCTGCGCGCGGGCGATATTCTCGTCTACAACAACACCCGGGTGATCCCGGCCCGGCTGACCGGGCGCCGGGGCGAGGGAAAGATCGAGGCGACGCTGCACAAGGCGGAAGCCGACGGATCCTGGGCTGCTTTCGTACGCCCTGCGAAACGATGCCGTGTCGGCGATATCATCCTCTTCGAGGGCGAACTCGAAGCCGAGGTTCGCGAAAAACGCGACGGCGGGGAGGTCATTCTGGCTTTTCCGGAAACTGGCGCGGCCCTTATCGAGACCCTGAAGCGCGTCGGCCGTATGCCGCTGCCGCCTTATATAAAGCGCGATGGCGATGCCGCCGTTGATGACGCGACCTCCTATCAAACCATGTTCGCCGCCCGCGACGGTGCCGTCGCTGCGCCGACCGCCGGGCTGCATTTCACCGACCGGTTGCTGGCTGAGATCGATGCCGCCGGTGTGGAGCGTGCGGAGCTGACCCTGCATGTCGGTGCCGGAACCTTCATGCCGGTGAAGGCCGAGGATACGGACGACCACAAGATGCACCTCGAATGGGGTGAGATTTCGATGGAAATGGCGCGGCGGATCAACCGCGCCCGTGCTGCGGGCGGCCGTGTCGTTGCCGTCGGCACCACGAGCCTGCGCCTTCTGGAAAGCGCGGTACTGGAAGATGGAACCGTGCCGGCTTTCTCCGGCGAGACCGGGTTGTTCATCACGCCGGGCTATCGCTTCAAGGCGGTCGATATGCTGCTGACAAACTTTCACCTGCCGAAATCGACCCTGCTGATGCTGGTCTCGGCACTGGTCGGGCGCGAGCGCATGCTCGTCGCCTATGAACATGCCAAGCGGGAAGGCTATCGCTTCTTCTCCTATGGCGATGCCTGCCTGCTCGAACGTGCGGATAATGTGACATGACACTCGGCTATGAACTCATCACGACCGACGGCGCCGCCCGACGCGGGCGCCTGACCACGGCGCATGGCAGCATCGAGACGCCTGCGTTCATGCCGGTCGGCACGGCGGCGACGGTAAAATGCATGATGCCGGAATCGGTGAAGGCAACCGGTGCTGAAATCCTGCTCGGCAATACCTATCACCTGATGCTGCGCCCCGGCGCGGAACGGGTGGAGAAGCTGGGTGGGTTGCACAAGTTCATGAACTGGGACGGCCCTATCCTGACGGATTCCGGCGGGTTTCAGGTGATGTCGCTCTCCAAGCTGCGGAAGATCACCGAACAGGGCGTGACCTTCCAGAGCCATGTCGATGGCAGCTCCCACGAGCTGACCCCGGAAAGCTCGATCAAGATCCAGCACCAGCTCGATTCCAACATCACCATGTGCTTCGACGAATGCACGCCCTACCCGGTGGAGAAGAAGGAAGCGGCGGAGTCCATGCGGCTTTCCATGCGCTGGGCGCAGCGCTCCCGCGATGCCTTTGTCGACCGTGACGGCTACGGCCTGTTCGGTATCGTGCAAGGCAGCGTGTTCGAAGATCTGCGGCATGAATCCATCGAGGCGCTGACCAAGATCGGTTTCGACGGGTACGCGGTCGGCGGTCTGGCTGTCGGCGAGGGGCAGGAGATGATGTTCTCGACCCTCGATTTCACCACGCCGTCCATGGTGGCCGACAAGCCGCGTTATCTGATGGGCGTCGGCAAGCCGGACGATCTGGTCGGCGCGGTGGAGCGCGGCATCGATATGTTCGATTGCGTGCTGCCGACCCGATGCGGGCGCACGGGCCAGGCCTTTACCCGGCGCGGCACGGTCAATATCCGCAATGCCCGCCACATGGACGATCCGCGCCCGCTCGACCCGGGTTGTTCCTGCCCGTGCTGCAGCAGTTACAGCCGGGCCTATCTGCATCATCTTTTCAGGACCGGCGAAGTGCTCGGGCTGATGCTGCTGACCTGGCATAACCTCTCTTACTTCCAGGAAGTGATGGCCGGATTGCGCGGCGCGATCGAGACCGGCACTCTGTCGGCGCATGCTGCGGCCTTCCGGGCCGGGCAGGCGGAGGGCGATATCGAGCGCCTCTAAGTAAGGTCTCCGGACGGAAAGGGCTTATGCAGCCGGAACAGCGGATCAGGCAGGAAGCGGCGGAGATCGGGTTTTCCGCCGCCGGTATCACCGCTGCCGATATCGGCACGCGGGAGCAGGATCGGCTGCGTGAATTCGTCGATAATGGCGAGCATGGCGACATGGGCTGGATGGAAGCCCATATGGAGCGCCGGATTGCCCCTAAAGGGATCTGGGAAGACGCCCGGTCCGTTATCGTGCTGACCCAGAATTACGGCCCGGACCACGATCCGATGGCCAATCTCGATGCTGCCGACCGGGCCAATATCTCCGTCTATGCCCGGAACAAGGATTACCACGACCTGATCAAGAAGCGCCTGAAGCGGCTGGCCCGCTGGATGGTCGCCGAGTTCGGCTGTCAGGTGAAGGTGTTCGTCGATACGGCGCCGGTGCTGGAAAAACCGCTCGCCGCCGGCGCCGGGCTTGGCTGGCAAGGCAAGCATACCAATCTGGTCTCCCGCGAGCACGGCTCATGGATCTTTCTTGGCGAAGTCTTCACCGACATGGAGCTGGCGCCGGATGCGCCGGAGATCGACCATTGCGGCAATTGCACCCGCTGTCTCGATATCTGCCCGACCGACGCCTTCCCGCGTCCCTATGCCCTCGATGCACGGCGCTGCATCTCCTATCTGACCATCGAGCATAAAGGCCATATAGCGGAGGAATTCCGGGTGCCGATGGGCAACCGGATTTATGGCTGCGACGATTGCCTCTCCGTCTGCCCCTGGAACAAGTTCGCCGAACAATCCGCCGAAGCCGCTTTCGCTGCACGGGATGATCTGACCTTGCCGCCGCTGGCCGAATTTCTCGGCCTCGATGATACAGCCTTCCGGGAGCGGTTCCGGGGATCGCCGGTCAAGCGGATCGGCCGGGACCGGTTTCTGCGCAACGTGCTGATCGCCTGTGGCAATAGCGGTGATGACCGTCTTGTGCCGATGATCGAAGCGCTTCTGACGGATGCGTCCCCGCTGGTGCGCGCCATGGCGGTCTGGGCGCTGGGGCGGTTGCTGCCGGAGCAGCGGTTTTCAGATCTGGCAAGAGGATTGTCTGAAGGCGAGGATGACCCGGATGTCCGGGCGGAATGGCTGAAGCGGAAAAGCGCTTTCAGCAGCCCGTCATGACCAGTCCGGAAATAGCCCGAGGAACACCTGGTCCACTTCCTGGCTGCCCTTGTCGGAGATAGGCATCAGCAGTCTTGTCGCGGATTTATACTCTTTTTGATAGATCGTAACATGATCCATCAATGGGTTCCGCGATCTGCGTACGGCGCACAGTTCATCATGAAATGTTGAGCCGAATTCGCTGTCGACATCGGAGGCGAGTTTTCCGGTCCAGTCCTGCCCGGTGATTTGCGAGATCAGCGTGCCTTCGAGAGCGTTCACGAAATCATCGAGTTCTTCGACATATTTATAAACGCTGATGAAGCCGAGCCATTTACGGAGAGCTTGAGGGTCGAAAGCGTTTCGGTCCGGAATGCCACCACCTTCGCAGCTGGCGTGCCAGAAAGCGAGCAGGCCCTCCGCCCGGTTGCAGGCATGCTTGTGGTCGCGTCGGTATCTATGATCGGCTCGATAGTGACCCATGATCATGCGGCGAACACTTTTCCGGCTCCGTTCTGAAGCCTTTCCTGATGCCTGGTGCCGGTCGGGAAGTGACCGGCAGGCGCTACCCTGATGCAGATAGCTGGAGTGCGGATAGCAGGCGAATTTTGGAGTTTCCTTTTTCGTATATGGAACGAGTTCCTTAAAATTCGATTAATTTTTTGAATCAATTGCACGCTACATCTCGCGTGCTTACCGGTGATGCCGCGTCCGGGGAGTTCTGCTGGCGGCGGGGATTTAGGGGCGGAGACTCTGTTTTACATATTCCCCGAAGGCCTTGACGGTGGGGGAGGGGCGCGGAGAAGCGTAGGAGAGGCTGATGCCTATATCGGGGAGCGGCGGCAGCAGTGCGTCGAGCACATGCAGGTCCTCGGGCACCGCGCTCCGGGTCACCACGCTGATCGCCTGGCCCGAGCGGGTGATCGCGAGCAGGGCGGCCAGCGAGTTGCTGGCGAAGGCGATCCGGTAGGTGAGCCCGGCCTGGTTCATGGCGGAAAGCGCGGCCCGGTAATCCAGCGTGTCCGGCGCCGAAAGCGCGAGCGGCAAGACCCGGTTTTGCAGAATCTCCGGGTTCGGGTTGTTGCCGACCCAAACGAAGCTTTCCGGACGGATGATCTGCTCCGGATCGGCGTCCGAGGGTAGCGAGATAAGCGCGGCATCGATCCGGCGGCGTTCGAGCAGGGCCCGCAGTTCGATCGTCGGGGCGGAGATCACCTCGATCTCGACATTTCCGTGACGCGCGGCGAAGCCCCGCAGGAGATCCGGAAAGAAGGCAGTCAGATAGTCCTCCGGGCAGCCGAAAGTGACCGAACCCTGCAACCCTGCGCCGCACAGCGTGGCAAGGGCTTCGTCATGGGCGCTGAGGATGCGCTCGGCATGGGCGAGCAGGCGGTCCCCGGCGGCGGTGAGCACGACGCCCTTGCTGGTCCGGTGCAGGACAGGCTCGCCGATGATGGTCTCCAGCCGTTGCATCTGCATGCTGACGGCGGACTGCGTCCGGCCGACCTGCTGCGCGGCGGCGCTGACGGAGCCGCCGCGAGCGACGAGAAGGAAGCTGCGGAGCAGCGGGATATCCAGGGTCTGCATTTGATATCAATAAAATTGATTACGGAATTTTGCATTATGAATTGTTCTTGGTTTTGATCTCTCCCTACCTTTGTGGGCATTGATCGCGCCCCGCCGGAATGAAGGAAACCGCCATGCCCGCCGCCGCTCCCAATGCCGCCTTCTGGTCCAACGTTTCTGACCATGTGATGCGCTACGGCCCAGAGTTCGAGAAACGCGTGATCGAGCGTGCCGAAGGGTGCTTCATGTACGACACCGACGGTGAACCGATCATGGATTTCACCTCGGGTCAGATGAGCGCGGTGCTCGGCCATTCGCACCCCGAAATTGTCAAAACGGTGCGCGAGCAGATCGGCAATCTCGACCATATTTTCAGCGGCATGCTGTCTCGCCCGGTCGTCGACCTCTGCACGCGGCTTGGCGCGTTGGTGCCCGGCCTGGAAAAGGTCCTGTTGCTCTCCACCGGCGCGGAATCGAACGAGGCCGCGATCCGTCTCGCCAAGCTCGTCACCGGCAAGCACGAGGTCGTCGCCTTCACCCGCAGCTGGCACGGCATGACCGGCGGTGCGGCCTCGGCGACCTACAGTACCAACCGGCGCGGCTACGGGCCGGCAAATGTCGGCGCCTTCGCCATCCCGGTACCGAATGCCTACCGGCCGCGCTTCAAGCATGCTGACGGCAGCCTCGACTGGCAGACCGAACTGGACGACGCCTTCGCGCAGGTCGACAGTCAGTGCACCGGCAATCTCGCCGCCTTCATCGCGGAGCCGATCCTCTCTTCCGGCGGGATCATCGAGTTGCCCGAGGGTTATCTCGCCGCCCTGAAGAAGAAATGCGAAGAGCGCGGCATGCTGCTGATCCTCGACGAGGCGCAGACCGGCATGGCCCGCACCGGTCACATGTTCGCCTTCCAGCGCGATGGCGTGACGCCGGACATCCTCACTCTCTCGAAGACCCTTGGTGCCGGACTGCCGCTCGCAGCGGTGCTGACAAGCCGGGAGATTGAGGAACAGGCCTTCGAACGCGGCTTCACCTTCCTCACCACCCATGTCTCCGACCCGTTGCCAGCCGCCGTCGGCCTGGCGGTGATGGACGTCATCGAGCGGGATCAGCTGATGGCGCGCGCGGTGACGGCCGGAGCCCGCCTCCGGAACGGGCTCGAATCCCTGCAGCAGCGCTTCGAATGTATCGGCGATGTGCGCGGCCGGGGACTGTTGCTCGGGATCGAGATCGTGACAGACCGGAACAGCCGGGTGCCGGATCTCGAAATGGGCGACCGGATCGGCGCCGAGGCGATGTCGCGCGGTCTCAGCATGAATATCGTCAAGGTCCCGGCGATGGGGGCAGTATTCCGGATCGCGCCGCCGCTGACGGTGACGGACGAGGAGCTCGACCGGGGCCTCGAGATCATGGGCGAGGCCATCGAGGCCGCCCAGCGCTGAAGGTGCGGGACGCTCTGGCCTATGCCGGAGCGTCCGTTTAAGCTGCCGCTCAAAATCGAGATGGAGGCAGCGACCACGATGACGCCCGAAGATTTCCGCCGCCACGCCCACGACCTTGTCGACTGGATGGCCGACTATATGGAGACGGTGGAGGAATATCCGGTGCGCGCGCAGACTGCGCCGGGCGAGATCGCGTCGAAGCTGCCGGAGGCACCGCCCGAAGCGGGGGAGCCGATGGAGCGGATCTTCGCGGATTTCAAATCGGACGTGATGCCGGGCATCACCCACTGGCAGCATCCGCGCTTTTTCGCTTATTTCCCGGCCAACAGCTCGCCGCCTTCGGTGCTGGCGGAAATGCTGACGGCGACGCTCGGCGCGCAATGCATGCTGTGGCAGACCAGTCCGGCGGCGACCGAGATGGAAACCAGGGTGCTGGACTGGCTCCGGCAGATGACTGGACTGCCGCAGGGGCTGACCGGCGTCATCCAGGATTCTGCCTCGGGAGCGATTCTCTGTGCGCTGCTGACGGCGCGGGAAAAGGCGACGGGCTGGAAAGCGAACGAACAGGGGCTCGGCAAGCAGCCGGCACTGACCGTCTACACGTCCAATCAGACCCATTCCGCGACCGAGAAGAATGTGAAGATCATCGGTCTTGGCCGGGAAAACCTCCGGCTGATCGACGTTGACGATAATTTCGCCCTGCGCCCGGAGGTGCTGGAAGAGCGGATCAAGGCTGATATTGCGGCTGGATGCGTTCCGGCTTGTGTCGTTGCCTCCGTCGGTGCCACCGGTGTTGGTGCTGTCGATCCGCTCCGGGCTATCGGCGAGATTTGCGAGCGGTACAACATCTTCCTGCATGTCGATGCTGCCTGGGCCGGGACGGCCTGGTTGCTTCCGGAACAGCGCTGGATGCTGGACGGCATCGAATATGCCGATAGTCTGGTCTTCAACCCGCACAAATGGATGCTGACGAATTTCGACTGTTCCGCCCATTTCGTGCGCGATCCGGATGCGCTCATCCGCACGCTTTCGATCCTGCCGGAGTTCCTGAAAAGCCGGGAGCAGGGCGCTGTGATCGATTACCGGGACTGGAGCGTGCCGCTTGGCCGCCGCTTCCGGGCATTGAAGCTCTGGATGGTGATCCGGTCCTACGGCGTCGAGGGCCTGCGCAAGATCATCCGCAAACATATCGATCTCGCAGCGGAGCTTGAGGAGCGGATCGAGGCCGAGCCGGATTTCGAAATCGTCGCACCGCGCTCGCTTGCGCTGATCAATTTCCGCTATCGCCCGGCGGGCATCGACAAGCCGGAGGCTCTTGACCGTCTCAACGCGGCCTTGCTTGAACGGATCAACGACGATGGACGAATATACCTCACCCAGAACAAGGTGCGGGGCCGGGCGGCGATCCGCTTTTCCATCGGGCAGACCAATACCGAAGAGCGCCATGTCCGCGAAGGCTGGGACGTGGTCACCGAAATAGCACGCAGTCTGGAAACGGGACTCTGAACAACAGGAGCCAGGGGGACTTATGAGTTTGTACGGAACCGGTATGCTGATGACCTTCACCGAGGTCGCGCCGGAAGACGAGGACGAGTTCAACGAGTGGTACAACCGCGAGCATATCGACGAGCGCGTCTGGATGCCCGGTTTCCATCGTGCCCGTCGCTATGTCGCGGCGGATGCCGATGCCCGCGTGAAATATTTCGCCAGCTATGAGACCGGGACGGTCCAGGACCTGGCGGACCCGGACTATATGGCCCGGCTCGCGGTGCAGAGTGAGTGGAGCCAGAAGGTTATGGCAGGCTTCACAAAGTTCGACCGGCTGACGGTTGATGTCACTGTCGATCAGACCCATGGATTTTCCGGCTGGCTCGGCGTGACCCGGTTGTTTCCGGAACAAGGCGTGCATGACCGGCTGCGCGAGTCTCTCAAGACGACTGTGCTGCCGGAGCTCGGCAAGCGCCTGAACATGCTTGGCGGCTGCCTTGCCGAGAACAACATCGATGTCAGTAACGTCGGTCTCGCTGCTCAGGGAAAACCCGTGCCGCCAGGGCAGACCCCGGAATGGGTCGTGCTGCTGGATGGCGCTACAGAGGCATCGGTACGGGACGCAAATGACGGGCTGGCGGAGGCTTTGGAAGAAGCAGGTGTCGCTGCGGCCAGTCTGGATCAAACAATTTACGGTTTTCTTTTTGGGAACAACCGGTAAGCACGGAGCGTCTTTCCTTGAGCGGTGTTTATCGGGCGCGTAGGCTGACGCGCATGAAACGTTATGCGATCCGTTGTAGTGCCCTGTCCGTGTCGGCCGTCTGTCTGGCCGCTCTGATCCCGGTCGCGCGTGCGGAACCTGTAGAGGCGATGGAAAGTCTCTCGCTCGGCATTTCATCGAGCCCGTTCACCGCGGTGCTTCTCGCATTTGCGCTTGCCTCTGTGATCGCATTGGGGGTGGTCCAGTTTTTGTACCGTGGGCGTTTCAATGCCTTGCGGGCGGAACGCGATACGCTTGCCGCCGCCCTGGACGGACGCGACGCTGCTCTTCAGATGCCTTCTGTCGGAATGATCGGGCTGATCACGGACAATGCGTCCGGGGGCGGGTCTGTGCTGCGCTATGTTAGCCCGTCCGTCTGCACGTTGCTGCGCGCAGATGCTGAACGCCTTCAAAGCATCGATGATATTGCCGGCTATCTCGCCGAAGGTTCAGGGGTCACTTTGGGGTCTGCGGTTCGGACGCTGATGGCCGAAGGGAAATCCTTCTCCTTCGTCGCCGAGATCCGCCACGGAGCGCGCGTTCTCAAGGTTTCGGGTATTCCGGTCGAAGCCGGCTCCGGCAAGTCCCCTCGGGCGGCTCTCGCGCTGGTCGACATCTCCGACGAAGTGCAAAGCCGCGCGATTGCGGAAGAAGAAGCGCGGAGCAGAAGGCGCAGGAACGAGGATTTGCTCGCTTCCATCAATCTGCAGACCACGCCGTTCTGGCGCCGCGACGAAAACCTGCAGATCCGTTTTGCCAACATTGCGGCGGATATCATCGATCTGGATTCGGAATCGGCGCGCGATACCTCACGGCGTGCCCGGCGTCTTGGGGCGCCCTATTCGGAAAGCCGGTTTATCGTCGTCGATGGCGAGCGCCGGCTGTTCGAGGTGACCGAGGCGCCGAGCCCGGATGCGCGCGGGACGGTCGGCTGGGCCATTGACGTTACGTCTCTGGAAGAGTCGCAGGCCGAAATCGCGCGACACATCGCAGCGCATGAAGACGTGCTTGAAGGGCTGTCCACGGCAATCGCGATCTTCGGCCCGGACAAGCGGCTGAAATTCTTCAACAGCGCTTTCGCGGAGCTTTGGCAAGTCGATCCGGCGCAGCTTGATGCTGATCCGACCATCACCGAGTTTCTTGAATTGCTGCGGGAGTTGCGCCGGCTGCCGGAGCAATCGGATTTCCGTGCGTACCGGGATCACTGGAACGGGCTCTTCACGCGTCTGATCGATCCGATGGAGGATTTCTTCTTCCTGCCGGACGACCGCACATTGCGCATGGTGGTGATGCCGCATCCTTTCGGCGGTCTTTTCCTGACCTTCGAGGATGTGACCGATCGGCTCGCGCTGGAACGGAGCTACAACACGCTGAACGAGGTGCAGCGTGAGACCATCGACAATCTTGCCGAAGGCGTTGTCGTGTTCGGCGCGGACGGGCGGATGACATTGTCCAACCCGACCTTCCTCAGTATGTGGGACCTCGATCCGGATTTCCGGGATCAATCGCTTCATGTGTCAGACGTTCTTGATGCCATGCGGCCACTCTTTCCGCCCTTGGAAGAACGGGACTGGGACAGCTACAAGCAGGAATTCGCCGCCCGGTTTGCAGACCGGGTCTCAGAGCATGGACGCACGGAGCGTCCTGACGGGACCGCCCTTGAATATTCGTTTGTTCCGTTGCCCGACGGCGCAACGCTGGTCAATTTCCTGGATGTGACGGATACACTGAACGTCCAGCGTGCATTGCAGGACCGGAACGAGGCGCTGGAAACGGCGGATAGGCTGAAGAGTGAGTTCATCGCCAATGTGTCTTATGAGCTGCGTACGCCACTGAACGCGATCATCGGTTTCGCCGAGATGCTTAATGACGGCTATGTCGGCGAAGTCAGCGACAAGCAGCGGGATTACCTGAAGGCAATTCTCGACTCGTCCGGCCGTCTCTCGGCATTGATCGGCAACATTATCGATCTCGCTTCCATCGAGGCGGGGTACCTGACACTGGAGCCGCAGGAGCTTGACGTCCGCGAGGTCGCTGATGCGGCTATCTTGCTGATAGAGGAAAGAGCCCGTAGCCAGGGTGTCGAGATAGAGGTCGAAATTGATGACGCGGTGTCCGGTATAGAGGCAGACGACCGTCGGCTGCGGCAAATCCTGTTCAATCTCGTGTCCAGCGCGCTCCAGTTCACGTCGCAAGGGGAGCGTATCAATCTCTCCGTCCGAGCACAGGACGACGATATTCTGTTTTCTGTCATGGATGACGGCAGCGGTGTTCCGGACGAAATGCGTAACCTGATTTTCGAAGCGTTTAGCGGACCCGATCGCGGCGGCCGAGCGCAGGGGCCGGATCTGGCGCTGCCCCTCGTAAGGCGCCTGGTCGAATTGCATGGCGGAGCCATGTCGGTGGAGCCGGTCGAAGGAGCGGGACTGTGTATTCAGTGCCGTCTGCCGCGCCATGCCATTACGCCGGGCACAACGGCAAAACTGGCAGGTGAGCTGGTCTTATGACATCAGGCGTTGGCTTGGTGCGCCTTACCGTCAATGGGCAGCCGGCAACCGAGAACCTGGCCGGCGCCTGCGCCGGTTTTGCCATCCCGGGCTGTACGTTCCTGCTTTCAGGTGGCCTCGGTGCCGGAAAGTCGACATTCGCCCGCGCCTTTGTCCGTGCTCTGATTGGAGCGGACGAGGAGGTGCCCAGTCCGACTTTTACCTTGGTCCAGCAATATGGCCCGATTGATCGTGGCGGCGTCGATATCGAGATTTGGCATGCCGATCTTTATAGGCTCGGCGACCCGGACGAGGTTCTTGAACTGGGGTTAGACGAAGCCTTCGGGACTGCAATTTGCCTCATTGAGTGGCCGGATCGTCTTGGCTCTTTTGCACCGAATGATGCCATTGAATTGATTTTCGACTTTGCAGCGGATAAAGGCGCGGGGTCGGAAGTGCGGGAGGTTATCGCGCGGGTTCCGGACAAATGGCGCGCGGACTTTGCCGCCGCCTGTGAGAAAGCCGGAGTTGAGGTGCGTGGACCAGATGAGTGAAATGAATGCGGTGGATGCCAGAGAAGCCAAGCGCCGCGCATTCTGGCAGCGGGCCGGGTGGGAAGGCGCCGTGGAAGGACCGCTTGCCGCCGATGCGTCCTTCAGGCGCTATTTTCGGCTAAAGCACGCGGATGGCCGGGCTGCGGTCGTCATGGACGCGCCCCCCGAGAAGGAAGACGTCCGGCCGTTCGTTTCTGTCGGAGAAATCCTCTCGGGTTTCGGTTACAGCGTCCCGCGCCTGTTGGCTGCCGATGATGCGGACGGCTTTCTGCTTCTCGAGGATCTGGGCGACACGACCTATACCCGCGCGCTGGCGGCGGGTCAGGACGAACATGCTCTCTACAGCCTTGCGACGGACCTGCTGACGGATCTGGCAAGGCGCGGGCTCGACGGTGTCGCGGGCAATGTTCCGGCCTACAGCGACGAAAAGCTGCTGCAGGAAGTGATGTTGTTTGTCGACTGGTATCTCCGGCCAGGCGTCGGACTTGAGGTCGACGATTCGGCGCGCGAAGCTTTCGCAGATGCCTGGCGGGCTTGCCTGCCTGCTGCGCGTTCCGCTCCGGAGGTGCTCGTCCTCAGAGACTATCATGTAGACAATATGATGTTGCTCCCGGATCGTCCTGGCATAGCGGCCTGCGGGTTGCTGGATTTCCAGGACGCGGTGGTCGGTCCCGCCAGCTACGATCTGGTGTCGCTGTTGCAGGATTGCCGCCGGGATATCTCTGGACCTGTTGTCAAATCGGCGATGGAGCGTTATTTCGCGGCCATGCCAGAGATCGTGAACCAGCAGGCGTTCCTGAGCTCCTATCGCGTGCTTGGAGCCCAGCGTCATTTCAAGGTGCTCGGGATCTTCGGTCGGCAGACGGTGCTTTACGGCAATCACGGCTATCTGGTGCATATGCCGCGGCTCTGGAGGCTTACTCTGGAGAATTTATCCGATGAAGCTCTTGCGCCCGTCCGGGAATGGATCGAAAAACACGTGCCAGAGTCCCATCGCGTGACACCGCCGCCGGGCGGATACGCTGCCTGAGGAAAATCCGAACGCCATGCTGCTGACCCGACTGAAGACGAAAAAGACCACGATTCCCGAGACTGCAATGATCCTCGCAGCCGGACGGGGCACACGGTTGGCGCCCTTGACCGACAAGACTCCGAAGCCGTTGACGGAAGTCGACGGCAAGGCCCTGATCGACCACATTCTGGAGCGCCTGGTCGCGGTCGGTGTGAAGCGCGTGGTGGTGAATGTCTTCTACCTCGGCGAGCAGATCGAAGCGCATCTCGACGGCCGGACGGATGTGGAGATCGTCATCAGCCGTGAGGATAGCCTTCTCGATACCGGCGGAGGCGTTGTGAATGCCCTGCCGCTTCTGGGGAGCGATCCGTTCTTCGTGATCAATGGCGACAGCCTCTGGGTCGATGCCATGAAGCCGACGCTGGCGCGGTTGGCCGAGGCTTGGCATGCGAAAGACATGGATGCATTGCTGTTGCTGCATCCTTCGGCCCGAGTCTCCGGCTCTCTTGGCCGCGGGGATTTCACCATGGACGTGGTTGGCCACCTTACCCGTCGGGAAGAGAGGCGAGTCGCGCCCTACACCTATATGGGCACCTCGATCCTGCATCCGCGCCTGTTCGAGGGTGCGCCGGACGGGGCCTTCTCCCTGAACCTTCTCTATGACAAGGCCCAGGAGGCGGAACGTCTCTACGGTGCCCTGCATGACGGGCTCTGGTATCATATCAGCACGGTTGAGGATCTTGAGCAGGCGCGGAGGCTTTTCGCGCAGGGGCATGTGCCCGATGTGCCCTTCTTCTGAGGTCCGGTAACAAGGGAGACGGCATGGGTGTCGGCGGGCTCTACGCCATCGAGGCGACGGACGGTTTCGCTGATACGCTGGCGCGGGGGCTCTGGCAGGAGGCCGGGGAAGACCCGATGGTCCTTGCCCGGATGTCCGTCCTGGTGCCGACCCGCCGTGCGGTCCGGACCCTTCGCGAGAGCTTTCTCCGTCTCGGCAACGGCCGTCCAATGCTGTTGCCCGCGCTCCGGCCCGTTGGTGATATCGACGATGACGAAGCGGGATTCAGTGGGCTCGACGGTGCCGCTGCCGCTGGCGATTTGGCGCCGGCCATTCCGGGCCTGCGCCGACAGCTTTTGCTGACCCAGCTTGTTCAGCGTTTTCTTGAGCGGAAAGATAGCGGGACCGCGATCCAGGCGGCCGGGATCGATCATGCGGCCCTGCTGGCGGGCGAACTCGCGAACTTTCTCGATCAGGTCCATACCGAACAGGTGCCCTATGCGGGCCTCGCCAGCCTCGCGAAAGAGCGCTACGCATCGCATTGGCAGGAAGTGCTGGAATTCCTCTCCATCGCTACCGAATTCTGGCCCGCTCTCTTGGCAGAGGAAGGGGCGGTGGAAGCGCCGCTGAGGCATTCCGAATTGGTCGACCGGCTTTCGGCGCGTTGGGCGGAGCATCCCCCTGAAGATCCCGTCATCGTCGCTGGCTCGACCGGCAGTATCCCGGCCACCGCGCGCCTGATGGGCGCAGTGCTGGACCTGCCGCTCGGCGCCGTGGTGCTGCCAGGGCTGGACCGGGACGCGGATGAGGTAACCTGGGCCGCCATCGGGCAGGACCCGGGCCATGCACAGCATGGACTGGCTCACCTGCTGAAGAGTCTCGGTCGCGAGCGGTCGGACGTGCGCGAATGGCCGACATCGGGAGCCGGTGCCGTGCGGGCGCCGCGCAGGCGGCTGATCCAGGAAACCCTGCGCCCGGCGGAGACGACGGAAGCCTGGCGGCGGCTTCCGGAAGAGCATGCGGAGCTTCTGTCCGGCGGCATCGACGGCCTGTCCATGCTGGCCTGTCCTGGCCATCACGAGGAAGCGGAAACCATTGCCCTGATGCTGCGTGAGGCATTGGAGGATGAGACACGGACGGCGGCGCTTGTGACACCGGACCGGGTTCTGGCGCGCCGGGTGAAGTCGGCACTTCGTCGCTGGGATATCGAGGTTGACGATTCCGCCGGGCAGCCGCTGGCGGCGACCGGCCCGATGACCTTCTGGCTGGCGACCGCCGAAATGGCGGCCAATGCCTGCGCGCCGGTGCCGCTGCTTGCGGCGCTGAAGCATCCGCTTGCCGCAGGCGGCATGGAGATCCCGCGTTTCCGCCGCCGGGTCCGCACACTGGAACGCAGCGTCTTGCGTGGCCCGCGCCCGGCACCGGGCATCGACGGCCTTCTGAACGCGGTGCGCTCTTCGTACCCTGAAGAGGAACAGCAGGACGCGCTTGACTGGATCGGCAGGCTGTCCTCTTCAGTTACGCATTTCTCGGAGCTGCTGGACAGTAAGGCAGTTTCGCTGATTGACCTGCTCTCCGCCCACAACGCCATGGCTGAAACGCTTGCGGCGACGGATGAGGAAACGGGCGATCGCAGGCTGTGGGCCGGAGAGGCAGGCGAAGACGCGGCCAACTTCCTGGGCGAGCTGGTTGAGGCCGTGCGCGATTTCCCGGCCATAGAGGGACGATCCTATGGTGCTTTCCTCGAAGCCCTGCTGGTCGGCCGTGTGCACCGGCCGCGTTACGGCACACATCCGCGTCTGGCTATCCTTGGCCCGCTCGAAGGCCGGTTGCAGCAGTTCGATCTGATGATTCTCGGTGGTCTGAACGAAGGTACCTGGCCGCCGGATCCCGGCGCCGATCCATGGATGAGCCGCCCGATGCGCGCCGAGTTCGGCCTGCCGTCGCCGGAGCGCCGCATCGGTCTCTCGGCACACGATTTCCAGATGGCGGCCTCGGCGCCCGAAGTGGTGCTGACGCGGGCTGAACGGGTCGAAGGCGCGCCTACGGTCGCCTCGCGCTGGTGGTTGCGCATGGAGACGGTGCTCCGGGCGCTGAAACTGCAAGACAAGGTGGGGCGGCGGGTGGCGGATTATCCGCTCTGGCAGCAGGCACTGGATGCGCCGAAGAAACTGGCGCCGGTCCAACCGCCCGCGCCATGTCCGCCGGTCGACCTGCGGCCTCGGAAGTTCTCCGTCACCGAGATCGAAACCTGGGTGCGCGACCCCTACGCGATCTATGCCAAGCGTATTCTCGGGCTTAGAAGCCTGGACGAGATTGACGAGGACCCGGGCGCCGCTGACCGGGGCACGATGATCCACGATTCGCTGGATCTGTTTGTGCAGGAGTTCCCTGACGATCTGCCGCCGGGCGCGCTTGAACGTCTATTGGAGATCGGCCGGGAGCAGTTCGCCCCCGCTATGTTGCGCCCCTCGGTGCATGCCTTCTGGTGGCCGCGTTTCGAGCGGATTGCTGAATGGATCGCGGCGATGGATGGACCGCGACGGGCCACCCTCACGCGTATCTGGACGGAACGCAAAGGGACCATCTCCATTGCAGGCCCGTTCGCCTCCGTGGAGCTGACCTGCAAGGCGGACCGGATCGAACGGCAGGCGGATGGCAGTTACGTCATCGTGGACTACAAGACCGGCGGGCCGCCGACGGACAAGCAGGTCCGGGCAGGTCTCTCGCCGCAGCTGCCGCTGGAAGCGATGATGCTGGCCATGGACGGTTTCGCCGAAATCCCGGCAGGCGCCATAGGCGCGCTGGAATATTGGCGGCTCAGCGGTGGAGAGCCAGCGGGCGAGCGCAAGCCCCTGAAAGGCAATCTGGAAGAGTTGATCGAAGAGGCGGAAGCGGGACTTCTTGAGCTTGTCAGGGTGTTCGACGACCCGAAGACGCCCTACCGATCCCGTCCCGCCCCCGAGCATGCGCCGCGTTACTCCGACTATGAGCATCTGGCCAGGGTCAAGGAATGGTCCGCGGCGGGGGAGCTTTAGGTAATGGCCGAGCATGATCCAAACGCGGTGATCGCCGAGGCTGATCTGGCGCAACGCCGGGCCGCCGATCCTGCCGCCTCGGTCTGGGTTGCGGCCTCTGCCGGAACCGGCAAGACCAAGGTGCTGACGGATCGGGTGCTGAACCTGCTGCTCGCTGGTGCCGATCCGGGGCGCATTCTCTGTTTGACCTTCACCAAGGCGGCTGCCGCGGAAATGTCCGCCCGTATATCGGCGAAGCTCTCCGAATGGGCCGTTATCGGTGAGACGGATCTGACCGGCCAGCTGGCCCGCTTGCTCGGGCGGCAGCCGATGCAGGACCAGATTGCCCTCGCCCGGCGTCTGTTTGCCCGCACGCTCGATACGCCGGGCGGTCTGAAGATCCAGACCATTCATGCTTTTTGCCAGGCCGTGCTGAAACGCTTCCCGCTGGAAGCTGGCCTGCCGCCGCATTTCCAGGTGATGGACGACCGGACGGCCGCCGAAAGGCTGGGGGATGCCCGGGACAGGGTTCTGAACGCGGCGTCGGCAGCACCGGAAAGCCCGCTCGGCGCGGCGCTGCGTCTGATCAACCAGCGTTTCGCGGAGGAAACTTTCGACGGCCTGGTCTCCGAGTTGCTGATGGAACGTGCGCGGCTCTCCCGCTTCTTCGAGGGTATTGGCGGACCCGGACAGATCGCACCAGCCTTGCTTGCCCATCTCGATTTGCCGGAAGGGGAGAGCAGGGAAAGCGTCATGCGGGACGCTGTGTCCGACACGGCGCTCGATGCTGTCGGCCTGCGCCGGGCCATGGAAGCTCTTGCGGGAAGCAGCAAGACGGACGCGGACCGGGCGGAAAGCCTCGCAGCGTTTCTGGCAGCTGATACCGATACAAGGATTGATCTCTTTGGGAGTTACGGCTCGGTCTTTCTGACCGGTGACGGAGGCATGCGCAAACGGCTGGCCACGAAGAAAGCCATCGAGACGTTCGCCGATATCGAGACCGTCCTGGCGCGGGAGGCGGAGCGCCTGATCGCCGTGCGCCAATTGTTGAACACCATCGGACTGGCGGAGCGGACCGCCGCCGTGCTGCGCATCTCGGCCGCCGTTCTAAAGGAGTACGAAGGGGGGAAACGGCGCGGGGCGCTGGTCGATTTCGAGGATCTTGTCGCAACCGTCTGCGAGCTGTTGCGCCGGCCCGGTGTGGCTGCATGGGTGCTGTTCAAACTGGATGGCGGGCTCGACCATATCCTGATCGACGAGGCGCAGGACACCAACCCAGAACAGTGGGATGTGGTCCGCGCCCTGACCGAGGAGTTTTTCTCCGGCGAGGGCGCTTTCGAGGAAGCGCGCGGGGCCGGGCGGAGCATCTTCGCTGTGGGCGACGTCAAACAATCGATCTTCAGCTTCCAGCGGGCCGACCCAGAAGGCTTCCTGCGCATGCGGCGGCACTTCGCGGCGCGGGTGGAAACGGCCTCCAAGAGCTGGGCGTCGGTCGATCTTGAGGTCAGTTTCCGGTCCGGCGCCGCCGTGCTCGGGCTGGTCGATCGCCTGTTCAACAGCCTGCCTGCCGCCGAAGGCGTGCTGGAGGCCGGTGAGGACGGTGAGTTTCTGTCGATCCGGCATGGCGTATCCCGCAGCGGCGATGCCAGCCTGGTGGAACTCTGGCCGCCATTTGAGCCGGTGGAGAGCGAGGATGAAGGCGCCTGGGCCGTACCGGTTACCCAGCGCGGCCTCGATAACCCGGCCTCCCGCCTTGCCGGAGCCATTGCCGGACGCATCCACCAGTGGATCGACCGGGGAGAGGTTTTGTCCTCGAAAGGGCGCCCGATCGGACCTGGCGATATCATGATTCTGGTCCGCCGCCGGGGCGGTTTCGTGCATGAGATGGTGCGCGCCCTGAAGGAACGCGATATCGACGTTGCCGGTGTCGACCGCATGGTGCTGAGTGACCAGATCGCGGTCATGGACCTGATCGCGCTCGGCCGATTCCTGCTGTTGCAGGACGATGATCTGACATTGGCGACGGTGCTGAAAAGCCCGCTGATCGGGCTTGATGAAGACGAGCTGTTTGAGCTCGCCCATGGCCGAAAGGAGCACCGGCTCTGGCGCGAGTTACGTCGCCGGGCGCCCGTGAACCCATCCTTTGCCCGGGCGGACCGGCTGCTCTCATCCTATCTCGCGCGAACCGACACGACACCGCCCTATGAGCTTTTCGCCGGCATTCTTGCCGAGGGTGAGCCGAGCGGACGGCGGCGGATTCTTGAACGGCTCGGCATCGAGGCCGCTGACCCGCTGGATGAATTCCTGGCACAGGCGCTGGAATATGAGCGCGGCCATGTCGCCTCCCTGCAGGGTTTTCTGCATTGGCTGGAAGCGTCAGAGAGCGACATCAAGCGCGATATGGAAGGTGGCGAAGGTGGCCGCGTCCGGGTGATGACCGTGCATGGCTCGAAAGGCCTGCAGGCCCCCATCGTTTTCATGCCGGATACGCTGCAGCTTCCTCGTGGCACGGCGAAGATTCTCTGGGGCGAGCGGGAGGACGGCGTGCCGGTGCCTCTCTGTGCTCCGGCCAAGCCTGAGGATGCACCCGCCAGCACGTCGGCGAAGGAAGCGGCGGAGCGCAAGCGGAACGAGGAATATCGCCGGCTACTCTATGTCGCCATGACCCGGGCGGAGGACCGGCTTTATGTCGGCGGCTGGGCGACAAAGCAGCGGGCGCCGGAGGGCAACTGGTACGAGTTGATCCGCAATGCGCTAAGCGAGATCGCGACGCCGGTGGAAGATCCCGTCGTTTCCGGAGCTGCCGGGTCCGACCTGCCGGTGCTGCGCTATGAGACGCCGCAGGAGCGGACGGTGGAAGCAAAGGCTACGGAGGCGGCTAAGGTCTCCGAGAAGCCTTCGTTGCCGCTCTGGGCGCTGGCACAGCCTGCGCCGGAGCCGGTACCGCCGCGCCCGCTGATGCCATCCCGTCCGAGCGAGCAGGAGCCGGCTACGCGCTCTCCACTTTCTGCCGCCGACGAGGGGCGGTTCAAGCGCGGGCAGCTGTTGCACCGGCTGCTGCAGGTGCTCCCCGATCTTCCGGCAGAAAGGCGCCGGGATGCAGGGCTGGCATTCCTGCAGCGTCCCGTTCACGGGCTCGCGCCGGGGCTTGCCGAGCGTTATGCCGATGAGATCATGAGCGTGCTGGAACATCCGGACTGGGCCGGACTTTTCGCGCCCGGCTCACGCGCGGAAGTGCCTATCGTCGGACAGGTCGGGACCGGGGGTGGCGAGGTGACGGTCGTTTCGGGGCAGATCGACCGGCTTCTGGTTGAGGACGACCGGGTGACGGTGGTGGATTTCAAGACCAACCGGCCGCCGCCGGAACGGCTTGAAGATGTGCCGGTGGCTTATCTGAGGCAGATGGCAGCCTATCGTGCGCTGCTTGCCAGGATGTTCGAGGGGCGTGCCGTGCGCTGCCTGTTGCTCTGGACGGACGGGCCTTTTCTGACCGATTTGCCGGGTGATTTGCTTGATGGATACGGGCCGGGAGTGGTTTCCGGGTGAGACAGCCTTTGATTTCATTCCGGAAATTTGAACGCGACACCCGTTGCCTTGACGCGGCTGATCCGGCTTCCTAGATTCACTGTCCATGCGAGGGCGCGACCCGGCATGTGAGATTTGTCAAACGAGGATTGCCCCATGTCGACGGTCAAAGTCACCGACTCCAGCTTTTCCGACAGCGTTCTGAATTCCGACAAACCGGTTCTGGTCGATTTCTGGGCCGAATGGTGCGGCCCCTGCAAAGCCATTGCTCCGGCGCTTGAGGAAATGGCGCAGTCGATGGGTGATCGGGTTACCGTCGCCAAGATCAATATCGACGAGAATCCGCAGATCCCGCAGCAATACGGCGTCCGGGGTATCCCGACCCTGATCCTGTTCAAGGACGGCCAGGTTGCCGCGACCAAGATGGGCGCGATGCCGAAGGCACAGCTTCAGCAGTGGGTCGACGAAGCGCTCTGACGTAAATCGGCTGACTGGACTAAAGAAACGGGCGCCCTTGAGGCGCCTGTTTTTTGTATGGATGCCCGGAGGCTCAGGTTTTTTTGCGCCCGCCGAAAACGGAGAAACTGCCGATCTGGTTCTTCGGGGTGTTCTGTTCGACGACCACGATCAGCAGGATGAACTGGTCTATGGAAGTTCCGTTTGAACTGTAGGGCAGGATGATCCGGTCGTAACGCAAGGAACTGCCATCATCACCGATAGGGTAGACCCGCTGGGAGAAATGGGCCTGTCCTGATTTCGCGATCTCCAGGTAAGTCTGGGTCGCAGTCTCAAGATAGGTGCCCTGATAGAGCTCTTCGAAGCTCTTTCCTGTTGGGTCGCGCCCGGCACGTCTCGCAATCTCAGTGCCGGCAAGCCGGTATCGAAGTTTTTCGTGCCCTTCGTCTCCGGAGCGCTCGATAATGGCCATTCTCGGCATATAACGGTGAAATGCGAGGGGATCAAAAGTGCTGCGCAGCGGTACGTCTTCTCCCCGCCGGTTTTCCTGCCAGTGGGAGAACAGCGCGCGATGCTCAGGATGATCGAGCGTCGCTGCATCGGCGACGACGCCTGCATAGTCTCTATTTTCCGTATTCATATATAATTCTGATAAAGAAACGCCAAAATATTTTGAATGGTTGGTAAAAAATAATAAGAGCGTTCAGGAAATCAAGTTGGTATGTATTTCCTGTCTTGGAAGATAGATATTAAATGATTTCATAAAATTATTTCTGAATTGATTCAATGTAAGTATTGCTTCAAAAACGGCGTATTGGGCCGCAATGTTAGGGTGAGTTGTTGATTAATAGGTGACGCAACAAGGTATTCTTGAAGGTTCTGGCTTTTGGATGTGTTGACGCCAAATGGTATGCGTTGTCGGGCGGTTTGAGCCACAGTCCCGCTAAGCTATGAACTTTCAGCTCTTCACGCGATTGCCGGTCATGTAAGGCGGCGTTCAGTCATCTTTGTCGAGGAACTGGTTCGGTTTGTGGAACATGCTGAGCATGAGGGCGCCTTCCGGGGCCCGCGCAATATGTCTGCTACCCGCCGGCCGCCAGGCATACTCACCTGGGCCGATCGATCCTTGCTCGTCCTCAAGGCGGCCTTCAAGCATATAGGTCTGCTCGATCTCGACATGTTCGTGGAAAGGGAGAACCGCGCCGGGCGCCCAGCGGAAGAGTGCCGTCATCAGCCCGGTTTCCTTGTCCTCCATCAGAACTTTCATGTCGACGCCCTCGAAGCGCGTCGGGGTCCAGGACAGGCGCTCCGGGTCCACCATCCGCGAGTCGAGAGGGGTTAACCCCGCGTGGTCAGGATAGTTCGGCGTTTCGATGGCCATTTTGTTTCCTCCTCTTTGTGCGTTTTTTCGCGACTTTGGGGATGGAAGCATAACGCAAACGAACAGTGTGTGGCGTGAGTCCGCTCAGATCCCGAGATTGTCGATCAGACGGCAGTTGCCCAGTCTGGCGGCGGCGAAGATCCGCAAATTCTCAGCTTGTGTCTCCGCGAGGGCGAAACTGTCCTGATCGCGAATGTCGATATAGATCGCCTCGTCGAACCCGGCCGCGAGGACGTCCTCCCGCGCTTTGGCTGCAGCGACGCGGGGATCGGCACCGGCGTGGACCGCCTCGGACGCTGCGATCATGACGCGGTGAAGGGCCGGGGCGATGTTCCTTTGTTTCGGGTCGAGATAGGCGTTCCGCGAGGACAGGGCCAGACCGTCGGCTTCGCGGATCGTCGGCGCCCCGAGAATCTCGATCGGCAGATCGAGGTCGCGGGCCATGGTTCGGATCACGGTCAGTTGCTGGAAATCCTTTTCGCCGAAAATCGCGATGTCCGGCAGGGATTGGATCAAGAGCTTGGCGACCACGGTCGCCACCCCGGTGAAGAAGCCCGGTCGGCTCGCTCCCTCCATCACCTCGGAGATGTCGTGCACGGTGACCTCGGTCTTGTAGCCGGCGGCGTACATCTCGCCCGGGTCCGGCATATAGACAGCATCGCAGCCTGCTGTCCTGAACTTGGCGAGATCTCCCTCCTCGTCACGGGGGTAGCTTTCGAAATCCTCGTTCGGGCCGAATTGGCGCGGGTTGACGAAGATGGTGGCAACGCAGCGCTCGGCCCGTTCCAGTCCGAGCCGGACCAATGACAGGTGACCTTCATGCACTGCCCCCATGGTCGGTGTCAGGGCGACTGTCTCGCCAGCGCGTTGCCACGCGGCCACCTGCGCGCGGAGCGCGGCTTTCGTGCGGATGACATCCATTTCCTACTCCTTCGTCGCCGGCGTTCCGGCATAGATATTGTCCTGTCCCGGAAAGGCACGGGTCCGCACGTCATCCGCCCAACGCTGCGCCGCCTCGCGGATGGTTCCGGCGAGATCGGCGTACCGTTCGGCGAATTTCGGCAGGTGCCCGTCGTAAAGACCGACCAAATCGTCGGTGACCAGAATCTGGCCATCGCACGCTGCGGAAGCCCCGATACCGATGGTCGGAATGGACAGCGCTTCGGTAATGCTGCGGGCGACCGGCTCCAGCGTTCCCTCGATAACAGTGGCGAAGGCGCCGGCGCGTTCGACGGCGAGGGCGTCTTCCATGACCTGTCGGGCGCCGTCCTCGCCCCGGCCCTGGATGCGGAACCCGTTCTCGGCCTGTTGCGGCAACAGGCCGATATGGCCGAGTACCGGGATGCCGTCGGTGACGAGCGCGGCGATGGAGGCTTCGATGGCGACCCCGCCTTCGAGCTTCACGGCCTCGGCGCCGGTCTCTGCCATCACCCGTCGGGCGCTGGCGAGGGCCTGTTCTGGTCCATCTTCGTAAGTGCCCGCTGGCAGGTCAACGACAACGCAGGCATGGCGCGCGCGGCGCGTCACGGCCCGGCCGTGGGCGATCATCATGTCGAGCGTGACGCCGACGGTCCCGTCCATGCCGTAGATCACCATGCCGAGGGAATCGCCGACCAACAGCAGGTCGCAGATCGGATCGAGATAGGCGGCGACCGGCGCGGTATAGGCTGTCAGGCAGACGAGCGGGCGCGCTGGATCGGCGTTGCGGATCTTGTCCGGGCCGATCCGGGTCGCGCCGTCCGCGGAGGCCGGGGCATTCTGTTGCATATGGCTTCCCTTTTCCGAGAGACAGACCATGTGTCTGCTAGGAGGCGGGATCTACCGCGGAAATCCGAGCTTTCCAACAGTTATGCTGCATCGCGGAAAAACAGTGCACCGCAAAATCCTCGGCGCGACAACTGCTGCTGACACAAGGTGCTGGACGACTTCACGGATGTAGCGAAGCTGCTAAAGATGGCACGCTGCCCGGAGCAGGTTTTGTGTGCGTAATTTGGCGGTGGAGAAGGAAGGAGTGGTGCCCAGGGGCGGATTCGAACCACCGACACGCGGATTTTCAATCCGCTGCTCTACCAACTGAGCTACCTGGGCACACTGTCGATGCCGCTGCGCAAGCGCCGCAGAACCGACGAGAGGCAGGTGTATAGAAGATATCATCCGGGCTGTCCAGCGCCCAATAAGTGCTTTTTTTCGTGGCCTGCTTGATGGCGGGGCACATCGGCGCTATCCAAGGATCAGCTTGCCGGGGAGTGGCGCACAGATGCAGTTATCCGAGGCTTTATCGCTCGCGATTTCACACCAGAATGCCGGCCGGGATCAGGCGGCAGCGGATATCTACGACCGGATTCTGGAAGTGGATCCCGGCAATCCGCCGGCGGCCACGCTGCGAGCCCGCATTCACCTGAAACGAGGCGAGCTTGACGATGCCGATCGGCTGACATCCGCGGCGATCCGCAGTGCGCCGGACTTCATGCAAGCCTGGAATGCGCGCGGAGATATTCTGGATGCCCGCCAGAAGCCGGAGGACGCCGCGGCCGCCTGGCGTCGGTCCCTGATAACCGGCCCCGCTAATACAGGCCCGTTCGTCGGCATCGGCAATCAGCTACAGCTGGACAAGGAGACGGGGGCTGCGGCCCGCGCATATGCCCGCGCCCTGATTGGGCAGCCGGGGAATATCGCGGCAGCGAACAATTTGGCCCAGGCATTGCTGATCGAAGGCGATGTGGACCGTGCATTGGCGGTGACGGACCGGGTGTTGCAGCGACAGCCCACGCATGTTCGCGCGACCGCCTACCGGTCCATAGCGCTTGAGGAGCTCGGGCGATATGACGAGGTCGACCGGCTGATTGCCCAAGGCAGTGCAACCCGGCCGCTCCGCTTTTCCGTGCCGGCAGGCTATGCCGATCATGCTGAATTCAACGCGGCGCTATCGGAGGAAATTCGCCATCACCCGAATATCTCCGGCGATCTCGATCCGTTGCGCCGGGCGATCCGGGGCGGGGCCTTCGTGCCGCAACTCTTCGACCACAAGGGGCCGGCCATTGCTGCGTTCGAGCGCATGCTGTCGGAAGGCCTCAACGCGTATATCGCCGGTTTGCCAAAGGACCCGTCGCATCCCTTCTTCGCCCGCATCCCGGAGCGCTATGCCGTCAACATCTGGGCCAATATCCTTGGCGACGATGGCCATCAGAGCGCTCATATCCATAATGCGGGCTGGCTCAGTGGAACCTATTACGCTGCAATCCCCGAAACGGTCGCGCCGGATGACGAGACGCGGGCGGGTTGGCTCGAGTTCAACCGGCCGGGCTATGGCATTCCCCACCGCGGTACGCGTCCGCTTGATGCGGTCTGTCCGGAACTCGGCATGGCCGTGGTCTTCCCCTCCTATGTCTGGCACAGCACGGTGCCGTTCCGGGGCGGTGGAGAGCGGATCAGCATTGCGTTCGACCTGCATATCGATGACTGAACGGTGATGGCCTTGGATCCGATGGCGCGGCTGCGCGAGGCATCCGCTTTGATGCGGCAGGGCCGTGCCGGAGAGGCCGCCGATATTTTCGCGGAGGTCGCGCGCGCCAATCCGCGTCAGCCGGAGCTGCTGAACAACCTCGGGGTCGCGCTGAAGGCCGCCGGCCGCCTGAAAGAGGCGGTGCACGCCTATCGACGCGCCCTCAAGCTTGCGCCGGACTACGCCGTTGCCGAGGGTAATCTCGCACGCGTGCTGCTCGCTCTCGGCGATGGCTCAGGAGCTGTAAGGCATTTCGAAAGCGCGCACCGGCGTGCCCCCGAGGGGGGATATCTGGCGGACATGCTGGATGCGCTTGCCGGTCTGCGCTTCAAGAGTCCGGATGCGAAGATGAAGGTCCTGATGTTGGATCTGTTCGCGCGCCGGGATATCGACCTGCAGCGGCTGGCACCTGCCGCGCTGTCGCTGGTGATGGCCAACCGGACATATGCCAAGGGGGCGGACGCAGCCTGGCGCTGGCTGCGGGAGGATGGTGAGGCCCCGCCGCCTTTACCGGATGATCCGTTGCTGGCCCTGTTGCTCGTCTGGACCACGCTGCCCGACCCGCGACTTGAAGCCTGGATGACCGCAGAGCGGCGGCGGTTGCTGGTCGACGGCCGTAACTCCGCGAAAACCGATGCGCTGGCCTGTTTGGCGTTGCAGGCGATGACGGCGGAATATGCCTGGATGGAGCAGGCGGATGAAACGGCGGCGGTAACCGCGTTGCTTTCGCAGGATGCGCTCAACCTGGAACAGGCCCTACTGGTTGCCCTGTATCGTGACCCGGCACAGGTTCCCGCAGCGATCAAGGCTCTGCGCGATGGAGCTGCGGACGGCGCGACGGCGCTCGTATTCGACCGTGCGATCACGGAGCCGGATACGGAAAAGGCGCTGGCGGCCGCGCTGCCCGCGTTGACGCCGATGGGCAAAGATGCGACCTCCGAAAGAGTGCGCGATCAGTACGAGACCCACCCTTATCCGCGCTGGCGCAGTGTCGACGGGCAGATCCGGCGCAAACCGCTGGACGCCCACCTGCGCGAGCGCTTCCCGGCCGTCCGGTTCGACGGTATCGATATCGCCCGTCCCAGACTGCTGGTCGCCGGATGCGGCACCGGGCGGCACGCGATCCAGACGGCGGCGCGGTACGAGGGCGTCGAGGTCACGGCCATCGATCTCAGCCGCCGGTCACTCGGCTATGCGGCGCGTATGGCAGAGGAGCTGGGGCGCACGAACATCAACTTCGCCCAAGCCGATATCCTGGAACTCGGCGCCCTGGAAGAAAGCTTCGATGTGATCGAATGCTCCGGCGTATTGCACCATATGGCGGACCCGATGGCTGGTTGGAAAGTCTTGCGCGGTTTGCTGAAGCCGGGCGGCCTTATGCGGGTCGCGCTCTACAGCGATATCGCCCGTGCCCGCTTCGCCAAGTTGCAGGCGGAGATTGACGCGGAGGATGAAGCCGGGATCGCAGCGGAAATCCGGCGACGACGGAACGATATCCTGAAACTCGCGGAGGACGATCCGGCCGCCATCGTCTGGCAGACTGGCGATTTTTATTCCCTCAGCGGCTGCCGGGACCTGCTCTTTCACCGGCGCGAAGTGCGTTATGGCTGGCCGGAGATTGGCGCGGCTGTTGCTGAGCTAGATCTGAAGCTGGTCGGGGTGGAAACGGCGTCGGCTGACCTGAAAGCGCTGTACCGGCAACGGTTTCCGGACGACCCGTCGGCGACGAGCCCGGACAACTGGAATGTGCTTGAGCGGGAGTACCCGGACAGTTTTCTGGCGATGTATCAGTTCTGGTGTCAGGCTTGATGCGTTAGCGCTCTTTGCGCTCTTCCATCGCCCGCGCCAGATCGACCAGTTCGGCTTCGTCCGGCACCTCATTGGTCTGCAACCGGTAATCGCCGCCGAGCCAGCGGCCGAGGTCGATGGTCTTGCAGCGATCCGAACAGAACGGACGGAATTCCTTCACCATCGGCTTGCCGCAGATCGCACAACCGGCCTTGCGCTTGCGCTTCTTCTTGTCGAACGTGCTGATATCGCCCATTTACCCGCTCCCCGTTCTATCGCCGCGCCGGGCCGATTTCGATCTGGTCCAGCCGGAATGCCGGATCTGTCGTCACTTTCAGGAAGCCGCCCAACCTGTCTTTCGTCTCGTCGAGAGCCTTGCGGCCGGGCCCGTCGAGCCAGTCCGCGACGTCCTGCGCGCAGATCATTTCCGGCTGCGCGATGCCTTGGGTTTCACGCAATAGCCGGCGCAGCGCCTCGAGCGCAATCGTAGCGGCGCGCGGGTGCTGTTCGACTGGACGCATCATGTCGTCACGTAGTGACCGCCCGGCCCGGGTGACGGTGATTTCCAGCACGCCGCTGCGGGTCCAGCCAAGAACCTGCGGAGGTTGCTCCTGCGCCAGCGACGGCCAGCCCTCGAACGCGGCCTGCATCGCCTCGGCAACACGGTCACGATCCGCCTTCGCGGGAAGTTTCGGGAAATCCACCAGAACAAGACCGGAGAGGCGACGCAGCCGGATCTCGGCGGCGAGGTCTTCTGTCATACTCTCGAAAAGCTGCGGCCAGGCTTTGGGGTTTTCCGCCGCACCCGCGATGTCCACGTCGATGGCGACCAGTGCTTCCGTCTCGTCGAAAGTAAGAGCGGTGCCATTGGAGAGTTGCAGACGGCGGGCGAGCGCCCTGTCTATCTGACTGTCGAGATCCTCTTTCGCGAAGACTGCCCCGTCGCTGCTGTCGGTAAGCACTGCGGCGGGAAAGGCTGCCTTGATTCGATCTTCCAGGTCCGGTGCCGCACGCAAAACCTTTGGCCCGTCGCCCGCGGCCAGCGCGTCTTCAACGGATTTCCATTCGGTCAGAAGCTTAGTCAGGTCGGCAATCAGCTGAATATCTTCGGCTTCGGCAGCTTGTGCTGAAACGTGAAGGCCAATACCCGGGGGCAAGAGTGGCTGCAGAAGGGTTTTCAGCCGCTCCCGTTTGCCTTTGGCCTTGAGGGTGCCGGCGATTGAGAATTCGGGCTCGTCCGGCCGCAGGCTGACAAAGCGTCCCGCAAGGGCGACCTGCCGCGTTGCCTGTGGTTGTTTGCGACCCGCAGCGTCTGTTGTCACGGTGACGGCGACCAGTGCGCCTTCCGGCGGCGGCGCCTTCTTGCCGAGTTTCAGGAACGCCTCGCCATGGCCGAGATCGATGAAAGCGGCGTTCAACTCAGCCCGGACGGCGGTGACGCGCGCAATTGCGACCTCCCCGGCACGACGGGACGCACCGCCGATCCGGTCGATCCATAGATCGGTCAGGGTGCTGTCGGCGAGTCCGGCAATCCGGGTCTCGCCAGGCGAGCGGTCGATGATCAGTCGGTCGGGGTCACACATGGCTTCAATCGTAGCGGAAGCCGAGCCCGGCCAAAAGGGCATGGGTCTCGTAGAGGTCGAGGCCGACGACATTGGAATGGGAGCCTGACAGCATGCGGATATAAATAGCGGCGAGACCCTGGATGGCATACCCGCCGGCCTTTCCTTCCCATTCTCCCGACACGATATAGGTGTCGATCTCCATTTCGGTCAGTCGTTTGAAGGCGACTGTCGTGGTGGCGATCCGGCTGCGTGTCTCACCACCGGGCGCGATCAGCCGGATTGCGCCGATCACTCGATGGCGGCGGCCGGAAAGATGCCCGAGGCATTTGCGTGCTTCGGCCTCTGTTTCGGCTTTAGGCAGGATTCGGCGTCCGCTGGCGACAACCGTGTCGGCGGCAAGGATGAAAGCATCAGGATGCGCGGCTGCGACCGCGTTAGCCTTTTCCCAGGCAACGCGTTCGGCATAGGCATCCGGCAATTCGCGGGGCTTCGGGGTCTCGTCGATATCGGCTGGGCTGACGGCATCAGGGGTGAGCCCGATGCGGGCAAGCAGATCCAGCCGACGCGGCGAGGCGGAGGCCAAAACGAAATGCGCGCCGGAAGGGGCGCGCAATCGAAGGGGGCCAGACATGGCCGTCACCTCGGAAGACTTACTTGAAGCGGAAGGTGATACGACCCTTGGTCAGATCGTATGGGGTCATTTCCACGTTCACCCGATCGCCGGCCAAAACCCGGATCCGGTTCTTGCGCATCTTGCCGCTGGTATGGGCGAGCACTTCGTGTTCATTGTCCAGCTTCACCCGGAACATGGCGTTCGGAAGAAGTTCCGAAACGGTCCCGGAAAATTCAATTACGTCTTCTTTCGGCATTCCTGCTCCTTCAAGTCTCCGAAGATCGGCCAAATAAGTGCGCCGCGCGGTGCAGCGGGTCAAGGTCTTTTCTGGTCATGGCCGGGCTGCGCGAGGGTTATTCCGCTGTTTGGTTTTCATTCAACAGGGCTGCGAACCTCTTCCTGATGCGTCGCATCAGCTCATCGCGAACCTGACGATAGGCATCCAGACGCATGTCGCGGGAGCCTTCGATGATCGTTGCGTCCAGCATTGGCCAATACTCGATATCGCACGCCATGGTCCGGGTCATCTCGATGGCCCGGTGTTGTGCCTCCGGGGACAGGGAGACGATGACGTCGAAGAAATCGTCCTCCATCTGGTCGAAACTTTTCGGCGCGTGGCGCGAGATGTCGATGCCGACCTCCTTCAGAACCTCGACGGCGAAAGGATCGAGATCGCCATTCCGCACGCCGCAGGAATCCACGTAGGCCTTCATGCCGATCAGATGCTTCATGATCGCTTCGGCCATGGGCGAGCGGACGGCATTCTGGGTGCAGGCGAAAAGAACGGCGCTCGGCTCCTGGATGGGTTCGCCCAGCGGTGACGGGGCGTCAGGGAGAGGAGGGCGATCCGTCATGTCCGGCTCACCCCCGGATATGGAGGACGCAGATGAGGGTAAAGAGCCGCCGGGCGGTGTCGAAATCGATATCGACCTTGCCGGACAGCCGCTCCATCAGAAGCGTCGAGCCGTCGTTATGGAGGCCACGCCGACCCATGTCGATGGCCTCGATCTGTGACGGGTTCAGACGTTTGATGGCGTCGTAATAGCTCTCGCAAATCTTGAAGTAGTCCCGTACCACACGGCGGAACGGCGACATGGCGAGCCAGATCTTGTAATTGCCGCCCCGTGCCGGATCGGTGATATCGAACAGCAGGCGGTTTTCCTCGATCCGCAATCTCAGCTCGTAAGGGCCACCCTGATCGTCCCCTGCAGGGGCGAAGCTGTTGTCTTCCAGAAGATCGTAGATGGCGACGGCGCGTTCGTGCTCAACCTCGGGGCTGCGCCGGATCACGGCGGGTTCATCCAGCTCGATCTTCGCTATACGCGCATTGGCGCGGCGCGCATCCTCGTCTTCCTCGATCGGGCCGTCGCCGAAATCGCGCGCCATGGCTTGCTCCCGCCTACTCGGCGGGGGC
>NZ_JACZFS010000041.1 GCF_014904795.1 Nisaea nitritireducens
ATGGCAACGGAGCGGGCGTGGGCGCCGAGCCCTTCCGCTTCCGCCAGGGTCACGGCGGCGGGGCCGATGGCGGCGAGACTGGCCGGGTCGCATTTCACCCAGGTGGTCCGCTTCAGGAAGTCGAGCACACCGAGGCCGGAGGAGAAGCGCGCCGTCCTGGCTGTCGGCAGCACGTGGTTCGGGCCCGCGACATAGTCGCCGATTGCTTCCGGTGTGTGTCGTCCGAGGAACATCGCTCCGGCATGCCGGACCTTGGCCGCCATGGCGTCCGGATCGGTGACGGCAAGCTCCAGATGCTCGGGCGCCAGCCGGTCCACCAGCGGTATGGCGTCGTCGAGAGCGTCGACCACGATCACAGCGCCATGATTGTTCCAGCTCGCGGCCGCGATGTTGGCGCGGGGCAGGGTGGAAAGATGCTCGGAAATCGCCGCCTCGACCTTGCCGGCGAATTCAGCGTCGTCGGTAATCAGGATCGATTGGGCAACCTCGTCATGTTCTGCCTGGGACAGCAGATCGATGGCGATCCATGAAGGATCGTTCTCGGCATCCGCGACCACCAGGATTTCCGACGGGCCGGCGATGGAATCGATGCCGACCTTGCCGAACACCTGACGCTTGGCCGCTGCCACATAGGCGTTGCCGGGACCGATGATCTTGTCGACTGGTTTGATGCTCTCGGTGCCGTAGGCCATCGCGGCCACGGCCTGAGCGCCGCCCACCCGGTAAATCTCGTTAATCCCGCCAAGCTCGGCGGCGGCAAGCACCAGCGGATTGATCTCGCCCCCCGGTGTCGGCACCATCATGACCCGGCGTGGCACGCCCGCGACCTTGGCCGGCATGGCGTTCATCAGCACGGAGCTCGGATAAGCGGCCTTGCCGCCCGGCACATAGAGGCCGACCGCATCCACCGGGGTATGCCGCAGGCCGAGGCCAACGCCATCCGCATCCGTATAGTCGATGCTTTCTGGCAGTTGCGCCTTGTGGAAAGCCTCGATCCGCTCCGCTGCCTTTTCCAGTGCGGCAAGTGTCTCGGCGGAACAGGCGGAACGCGCGCGTGCGATTTCTTCGGCCGAGATGGCAATCCCGGTTTCCGCCAGATCGATATTGTCGAACTTGCGGCTGAGATCGATCAGCGCGGCGTCGCCGCGTGCAATTACATCGGCGATAATACCGGCGACGGTATCGGAGACATCGCTGTCGGTTTCCCGCTTGGAATCGACAAGCTCTTCGAATGCGCCATCGAAATCCGGCGTACCGGCAATCAGTTTACGCGGCAAGGGCTGCCTCCCCGATGCGATCGACCAGATCCTTCACAGGGCCCGGCCGGGTTTTCAGGGCGGCCCGGTTGACGGCAAGGCGGGCACTGACGGCGGCGATCTGTTCGACCTCGACCAGCCCGTTTGCCTTCAGGGTGGAGCCGGTCTCGACCAGATCCACGATGCGGCGGCAAAGGCCGAGACCCGGCGCCAGCTCCATGGCGCCGTTCAGCTTGATGCATTCCGCCTGCACGCCACGGGCGGCGAAGTGGCGCCTGGTGACGTTCGGGTATTTCGTGGCGATCCGGAGGTGGCTCCAGTGCTGCGGGTTCTCTTTCGCGGCAAGCTCCGCCGGCTCGGCAACGGCAAGGCGGCAGTGCCCGACATTGAGGTCGACCGGCGCATAGATTTCCGGATGGTCGAATTCCATCAGCACATCGCTGCCGGCAATGGCGAGATGAGCGGCGCCGAAGGCGAGGAAGGTCGCCGTGTCGAAACTGCGCACGCGGATGACTTCAAGATCCGCCTGATTGGTATGAAACTGAAGGCGCCGGGAAGATTCGTTAAAAAAATCGTCCTCAAGCTCAATCCCCGCCCGCTTTAGAATGGGCGTGATGGCCTTCAGGATCCGGCCCTTCGGCAGGGCGAGGATCAGTGGCTGGTTCGCGGTCACCGCGTCTCTCCTGTTTTAGCCCGACAGCCGCCGCCGTGCCCGGCTGGCCGTTCGATCAGGCGCCCGAGGCTTCGTCCGCCGGAGCCGTCTCATCGTCGGAATCGGGATGGGACGGGGTGAAGACGGTCGGCCAAGGCTCGCCGAGGTCCTCGATATGGCACAGGATGCGGTCAACTGCGAGTCGAATGGTCACGTTGTCGGCAAAGGCGAGGTCAATCTGTCCCGGAGATGCGTGTATGGTGAGCAGGTTCAGGATGCGCTCCCGCTTGCCCCGATCAAGGCCATGGGTGCGTACCGCGCCGACCCCTTCGAAACGGATGCCACAATGCACTCTCTCGCTGTAGAGCGTGTCGCCGTCAGCGGGGACCGTATCTGCCGACGGCGCGGTCTCCCACTTGTAGCGCTGGACGACCATGGCAAAACGGCCGTCCTTTTCCTCGAACGTCATCTCACGGACCGGCAACAGGGCGTCCTGCAGCAAACTCGCTGCCACAGCCAGATCTTCGGCATCCTCGGCCCGGACCCGGAACGGCTTGTCGCCCACTTCAAGCAGGCTGATGTCTCTGGGTGCCATAGGTCCTGCCAATCAGACGGTTTCTTCTTCCGCGGGTGCGTCCGCATTCGTCGTGACACGGCGAATGTTGGCGCCGCAGGCGCTCAGTTTCTCGACCAGATTCTCATACCCGCGGTCGAGATGATAGATCCTGTTCACTTCCGTCTCCCCGTCCGCCGCCATGGCGGCGAGCACGAGACTGACCGATGCGCGCAGATCCGTCGCCATCACCGGCGCGCCGATCAGGCGGTCGACCCCGCGCACCAGGGCGGAGGAGTGATGCACATTGATGTTCGCACCCATGCGGGCCAGCTCGGGCACATGCATGAAGCGGTTCTCGAAAATCGTTTCGGTGATCATGGAGGCACCGTTCGCGACGCTCATCAAGGTCATGAACTGGGCCTGCAGATCGGTCGGGAAGCCCGGGAAGGGTTCGGTCATGACGTCGACGCCCTTGAGCCCGCCGCGTTTCGCCGAGACCCGGATGGAGCGTTCGCCTTCCTCGATGGTGACGCCGGCCTCACGCAGGATCTCGAAGACGCTTTCGAGCAGGCCTGAGCGGGTATTGGTCAGCTCGACATCGCCGCCGGTGATGGCTGCGGCCATGACATAGGTGCCGGTCTCGATCCGGTCCGGCACCACCTTATGGACAGCGCCGCCGAGTTTATCTTTTCCCTGGATGCGGATGGTATCGGTGCCATGACCCTCGATTTCCGCGCCCATGGCGATCAGGCATTCGGCAAGGTCGGTGATTTCCGGCTCGCGCGCCGCATTGACCAGGATGCTCTCCCCGTCTGCGAGGCAGGCCGCCATCAGCAGATTCTCGGTGGCGCCAACGGAAACGACCGGGAACACGACGCGTCCGCCATGCAGACGCCCGGACGGCACTTCCGCTTTCACATAGCCGCCTTCCAGGGCGACTTCCGCGCCGAGCTCGGCAAGGCCTTTCAGGTGCAGGTCTACCGGCCGGTTGCCGATAGCGCAGCCGCCGGGTAACGACACTGTGGCCTGTCCTTCCCGGGCCAGCAGTGGGCCGAGCACCAGGACGGAGGCCCGCATCTTGCGCACAAGGTCATACGGCGCCGTGGTGCTTTCGATGGTCTTGGCATGGAAGTCGACTGTCTGCCCGCCGCTTGCCTCGTCCTGGGTCTTGCGCTTCACGCCGTGCTGATCCAGCAGGGCTGCCATGGAGTGGATGTCGGCAAGCTTGGGCATGTTGGTCAGGGTGACCGGCTGGTCCGTCAGCAAGGTTGCTGCCATCAACGGCAATGCGGCGTTCTTCGCTCCGCTGATCGGAATCTGCCCTTTGAGCGGCGTGCCGCCCCTGATCACCAATTTGTCCATCAAGGTCCCCAGTTTTCATGCGGGCCGATCCGATCCAATCCGAACGGCACCGATCCCCGATTTGTTTTACTTTATCCCCGGGCGCTCTCACAAGCCCGCGTAAGCAGAGCTTTTACCGAGAATGCGGCAGGATTTTGGGCCTTTGATCTCGAAGCGCGACAAACAGCCTTCGTTGGAAGGGCTGCAAATCCGTGCGGCCCTATCTTCAGCTCTCGCTGTCTTTTTGTGTGTCGCCGGAAGAATCGCCGGCGTCGTCGATACGCTGGCGTGCCTGGGCCTTGCGGCGGTGCAGATTCGCGCGCAGCGCGGCGGCCCGGCGCTCGGCGCGCAGATCGGCCTCGGTTTTTTGATCGCCGGAAGTGGCTGTTTTAGGGGGCTTTGCCATGACCGGAGAATGCCGTGAGAGGGTATCGAATTCTAGTCAAGAAACGTGCTTGCACCTCAGGAGTCCCTGTGGCATGTTCCGCCGCGCTTTGCGAGGGGCCTTCCTCGCTGCAGGCTTTTTCGCCGCAAAATGCTGCCGTAGCTCAGGGGTAGAGCACTCCCTTGGTAAGGGAGAGGTCGAGTGTTCAAATCACTCCGGCAGCACCATTAATTCTCAGAAAAATCCATAATTTACGATTTTCGTTGTTCGGTCGCACGGTCGCGATTTCGTGACTTTTCGCGAATAAACCCGGCGCAGATGCGTGAAGACTCCGTGAAGTCAGAATTCTGTTCCGAGGTGCATCGAGACCACCTTATGATCAACGCCAGCGCAATCGACGTCGCTGGTGGCCTTATCCATGAGCTTTTGAGCCGACGACCTGAAGGCACGTCTTGCCGCTGAGATCATAGGCGTTCTGGACGACTGGGGGCTTTCGGTCCGCAAAGCGCAGGAGCTGACCGGCCTTGCCACCGCAGACTTCTCTCATATTCGCATGTCCGGTTGAAACGCTTCACGGTCGACCACCTTATGGCGATCCTCAATAAGTTGGATCAGAAGGTCGAAATCAGCGTCACGGTGACCGCTACCAAAGCCAGTCCGGAGGCGCACGCTCACCTAGGTTGGCCGCCGCCAATTTCTCCTGGACCGTCACGAGGTCGGTGAGATATCCGCCTCATCGCCTTGTGTGGT
Organism: Nisaea nitritireducens; assembly: GCF_014904795.1. Classification (GTDB taxonomy): domain Bacteria; phylum Pseudomonadota; class Alphaproteobacteria; order Thalassobaculales; family Thalassobaculaceae; genus Nisaea; species Nisaea nitritireducens. The sequence continues at coordinate 4,941 of NZ_JACZFS010000041.1, forward strand.
TCGGACGATGGACATTAACTGCTCGCTCAGCACCGACGCAGCCGCCACGTCGAGAGCCCCCTTCAGTACGATTTTTACTTTGGCGCTATCGCGTTGAGCACGGCTGAGCATTCTTCTCACTCCTCAAAAGAGGTTGTGAAGGCGCCGGCGAGACGGCCCGAACGTGCAGGATCGGGACTATGACAATCTGGCCAGCTTCTGCTTACTGCGACGCATGGTTCGGGCCAACCAGCAACGCTGTGGCGAATGACGTGTAATCAATGAGTTGTCTGTTTCCCGGGTGACCCAATTTGCGTCACGGAGCCAGGTTGCGTGCATTTTGCGAAGGTAGATCGATGCAAACTGCGATGTCGTAACTCTGGTTTCTGGCCGAGATTTCAAAAATGCAGGTGAATCAATGCATTGATCTGCGGGACATCGTTGGTGCGCGGAGTTCGGTTGTGGTCCGCTTCTTGCGGCGAGGGGCGTGGACCACGAACTTTCGCGGAGAATATGATGCTCAAAAAAACTCTTCTGATCATCCTGCTCACTATCGGTCCAAGTTCGGTCGCGTTGTCGGATGAGGATAACTTCAACTCAACCGCCTATCAGGATGGAGCCAATCCTGGTTCCGACGATGCGAACTGCAACTCGGCGATCGTTCTCTACTGCGATCCTGCTGACGGCGCACCCGGCCCTGATTTCGGGCTTGGCGCGGCGCTTGGTGTCGTGGCCGGCAGCCTTTACCTGAGGCGGCGGCGGTGCAGGGATTAGCAGAAAAGGTGGCTGGCCGGCTCCTTTGACAAAGCGCGGCACGATGTCAAATGACGGAGTGTTTCGCGTTGATGTTGGGGAGCCGGTCAGTTTCTTTTCAATTGCGGAAAGCGATTCCGGGTCATTCCGCAATGACGCAATCTGCGAAATCTGCAGAGATTATCTCTTTTTTGTATTTATTAGTGAGTTGAAATAAAGGGAAAATTCTTGCCTTTGGCGGCGGTTTTCAGCCGTCTCAATCGTGGCATTGTTAATGCACCGGCTGGATCTGAAACAAACCGGAAATCCGATGCAGGATTTAAGCGGCATGGCTATCGATGCGGCTTTATCGGAACCGGGAGCTAGGAGATGTCGGTAATGCGTGCAACTCACAGCCTCTGGGCAGGTACGGACAAGCAAACCGGCTGCGAATTTTTGATGCTGACAGGAATTGTCAGCGCTGTAGCTGTCGCGGCTTTTCTCGCCAGCGGGAACGGCGCCGATATCTTTTCCGGAGATTTTGGAAACCTCTGCTTTGCGCTCGCGCTGACAGCGGCCGCTGTGGACATTCGGCGCTCGGTCCAAACGCATGGTCCGGCGTCCATTACATGGCTCGATTGGGGGGTGTTTGTGCTCGTCCTCGTTTTGGTCGCGGCCCCGACATTGAGTTCCAACTGGTTTGCACTGCTTCTTTGCGGTTTCTGGAGTTTTGGCAAAGGAGACCGGTTCAAGAGATATGCCGGGATCATGTTGATCGGCACCTCTGTTTATCTGCTTAAAGACAGCGTTTGGGCCGGCTTTGTGGCCCAGGCCGTTCTGGATCTTGAGGCTTGGGCGATTGCGTCTATCCACGATCTCGTCGCGGGCCCGGCTCTGGCGCGCGGGAATGTCGTTTCTCTCGCAGATGGGAGAACGCTGGTGATCCTGCGCGACTGCTCGGTGCTCAACCTTGTCGCGCCTGCGGTCCTCAGCGTCATGGCTCTGAGGCGGCTGTTGCACGAGAGCCGGACAGGGATCTGGCCGTTTGTCGCAGCAATCTCGCTCTTTGTTCTCGTGTTGAACACGATACGGCTGACCGGAATGGCCTATTCCCCGGAGCTTTATGACGTGCTCCATAACGGTGTCGGGGAAGACATCTTCGCGAGCCTGGTCTCGGTTGCTGTCGGTTTGCTCTCCATCTGGAAGAAGGCCCGATGATCCGGGGCATTGCTCTTATGGCTGCAGTTGCCGCTATTCTTTGCGGCGCTGCTCCGGTTTTCACCCACTCCGGCGGTGGGAAAGCAGACCATCCGGGGCATTCTTCGCAATCAAGCTTGCCTTCAAGAATGATGGCTCTTTTCCGCCACCACGGTTTTGAAGTGCGCAAAGAGTTTTCACTCACCCGTGGCGGGAGCCATCAAGGCTATATCTTCAGCGCCGAACGGCGCGATTGCGGTGTTCTTGCCGTCCCTCTCGACCCTCCCGACGAGATCCTTCAACTTGTCCGCCATCGTATTCCGGAAGCAGTTTTTTCGGGTGCGTTGGTTTGGGTCGGTGCAGAGACACGGCCGCTCCCGGGCAGTGCCTGGGAGATACACTTGCTGCAGATGACGGCCCGCTTGTTCGGTGGGGCGGAGGCCTCCCGGGCAGTCCTTCTGGTGCCGGACGGTAAATGCGGGCGGGTGTTTGTCGGTTCTCACGGGCACGGGCGGGAGAGGCATGTGTCCCGGCTCCTGTTGCAGAATGACGCGGTCCCTCGCAATTTGCGGCGGACGGTTCGGCTGCAAAATAGCGCGGAAGAATTTATTGTAAGTAAAATCAATTAGTTATGTGTTGAATCGATAGTGGCATGGGGGTTGCTCCATAGGGTCTGAAAGCAAGTCATGGAGGACCCAATGACCATCATCGTTAAATCATCCAACATCGATCACGACATTTCCGTTTGTGGAGCCTTCGACGCTGCTTTGGCGCACGATGCCAAGAGCGCCTTTCAGGGGGTCATCGATGCAGGTGGCAACGTACGGCTCGACATGTCGAAGACCGATTTCATCGACAGCTCCGGTATCGGCGCGATCGTGTTTCTCTACAAACGCCTGGTGATGCAGAGTCGGACGCTCGAACTCCACGGCGTCAACGGCCAGCCGCGGGATTTGATCGCGATGCTGCGCCTCGACCGCGCCATCCCGACCAATCCCCTGGCGGCGTGAGGAGCGGGCGATGAAGCACGCCTGTATCGCAACCGTCGCTGTGGTTCTTTCTGCATGCACGACTTTCCCGGAAGCGGGAACAGGCGGGTTTGCGGAACACCGCGCAACGCTGTCTCCCAATCTGGTTTGGGACCCTGCCGGCTGGAATTCCGAGGCCGGACCCGAGCCGCACCATTGGTGGACCGGCTGGCGTTTGACCGCGCTGCACGACGAAGGCTGGGTGACATATCAGATCAACCGTCTCGATTGTGCCGACATTCATCTCGACTCCCTGCGCAAGGCGGGTGGCCAAGACCACTTCCCGGCCCTGATCTGGAAAGCTGAACGAGATCGCCGGCGGGCGATGCGCGGGCTCTCCGGTGGCCTTGAATGGGATGCAGAAAAAGAACTTGCCGCCTATGAGGCGGATTTGAGCGAGCTGGCGGAGCGTCTTTCGGACAAGACCGGCGCGCAGAAACGGACATTGTCATGCGAGCATTCAGATTAACCCGAGGCGTCCTGCGGATCGTATTCGCGGCGCTTCTGATCGTTGCTCTTTCGGCGATAGCCGAAGCTGAAGGTCTGCTTGGCCCCGGCGACGTGCTGAGCCTGAGCCTGCCCGGCGAAGAGGGCGTCACAGGTGCCTTTCCACTGGACGACGAAGGCCGTGTGCTGCTGCCCGAGATTGGCAATGTCGATCTGCAGGGGCTGACGATAGACGCGGCGAAAGCAAAACTGTCCGAGGCGCTGTCCAGGGTTTACCGGAATACCGAGAGTTTCGATGCAACGCTCAAGGAACACCGCAAACTGGTCACTGTCCTTGGCTATGTGCGTCAGCCGGGAACGGTGGATCTTTCCGGTGACGCGGGCGTCCAGGAAGCGGTCACGGCGGCTGGCGGGCTTGTCCCCGGTGCCCAGCTCGACCGGTTGCAGCTTCGCCGAGACGGCCGCAACGAGACGTTCAATTTCAAGAAATACCTCGATACCGGCGACACGACGCTGATCCCGGCTCTGCGGACCATGGACACGGTTTTTGTCCCTGCATCGCCGCTTACCGGCAATGTGCAGGTGGATTTCGATGCGCGCACGCTTACCGAAGGCGGGGACGCAGCCGAGAACAAGACCGGGGTCAAGATTTTCGGCGAAGTCCGTACACCAGGCGCATACGGATATGCTGACGGTCAAAGCGTCGTCGATCTGATCATGCGGGCTGGCGGGGTGACCCGCTATGCCGCCGTCGAACAGATCCGCGTAATCACAAATGGAGAGCCGAGGCCCTTTAACCTCAAGCTCTACCTGGACACTGGCGACACCGCCACGATCCCTCCAGTCGGGCCCGGTTCGACAATCTTCGTGCCCATTGAAACCGTTGGAGTGAAGAAAGGCTCCCGCATCGTCTATGTCATGGGCGAGGTGTTCAAGCCGGGCGCTTTCGAAGTGCAGGACGAAACCTCTTTCCTCGATGTGCTTGCGAATTCCGGTGGGCCGACACGTTTCGCCGATACCAAGCGGGTACGTATCTTACGGACGAACGGGACAGCCGAGCCTTTCGATCTGGCGATGTATTCGGAAGTCGGGGGGGCTGGCGTGACACTTCCGCAATTGTTGCCGGGAGACTCCATCTTTGTGCCCGAGAAACTGGATCTGAACGAGAAGTCCTGGCTGAAGGTAGCGCCCTCTCGTGCGGTGCATGTGATGGGGCAGGTTGCCAAGCCGGGACGCTTCGAGTGGTCCGACGAGATGACGTTCATGGATCTTCTGGCGCATGCCGGGGGACCGACTCCGCGCGCTGATATCGGAGCTATTCAGATCGCCATGCCGTCCGGCGACGGTACTGTCCGCAGCGTCCGCTTCAATCTCGACGAGTATCTCAAAAATGGCGGCAACGTGTCCGATGTGCCGACGATCATGGCAGGTTATACGATCATGGTGCCGGAACTTCCCTGGGATCCGAAGGACAACAAGAGCCAGTGGATGCGGCAGCCTGCCGAACGCTCGCTCTATGTTTTCGGGGCCGTCAAGGCGCCGGGGCGCTATGCCTTCGATCCGTCCCTGAATCTGCTGGATATCCTGTCCGCCGCCGACGGCCCCACGGCGAGCGCCGATCTGCACAGTATCCGGATCAATCATCGCGGTGAGGAGAAGACCCGGGTTTCCACTGTCGATCTCGAGCTCTATTTCCGTACCGGGGATGAAATGCTGCTGCCGGACGTCAAACCTGGGGACGCAGTCTATGTCCCCGAGCGTGGCCGGGAGTGGATCGACAAGTCGAAGGAGCGCACTGTGCGGGTCCTGGGCTCCATCGGAAAACCTGGACGCTATGTATTCAGTGACGAGATGACGATTCTCGATCTTCTGGCCGAGGCCGGTGGGCCGACCGGAACCGCGCTTCAGGACAAGATCCTTGTCGTCAATCTCTCCTGCTGCCGCGATCAGGCCAGGACCTTCGACCTGATCGATTTTGCAAAGAGCGGCGATGTCCGCAAGCTCCCTCTGGTCCGGCCGGGCGACACCGTTTACGTGCCCGACAAATCGCAGGACAACTGGACCCGCTTCACAGGATTCGTGAAGGATGCCGGCCAGTTGCTTGCCTTGTTCGCCCTTGCCGGTGTGCTCTGAGGAGGACGGGATATGATCCCTGCAAATTATGCCGAAATCGATACGCTCTACAGGCAGATCGTCTCACGCAACGTGCGCCGCTTCGTCGTCGCATCGGTCAGTCCTGGCGAGGGTGCTACCACGCTTGCCTACAGCCTCGCACGGCGCGCAAGCCGCGCCGGAAAACGGGTCCTGCTGATCGATCTGAATGTATATAAGCCGTCGCTTGGGCCGCTGCTCGGGGTAGAGCGGATAGCATGGAACCCGAACCTCGACGACCTGGAGGACAAGATCGTCAACTTCGGGAGCGACGGCATGTCCGTATTGCCGGCGCCAGTGGAGGGACCGCTTTCTCCGGCATTTCGGGAGACGGATGCACTACAGCGAATGCTGGACAGGCTTGAGGCCGGCTATGACTTGATCGTCCTCGACGTTGCGCCGCTGTTGCTGAGCAATGCGCGAAACGTTCCGCCGTTCACCGTCTGCCGCGCCGCCGGCATGGTGCTTCTCGCAGTAATGATGAGGGTGACCAGGCAGGCCAATCTCGAACGCGCGACGGCTCTGCTCGCCGATGAAGGTGTCACGATCCTCGGCGTTGCCACCAGCGACCGGGACAACCCGTCTCTCGGTGCAGAGCTGGAGCGCGAGGCTATGCGTCTGAAACCTGTCTTTCCCGCCGGCGCCGAATGGCTGGCACGTCAGGTCCGCAAAGTGAACTTCCTCTACGAACGCCCCTAGTACGCGGTACTGGCGGAAGCAGACAGCCCGGCGCTACGAGCTTCAAGCTCCTCCCAGGTCACACGTTTCCTGTAGATGGTCGAGGGACTGATATCGAGCAGGCGTGCGGCTTTCTGAATATTGCCGTCGCAGATCGTTATGGCGTTCTCGATGGTGTCTCGCTCGACGACCCAAAGCGGCCGAATGTCGGCCGGAGTGGAAACCGGCGCTGGTCCAGCACCACCTGCGGCGGACGGACCCGAATGTGTTTCCGGCAGCAGGCGCTGTGCCATCCTCGGGTCGAAACGGTCCAGAGGCGGGGGCAGCATTTCCCTCGTCACCGTGTCGCCGTCGTTGAGCACGACCATGTTGCGGATCACGTTTTGCAGCTGCCGCACATTGCCGGGCCATTCGAAGCCGAGAATGATCTGTGCGACATCGTCCGAGAAACGTTCAAAGCCTTTGCCTTCTTCCTTGCTCATCGTCTGCAGAAAGTTTTTGGCGATTTCCAGGCAGTCGCTCCCGCGCTCCCGCAGGGGAGGGAGCTGCAACGGAATGACGTGCAGGCGGTAGTAGAGGTCCTCGCGGAAGCGACCGGCCTGTACTTCCTCCCACGGGTCCCTGTTGGTCGCGCAGACAAAGCGCACGTCGACGGAAACGGTGTTTGATCCGCCGACCTTCTGGAAGGTTCCTGTCTGGATGAAACGAAGCAGTTTTACCTGAAGGTCGAAATCCATTTCGCAGATCTCGTCCAGGAAGAGGGTGCCTTTGTCTGACCGGGCGGCTGCGCCTTCGCGGTCGGTCGTGGCTCCAGTGAAGGCGCCTTTGACATGCCCGAATATCTCGGACTCCATCAGGTCACGCGGGATGGCGCCGCAGTTCAGAGCCACGAAGGGAGCGTTCTTGCGCGAACCCTGGCGATGCAGGGCTTCAGCGGTAAGCTCCTTGCCGGTCCCGCTTTCTCCGGTGATGAAAACCGTTGCCTTGGATGCGGCTCCAGCCTCGATTGTCTTGTACACCGCCTGCATGGCGCTCGAGGAGCCTATGAAGCCGTGGAATCTGTCCTGCGCGAAGGTTTCACGCAGTGTGGTTACATCGTCGAGGAGGCGCTGTGTCTCCAGGCCGTTGCGCACACTGACGACAAATCGGGTCTTGTTCGGAGGCTTGACGATGAAATCGCGAGCCCCGGCCTTCATGGCCTCGACCGCGACATTCAAGGAGCCCTGTCCGGTGATGACGATCGGGTAGACGGGGATTTCCTTTTCCGAGATCTCCCGGATCAGGTCCATGCCGTCGCCGTCGGGCAGTCCCAGATCGACAAGCGCGACACTGGGCGGTGTCCGGTTCACGAACTCCATTGCCTTGGCGAGGCTATCTGTCACGTGGCAAGAGATGCCTTCTTCCGCGAGCCAGCTTTCCAGCATCCGGCTGATTGAGGGACTGTCCTCGACAATCAGGGCTTCTACGGTGTCAGGCATTCGCAATGTCCCCTTCATTCCCTTTTAGTTCCAGTATCGAGATTCCGCCGATTTGCTCGAGCAATCGTCTGGGTTGGCCGCCGACACGGATAATCTCAAACGAATTAGATGCTCTCTTCGCACGTTCGCGCAATCGTACGACGAACCCGACTCCCGCACTGTCCATAAATTCCGTGTGGTTGAGATTGAGAACGATCCCCTCGGTCGCGTCCGGGTATCTGGCGTTAATCTGCTGGTCGAGATGAAATGCGGTCTCCGCATCAAGCGACCCAGCAACCTCTATTCGCAGAATTCCGTCAACGATCTCAATATTGAGCATGTGTCCGGTCATTGACTGTCCGATCCGTTTTGTCGGCAGGGTTAAAGACGGAACCCTCCCGCCGTGGCGCTATCTGGCGATAGCAAGAAAAGTCGACCTGTCATCCTGATCCTGTTCGCGACCATGTCCGGCTTTGTCCGCGATCTCATTGAGTTTTGCGAGCGTGCCGCCATCAGGAGGCGGCAATCCTTCGAGCGCGCTCAGCAGCGCGTCTTCAGGGCGTTCCCGACAGAGAACCTCGCTGATACCGTCTGTGAACAGCAACAGGCCGTCGCCGCTTCCGAGCTGGATTGTCTTCGTCTCGGGCAGCTCGTCAGAGAGCCCTGGAAGGACCCCGCTGATCGGTACCGGACGCCATCCGGTGCCCTGCATGTACAGGAGCGGCCTGGGATGCCCGGCAGAGGCGACAAGAACCTTTCCGCTGTCGCTGAAAGTCGCGGCGATTGCTGTAACGATCGTTGAGGTCAGCCGGGTGTCCCGGGCAACATGACTGGAAAGCTCCTGAAGCACACGCGCGGGGTCGCGGGCCGTTTCGTCGAGCGACATGATCGACTGGACGTAGCCGGAATAGGCGTGTGCGAAGACTTTTGCCGGAATGCCATGCCCCATGACATCGAGCAATACGACGGAAAGGAAATCCTCTCCGCTGACGTGAACCATGAAGTCTCCACCGCCGGCAGAGGCCGCGATCTCCTCCGAAAAGAAGCGGAAGCGGCCGAGTTCGGCAGGCGTGTTGGAGCGCAGCGAGTTGGTGACACTTGCCTCGAACGCCGCTGTTGCCGATTGCCTGATCCGGGTTGAGCGTTTCAGGGTACGGTCGACGGTCCGAACCAGCTTTCCTTTCGATGTCGGTTTTTCCATGAAATCGTCGATATCGAGGTCGTTTGCTTCGTCGTGGATGTCCTCATCGACGACCCCGGTCAGGAAGATGAAGGGGATGAGAGCGGTTGCCGGGTCGCACCGGAGCGACTCCCGGAGCTCGAGGCCGTTCAGGTCCGGCATGTCGATATCGGAGATGATCAGGTCGGGATGTTCGCGGTTTATATGGTCGAGCGCTTCGCTGCCCTTGTTGAATGAATGGACTGCGTATCGGTCCCCGAGGAAAGCCTCGATCAGTTTGAGGCCGACCGGGTCGTCATCAATGGCGACGATTGTTTTTCGCTCGGAAGCGGGCAACGGCTCACGAACAAGAAGCGCGTTGCGGCTTTCAGACGGCAGGTAGGAAACGGAACTGGTCAGGCTGAAAATGAGGTTGAGGCCCATGCCGTGTTCCATCATCGACAGATCGCCAAGGCTCAGGGCCTTCTCGCGGGCCGCCTCGAACCCGGTAAAACCGGGACCATCGTCACTGAGTGTGATGTTGAGATTGCCGTCTGCGGTCTCGACCGAAACGGCAATTTCAGACGGTAGCGGTTTTGCGTGCCGGACGATATTGGTGAAGGCTTCCACCAGTACGAGAATCAGGTCGTTGATCCGGTTCTCGGAGAGGCTGTTGTCCTCCAGCACCGGCGCGATCTCCTCGCGCAGGCGGCGGGTCTCAACAAGTTCCGGGCTGTATGTCTTTGCAAATTTCAGCATGATTCAGTTCCAGTTACTGCGAGCGCTGCGGCCCGGTCGCTTTCATCGAGCAGTTCCTTGATGGTGGAATACAGATCCTGCTTGGCCAGCGGTTTGGTCAGGACCCGGTCCATGCCGGCATCCAGGCAGGATGTCAGTGCAGATTCGAATGCATGGGCTGTAACGCCGATCACAGGAATATCGCTGAATTCCCGGATTTTCTTTGTTGCTTCGATACCATCCATTTCCGGCATCGAGACATCCATCAGGATGAGGTCGAAGGTGTTGGTTCGGGCCTCTTCCAATGCCAGTTTGCCGTTTTCCGCGATAACGAGATCCGTCGTAATACCTTTCAGAAAGGCTTGCATGACCAACTGGTTAGTCTTGCAATCTTCGGCAAGCAGGATCCGGAGAGGTCCTGAGCCGCTTTCCTCAATCGGACGGGCCGGTTCGATCTTGACGGGAACCGGTGGGCGCGGTGCGAGGAGCTCCCTCATGAGGGTCGTGGGGTGGATCGGGTAGCGCAGGAACCGTGTGCGGCTATCGAAAGCCTCTGTTACGTCATCGAGCATGTTTTCAGCATGGAGGACTTGCAGGTGCATGTGCGGTCTGATCGCGGTAGAGGCATCGAGGGGACTGTCGTTTATGAGGATCACATCCGTTTCGCCGTTTGACTGTGGACAGGACGTGTCGCAAACGGCGACATTCATGCCGAAGCCCTTGATCTGCGCGCTTAACGCATCCGCAAGCGCGCGGTCGGAAAGGTCGATGAGTACCCGGGACCCGCTGGGGCCGGCTTGTTTGACCCAGGGTTCGCTGGAGAGGATTTCGAACGGAATGTCGAACCAGAAACGGCTGCCCTTGCCGGCGGTACTTTCGAAGCCGACCACACCGCCCATTTTTTCCGCGAGAACTTTAGATATGGCGAGGCCAAGCCCTGTACCGCCGAAGCGGCGTGAATAGCTGGAGTCGATCTGCTTGAACGCACGGAACAAATCGGCCTGTTTCTCGGCCGGGATGCCGATCCCGGTGTCGGTGACGGAGAAGCGCACCAGGCAGCGGCCGTCGCTCTTGCTCAGGCGGTCGAGTGAAAGTGCGACGTTGCCGTGTTCGGTAAACTTGATCGCGTTGCTGACGAAGTTGTTGAGGATCTGGCGGAGACGGTCCGCATCACCGGTGACCGATTTCGGCAGGTTTGGGTCGAGTGTCAGAGTAAGGCTCAGCCCGGACTTGTGTGCCAGCGGGGTCATCAGGTCGAGTACGTTCTCCGACAGGTTCGCCAGCGACAGAGCCTCGTTCCGGAGAGCCATTTCGTTCGCTTCGATCTTCGAGGCATCGAGAACGTCGTCAATGACGGTTCGCAAGGAAATGGCTGAATTGAGCGCTGTCTTCACGTAGTGACGCGCGGCCTGGGAGAGCGGCTCGTCGATGATGATCTGCAGAATGCCCAGGACACCGTTCAGTGGCGTCCGCACCTCGTGGCTCATCATGGAAAGAAATCTGGACTGCGCTTCCAGGTTACGAATCGCGGTGTTCTTCGCGTTCTCCGTCTCGATTTCCCATCGTTTGCGATCCGTTACGTCCGCGAGTTTGACGATCATGGTGCCGTTCGCGGTGCGGCGGGTTTCGATCCGAACCCAGTTTTCGTCGTCCATGACGAATTCGAAACCGGTGCCGTCAGCGCACCGCAGACCGTCCATGATCCGGTTTACGGGGCGTCCGAGAGGGTCGAGCAGCACGTGGTCTCTGAAACCCGTTTCCAGAGTGGTTTCAAAGAAATCTCCAGTCGGCGCGCTACCTGAGAACCGGTTCATGAAAGATCTGAAGATAGTATTTGCGGAAACGTAACGGCCAACACTGTCAATGACAGCGAACCCTTCAGCCATGGACTCGATGGCGTCAGTTACGCGCTCGCGAGCAGCGACAGCAGCTTCTTCAGCCGAGGTTGCTGCCAGTGTTGCCTTGTTCGCCTGCCGGTTTGAAAAAACCAGGCTGACAGTAAAGGCCGCACCGCAGAGGAACAGGCCGACCAGGGAAATCATGACGTCGTGGATCGCGGACTGGCGCTCGCGGATATAGTTGACGAACCGGACATGCTCACCGTGCATGATGCCGGCGGTCAATTCCTGCGACAGCCTGTTGATGCTTTGGCCGGTATCCAGGATTCTCCTGATTGTTTCAGGTTGCGCCCGGGTTTTGAAACCGTCATCGGCAATGATGCTGTCGATTTCCTCAATCTGGGACTGGATATTGTCGACTATCGGCTTCATGCCACTGACGGTAACAAGTTCCGCCAGGTCTCCCTCGCGAAAGATCTGAACCCGGCTCCAGAGAATGTCGAACCGCTTGGACGTTTCCTTGGGCGATGCATTCCGGTCATTGTTTGCGAGATCGTAGAGGCTCTCGCGGAAGCGACCGAGTTCGAACTGCAATTGAGCTCCGGCCCAGACCGCATTCTCGGCAAGTCGTGATTCCAGTGTCTCGTCGACCGTCGTGACATGCTTGAAGCCGAAACCAAGGCTTACAGCAAACGCCAGGACGATGAGCGCGAGAATGGATTTGCGAAGGGATGCGGTCATGGGACGAACGCCTGTGCGATGTTATTCAACGACGATCCGGTTGAGCTGCCAGATCCATTTTTCATTGTATTCTGCGCTCTGCAGTTCTCTGTGCTCGTCGCGGGGATAAACGATCCAGATCGGTCCCTTTTCCCGAACGGACATTTCTTCGCCGTTCATCAGCAGAGCGAGAATGGCGTCATACTTCTCAAAGTCCGATGTCGGGATGGTGATCGCGTAGTCGTTGAGCGCGATCGCGCGCAGGGTCGAGCCGTCCGCCTGAACGTGATTCAGAACATCGCGGATCAGTGGACCCTGGAAAACCTGCACACCGTCGGTCCAGGCAGTTGTCGTGCGGATTTCCTTCTGCGGCATGCCCATCAGCATCGCCCTGTCGAACGCCGCCTTCCCGGCGTCGTTCACGACGGCGACTTTACCTGAAACTTCCAGAATGACGTCGTTCTGCGGGCGTTGCATTTCGCTATGTGCCGATGTCGCAAACAGCGACACCGCTCCTGCGAACATGGCGATAAAAGAGCGGCGAGCGATCATTGGGATCTCCTTCTGATTTGATCTGCCCGGTAATGGACGCAAACTTCGTTCCGTATTGGCTCTGTCCTAAAAATCTTTTTAAATCAGATGGGTAATGTTTATGGCGCGGCTTGTGAAAAGCGATGCCGTTGCAAATTGCAATGGCCACAGCCGTTGCAATTTGCGAAGCGGAGCAGTGATTTGCGTGGGTTTTCAGAGGCTTCGATTTTGGCATGTCGGTTGCGTAGGAGGGGCATCACAATGTTCGGAGCACTCCCATGCAATATCTCGTCACGGGCGGATGCGGGTTCATCGGATCCCATCTCGTCGATAAACTTCTCGCCAATGGCCATTCTGTTCGGGTTCTGGACGATCTTTCGACCGGTTCGCTCGACAACCTCAAACCCGAAGCGGAATTTGTCCGCGGCTGCGTCACCGACCAGGCCGCTGTTGAAGCGGCCATGCGCGATGTCGATGGGGTTTTCCATCTCGCCGCCATCGCTTCGGTTGCCCGTTCCAACGAAGAATGGAGCTGGACGCACAAGGTCAACCTCACGGGCTTTGTCCATGTCGCCGATGCGGCGCGCGCCCGCAAATGTCCGATTGTCTATGCTTCTTCGGCCGCCATCTACGGAGACAATTGTGCGCTGCCTTTGAACGAAACGGATGAGCCGCGGCCGATGACTGCCTACGGAGCTGACAAGCTCGGTTGCGAACTGCACGGCCGGGTGGGCGCCCTTATCCACGGCATTCCGACGACAGGGCTGCGCTTTTTCAACGTCTATGGTCCGCGCCAGGATCCGAAATCTCCCTATAGCGGCGTTATCTCGATCTTTGCCGACCGGGTCATGCGCGGAGAGCCGTTGAAAGTCTTCGGCGACGGGCACCAGACCCGCGATTTCGTTTATGTGGGTGACGTGGTGCGCTGTCTTGATGCGGCGATGCGGACACCTATTCCGGGCGCCCGGGTGTTCAACGTATGCACCGGACGCGCGACCTCGATCCGTGAGCTCGCACATCTTGTCATGATGGCCGCCGGCCGCGAGGTTGCCGTTCGCTATCTCGAGGCCCGCGCCGGAGATATCCATGCATCTATCGGCGACCCGACGAGGCTCAGCTCGGCCTTCGGTTTCAAACCGGAGACATCGGTCGGAAGCGGCCTGATGCAGTTGCTGTCGTCACTGGGCGCAGGTGAAAAGGCCGCCTGACCAAGGGAACTATTCCGAACAAGGAAAGACGGCC
>NZ_JACZFS010000042.1 GCF_014904795.1 Nisaea nitritireducens
AGCACTCGTCCCGGACATACTCCCAGCACCGCATGCCAATGATGTAACGCTCAGCTTCTCCGAGGCGGGACCAGACCCGGATCGCGTCGCGCAATGCATCCGCATCCTGGGCCGGTGCACACCAGCCACGTCCGGCATCTGTCAATTGCCGTAGCGCCCCGACATCGAACGCGGCAACCGGAATACCCTGTGCCATTGCTTCGAGCGCCGCCATGGGCAGGCCCTCCGCGCGGGACGGCATCACCAGCAGGCCGATGGCGGGCCAACGACGATCCAGATCCTCTACAGCTCCGTGAAAGGTCACGTTTGCAGGCGCGCCGGCTTTCAGAGTGTCGCCCATTGCGCCGTCGCCATAGATGCTGAAAGTGAGATCGGGCAGGCCGCGCGCGATGTCGCAGAAAAGGTCGGGGCCTTTTTCGTGCGAAAGCCGTCCGACGAATGCGATCTCAAGCCCGCGGCGCTCGGGGAAACTCCGAGGAACCGGCACACCGTTCGGGACCACGGCGGCGCCGCCCAATATCTTGGCTGCGATATTCTGGTTCACCGCGACGGCTTTACCGAGCGGCGCGCTCAGCCTGTCCAGCAGGGTGTAGAGCCGGACTTTGCCGGTTCCGGTATCACCGTTGTGAAAGGTCGAGACCAGTGGTGTCCTGGTGCGTCTGCAGGCGATCCGGCCGAAAATGTTGGCCTTGTAACCGTGGGTGTGAACCAGCGCCGGTTGCTCCTCCGCGATAGCCGTCACGAGATCCTTCATGGATCCCGGGAGGCAGCGCCACGGAATACCGGCTCGGTCCAGCCGGTCGCGGAGTGGATGTGCGCCATGATTGGCCAGGAAAATAACCCGGGTCTCCCGGCCAGCCTCTCGTTGTGCCTTAGCCAGTCCGAGAACATGGGTTTCAATTCCGCCGATAGCACTTGAATCAAGCAGCTGCCATGTCGGTCGGCAGGTCAGGTGTGCTTCCATGCCAGAGCTCCTCATAGTCGGTCATCATGCGGTCGAGCGAATAGTGCTCCATGACGAAATTTCGCGGGTTCGAGATCTGCATTCGGGCGAGAGACCCATATATGGCGTCGACCACGGCCGCTTGATCCGCTCTGGCTGCGATGAAACCCGATCCGGGATCCATGGCGTCGAGAACGCCTCCGACATTCGTCGCGACTACCGGGATGCTGCAGGCCTGCGCTTCAAGTAAGGAGAGAGGCAGGCCTTCGGCCCGGGAACTCAGGCAGAACCGGTCCAGAGCGCGATAGAAGTCGACCATGGCATCGACCCGGCCAAGGAAATGTATCCTGCCGGCCATGCCGTTGACGTTGACGCGCCGTTCCAGAGCTTCCCGCTCGGAGCCGTCTCCGGCGATTGCCAGATGCAATTCGGGGAATTCGGTCATCGCGTCGATAAGGATATCGACACCTTTCACATGCTCGAGACGTGCGGCGATGCCGAACAGAGGAACGCCGGATGGCAACCCCAGTCTGGCGCGCGCTGTCTCTGTGTCTCCGGGGGTGAAACGCTGGGTATCGACCCCGTTCGGAACCACCATGATATTCTCGAAGCCGAGATGGTGGCTCATTTGTCCGGCAACGTTCGGGGCGTCTGCGACAAGCAGTGGACGGAATGTCTGCATGGCGGTTCTGACAATGAACCTGCGGCGCGGTGAGTCGAGATGCCAGGCGTCATGCTCGGTATGAACAAGCCTGGAAATCCCGGCGAGACGCGCTGCGGCCCCACCGTAGAGAAGCGGGCCGACATGGTGCGTGTGTACGACATCGGCACCGATCTCGTTCAGTGTTTGCGCGAGCGAAAAAACCAGCCGTGGCGAAAGCCCCGGAGGTTTCTCCATGAACAGGATCCGGTCGGAGATTTCCTGCAGCCGCGGCCAGGCACTGACGGCTTCTTCCCGTGATCCCTCCAGGGAGATGATTGTGCTCCGGCAATGGCTTCGACGAAGCAGATCCAGGACCAGACATTCAAGGCCGCCGGGGCGCAGGTGCTGGACGATTTGGACGACATGATTGCTCATGCTTTTGCCTCCTGTCTGAAGAAGCGCATAAGGCGGCTTCCGCGATTGTTGCTTTGTGGGGGGGCGTAGCCGGCGACGCGGGGCAACCGGGTCAGAACCTTCAGCCCCGAGATGCGTTCCACATGGTCTGTGGTGCGAATGGTTGTGTCCGAAATGTCGACGACCACGGCGAGACCAATTCCGAGCGCGAAGCCGGCGACAACACCCAGAACGGTGTAGAATAAGGTCGGCAGGCCGCTACGGGCCTTGGGAACCAATGGCGGGTTAACGATCTTCACGGTTTCAGAAGAATCGAAGCGGCCGAGAGATCCGGTCACCTGTGCCATCTCAAATCGTTCGGCGAGTTGTCCCACGATCTTCCGGCGAACAGTCACGTCGCGTTGCAGGCTGGTCAGGGTTTGCTCGACCATGCCGAAGGTATTGACCCTCTCGCGCAGTACGACTTCCTCTCCACCGAGGGTCTCGATTTCTTTTTCGAGCCGCTCGATTTGATCCTTCGCTTCCTGCAATCTCTCCAGCTGGGAGACGACGAGCCCCTGTCCCTCGGCCACGCCGGAGGAAATCATGTTCCAGAGCCGGTCCGGATCGTTGTTCAGAAGGTTGCGGCCAAGTGCGATTCTTTCGCCGCGCTCCTTTTCAAGCTGACCGAGCTGACGGAGCACTGCCTTGACCATGCTGTGCTGGTCCGTATAGCGGGACCTCAGGATCGAGAGTTCTGTGCGCGCGGCGACCAGCGCCTTGTCCAGCTGCCCGACGACGGGATCGGTCTCCACAAGCTTCATCTTGATCGAGGCGAAACTCGCCCGGTCTCCTGCGAGCTGGCTTTTCTTGTCGGCAAGAAGGCGGCGAACTTCGGCGAGGCGATCGACGTTGCGGGTATGCAGCTCCGGCAGGGAGTCGGCATGCTCCGATTTGAAGTCGGCGAGCTGACGCTCTACCGTTTCCAGTTCAAGCCGTTTGGATTGCAGTTGTTTTCGCAGAAATTCTTCCGAGCCGTCGACGGCTGTCTGTCCGGGCGCCAGTAGTCTGGTCACGAATTGACGACTGATCTCGTTCAGCAGCTTGTCCATGCCCTCCGCCACGTTTGAGCGATAGGTAATCTCGACGACTTCGCCGCCGGTCAGGCGAAACATCAGGCTGGCATTGAGTCTTTCCGCCATCTGTTCGACTTGGCGCAAAGGGGTGTCCTTTGTGATCCAACCGAGATTCCAGAGAACTTCCTGAAGCGATTTCCGGATGCGAATCTGCTCCACAAGCGCGTCCATGCGATCCTTGAGACGCGTCGATATGGCGAGGTCCTGCAGAAACGGGTTGTGACTGGTCGGCTCCTGAATGAGCAACGTTGTCTTCGCCGTGAAATAGCGCGGCGTCACGATGCCGATGGCGGTGCCAACAAGGGGCATCAACAGGATAGGAACGACGATGAGATAGCGTCGCTGCCAGGCCGCAGAAGCGATCCTGAGAATGATGTCCCGCAGTGACAGGATCGAGATCATTTGCAGCCCGTGTCGGCGGTATCGACCTCTCTGGACGCGACCTGGCGTCGCAACTCCTCGAGCGTGATGTCCTCAGTCAGATCAGATCCTGCACCGGCCACAAAGTTGGTGCCGGACATGCCGTGCGTGGTGCCGGCCGTTTCGGCTGCGGGAGGCATGAAATCGCCACGTACCCGAGCCAGCATGACCTCGACGGAAAGCGGGTCGGACGGGACGATATCCCGGTCTGATTTCATGAGCGCGAGATCTGACGGTGCGATCAGATCGAATGGCGACTGGGCACAGGCGCCGGTGGCCAGTACGGCCAACAAGGCAAAGGCTTTCGCTGTGTTACGGAACTTCTGCATCGGAACCTCCTCGTCCGGCTCGTGCCGGATGCAAACTGAGACAACTCAGTCCGGGATCCGCAGGTTCCGTGCCAATGTCGCGATGCTCTCCCGCAGGTGAAATAAATCCATGTGACTCAAGTTCTTATCCGTCGACCAGTCGCCCGCGACGCGATCAAGTATGACCTCGCGAAGTGCGACGGCCGTTGCATTTCGCGTCGCTTCCTGGTCGAGCCACAAGAGCCAGCGCAGATCGGTGATACCATCGGCCATATCGAGCAGGCCGCGGTCGATATCGGGAACGCGCGGGCACTCGTCCGGCGTCGGATAGAGCCACTGCACGTCAGCCTCGCGACCATCGGTCGGATCGAACGGGTCTGCGGTGGGCATCCGGGCGTGCCATTGCAGGTAGCCGTCGAGATCGTTGCGCCAGAGGAAGGTGCCGGCAGCCAATCGGGTCTGGCCGACATTGTAGATCATGGTTCTGGTTCCGTTATCCCTGAGCGCATTGATCGAGTCCTGATCGAGCCCGTATCCTGAATTTATCAGGGCGAGGTCAAACAGGGGGGCGACCTCCTGATCGCGCTCTGCATTGAAATGGCCTGCTATACGAGCCGTCGGTGCCGCCTTGCGGATCTCGCCGATCCAGGCCCGGAGTTTTTCCAGGTCGTGACCGTCATTGGAGACTTCGTCTGCTGCCGACCAGTAGATGTTCTCTCCTCTGCCGGTAAGCACGGTTTCCGCCTGCAGCAGCAGGTCCGTCCAGTTGTCCCGGCCCTGGAGGCGTTTCAGCGGCGTATAGCCGAGCAGCGGCGTGGAGAACCCGGCGAGCCTGACGACCTGGATATCCCGCATCATCGCTTCACGCGCGTCGGCGGTCTTCGGTGCGGTCATGGGAGGCGCTACGCCGGTCAGACCGAGAGACTTCAGCGCGGAGAGATCGCAAAGCCGCGCTTCTGTCGCGGAAGTCTTGAACCAGCGGTGCAGGGGCAGATCTTCGAGGTAGAGCCCGATGGTCTTGTCTGTTTCAGGAAGTGCGATGTCGAGCACGTCGACCGAGATCGGCAAGGCCCGGCCAGCAACCGTGATCTGGCCCCGGTAAAGCCCGGGAGGAGTGGCCTCCGGTACCGGAACGAGCACTGTGTAGCGTCTCGGCAACCCTGGAACTATGGAGAGGGCATCTGCATCGCCACGCAGGTGACGGTCATCGGCGACGAGCAGAGTTGACGCTGTTTCCGGTCTGGTCAGGCGCCAGTGTCCCGCGAAAATGGTTCCCGGCAGGAAGGTGCCGTGGCGCTCGGGCGCGGCGAGAGACGGGGCCGGGTCGATGATTTCATGCGGTGAGCGTGCGGTGATTTCGAACCTTGCATGCGTCCCCGGCGCGGCGAAGACGGTGCCGCCGCCGGTGAGTTTGAGGGTGTCCGCCGCGGGTTCAGCCACTATGTCCGGCGTCTTGAAACGCCAGGTCTCGTCGAACCGTTTCCGGCGCTCCGCCTCGATGTTTTTGAGAGTCTGGGCATCACCGACAGATGTAAGGACAAGGCCGGACAGGAAAGTGGCCGAGAGATTGGAGCCGGCGAATTCGATGCTGATCTGGCCGTCGGGGCTGTCGACCACATGCGTCACTTTTCCGCCGCGCCGTGCTCCGAAACCGTCCCAGGCGGTTTTGCCCAGATGCCATTCGTGACCACGGCCCTCAAGATAGATCTGGCGCCGCCAGTCGGCATGGGTCATCCGGCGGTAGAATGCGGTCTCGCCGTTGATCCGGATACGCCGTTCGAGGGCATGGGGCAGGTACTCCCATTCGCCGACATCCTCGGTCCAGAGAGTCACCTGCCAGACGCCGGGACGGTGCTTGAGAACTAGGCGTTCTATGCCCTCGATACCGTCGGCGACCAATGCGTCTCCGCCCGGGCGGTCGCGGGTGTGCAGGTTTCGTCCGATCATCATCGGGTCGCCGGGAGCGACCTTTGCAAATCCGGGGAAGATCGCACCGTCTTCGGGACCGAAATCGAGGGCGATCACATCGCTTGCCGGAGCGTGTACCGGTACGGGAATCTCGACCGTCGCATGCTCGACGGCGACGCGTTGATCGGAAGGGGACGCGAACAGCTTGGCGAGTGTCAGCGTCTGCCGGTCAAGGGGATGCCGGCGCGGTGTCTTCAAAGAGGCAATGGGAACGCGAAAGGTGAACAATCCGGGCGGTACTTTGCGCTCAAGATTGACCCGGCTCCAATAGTCGGTCGATTGCGCATCGTCGATCCGCAGAACGATGACCGCCGGTCCGTCGAGGCCGTTCTTGCCGGTAACCACGATCTCGGCATCGTTGGGAGCCGATGCAAGCGCGTTAATCGGCAGGTCGTAACCGGTTGCGCCGGCATTGTTGTGGAACCAGGCGCCGCCGGACAGGAGTGCCGCGATCAGTACGGCGAATATGAGGGTTTTCATGCTGCGATCCCTTCGAGCGCAGAAAGAGCCTGATCCGCCCGGGCGTGCCAGGTCTCGGATGCGACAAGTTGTTTG
The DNA here is from genome assembly GCF_014904795.1 of Nisaea nitritireducens. Taxonomy (GTDB): domain Bacteria; phylum Pseudomonadota; class Alphaproteobacteria; order Thalassobaculales; family Thalassobaculaceae; genus Nisaea; species Nisaea nitritireducens. Next base: position 6,367 of record NZ_JACZFS010000042.1, read on the forward strand.
CGGGCCGCCCGCGCCGCCGGACTGTTATCGATCCGGTCGAGAGCGGCACTGAAATCCGCTGTGTCGGCGACGACAGAAACGGCATCTCTATAAGGGGCGAGGCTGCGGAATTCGGTGCTGATCACCGATGTCCCACTGGCGAGATACTCGCGCAGTTTCAGGGGATTGCAGGCCCGGATCTGCGGCGTGTCCAAAAACGGCAGCAGGGCGACATCCGCATGCTGGACGTAGCCCGGCAGGGCGTGGTGTGGACGCGGGCCAAGCAGGCGGATGTTGGCGATGGATGAGAGCCGGTCCAGGGAAATATCGGCCTTGCCAATCAGGACGAAAGTCCAGTCGGGCCGGGCTTCGGCCGTGCGCGCCATCAGATCCTGATCGAGCCAGTCCGAAATGCTGCCGTAAAACAGGGCAATCTTGCCGTCGGGAAGGTCGGCAGGTCGGTCCGCCGGACGGTCGAAAAGATCGAAATCGACGCCGTGCGGCAGGGCCGAGATCCGGGATCCCTCGAATTTTCTCTCCAGCGCCTCATTGGTCACGAAGACAATGTCGGACTGCTGCGCGAGCTTCTTTTCCATTCGTGTGACCGGCATGTGGTCGACGCCGACAAGTCCGGAGAAATCATCGCAGCAGTAATAGGCGACTGCCGCTTCGCCGAGAGTTCCGACAACGTCGACGGCGGTCGGCAGCGAGGCCCAGAGAATGGGGTTTTCAAGGTCTTGCTGTTTGAGCGCCGCCCTGATCTGGGCGCCGAGACTGGCACGATTGATGGCCGACGCTAGCGTGTTTCCGGGCCAGGAAACGGCGCGGGGGTGAATGATTGTCAGGTTATCCGGCTTGTCCTGCGCTGCCGGGACCGCGGCCGGTTTCTGGTTGCTGCGTCCCATCGACCGGAGTTTGCGCAGGACGCGCCCGGCGTCGCTCGCATTCAGCCGCGGCCGCCGAAGGCCGATTGAGTTGACCCAGATGACAGGGCGATCAGCGGCAAAGCGTTTTGCCAGGTGCTGGCTGCTACTGGGAAGGCCGCCCCAGTCTTCTCCGAACATGACGAGCGGACGTTTCATCTCACGCGGCCTCCGAATGATCGTTGCGGGCGAATGCCGAGATGCTGGCCAGGGCGGACAGCGTGCCGGTGGCTCGGAGCTGGTCGAGACCGGCCGCCCAGTTGACGAAGGACGTGCGGTTTTGCCCGGCAACACCGGTCCAGTCGGCCACATGTCCCGCGAGCTGCGATACGTCTGCGCCTCGGGCCCAGGCCGAGTAGTCGGTGAGAGGCGCGCCTGATTTTCCGTAACGTGCCGAAACGCCGACCCGCGCGGCCAGTCCCGGCCAGCGCTCGGCAAGGGTCAAGCCCTCCGACAGAGGACGTCCGGTCTTGTCCCAGTCGATCGCGGCAAGCTCCGGAGCCAATCGTTTGATGGCCCAGCGATGGAAGCCTCCGGCCATACGGCGATGAACCGGCAAACCCGACATTGCTGTAACGACATCGCGGTCGAGGAACGGATGGAAACGGGGGTGAACATCGTCCAGAAGCTGCTGTCCCGCGACAACGAAACGCGGAACGCGAAGGCGCAGATAGGCGAGGTCGAGACCAGTGGCGAGTGTGTCCGTCTGTTCCAGAAGGCAGGAGACTTCCTGTTCCAGCCTGGCCAGGGCCTCTTGGCCCATCGCCACCCCGGATGAGGCAAGTGCTTCGAGACGCCCGCCGGACATATGTTCCATCACATACCGGAGCGCCCTCGGAGCGAGGTGTTTGCGTGCCAGTGATGAGCCGAGCAACTCAAGTCCCGGAGCGCCGCGGTCGTAGTAGAAGCAGCGGAATGTTTCAGAACCCGTGCCGGTGATCAGCGGCCGTCCGGCGATCTCTGTCAGCGTCTCGGCGGCGAGAAGACCATGGGCGTGGTTTACGGCGACCTCTCCGGCGCCGATCCAACCGACTCTGTCGGCGTGACAGGCAATCTGCTCGGCCTCGATGTCGGCTTCGAAATGCCAGCATTCTGCGGCACCGGCGAGACCGAGTGCGATGCGCCGGTCGGAGCTCGTCCGGGCGCCGTAACTGAAGGTGTCAGGCTGATGGCCGGAAGCGAGGGCACAGGCGAGCAGGAGGCGGGAATCCAGCCCGCCCGACAGCGGGATCATGGCCTCGGGAGAGGCCCGGAGGCAGCGGTCGACGGCGCTGACCAATGTGTCCAGTGCTTGTCGCGGGCTGCTGCTCGTGGCGCCGAGTGTCGGGTATGTTTCGCTCAGTTGCTTGGGTGCGTGACCAGGTTGCAGGCAAACCAAAGCGCCTGGGCGACACTGGTAAACCATCGGAAAAACGGTTCGGTTGCCGAGGAGCTGGCCGAGGCCGAGCAGTTCGGTCGCGGCGGCGGGATCGCCGCTGCTTGCCAGTTCGGGACGATTTTCGAGGATCGTCGCGGTCGCGCTTGCCGCACCGATTTCCTTGTCGGAACGGAATAGCGAGACGGGATAGAGGCCAAGGACGTCCGTTGCGGCGACGATCCTGCCCCGGAGTTGGTCGAACATAACGGCACTGGTGCCCCAGAGTTCCGGAGCCCGGCCATCGCTGAGGGCCGTGAAGAGTGCCGTGGCGTCGACAGGCGTGCCTGGGTCGCCCCAGGCAATCAGAAGGCCTGAAGGGACATCGAAGCGGTGTATTTCAGTCGCACGGTTTGCGGAAAAGGCGACGGTGGAAATGTCACCGTTTTTCAGAGTGGCGAAAAATGCGGCCATCGCGCGGATCTCCTCAGGTGACGATGCGGCGCCAGGGGCCGCGCTTCGGGTTCCGAAGATAGTCGAGAGCGCCGATGCCGTTGGCGACATGGGCCTGGACCAGATAGTGGACGGTGCGGCCGACACGCCCCCATGGCAGGCCGGGGGCAATCTGCACCAGGGCGGCCAGCAGGTAGCCCGCGCTCTGGCCAGCGGCGAGTACGGCGAAGACCGGCGATGTCGGGGCGAGTGCAAGTGAGCCGAGCCAGGCGAGAACCAGGATCAGGGGCATGAAAGCCCGCAGGAATTTGCTGGAGAAGAAGGCGAAGGCCATGCCGCCATGCCGGGGATGGAGCAGGCCGACGAGGCGGATAGCCTGCTGCATGTTACCGGCGCCAATGCGCTTGCGGCGTTGACGGTCGACCGAGAGAGATGTGCCGTCGAGCTCATAGGTCAGGACCTCCGGGTCATAGACGGTGCGCAGACCGTTTGCCGCGATACACATCGGGATTACGAAGTCGTCATTGATCGTATCGGCAGGGATCGGCCGGAAGCTGGAGCGGCGGATTACATAGAAGGCGCCATGGGCACCGATCAGGCCGCCGATCCGCGCTTCCGCGGCTTTCATCGCGGTCTGAAAGCGCCAGTAGGCGGCTTCACCGGCTGATCCGGGCTCCATCAACTGGTAGGTCCCGGACACGACGCCGACCCGCCAGTCGGCAAAATGCCGGGCGGCGTGGAGAAGAGCGTCGATGGCGAGAATTGAGGATGTGTCGGTAAGCGCGACCAGATCTGTATCGCAGCGCTCGATCTGCTCGTTCAGGACGGCTGTCTTGCCCCGGTTTTCGAGGCAGTTGACGACTGTCACGCGCCCCAGGGCCTGTTCGTCGAATTCGACCGCGCGCGAGGCTTCCGCGTAGGTCTCGTCCGTGCATCCGTCGCAGATAATCCGCAACTCGAGCCGATCCGCCGGATAGTCCAGGCTGAGGATATTGGCGATCTTCTGGGCGATAGCCTTCTCCTCGTTATAGGCGGGGACCAGAACTGTCACGCTTGGCAGATCGCTGTCCGCCATGGTGGCGAGGAAGTCGCGCCCGGACGCTTTGGCGGGTTCGTTGCCGCGCCGGGCGATCACACGCAGCAAAGCAGGGTAGAAAGCGTGGTGATAGGCGACGAGGCCGGTTGCGGCGAGGGTCACGGATTCGAGAAATACGGACATGTCGGACCTCAGGCAGCTTCGTTCGTTGCCGCGAGCGGCACGAGAAGGCGAATGGGACGGGCTGGAACGCCTGCAGCGAGAACGCCCGGCGGCAGGTCTCGGGTAACCACGCTTCCGGCGGCGACGACGGTTCCGGCACCGATGCGGACGCCGGCACTGACAGTGACACCGGTTGCGAGCCAGACACCGTTCTCAAGGACGATGTCGCCGACCTGATCTTCGGTTTCAGGCTCGCCTGCGGCCCGAGCGAGCGGGTCGAGCGGATGGCCGGGATAGCCGGCGAGGAAGGCACGACCAGCGATCCGCACATCGTTGCCGATGACGACACGGCTGCCGACGGCAATCGTCGTCTGCCAGCCGATGTCGCAATTGCGGCCAACGCTGAGTGTCGGGCGGGGGGTAGCCCGAGTACGGCCGCTGATCGTGACCTGGGTGGACAGGCGAACGTCGTCGCCTATCTCGATTTCGACCGGTCCGAGCACAAGGGGCAGACCGGCGCCGTCCAGATAGAGCTGGCGGCCGGAGCGCGCGAGGCGGCTCCTGAATATCGGTGTCCGGTAGAAGATCCGGGTGCAGTCCCGGAATGCGGACACGACGCTTCCATGCAGATGGTAAAGACCCTTGTGAATGCCGGGAATAACCGGAACTTCAAGATGACGCCGCGCCGTGGCGATGCCGTAGATCGCCTTCGCGACGGGATGGCGGCGTTCCTTCACCCAGTGCCTGAAACCGCTCATGTCCGTCACTCCACCGTGACCGACTTGGCCAGGTTGCGCGGCTTGTCCACGTCGAGGCCGAGTTGGCTGGAAGTGTGATAGGCGAGGAACTGCATGGCGACGACATGCAGGATCGGTGCAATGAACGGGCTTGCCTGCGGCACGCGAATAACGTCGTCGGCAGCGTCACATTCGAGTTCTCCCCGTTCCGTAATCAGGACCGTGTAGGCACCGCGGGCCTTTACCTCGGCGAGGTTGGAAAGAGTCTTTTCCAGCGTTGGGCCGCGGCTGGCGCAGGCGATTACCGGCAGGCCATCGGCGATGACGGCAATAGGACCGTGTTTGAGTTCGCCCGCCGGGTAGGCCTCGGCATGAATGTAGGAGAGCTCTTTCAGCTTGAGGGCACCCTCGGCGGCCGACGCATAGTCGGCGCCGCGGCCGAGGAACAGACAGCTTTCGGACGTCTTGATACGGGAGGCGATATCACGTGCCTGCGCTTCACATCCGAAGATGTTCCGGATTGATGATGGAAGGCGGCAGAGTTCGGCCTGCAGTTCCACGGCCCGTGAGATCGATACCTCGCCTTTTAACCGGGCAACGCGCAGGGCTAGCTGGGCAATGGCGGTGAACTGCGAGACAAAGGTCTTCGTGGCCGCGACCCCGATCTCCCGACCGGCACTCGTCGGCCAGAAATAGTCGGCGCGCCGTGCGAGCTGGGAGCGGGCGACATTGACGATCGCGACGGTCGGCACGCTATTGGCTTCAAGAAGGTCGAGGGCGGCGATGGTGTCCGCCGTCTCGCCGGACTGGGATATCAGGATGGCGGCCGTCTTGTCGGTGTCGAGCATCGGACGCGTGGATAATTCGGATGCGATTTCGAGATCGACCCGGATATGCGCAAGTTCCTCGAACCAGCGCCGGGCCAGCATGCCGGCATAGTAGGACGAGCCGCAGGCGACGATCTGGATACGGTCCGCATTCACCAGACATTCCGGAATGTCGAGATTGGCGAGATTTCGCAGTGTTGTGGCGACAGCCGTCGGCTGCTCGTCGATTTCACGGCGCGTATGGTCGGGCCATTCGGTCGAGGCGGTTGTGCTTTGGCTCTCTTCGACGGGCGCCCATTCGCGGTCAACAACGGTACCTTTTTTGTCCAGGATCTTTATCTCGGAGCGTTTCAGGATGGCGATGTCGCCTTCCTCAATGCTCGCGATATCGGTCACGCGGTCGGTCAGGGCGACATCGTCGGACGCGACCCAGGCACCGTTGTTTCCGCGCCCGATCACAAGGGAGCTGCCCATGTGCAGGGTCACGATGGTGTCGCGATCCCTTTTGTCGAGCACGGCGATCGAATATCGGCCGCGCATACGCGCCGCGGCGCGCCGGATTGCGCTGACGAGATCGCTCGACCTGGCAAGTTCCTCGACGATCAAGTGTGGAATGACTTCTGTGTCGGTTTCGGAGAGGAAGCTGTGTCCGGCGGCAATCAGCTCGCGTCGCAGTTCCTGATGGTTCTCGATGATCCCGTTCTGCACGACAGCGATGCCGTCATGGACGTGCGGATGGGCATTGATCTCACTTGGCTTGCCGTGTGTGGCCCAGCGTGTATGAGCGATCCCGATGCTGCCGTCGGCAGGACGGTCGCGCAGCAGAAGCTCGAGCTGGTCGACTGGACCGACAGCGCGTCGAACTTTGATGCGTTCGCCGAGCACTGCGATGCCTGCGGAATCATAACCACGATATTCCAGCTTACGCAGGCCGTCGATCAGGGCGTGGGCCATGAAGCTGCCGTTTACTCCAGCGATTATCCCGCACATAGGATCCTCCAAAGATTGTTCAACCCAGCTTCCGCAAGTGGTGTGCCAGAAGTTAAGTTATTGAATTTTATTGATTTTTGTATTTTCGAGGACGGGAGATTCGCAACCTGCATCGGAGCTTGCATTGCGTCCTGCAACGCCGGGGAGAATACCGATGCGATCTGGCGAAATGCGGTCTGCGGCAACGATCAGGGCATGCATGATGTAGAAGGGCCAGATGAAGCCCTGGGTCAGGAACGTGCCCGAAACACAGAACCCGGCAAGTCCCGCCAGCAATGCTTCCCGGGTCGCACCTGTCCAGGCAACGCCCCGGTCCAGATGGGCCGGCCACTGGCGCGCTTCCTTCTCGCTCACTATGGCGCGGCGCAGGGTCACCCCGACCATGGTGCAAAAGACGCCGAAACCCAGGAAACCTGACTCAGCAAGGACACCGAACCAGGTGCTGTGCACAGCATGGTTCTTGCCGTCCCAGTGCGAGGAATAGAAAAAATAGTTGGCGTAGAAATTGTCGAGGCCGACCCCGGAAAGGGGATTGGAGAGGGCCATCCGGAACGCTGCCTCCCAGGCGTAAAGACGCCCCATGGAGGACTCGTCGATACCGTCTGCCGCAGCAACGACCGAACGGTCTCCGACACCGGCCAGGACGAAGAGAACAGCCCCGGCGGCTCCTCCGGCCAACACCAGCAGCATCTTGTTCTTTGTCCGGTTCCAGGCGTAGACGCCACAGACCGCCATCAAGCCGAGCAATCCGCCGCGGCTCTGTGTGTAGACGATCCCGAGGATGACTGTCGCCAGACCGGCGAGGCCGATAAGACGGTCATGAAATCCGAGCCCTCGGCGCAGGATCATTGCGACTGCGAAGCTGGCCGGAAACAGAAGCACCAGTGCAAGGTCGTTCGGATCCCCGAGCATCGAGCCGAAGCTTCTGCCGATGGTCACGCGCGTGCCTTCGACAAGACCGATCCCGTTATGCCGGTTCTGGATTGCGACCAGAGCGACCAGGAAGCCGGCTATGACGAACACCCGGCTGGCAAGCGCGAGGTCGCCCGGTTTCTGGACCAGCCAGGCAATGGCGAAGACCATGATCGCGATCTTCACGAAAGTGCCGCTCCAGAAGCCGAACGCCAGTCCGAAGTTGCTCGCGAATATGACGCCGAGAGAGACCAGTATGAAAAACGTGAGGGCGACTTTCAGTTCCGGGGTCAGAAACAGGGTCAGGCGCCGCGTCGCGAACTGATAGCCGAGGGTGGCCAGTGCCCCCATCGCCAGGAGCTGCGGAATGCGCAGCGAATAGAGCATCGGATAGGCTTCGTGAATCCTGAACAGTGAGAACACGACGAAGCCGACAACGATCGCGACCGGGAAGCGGAAAACGATCAGAACCGCGAAAGGTGCCAGTGCGAGAGCCAGCGCGGCCAGAGGGGTTTTGGTTGCATACCAGGCTGCACCTGCGAAGCAACTGATCCCGACAGCGGCCAGTGTCTGACCTATCCGAGAGCTCAAAAACATGGTTCAGGCCACTAGCAGATTGCGCATGTCGGCAATGGCCGAGCGTGCCGTGCGGCGGGTCGGATTGGCGCGCAAGGCGCGGAGATGGAAGCGCAGCGACTGGGAATGATCTCCAGTTTCGCGGGCCATCTCGGCGCGCGCTATATCGATTCTGGCCTTTGCTGCACGAACCGCGTGCCGGTCCATCGGCGCGATCAACGGCTCATAGGTCTCGACGATGCTGTTCATGCAGGAAATCCGGAGTGCCCGGTTGCTGGTGACCGAGCCGGGCATGACGAGATAGTCCATTGCCGGTTCAGTCGAGTAAGCGGCCGGGCCGCGTAGCGCGAGCCGCAGCCACAACTCCCAGTCCGAGGCGGACCGGAGGTCCGGGTCGAACCCGCCGCTCGCCTCAAAGGCATCCTTGCGGATGACGACCGTGGATGTGCCTACGGCGTTCTCCGCAAAGATCAGCGGGGCGGAGTTTTCGATCCGGCCGAAGTCCGCCCCTGTTTGGGGGAGCGCCTTGTAGAGAGGCCAGAATGGGAAGGCGAGGCCGAGAGACTGACCGGCGGGTGTGAAGTGCTCATAATCGGTAAAGCTGAGCAGCACGTCTGAATGGGCCTCGTGAAAGGCAACCTGCCGCGCCAGTTTGCCGGGCCGCCATCGGTCGTCCGCATCCAGAAAAGCGATGAGCGGCGCCTCGGCATGTTTGATCGCGAGATTACGTGCCGCCGCCGGTCCAATGCCGTCGCTGTGCAATTGCATAATGCGATAATCGTTGCGGCTTGCATCGGTCAAAACCGCATCCGTGCCGTCGGTCGAACCGTCATTCACGACAATATGCTGAAACTTGTCGATGCCTTGCGAACGGACGCTTTCCAGCGCCCCGGGCAGGTCTTCTGCGGCATTGCGGGCCGGTGTGACGATCGTAACGAGCGGTGTTTCGGTTCCGTGAGGCATGGTTTTCATCCTTGGCATTCATGTTGCGACTTGCCGGGTAAGCAGCAGCTACCGTGCCAAGGAGGTTTCCGGATGAAGCGCATCGCTTTCCTGATCGACGAGTTCCCTGTTCTCTCTGAAACCTTTGTCGGAAACGAGATCCGCGCCGTTGCGGCGCTCGGCCATCCGGTTGAAATCATCGCCATGCGGCGCCCGCAGGGGAAAAGCCAGCCGGCGGATGAAGCTCTGGCGGCGCAAACGGTCTATCTGGACGAGATCGGTTCGCTCGACGCCGGGCTGGAACTGATGCGCTCAGGCAGCCGGATCGGCCGGGCCTGGGAATTCATCTCGGAACAGCGCGGCCTTCCAGGCCGTTCGCTTCTGTTCAATGCGGCCAAGATCGCGTCCGTTCTGCATCGCCGGAACTGCGAACACATTCATGCCCATTTCGCCTGGGGCGCAGCCGGACATGCCATTGCGGCAGGACGCCTTGCCGGTATTTCGGTTTCCTTCGTAGGACATGGAACGGATGTCTTCGGGACCCCGGCCGATCTGGATACGAAGCTGAGACACGCGGATTTCGCGGTCGCGACGTGCGAGGACACACGCGCGCATTTCCTTGACCTGACCAGCAACGCCATCGTCGCCTCGATTGCCTGCGGGATCGAGGTGGACCGGTTCAAACGACCGGAAAGCGACGGTAACCCCGGTGAGCCGAGGTTGATATATGTGGGGCGTCTGATCGAGCGCAAAGGCGTTCAGGATGTGTTGAGTGCCCTGTCGCGGCTCGCACCGTCCGAACGCCCGGCCTTCGATATCGTCGGCGACGGGATAATGCGCTCCGAGTTGGAAGAACAGACCGTTGCCCTCGGACTGTCGGCGAGCGTGACCTTTCTCGGATCGCGTCCGGCCGAATGGCTGACAGCCAATCTCGGGAGTTACACGGCCTTGCTCGCTCCTTTCTTCGAGGGTGAGGACGGCGGCCGCGACACGGGTCCGCTGGTCACCAAGGAAGCAATGGCAATGGAAGTACCTGTCATTGCCTCGACTTTCATGGGGCTCAAGGAAATCGTCAATGAGAGTTGCGGCATTCTCGTGCCGCCGCGCGATCTTGATGCGCTCACGGCGGCGATCCGGACCGCGGTCTCCTGGTCGCCGGAAGAGCGGTATCGCCTGGGGCAGGCCGGACGGCAAAGGGTCATCACCAATTTTACGACCCGCCGTCAGGCGGAGTACCTGACGGCGGTTGTCTCGTGTCTGGGGCGGGCAGCTTGATGAAAGCACTGATCTGTAACCCGGCTGTCCGGAGCGCCGCGTTCTACGCGGTCGCCCTTGTTTTCGGTAAAGGCGTGTCATTCCTGATGCTGCCGCTGGTCACGGGACATCTCAGCCCCGCCGAATATGGCGTGGTCGAGCTTCTCGCATCCGTCGCCGACGTTGCCGGAATCGTCTTCGGGCTCGGGCTTGCGGATGTGCTTTTTCGTTTCGGCCGCGAGGAGGGAATGCCGTCGACCCTGCTCGGCTTTTCGCTGTCAGTCGGACTGCTGCTGGGGATCGCGGGGCAATTTGCAGCTCCCGCCCTGGTCGAAATGACGCCGGTGCCGGTCGCCCTGATCGACCTGCGGATTCTTTCCGCTTCGCTTGCCCTTACCGCGGCAATCCAGGTGCCTCTGGCTTATCTTCGATACCGGGATCGGCCGGCCCTGTTCGCGGTGGTATCTGTCGGGAAGGCAGCGGTTCAGGCCAGCCTGGTAGCGGTTTTCCTGATTGCCGGCGGCGGTGTTACAGCGGTGCTGGCTGGCGGTCTGATTGCCGATGGTCTGGTTGCTGTGATTCTGGTCGGCTTACAGGTCCGGGAAGCGGGGATCGGTATCCGGCGGAAGCACGCCAAGCTGGCGCTCGGCTACGGCATGCCTCTGGTTGCGAGTGGTATGGCCGGATTCTGTCTCGGCAGTTTCGATCGCTGGGTGCTTGCAGGACATGTTTCCGTGGAAGACCTCGCCTTCTACGGCCTGGCTGCGAAATTCGGGCTGATCGCGGCGCTCGCGATGCAACCGTTTGAGATGTGGTGGTTCCCGCGGCGCTTCAGCCTGCTTGAGACCGAGGAAGGGCGGCGCCAGAGCGCTGACATCGTCGGCATCGGCTTTGTCTATGGCGTTATGGTCGTCAGCGGGGTCGCCGCTCTGGGGCCATATGTCATCACCTGGATGACACCGCTCGCTTATCATCCGGCGGCCGGCCTGGTTCCGTGGCTGGCACTGATCGCACTGCTTCACACGACCTCCAATCTGGTCAATGTCGGCTGCTATGCCGGGCAGACCACGGTCCTGCCAATGTGCCTCAACGGCTTGGCTGCGGTGGTCGCCGTCACGGGATACATCCTTCTGATTCCGCCTTTCGGCGTGATGGGGACAATCGCGGCGACCCTGATCGCGCAGTCTGTTCGTCTTGTCCTCTTTTTCGTTTTCAGTCAGCGGCGCGTTCGCATTCCGCATCACCTGTTGCGTTCTGCGCTGCTGGCCTCTGCAACAGTGCTACTGTTTGTCGGGATGGGGGTTATTCAACTATCTGATTTTTATATATTTATTCCTTTGGCGTCACTTGGCGCGGCGTTTGCTCTTGGACTATTGAGAGCCCCTGAGCGGGGCGCCAATCCGGCCTGAGGAGTGATTGCCATGACGATTGAAATCGCCAAAACCTATGAACCGCTAGCGAACAAGGATCCTGTTTCGCAGCAGCCGTTTGTTCACCCGGTTGTGGTGGTTGCAAAACGCTTGGTCGACATCCTCGGAGCAGGCAGCTTGCTGATCGCGGCCCTGCCGCTGTTTCCCCTGATCGCGCTTGCTATCAGATTGGAGAGTCCGGGGCCGGTATTGTTCCAACAACTTCGCGTGGGGCGGACGACCGACTCGTTCTCCGAGTTATTCCAGATGAACAAGTTCCGTTCCATGAGGTCCGACGCAGAGAGCCGCTCAGGTGCGGTCTGGGCCTCTAAGAATGACAACAGGATCACCCGTGTCGGGAAGTTCCTGCGCAAAACCCGGCTCGACGAGTTGCCGCAGCTGATCAACGTCCTGCGCGGCGAGATGTCTCTTGTGGGACCCCGGCCGGAGCGACCGAGCTTCTGCCGCAAGCTGGAGCAGGAGATCCCGTTCTATATCGAGCGCACCTGGGGATTGCGTCCCGGCATTACCGGCTGGGCGCAAGTCAACCAGGGTTACGACGAGACACTCGACGATGTCCGGTCGAAGATTCTTTACGATTTCAGCTATGCGCTGGCGATGCGGTCGCCCTTTTCCTGGCTGGTTATGGAAGCCAAGGTCGTCTGCCGGACCGTGATGGTCATGGCATTCGGTCGAGGCCAGTAGAGAGAGGAGAGAACAATGGCCCGGCATCGTACAGCTTCCCACAAGCGTACCAATGGGCGGACCTGCCGTCCGCTCTGGATCGATATCGATCGCGTGCCCTATCTTGCGGCGAACTGGAGCCTTGGAGGGTTCCTACTTGCAGAAACGATTCCCAGTCTGGAGGTCGGCGACCGGGTGCTCACGCGGCTGTCGCTGGATCCGATTACGGAATCCCCGTTCGCTTACATTTTTGCGCGCGTGGTGCGGATTAATGCGTCAGGAACCGGCTTCGCATTCACCGAAATGCCGCAACTCGCCTTCGATTTAATGGAACGCGCGATTTTCGCGCGCAGCCCGATGGAAAAGCGCGCCGGTGGCGCGGGAAAAACGAGGTCAAAATGACTGATGCCCTCTTTGGTACAGACGGAGTTCGCGGCAAGGCAAATGCCGGTAACCTGCGTCCCGACGTTGTTGTCCGTATTGCCCAGGCTGCAGGGAGCCTGCATCCCCCGTCATCGGGCGAGCGCCACTCTGTCGTGATAGGCAAGGATACGCGACTGTCCTGTTACATGATCGAAAACGCCCTGGCCGCCGGTTTTGCGTCGGTCGGGATGGACATCGTGCTGACGGGGCCGCTCCCGACCCCGGGTGTGGCGATGGTAACCCGCTCAATGCGGGCAGATCTTGGAGTGATGATCTCGGCGTCGCACAATCCGTTCGACGACAATGGTATCAAGCTATTCGGTCCTGACGGACGCAAGGTGAGCAGCGATGTCGAGCGGCGAATTGCCGACCTTGTCGCCGCGCCCGAACAGATTACGCTCGCGGATGCCGGGTGTGTCGGACGTGCCCGCCGGGTCGAAGACGCGATCGGCCGGTATGCGGAGTTCGTAAAGGCGAGCTTCCCCCGCGAACTCAGCCTGCGTGGCATGAGGATCGTCGTGGATGCCGCCAACGGCGCGGCGTACAAAGTGGCGGAGAGCGTGCTCTACGAACTCGGCGCCGATGTCATCGCAATCAATGTCAGTCCGAATGGCCGGAACATCAATGACACCTGCGGTGCAGTTGAGCCCCAGGCACTTTCCGAAGCGGTGATCACATACCGGGCGGACTTGGGCCTTGCGCTCGATGGAGATGCCGACCGTGTCATGCTTGTCGATGAGCGTGGCCATATTGCTGACGGTGACCAGCTTCTTGCCTGCATCGCCCGGCGCTGGTCGTCGGCAGACCGCCTTACCGGCGACGGAATTGCGGCGACTGTGATGTCCAATTTCGGACTTGAGCGCTGGCTCGGCGAGCAGGGTCTGAAACTTCACCGTACCCAGGTCGGCGACCGGCATGTTGCCGAATGTATGTGGGAAAAGGGGCTTAACCTCGGCGGCGAGCAATCCGGCCACGTGCTTTGTGGTGATATCGCAACGACAGGCGACGGGCTTATCGCCGGCTTGCAGGCTATCGCGGCAGTGATCGAGACTTGCCGGCCGGCGAGCGAGGTTCTGCGCCTGTTTGAACCGGTGCCTCAACACCTTGTCGCCGTTCAGTGCAGGGACAGATCCGTTGTCCAGAGAGACGCCGTCAGGTCCGCGGTGTCGGAAGCTGAACGCGCGATTGCTGGTAAGGGGCGCGTTCTCGTGCGGCCGTCGGGCACCGAACCCGTTATCCGGGTCATGGTCGAGGGCGAGGCTCCCGCGCTTGTCGAGTGCCTGCTGGCGACCTTGACGGATGTGATTGCCTCCGAAGACCGTGTCACCAGCAAGGCGGCTTGAGGAAGCGCTTGCCTGAATCTGTTCAAAAGCTCTGCGCTCGTCGCTAGGATGGCTTTTGGGCAGGCTCGGGTTTGACGGGGGGAAGTCAGAACTTGAACGTGGAATCCAAGCGCTCGGTGCCGCTGGCTCTGGTTATTGCCAGTTTTGTCCTGTTCACGGCCATCTTTGGCATTGCCCTTTACACATTGATCGACCGTCACGAGAAATCGGAACGGGAAATGGGTGCTTTGCGGACCGCAGAGAACCTCACGCAGGGAATCTCTGCATTTCGCTCCTACTACTCGGAGCGGGTTCTGCCGCGCGCGATCGAGGCGGGTAGCGATATTGCCCACGGACCGGATGCCGAAGGCGGAAAAGCGCTTTTGCCTTTCACCATGGCCATGGACTTCAGCAATTTCCTGCGCGAACGCGGAGCCAAGCTGAATTACCTGCTCTTTAGCCGCCACCCCTTTCCAGGCCGGGAAGGCCGGATTTTGGACGATGCTGAGCGTCAGGCGCTTGAACGGCTTGAGGGGCACGAAGTCAAGAGCGTCTCGGTCCAAACTCATATCGATGGCCGGGATATGATTCGATATTTCACCCCGGTTCTGATGGCCCAGTCCTGTGTCGACTGCCACAATTCGCACCCCGAGAGTCCGAAGAAAGACTGGACGGTCGGAGCCGTTCGCGGCGTCCAAGAAGTAATCGTCCCTGTCGATGCTGCAGACGGCAGCTCCGAAGCGGCCGACGAGAGCTTTGCCAATATTCTCTTTCTTGTGGTCACAGGCTTGCTCGGGTTGAGCGGATTCGTCTGTTTTCTCCTCTACCGTGACCGTCAGGCGGTAATCGCACTCGGCCGTATGGCCGATCTGGAGCGCGGGAAGAATGTGGAGCTTGCTGAAACGGCATTGAAGCTTGAGGAAGGCGTGGCGCGCTTGAACGCTGTGCTCGAGAATGCTGCGGATGCTGTCATCACGATTGACGCGGAAGGGATCATAGAATCCGTCAATGAGGCGACGGAACAGATATTCGGATATCCGCGCGGCGAGCTCGTAGGCCGCAATGTAAAGATACTGATGCCTGAATCCGATGCTTCCAGACATGACGACTATATCCGCAGGCATCTGGAAACCGGCGAGAGCCGGATCATTGGCATCGGTCGGGAAGTTGAAGGCCGCAGAGCGGACGGCACTGTGTTCCCGCTGGATTTGTCCATTGGCCGCGTTGATGTCGGCGGCCGGAAGATTTTCACGGCGATCCTCCGCGATATCAGTGAACGCAGGCGGGCGGAAGAAACCGAGCGAATGCTGTCGCTGGTTGCATCCCGCACGGACAACGCGGTGGTGATCACGGACCGGGATGGTTTCACCGAATGGGTGAACGATGCGTTCGAGAGAATCAGCGGATATGCCTCCGAGGAAATTATAGGGAAAAAGCCGGGGGCGCTGCTGCAGGGCGACGATACTGACCCGCTGGTCGTGGAACGTATTGGCGCCGCATTGCGGGAAGCCCGCGGCTTCAACGAGGCGTTGATCAATTATGCGAAGAACGGGACGCCTTACTGGGTCTCGATCGATGTTCAGCCTGTTTATGACAGTGAAGGGAACGTTATCCGGTTCATCGCCATCGAGCGGGACATCACTGAGACCAAGGAGCGGGAAGAGGAACTCAGGCAGGCGCGCAGGCAGGCCGAGATCGTTCAGCGTCAGTTAACCGAAGCCCTCGATACCTTGCCTGACGCCTTTGTGATTTTCGATGCGGAAGACCGGATCTCGCTTTTCAATTCCCGTTACAAGGAGCTCTACGCCGCCTCGGCGCCGTTGATTGAGACAGGGAACAGATTTGAGGATGTTCTCCGATACGGACTCGAAATGGGGCAGTACCCCGATGCGGTCGGACGTGAGGATGAATGGCTCATTGAGCGTATGGCCGCCCACAACAATCCGTCCGAGCCGGTGGAGCAAAGACTGGAAGACGGGCGTTGGCTTCGTATCGTCGAGCGCCGAACGCCCAATGGCGGATGTGTCGGGTTCCGTGTCGACATCACCGAGTTGAAGGAGAAGCAGCAGGCTCTTGATGACTCAAGACTGCAGGCGGAAATAGCCAATGAGACCAAATCCCGGTTTCTTGCGACCATGAGCCACGAGATCCGGACCCCGCTGAACGGGGTCATCGGAGCTCTGAGTTTGCTTTCCGAGACGACACTCGACAATCAGAACCAGCAGTTCGTCGCTACCGGACGGCGTGCTGCCGAGAGTCTGCTCAGTCTGATCAACGACATCCTGGATTTCTCCAAGATGGAGGCGGAGCGGCTGGAACTGGACCCGGTTCCCGTCGACCTGACGCAGATTGTTGGGGATGTTCTTGCCGTTCTCCGTCCCAAGGCAGAGGAAAAAGGTTTGGCCCTGGCTGCGGAGTTCGATCCGGATCTGCCGACTGCAGTGATAGCCGATCCGGATCGCCTGAAGCAGATACTCTTCAATCTGGCCGGCAACGCGGTCAAGTTTACAGACCAGGGCAGTGTCAAGGTGCGCTGCCGGAAAATCGCTGTTGCCGAGCCTTCCGTTTTCCTGCGGTTTGAAATTCTGGATACCGGCAAGGGCGTGCCGGAAAGTGACCGGAAAATCCTGTTCGACGAGTTCTGGTCGACGGGGCGAGATGGCGGCACCGGCCTCGGTCTGGCTATTTGCCGACGCCTGGTCGACATCATGGGCGGAGACATCGGAGTCGAGGGCGGACCCGGCGGCGGTAGTTTGTTCTGGGTCGAATTGCCGTTGAGCCCGACTTCTCCAGAGGCTGTAGACGCGCGGCAAAGGCCGTTGGTCCGCGGGAGTGAACGACCGGAAGATGTCGGGACCCTCTCGGGCAACGTGCTTCTTGCCGAAGACAATCCGGCAAACCAGCTCATCCTGAAATCCATGGTCGAGCGCTATGGCTTGAAAGTGGAAACGGTCGGCGATGGACACGAAGCGGTGGAGGCTGTCCGGGGCCGTGATTACGATCTGGTCCTGATGGACGTGAACATGCCCCGCATGACGGGAACCGAAGCGGTCAAGGCCATTCGGGGAATGGGGAGCGGGAAGGCCCGTGTTCCGGTTGTTGCGGTCACGGCACATGTGATGTCGGGTGATCGGGAAACTCTTATTTCAGAAGATTTCGACGACTATCTCGGCAAGCCGGTGCACTGGTCGGAGCTCGGGCAATGTCTTGCCTATTGGCTTTCTCCTGAAAACCGTAGGGGCCGGGCGGAAACTGTCGCTGCATCGGAGGCAGCCGAAGACCAGGATGTGGCGGCGAGAGAGCAGGAACAGGAACCCGAAGCGGATGGGAGCGCTGCGGACATCTTGCCGGTGTCAGCTTATGACGCGGAAATGGTTGATGAACTTGTGCGCAATACCAGCGAGGAAATCGCCATTGAAATCATCGACCTTCTTTCGGGCGAGTTGCGCAAGACAGACGACGAGCTGCGCGGGTTGCTGGCGGAGGAAAAGTGGGCCGATGTCGGCCGGCTGGCGCACCGGATCAAGGGCAGTGTCGCCAATCTTGGTTTGACGGGACTTTCGGATCTTTGCTTTCGGATGGAGAAGGCCGCCGCCTCCGGCCGCTTTGAGGAACTGCCGGCGCTTAGCGATACTTATCTTGCTTCGATTGACGGCGCCTGCGATCGCCTTCGCCAGTTCCAGGATGAACTTGCCATGGCTTAAATATTCATCGGTCGTACTTGCTCTCGTTGTGCAACAGCTGGAACTTTGGCGCACCTTCCCACATCCGCCAAACTAGAGTGATGTTGTGCATTTTTGGGCTATCAAAAACACATCAAATCAGCGTTCTAATGATGAGTTTTCGAAAAACCATCTGTTGCGTAGGTAATTCAAACGAGCACAGATTTTTTTGAGCGGTTCGATGGCAAAGTCCAACTCCTGCAGACTGCGAATTTTGGGTTCAGTGGAGGTCCTGGCCGTCTTAAGTAAGTCGCGGTCGCGCCATTAAACGCTGTCAAACGATTGATGCGTGGCTTTGTTGGCATGCTTGTCTGCACATACTTTGACTTGAAGCCCACCTTCAAAGGTTGGGTAATGCATCCTTAGCATTTGGATGAGAATTGGTTTGCCGCGGAGAGACCCAAGCGCACCTGTGCAGCAAGCTGTTCAGGAAACCGCCGGTTATATACGGCCCGAGGCCAGTCCCATAAGGGCGTGCCGTGCATCTCAATTGACCGGCAGCGTGTTCTATGCAGACGCGCTGAAAATGGATGTTCAGCATGGTACCGCGAACATCCGGCAAGGTGCGCTCTAATGGAGCCGGTATAATAAAGGACAGAAGAAGACGGTCATAACGCCTTATTGTAACTCGAACGTGGCGGTGTTGAGGGGGACTATGAAACAGAAGATGATCGCGCGGCCTTTGGCGAACTTTCTCAATCGTGTCTCCATTGACAGCGAAGTGAAACAGAAACTCCTCGTTATTCTTGATCGTTCGAAGTTTGCTTGCGACATCACGGCATTCGCCAACGAGCTTGGCTATGTATTCTCAGAATCTGATCTGCACGATGCACTGGGTGCGATTTTATCGCCGCAGTCCAATGCTTACGAAGCTGATCTATCGGATGAGTCCCTTGATGCCGTTGTTGGCGGCGGGATGCTCGCGGCCTTTCCAGCTGAGCTGCATGCTGCTTTTGGCGAGCTGCAGTTCGGGCCCTCGTTATCCGGTTCATGACAGATAACGAGTCACGTCGCAATTCATGACCCTTGTCTCATCACCACGATCTTTGCCGTATGTCCAATATACCGTGCAAAGCTGTAAGACATGGCATAATTCCTTATGAAAAAATCAAATGCGGAAGTATTTTATTTAATAGTGTAATGAAAATAATGCTTGTTTGGTCTCAATGTAGAATTCGCAGTTCGTTTTGCTGAATCTGCTCAGGCCTTTCTCGAGTCACCTCAGCGGGGGCAAAAGATGACTCATGTCACACGCATAGAAGACGATGGCGCGGCGACGCAGCCAGTTCCGAATGCGGTATTCCATCTTGACGATGTTGCCGGAAAAGAGCGCTACGATCTCTGGAAAGACAGCATCGCCTGCATCTTTGATGTAGATAGCGAGAAAGACGTGCGGGATGAGTCTTTCACCGCTCAGGTAGATGCAAACATGTTCGGTCCGGTCATGGTGGCCCGGACCCAATCTCTGGGACAGAGCTGGAAACGAACGCCGTCCATCATGGCCCGAGATGGGATGGATCATTACATGGTTCAACTCTATGAGCGGGGCCAGATGCAATGGGAAGACAGTTCCGGACTGCGGGAGCTTCCGGAAAAAGGATTGGTCATCTTCGATCTGGCGCGGGAGATGGCATCAAGAACCAACGACTTCGCAAATATTTCCCTGATTATTCCAAGGGACATGCTCGAAGGTGCGCTAAAATCCCAGAATGATCAGCATCTCCGGACCTTGTCCGGGGAAGAGCCGATGGTGAAACTGTTACGCGACCATATGATGTCGTTGAAGGCGCTGGCCAGTCAGATGAGCCATCGGCAGGCGATCGAGATCGCCCCTGCGACGGTCGGCCTCACTGCAGCCTGCCTGAATGCTGCTATTGATCAGGAAGCTCCAAGCCAGACGGCGGGCGTCGCCATGGCGCAATTGACTATGATCCGGCGCTTTATCGAAGCCAATCTCTCCGAATCTGACTTGTCGGCGGAATGGATCGCAAGGCGCGTCGGAGCCTCGCGTTCAAAACTGTATCAGCTTTTCGATGTGTTTGGCGGAGTCGGCGCCTATATCCGTGATCGCCGTCTCCGGCGAGCGTTGCTGGCCTTGACCGATGAGCGGTCGAAACATCGGCCGATCTATGACATCGCACTAGCCTCGGGCTATACCAGCGATGCTGCCTTCAGCAGGGCTTTCCGGACACGGTATGGCATCGCTCCGCGAGATGTCCGGAACAAGAAATGGCAGGCCGAGAGCATGCATCGGCTTACCGATGAACTTGACCGCCGGTATGAGCGCTGGTTGCATCATCTGTCTGTCTAGACCGATCACTCCCTAAACCCTTGCCCCAACCGTCCACCGGCGCCGTACATCACGGCGCCGGTTTTGTTTTTTCCCGCATTTCCATCCGGACCATTCATCCGGCCTAGCCGGTTCCAGACTCCCGATCCATTCGGCAAATGATTCGGAACACCCGGCAAATACCCCCGGATCAACTGCAAGAAATGCCGGACGTTCGGACAAGTGGCGTCGATTTGCGCCGTCATACTTCCTTCCAGATTCGAGTGCGGGAATGTTGTCCGAAAATGGATGGCCTTCCGCGCAAACAGAAGTGCCGGAGGAAGCATGTCCATTTTTCGCGAGAAGGCTCTCAAGCGACTGTCATCGCCAGAAAATCTGGACGAAGCGCTGGTTGCTGCCTCTCCTTTTCACTGGGTGGCCTATGCCGCGGCCGCGCTGCTGGTCGGCATCACTGTTGCCTGGGGATTCTTGGGTGAGGTCCCCACTCGCGTTAATGCGGACGGCATTCTGCTGCACCGGGACAGTGAGGTTTTTTCCGCTTCGGCCGAAGGCAGTGGCGAACTGATCGAGATTCGCGTTCGCCTCGGCGACCATGTCGAGGCGAATGAGACCGTTGCGGTTCTCGACCAGGACGTGGATGTACTCCGACTGGAAACTGCCAGGGACAAACTGTCCAGCGCGGAGGCTCGGCGGGAGGCCGATCTGTTTGCCCAGGAGGAGGATGTTGAGCTCCGGGCGTCGCTGACCCGGAAGGAGCGAGCGTCTCTGCAGGAAAAGATCACGAATGCCCGCGCCCGGCTCGTCAACCTGGAGGCGCTTGTTGCCGATATGCGGCGTTTGCTCGACCGGGGCTTCATTGAGCGCTCGCGGCTGCTTGCCCGTGAAAACGAACAGATCCAGGTCCGGGAAATGATCGCGGACCTGAAGAATGCGCTGGTCAAGCTGGAAGTACAGGACCGCGAACGGGCCGAATACTGGAAGGACCGGATGCAGGCCTCCGACAAGGAGATAGAGGCCTATGAGGACGAGATCGACAATATCCGGGAGCATTTGCGCCGGATTCGTACCGTGGATGCGCCAATCTCAGGCACGGTGACGGAGATCTCCGCAAGCCTCGGCGATGTGGTGGCGGCGGGTAAGCCGGTGGTTCGCATCGTGTCCGAAGCCTCGGAAATGGATGCCTTGCTCTTTGTTCCGCCGGCGGACGGGAAACTGATCAAATCGGGCATGACGGCAAATGTCGAGCCGACGGTCGCGAAGAAGGAAGAGTTCGGGACAATCATCTCCACCGTGCGGAGCGTCTCCGACCTGCCGATGTCCGCTTCGGCGATCCAGGCCATGTTGCATAACGAAAAGCTGGTCCAGCGCTTTACCTCGAAAGGGTCGCCTGTGGCCATCCGCGCCGACCTGAATGAGGCTGCGGGTGAGACAGAGCGCTTTCTCTGGACTGGTGGCTCCGGGCCGGATTTCGATGTCGAGCAGGGCACTCTGATCGCGGCGACCATCACTGTGCGCCGGCAACGTCCGGTCACATTGATCCTTCCATTCCTCAAATCATTTGTCGGGCTCTGAGACGTGGCAGAGCGGATGAAAATCGCCAACCGGCGCGTTAAAACGCCAACCGTCCTGCAGATGGAGGCGGTCGAGTGCGGCGCCGCGGCACTGGGCATCATCCTCGCGCATCACGGTAAGTGGCGGCCGCTTGAAGAGCTGCGTACCGAGTGCGGTGTCTCGCGAGATGGCTCGAAGGCGAAGAACATCTTGTATGGCGCCCGGCGCTTTGGACTGGAAGCCAAGGGGCGCAAGGCGCAGGTGTCGACCGCGCTGAACACGCAATTTCCTTTCATCGCATTCTGGAACTTCAACCACTTCCTCGTCGTCGAGGGCTACCGCAACGGCATCGTTTATCTGAACGATCCGGCGACGGGGCCGCGCACGGTGACGCTGGAGGATTTCGACAATGCCTTCACCGGCGTGATTCTGGTCTTCGAAAAGGGCGCGGATTTTACCCGTGATCCGAAGCCCCCGGGGGTGATCTCCCGATTGCTGCCCCGGACGCGTCCCATTCGCATGGCTATCGTTCTTTCGATCCTGATCAGTCTCACGCTGGTGATCCCGGGACTTGTCGTCCCCGGTTTCTCGAAGGTGTTCGTCGACGAGGTGCTGATCAACAGCAAGGATGACTGGCTCGTTCCGCTGCTCTTCTTCATGGCGGGCTCGGTCGTCGTCACTGCGAGCCTTACCTGGCTGTCACAGGCAGTTTTGCTTCGTACTGAGTCGAAGCTCGCGCTTGTGGCTTCAGCGCAGTTCGTCTGGCATTTGCTGCGCCTGCCCGTCGACTTTTTCAATCAGCGTCATCCGGGCGATATCTCCAACCGGATCGATGCCAATGACCGGATCGCCGCCTCCATCGCCGGTGATCTCGGGGAAAGCATCGTCAGCGTGATCCGCGTGGGTTTCTACGGCGCTGTCATGCTGTTCTTCGACTGGATCCTGGCACTCGCCGCCATGTCTCTGTCGCTGATCAACATCCTGGTCTTCCAGCAACTGATGCGCCGCAGGGCCGATGCGAGCCTGCGGGTGCAGCAGGAATTCGGCCAGTTCCAGTCTGCATCTGTCACCGGCATTCAAGCCATCGAGACGCTGAAGGCGACCGGAACTGACGATGACTATTTCGAGCGCTGGGCCGGGTTTCAGGCGAAGAACCTCAATAACCAGCGCCGGCTCGGACTCTACGGCATCGTCGCCAACGCGTTTCCGCCACTGCTCGACGGGCTGACCATCGCTGTTGTTCTGGGTCTCGGCGGCTATCGCATCATGCAGGGCGAAATGACCATCGGTACGCTGGTCGCCTTCCAGGCCCTGATCCAGAACTTCTCGGGCCCGATCAATGCGCTGGTGGCGGCTGGTGGCGCCATTCAGGAATTGAACGCCGATCTGATCCGGACCGACGACGTGGTCAAGCAGGCCCAAGACCGGCGTTATGCGGAGCGTCCCGAGGGCGGTCCCGCCCGGCTCAGCGGACGCATCGAGCTGCGCAATGTCACTTTCGGCTACAGCCGGCTTGAACCGCCGCTGATTGAGAATTTCAACCTGACCATCAAGTCCGGCGCCCGCGTGGCTCTGGTCGGCGGCTCCGGAAGCGGCAAATCGACCATCGCCAAGCTGATGACCGGGCTTTACCGGCCCTGGTCCGGAGAGATCCTCTATGACGGCGTGCCGCTGGACAGCCTGCCGGTAAGCACGCTCACCCAGTCGATCGCGTCGGTGAGCCAGGAGATTATCCTGTTTGGCGGTACGGTCCGCGACAATCTGAGCGCCTGGGACGACCACATGCCGGCGGAAGACATGCTCGGCGCGCTCGGCGATGCCCGAATCCTGGATGTGATTTCCAGCCGTGGCGGTGCGCTTGAGGCCGAGGTCGATGAGGGTGGCGGGAATTTCAGCGGCGGCCAGGCGCAACGTATCGAAATTGCCAGAGCTCTCTCCGGGGATCCCTCGATCCTGATCCTGGACGAGGCGACGAGCGCCCTGGATGCCACGACGGAAGGGGATATCGACGTGGCCATCCGCCGGCGTGGCTGTACCTGCGTCATCGTCGCCCACCGCCTGTCCACCATCCGGGATGCGGACGAAATCGTCGTGCTGAATTTCGGCGAGGTCGTCGAGCGGGGCACCCACGAAGAGCTGGTGGCCCTCGGCGGCCCCTACGCTCAGCTGATCGCGCAGGGGTAGGCCGATATGAGTATCGCGGAAGAGATCAAGAACGTGGGTGAGCTTGCCCGGATCAGTGGCCGGGACAGGCTGGTCATCGATGTTGAACACCGGGTTCTTGCCATAGAGCAGGGCGCAGCGAACCTGTTTGTGCAGCTCATCTCCGAAGACGGTGAACCGCTCGGCGCCCGGCGCATGGTGGCGACACTGGATGAAGGCGCGATGCTGCCGCTGCCTGACAGTGAGTTCAAGGGAATGCGACTACTGCTGGTCGGTGTCGGAGATGCATCGGTCCGCTTGTTCTCCGGTGAGCAGCGGAGCCAGCTGCTGGACAGACCGCAAGAGATGACCGCCGCCTTTGAAAATGGGCTCGGAGATTTCCTGCACCATATGCTGCACGGTGACCGGTCTGCGCATTCGGCTTATGCCATTGCCATCGGCGAGACGGCCACTCTTGCCGCTGACGGCACTGTCTCAGCCGCGCGGGCGCTCTGGATCGCGTTCGAGGCGGCTGACGGGGAAGACGATGTGTCGGTAACGACTGTCGATCTCGTCGGCCCCGGCAGGGCCGCGAACGTTCCGACCGGGTGCGAGATCCAGGCGTTTGGCGCAGGAGATGCGGTCAGGCGTTTCGGCTGGGAGCCGGTTGATCGCTGGATAACCAAAGCGGTGATGGACGTCGCTATGGCGCTTTTCGAGGCGTCTCAGGACAGGGAGGCGCGCCAGGCCCGCCGCCTGGAAGATGACGCCGAACAGCTCTCAAATGCGCTTGGACGGCTTCCCGCCATCGTGAATTCGGCGCCGGATAGTACCGTGCGGGCTCTCCGTGGAGGCACGGTGCCGCCAGTGGTCTCCGCGCTTGCAATGGTCTGCGAAGCTCAGCGCATCGAGTTCGAGGCGCCGACGGAAATGCCGGACGGGCCGGATAGCCAGGTCATGCTGCAGGATGTCCTGCGCCGGGCAAATCTGCGTTTCCGCAAGATTGTGCTGACGGAGGGATGGTGGCGCCGGGAAGGCAGCGACGCGGTCGGGTTCGATGCCGAGACCGGTGAGCCGTGCGCTATTCTGCGCACCGGAGCGGGCCGGTTCGAACGGGTCGATCCAAGCGGCAAGCCGAGGATGCGGATATCTGCGCGCGTTGCGGAGCGGATGCATGACGAGGCATTCACCGTTTTCAAGCCGTTACCGTTCCGCAAGCTCAAGGCCATGGATCTGGTGCGTCACGTCCTGAGCGGACGCGCCCGTTTCGACATGCGCTGGGCGGCGGGGCTGGCCATCCTCACCGCCTTGCTTGCCCTCCTGCCGCCGATGCTGACCGGCACGCTGCTGAACGAGGTCGTGCCGTTCTCGGAAACAGGGACGCTGGTGCATCTGGCTCTCGGTCTCGGCTTCGTCGCGCTTGGCAGTGCCTTGTTCCAGCTTGTCCGGTCGATTGCCCTGCTGCGGGTGGAGGCCTTTGCGGACGGCGCCCTGCAGGCCGCGGTCTGGGACCGGATGCTACGGCTGCCACTGACATTCTTCCGGCGCTACGAGATCGGGGATCTGCTGATCAAGGCCATGGGGCCGACCCAGTTGCGTCAGGCGGTCTCCGATACGGCATTGAGCTCGGCGCTCTCGGCAATTTTCTCCGTCGTCAATTTCGTCCTGATGATGACCTACGATTCAACACTCGCTGGAGCGGCGTTCCTGTTCACTCTGGTGACCAGTCTTGTTCTGCTGGGCCTTAGCCGCCTGCAGCTCCGGTTCGAACGGGTTCAGCTCAAGGCCGACGCGGCGGTTTCCAGTTTCATCATCCAGATCCTGGTCGGTATCCAGAAGATCCGGCTGATGGGGGCCGAGGACAGGGCCTTTGCGCGCTGGGTTCACAAATTCTCCGATCAGCGCCAGCACACGGTGCGGGCCGCCCGGATCGGCAATGCCATTCAGACGCTCAGCTCGATCCTGCCGGTGCTCGCCAGCATCATGTTTTTCTACCTGGTCGGTACCGGCGAGAACCGGCTCTCGGTCGGCAGTTTCGTCGCCTTCAACGCGGCATTCGGTGGCTTTCACGGCGCGCTTCTCGGGCTCGTGAGCGCGGTCTCCACCTCCCTGTCGGCGATCCCGATCTACGAAAACATGAAGCCGATCATGGACGAGCAGCCGGAACTGGACCCGGAACGTAAACCCGCGCCTGTTCTGGACGGGGGCATCCATCTCAGCAATGTGTCGTTCCGCTACGATGCCGACGGGCCGCTGATCCTGGACGGGGTGGACCTGGATATCGGGGCCGGCCAGTTCGCCGCTTTCGTCGGCCCGTCAGGCTCCGGAAAATCGACGATTTTCCGGCTGCTGCTGGGGTTCGAGACACCGGAGCAGGGGACGGTAGGTTATGACGGCCTGGACCTCTCCCGGCTCGATCTGAAGACGGTGCGGCGCCAGATCGGCGTGGTGCTGCAGCGCGGTGCCATCCTGCCCGGTTCGATCTTCGAGAACATTGTTGGTTCAGCCCCTCTCAGCCAGGAGGAAGCATGGGAAGCGGCCCGCATGGCCGGCTTCGACGAGGATGTCCAGCATATGCCGATGGGCATGCACACGGTCCTCACGGAAGGCGGCAGCACGCTTTCGGGCGGACAACGTCAACGACTGATGATCGCCCGTGCCGTGGTCCGGCGCCCCAGAATCCTTCTGATGGACGAGGCCACCAGCGCGCTCGACAACCGCACTCAGGCCATCGTTTCCCAGAGCCTGGCGCATTTGAACGCCACCCGGGTGGTGATCGCTCACCGCCTCAGCACCGTTGTGAACGCGGACCGGATTTTTGTCGTCGTCGCAGGGCAGATCGCCCAGTCGGGGACCTATGAGGAACTGATGCAGGTCGAGGGCCCGTTCCGCGACCTGGCACAGCGCCAGATCGCCTGACCGGAGGGCAAATGACGTCTCAAAGGAGCAACGCCGATGGTGGAGCAGAACTCGGACCTCAAGAAGCTGTTGGCCCGGTTCGCGGCCGATACGGAATTCTTCGCAGTCTGCCGCGCCGAAATTCACGGCAAACATGGCGACGAAGCCATTCTCGCGGTGATGAATTTCGCGGCCCGGCATGGCTACGAAATCACCTTCCAGCAGGCCAGCGAAGCACGCCGCGAGGCTGTGAAAGCAGTCACCGCAGTGCTGCGTGCGGCGGTCGCGGATGCGACGGACGGGGAGGGCAATCTGAAGGGGTTCCTGAAGCAGTGGTAGCGGCCGCCGGTCGGGCTGCCGGGAAACCCGCTTGGGACGATAACGGTGCCGTCTCGGCATCGGGAGACTGGTTCGGATGGGCAATTCATGACCCGTCGTCCGCCGAACATGACGTTGCTCTCGGGGACACGCGCCCCGGGATGGTGTTGAGGAACGCACGGGTCGAAACAGCGTTCACAGGGAACGCTTCCAAAAGGAGACTGATAATGAGCATGCAGACAATGGCGGCGTTTCTGGAAAAAGCGCAGGCAGACGAGCAGGTGGGCGAGCAACTGGTCGCGATTATCGACGAGAACGAAACGCAGGAGATCTTTCCGAAGGTTGTCGCGCTCGCCAACGACAATGGCTTCACCGTCACGGTCGACGATGTGAAGGAGGTTCGCGCGCAGTTCGAGCAGGCTTCGGCTTCCGCCGAAGGCGAGTTGAGCGACGACGATCTTGAAAATGTCTCCGGTGGTATCGCCACGAGTGTCGTTGCCGCTTTGATCTCTGGCGGTCTTGGCGTGGGTTCGGTTGGTGTCGGTGCCGGCGTCCCCGGCGGCGGCGCCATGTCGGCTGCCATGGCCGGTCGCGTCATCAATAAAACCGCTAGTGACGTCGGGAATTTCTTCAAGAAGTGGTGACCCGTACTCGTGCCGTGAGCGCCTAGGCGCTCGCGCTCTCTCTCATACAAACCTTTAAATGGAGAATTGATGATGACCACTCAAGCTATGTCCGAAATGCTCGAAAAAGCCATGACAGACGAGACTTTCGCCAAGGGATTGGTGGAAGCGGTCGGCGATAAACAGGGCGAAAGTGCTCTGTCTGCCGTGACCGGTTACGGCTCTGCTAACGGCTTCTCCGTCACGTTGGAGGATGCAGCCGAGATGCAGCGTCAATTGCTCGCGGCAGCTGACGGTTCCGATGGCGATCTCGACGATGCGGATCTCGAAAATGTCTCCGGCGGCATTGGTTTCGGAGGTATCGGCGATCTGCTCGGTGGTGGTAACGCGCTCGGTCATATGCTCGGCGGCGGTATCGCCCCGGGTGTCGCGCAAAGTGTCTTTGGAGGCACGGTCAGCAGCGCCGCCAGTTCTGCCGGCGGCGCGATCAGCAATTTCGTCAAGCAATGGTGATCCGCACCTTGTCTGCGGGCGCGGAGTCGTCCGCGGCTCTCTTGTTTCCTTTATTCCGAATGGAGAACTCACAATGACCATGCAGGCAATGTCCGAAATGCTCGAAAAGGCCACGACCGACGAGATCTTTACCAAGGGGCTGGTGGAGGCCGTCGGCGAAAAACAGGGTGACCAAGCCATTGCGGCGGTGACCGAATACGGAACTGCGAATGGTTTCGCGATCACGGCGGAGGATGTTGCTGAGATGCAACGGGAATTGCTCACGGCCGACGACGGTTCCGATGGCGATCTCGACGACGCGGATCTCGAAAATGTATCGGGCGGCAATTATCTGCGTCGTCTGGCCGACACTCGGGATGAGGAGCCAAGCCTAATTGATTATGCTACAGGCCGCGTCCCGAATTATCGCGGTAGAAATGGTCGTCCAAATTTGCTCAAGCAATGGTAGTTACGCGATTGCGATCAAGATGGCCGGCTTCAGGTCAAGATGGAAAGGCAGCTGGTCTGCCTTTCCATCCCGTCAGAACCAGTATGGCGGCGTAATTCCGGAAGGTTCGGTGACGCAGGGCCCGGTGCAGTATCGGCGGCCTGACCGGATCTGATCTTCCTCTTTCATCACCCCATTTGTTCGGCCGGGCAGTTCCTGACCCGTCGCCCGCCGGACCCCGCTGCTGTTCGAGCAAGGCAAAGCTTTGATTGCAGTTCTGTTTTTAACGGCGGGTCGGAACTGCGTTCGCAGGGAGCGCATACAACAGGAGAAAATGATGAGCACGCAAACGATGGCGGCATTTCTTGAAAAAGTGCAGGCAGACGAAAAACTGGGAGAGCAACTGGTTACTGTCATTCACGAAAATGAAGCCCAGGAGATCTTTCCGAAGGTTGTCACGCTCGCCAATGACAATGGTTTCACAGTGACGGTCGATGACGTGAAAGAAGTTCAAAGGCAGTTCGAAAAGGCCGGTGATTCCGCTGATGGCGATCTGAGTGACGAGGACCTTGAAAATGTCTCCGGTGGTATTCTCCTCAGCACCTGCATTGAGCTTGCCGGCATTGTGGTCAGCGATGTTACCAGAAGGATTGACCCTAAGCGATCGGAAGCAGAGGTGATCGGAGATCTTTTCAAGAAGTGGTAGCCGTCCGGCTCCTGTCACGTGTTTGAAGCCAGGCTTTCGCGTTTTTCTGATGCGTCCGGCCGATTGTTCTCAGAGGTACATGGATGACACAGATATCGGAACTGACCGGCCTCAATGGTGACACCGGCGACGCTACGGATATGGCAACCGGGGCGCGGAGTTCTGCCGCTGGGCCAGTCTGGTCCGATATTATCGAGCCGGGGAACATTGTCCTCGATGCGGACCAGTGCGGCGCCTGGGGGCGCCGCACCTTCGGGGCGGACAAGGCGGTCTCGGCGATCCTCCGGCCCGGATCCAGGCACGAGGTCGCCGCGATTTTGCGCACTGCGACCATGCATCGTCTCCCCGTTCATCCGGTCAGCCGGGGGGCGAACTGGGGCATGGGATCGCGGGCTCCGTTCGAGGACGGCTCGGTCATTCTCGACCTGTCAGGCCTTACGGTAATTTCGGATTACGATCCCATGCAAGGACTGGTTCGGGTCGAGCCCGGCGTGACTTTCGGGATGCTGGCCGCCTATCTGTCGGAGCGCGAATCCCGGTATTTCGTTCCGGAAATCGGAGGTTCGCCCGAGGCCAGTGTGCTCGCCAATGCGCTTGACCGTGGAGACGGGGCGATCGGGGATCGCTGGGCGTCTCTCGGCGATCTTGAGGTCGTGCTCGCGGACGGCCGGACCCTTGAGACCGGCTACTCCGCCACGAAGGCATATCGCCTGAAAGGGCTGCATTCCGGAGCTGCCGGCCCGATCGTCGAGGGGCTGTTCAGCCAGTCCAATCTCGGTGTTGTTGTGGCGGCCTGGATCCGGCTTGAGCCGATGCCCGGGAATCTAGCGGTGTTCACGTCCCGGATCGACGGTCTTGACCTGCTTCCGGGGCTGATCTCGGCCTGGCGGGAAGCACAATTTGCCGGCGCCATCCTGGGTCGGTCGGTCACGCTCTGGAACGGTGTGAAGTATCTCGCCCGGGAGAACCCGCGCTCATCCTATTCCGAAGACGAAGTGCGTCTGGCCGAGACCGACACCTGGCACCTCTCTGGTTATCTGCTGGCGGAGGACAGCACGATCCTCGGTCTTCGCGCAGACCGTGTCGTGCAGTCTTTCAATGCGGCCGGTGCCGCGACTTCCGGCGCGATTGTGCGAACCGATGGCGTCTGGCGAGAAGGGTGCGAGGGACTGCTCGGCAAACCCAGTCCGCGCAATCTCAGGACCGTTTACTGGTCGAGCGACAGCATTCCCGGCTTCGAGGATATGGACCCGGATGCGGACAGATGTGGGCTGCTCTGGCTCTGCCTTGCCTTTCCATTCGACGGTAAAGTTCTGGCTGAATTTGTTCAATGCGCCGCAGCTGTGCTCCGGCCCTACGGTATCGACCTCAATATCGGCGTTGAAGCTACCAGCTTCCGGTGCCTGCTTTCCTATGTCAGCCTGTCTTACCGGCGGAAGGGAGAGGAGAGCGATACGGCGGCGCTTGATGCTTATCGCGCCCTTCTCGCCGAAGCCGAGCGTATGGGGCTGGCGCCGTACCGGCTGGCGAACGGTCTGGCAAAGACCACGGCAACCGAGCCTTCCTCGCTGCAAACTTACCTGGAAGAAATCCGCGCCGTCGGCGATCCGAACGGGATATTGTCGAAGGGCCGCGCCGGTATTGGCTGAGCGGCTGGGGCGCCCGTCTAGTCTAGTCGCGGAAATACTCTGAATCGCTGGTCTCGGTGCCGAGCCACCGGGTCCGTACTTCGCGATAATGCTGGTCATAGTCGTAATAATCGACTGGCAGTTCGAGATCCTGAGCCGTTAGTCGCCCAATTGCGGATAGCAGACGGTAGCTTGAAACCAGGACGTCATACCTGGCCCGAACAAGGCGGACCCGGGCATCGAGCAGGGCCTGCTCGGCGTCGAGAACGTCGATCACGGTGCGGGCGCCGACAGAGGCTTCGCTTTGCACCCCTTCCAGGGCGATGGCGGCGGCGTCGATCTGTGCCTGCAACGCGTCGATTTGGGAGTAGCTGCCCTGCAAGGCCTCATAGGCATTGGCAGCGCCTTCACTCGCAACCCGCTCCTGATCGATGGCGCTAAAGCGCAGGCGACGGAGATTTTCGTGTGCCTCACGTGCTTTCGAATAAGTAATGCCTGACTGGTAGAGCGGAACCGTAAGCCGGACGCTCACCGCAGCGTTCCAGCTTTCGTTTTCGTTGACGCTGGAATCTTCGGAATGATTGAGGCTGGTGACCAGATTTACCGTGGGCAGGAGATCGGCCCTGGCTGCTTCCAGCTGGCGCGCGGCGGCCGCTTCGGAGAATTTGGCGCCAAGCAGTGAGAAACTGCCGCCTACCGCGATTTTGATGGCTTCGTCTCTGGTCTCGGGCAAACCCGAAGGCAGATCCGGAACGGTGAGTTCCTCCGGAGATTGTCCGATCACCCGGGCGAAGCTGACGCGTGCCTGCGCCAGTGAGGCTTCTGCACTGGCCACATCCGCTTCCGCCGAGGCAACACTGGCTTGTGCCTGGGCAACGTCTGTGCGGGTCAGATCCTCAACCTCGAACCGGGCCCTGGTGGCTTCCAGTTGCTGGCGAAGCCTTGAAAGGTTGTTTCGCTGCAGGTCCAGAGTCGCGCCTTCGCGTATGACCGTCAGATAGGCGGTGGCAGTGGAGACGAACGTATTCTGCTCCGTCTGGAAAAGCTGAGCCCGCTGGGATTCTATGGTGGCGTCCGCGGCATCGACCCGGGCTTCGACCCTTCCGAAGGTGTAGAGCGGCTGAGTTGCTTCAAGAGAGAGTGTGCGGTTGTTGTAATTGTCGTCGTTAATGGTGCGGCCACGACTTGACTGTTTGACGTCTGTGTATCCGGCTGTCCCGTTGAAGGATACCTGTGGCCGCCAGCCGCCGCGTGCCTGGGGTGCCAATTCGTTCGTCTGACGCAATAGGGCCCTTGCGGAGATCAGACCTGGATTGGTTCTGTAGGCCAGAACAAACGCTTCCTCCAGAGTCTGCGCCGACCCGTGCCCCGGGAGCAGCGCCATCGATAGCAGGATGCCAATATGCGCGGCGCGCAGTTTCGGGATTGAAAGAATACGCTTTCCGGTGCTGGTAAGGCAGAGTCGCAGATGCGGAGCCCGTCGGCATACGCCTGAGGCGTCCAGGTTTTCTGTATTAAAGAGAGTTCCCATGATTGAGCAGTGTCGGAAAACCGCATTGTAAACAACCAGGCTAGGGCGTTCTCGTTACTGTTTTGAATAAAGTGCAAAGAATTGGAGACGCTGGGTACGTTGACCCGTCACCGGGCAATCAATTCGGGACCTGCGGGGATACTCTAGTTCTGGTGACGGTGAGACGCGGCATACATTCAAGGACACCGGCCTGTCTGGAAATCGGTGATCTGCGCTACGAATAGGTCAACGGCATGTTTTTTCGCGGCCCCGGACGGAGCACGGCTGCCGTCGGCTTTGCAGATCGTCCGCTTTGCCGTGACCTGAGACTGTGGTCAGCACATTGGGGAACCATTTGAGCATCGGCACGTTGTTAAGGCAGATACAACAACGCGAGTCGAAACCATGGAGCTCTTTTCAGGTCTATTCGCCCTGATCATTTTGATCGCCGATATTTATGCCGTAATCCAGGTGCTTTCCAGCGGGACTTCCGGTGTGAAAAAGCTCGTCTGGATCCTCTTGATCGTCGTGCTGCCGGTTATCGGTCTCATCATCTGGATGTTTGCCGGTCCGCGCAGCGCTTCCGGGGTCAGGGTTTAATCCCCTTGGCGCACACGGCAGAACCTTGCGACACGGCGCGTGACGAGCAGCGCTCCGAGACCGCCTCTCCGACACATCGCGCCCTCCGCCGGAGGGCGCGGTTACGTGACGTTCAGTCATATGCGGTGATCGGTCTGTTCGTGCTCGCGGCCGGCTCGGCACTCTATGTCGCGTCCGAGCTTTTCCTGCCGATCTTTCTGGCCCTGTTTCTGTGCGTCATTCTCTATCCTGTAGTCCGGACGATCAGCGCTGCAGGTCTGCCCGACTGGTGTGGTGCCCTGGTGGTCGTGCTGGGGCTTGTCGGCATTGCGGGGCTTGCTCTCTTTCAACTTTCCGATCCGGCCATGTACTGGTTCGACAAGCTGCCGGAGATCGTCAGAAAGCTCGAACGTGAGTTCTGGGGACTGAGGCAATCCATCGAGGAAGCGTCGCAGGCGACAGAAAAGCTCAAGGACATGGCGGGCAGCGGTGGCGACGGGTCCGGCGACACAATTGTCGTCCAGGGGCCGTCATTCCTCCGGCAGCTCGCCAATTACACCTGGCTGACCATGGCGCAGATCGTGATGACGCTGGGCCTGCTCTACATGCTGCTCGCCCAAGGCCGCCGCGCAGCGCGGTCCTTCGTGCGACGTATCGACAACCGGTCGGCCTTTGTCGCTTTCATGGGCGCGGTACAGGAGAAGTTCTCCACTTATGTTCGGGCGCTGACAGCGATCAATCTCTGTGTTGGAGCGTTGACAGCACTGGCCATGCTGCTGCTTGGCATGCCGAACCCGGTCATGTGGGGGCTGCTTGCCTTTTTTCTCAATTTTCTACCGTTTGTCGGCCCGCTTGCCATGTTGGCGATCCTGACGCTCGCCGGCCTCGCGAGTTTCGATGCCTGGCTTGCGATTGCGTCCGTGCCGGCTGCCTTCGCGCTGATCAACGCGATCGAATGCTATGCCGTCACGCCGGTGGTGATGGGGCGCACCATGACGCTCAGCCCGATCCTGATTTTCATCTCGATGCTGTTCTGGACCTGGTGCTGGGGCATGCCTGGCGCATTCCTGGCCGCGCCGATCGCAGTATTCGCGAAGCTTGTCTATGATTTCGTGATTGTTCAATCGACGGATCGTCCGCGAAACGACGCCGTATCGGCTCAGTAAATTAAATAGTTACTTTCACATCAACGCCGATCACTAAATGATCGGCGGAATTTTATGCGATCATAGATTTTTCAATACTTAAAAATTTTCCTCCCTGCCTGTTTTTGCAAAAAATTAAGGAACCTCATCGGGCCTCGCGCGTTTCTTAACTGAGAGCGGCGCGTGATCTGCCGCTCCTATACTGAACTCCAGATTTCTTCACTTGAAGAGGAGAAAAAAACATGATCCGCAAGCTTCTTACGACGACCGCGTTGAGCGCGACCATTGCACTTGGCGGCCTCGTGACGGCCAATGCTGCCGGCACCGGCTCTGCCAAAAGCACGGGTGTTTTCCAGCCGCATTCCGGTGCCGCTGCAAGCAAGCCGTATCTCAAGCCGCAGACGGACCAGATTCTGGCCTCCGCGCTGATCGGCAAGTCGGTTTATGGCTCGACCGCCAAGGACGCAGAGCCGATCGGCGATATCAACGACGTGGTCATGACCACTGACGGTGACGTCCTGGCGGCCGTGATCGGCGTCGGTGGCGTGCTTGGCATCGGCGAGAAGGATGTCGCGGTCGATATCAATCGGCTGCAGTGGATTCCGGTCGAGGATAGCCGCCGTCTGGTGGCTGACGCGACCAAGGACGAGCTGAAGAAGGCCCCGGCCTTTGACCGAAGCGCGTTCGACGATTACGCGACCCTGGGCTTTGTTGCCCCGGCGATGAAGAAGATCGACGACGGCTTTGCCTCTCTCAAGAAGCAGTCCAAGGACGCGGTCAATTCCCTGACCAAGGACGACGAAACCCTGGTCACCGTCGATCCGGCAAAGCTCACGACCGACGAGCTCATCGGCGCCCGTGTCTACGGGGCGAATAACGAGGATATCGGTGAGATCGACAAGGTGCTGCGTGGTGCCGGAAACCGTGTCGAGGCCTATGTCGTCGATGTCGGCGGTTTCCTTGGCCTGGGTGAGAAGCCGGTCGCGCTCGCTTCCGGTACCGGCCGGCTGATGCAGGCCGAGGACGGCGGCGAGGTCGAGGTGCATGTGCCCTTTACCCTGGCCCAGCTGGAATCCCATCCGGCTTATTCGGATGAAGAGTACGACACCATGCCGGACTCCATCATCCTGCGTTAACAGCGCACAAAGTGACTTTCCAACAGGCAGGGGCCGGCTGACCGGCCCCTGCCTCCCCATACATTCAAAAGGAGACCATCATGGCAACCGCCCAGGCGAATGCCCGCAGTAAGCCGGCAGCAAACGAAACAACTGCGAAGTCCGGCGATGTCGAAGCCCAGCTCGAAGCCCTTCGCGCCGATCTCTCCGCGCTGGCTGACAGCGTGTCCGGCCTTGGCCAGAGCAAGGTAGGCGACCTGAAACAGCGCGGTGAAGATGTAGCCGCGAAAATTGCCGCTAATTCCTCTGCCGCTGCCAAGCGGGTGAAGGATGACCTCGACCGCATCGAGAAGAATGTGAGCACGGGTGTGCGTGCCAAACCGATCCGCTCGATCGCAATTGCGGCCGGTCTTGGCCTTGCGGTCGGCTATCTGATCAGGCGCTAACCGTGCTTGATCGTCTGGCAACCCACGCCGCGCAGATTGCCTCCTGGAATGCCGGGCGGCTGGCGTCGCGGACGAAGCGCAACGCGGTCCTGTATGGTCTCGCCGTCCTCTTTGGCGTGACCGCTTACGGGGCCGCCGTTGCCGCCAGCGGGCTGTGGCTTGCCGAACGCCTCGATCCGATAGCGGCGCTGTGCATTGTCATGCTTGTCTCCGGTGCCATGGCCCTCGCAGTTTGGGCGATTACTTCTGCTGTCAGCGCCTATGAACGGCGCCACGAAGCTGAAGTTCGCAGGCAGAGCATGAATGCGGTCACAGCCGCGCTTAAAGTCGGCCCGGTCCTCGGCAATACCAAGCCTCTGCTGCTTGCGCTTGCCGGCGCGGGGCTGGCGTATCTTGCGGTGAGCGGTGGCTCCAGCGAAGAGCAGCACGGCGACGGGCAATCATAGAGAGCGTCGATTGACCTATCGGAATTGACGACTGGACCGGAAAGCCCGGTCGCCGTGCATAAGCCAAGCAGTATCGAGATTGAGCAGGGCGTTCCCGTTCGGTGGTTAGGTTAATCGCCCGGGGATCGCTGTAGATGAAATCGATAGTATCTTCGAGGAATTCACACAGGCTGCCGCCTGCAACGTGGAAAAATTACCCATCATCGAACGGACCGCGAACGCCTTTCAGGACCAGAAAGATGAGTATTTGAGCGGACAACATTGGGAGCCTCAGCGCACCGGCTGGTCATAGCCGACAGTCACCTGACAGATTGCCCATACAGAAAAGCG
>NZ_JACZFS010000043.1 GCF_014904795.1 Nisaea nitritireducens
CGGAATTGAAGCGTTGCTTGGCCTTGTCATAGCCATCAGCCGAAGCGCGCTCCACGTCCGACCATGCCGCTTTCACATTGGCCCAGGCGATCTGCAGGTTCTCAGAGGCAACCTCGGCGGTGCTATCCGCTGCATCGCTGGCCTTCTCTGCCTTGCGTTCGGTCCAGTCAGAAATCTGATGGCCCCATTTTTCGATGGTTTGCGCCATCTCGGCACGCTGTGCATCAAGCTCTTCAAGGGTCATGGTCGGCTCGGACTGCGCACTGGAACCTGTCTGGGTACCAGTTCCGGCGAGCGCCGCCGGTGCGGCAAGCGCCAGAGCGGCGACGAGGCTGGTCGTGGTCAGAAGTTTGCGGAATGTCGTGCGTTTCATCATGTCCTCCATTCGGTTGGCGACCCGTTACATCCGGTAGCGGATCCGCCCGTCTGAATGGAAAACGACCAACTCTCGAATTGGTTCCTTTCACCTTCTCCCAATGCCTGCCCCAGACACCGGCGGAGAAATCTGCATGGAACGAATTCGATCCAGCCCCGTTCATCAAAGGCACATCGCAACAACGCCGATCCGAAACGGACACGGCATGCAGATGCCCCGGCACTGCCCGACTACCGACTGCAAAGGAGAATTCGATGTCTGACCTTAATCGCACGACCACCACTCGTACCGCCGGCCCGCGGATCGCTGCCCTGCTGGCTCTCGTCATGCTTGGCGCCACGGGTCTCGCCGCCTGCGATTCAGAAGGGCCGGCCGAGCAGCTTGGCGAAAACATCGACAATGCTGTCGAGGAGACCGGCGACGCGATTGAAAACGCGACCGACAAATAATCGAAAAATAAATTGGAACCAATCTCAGCGTCGTACGTTGTTAAGGCAAGATCGAAAGGAAGAAATCACCTTTCCGTCACTGAACAACAGAGACAATAAGTTCCCTCATAGCTCTTTTTATTAAGGGCGGCACAGTAAATAGAGGTCATCATGAAAAAATATCTTCTGAGCACCATCCCTGTCGCACTCCTGGCTGTTATGCCGGCGAAAGTCGATGCCGCGGTTTTCTTCGATAATGTCGAACAGATCCGGACGATGGCGCCGACCGGCACCGATTTCAATTCCGGCCTGGTGCGTGAGTACAAGCAGCTCAGCATTTTCGAAGCCGACGAGATGTATGACTGGATCGACGCCGAGAACCACGCCACCAAGGGCGTCATGGCCGCGAACGGCGAAACCCCGATGCCCTCCGACCCCGCTGAATGGGCGATCGAGGATCCGGCCAAGCTGCAGGAACTGGAACTTGCCCGTTCCAGCATGATGACTCTGTTCAACAAGGGAGCCCGGACCACGGCGCCGCTCGAAGCGGCCCTTGCCCAGGCCAAGTATGATTGCTGGGTAGAGCAGCAGGAAGAAGGCCACCAGCCTACTCATATCGCTGCCTGCAAGGATGAGTTCGAAGCCGCGCTGGCAGGACTCCGTACGGCAATGGAACCGCCGAAAAAGGCGCAATCAGAGCCGAAGAAAGCCGAGATGGAGATTGTGACCGTTGTCGAGGAAGTCGCCCGGGAAACCGTCTACTTCCCCTTCGACAAGGCCACCATCGATACGACGGAACAGGCGAAACTGGATAAGTTCGTCGCGGAAATGAAGAACATCCAGCCGGTTGTTACCCTCTTTATCGAAGGCCATGCCGATACGTCCGGTCCGGCTGACTACAACCTCGCGCTTTCTGCCAGCCGTGCGGACTCGGTTCGTACAGAGCTGATGCGCCAGGGCATGACCATCGGTGACTACGGGCAGCTTCAGGTCGAGCCTGAAGGCGAAACCGCCCCGGCCGTGGCAACCGGTGACGGCGTCCGCGAACGCCTGAACCGCCGCGTTGTTGTCGTGGCCCGTGGCCAGGTGACCAAGACCAAGAAGGTTACCGTCACGACCCAGTAAACGTCGCTTGAAATCCTCCCGAATACGCGACTTGCCGCCTCCGGTTTCTGAACCGGGGGCGGTTTTCTTTATGCCCTATTGTCTCCCTGTCCTTGCATCACGTCCTGGCTCACGCTGCCCTTAATCGCCGCCCTGGACCAGAAACGCATAAAGCCGGCATCGCTGCCGGCTTTTATGATCGGGAAATGTGCCGCCCTCTTTGGACGGCGGCACAACGATTTACGGTTTCAGGACCTTGAGCGCGCCCGGGTGAATTTTCAGCTCCACCGTCTCCTTCAGCGGGACCAGCTCGCCGTCTACAGTGGCGTGCGCATCATGCGTTAGTCGGGGGAAATGCAATGACACGGAGCGAGCCGGATGCATGTCGAAATCATCGTTCCGGCGCCACTCCCCGGCCGCCAGATCGGCGATCATTCTCAGATTGGCCGAAGGCGGGAGAACCGGCGCGCGGCCAATGCCGAGTACGCCGCCTTCCAGCGTGTCCGGGTACGGCATGTGGCTTTCGCCATAAAGATTGTTCGCGACCACGACGAGGCTGTAACGGCCTTCTTCTTCAGTGTCGTCGATGACAATGCGGGCAGGAAAAGACGGCGGGCGCTGAAACATCGCCGCAATCGCCCTGAGACTGGCGAGCATCTTGCCCATGCGTGAATAATAGTCCGCAGCCTCGCGGTCGCGGACGACACGTGGCTGCATGCCGACGGAGAACTGATGAACAAAAACCTCGCCATTTGCGGTGGCGAGGTCACTTGTGCTGATGGGGGCTTTAGCCAGTGCTATGGCCGCTGTCTCAAGGTCGAGCGGGATACCCAGCGCACGGGCGAAAAGATTCATGGTTCCGGCGGGCAAGACCCCGAGAGCCTTGTCCGCCTGCCAGGCGATACGGGCCGCGGCAGAGATAGTGCCGTCCCCGCCGCCAGCGACAATGAGTTCGACCGCGCGATCACCGGCGGCATCTTCGAGAGCTTCAATGAGATCCCGACCGGCGACCTGACGGCATTCGAGCGACCGGCCGGCCTCTTCGAACGCCGCCGTCAGCGTTTCCGCATAAGCATTGAGATCCGTGGTTTTGAGAGTGCCACCATCACGGTTCAGGACAGCAACAGCACGCATGGACGGATACCCCGAACGTTTCAGGAAAAGAACGTGGCCTCAGACAACGAAAGCAGTATCCGAGACCTGCCCCACTTCAGGGTCCGGGCCATAGTCCGCGGCACCGGAGACCGAGAGAATTTCCTGCAATCGCTGGCGCGCCCGGTTCACCCGGCTCTTGACCGTTCCGGTCTTGCAACCGCAGATCTCCGCCGCTTCCTCATAGGCAAATCCGGAAGCGCCGATCAGGATCAGGGCTTCACGCTGATCATCCGGCAACTGCTCAAGCGCCCGGCGAAAATCGCGCATGTCGAGCGAACCATACTGGGCCGGATGCACGGAGAGACGCTCGGCAAAGTAGCCGTCGCTATCCTGGACCTCACGGCCTTTCTTGCGCATCTGGCTGTAGAACTCGTTGCGCAGAATGGTGAAGAGCCACGCTTTCATGTTGGTGCCGGGCGTAAAGCTTTCCTGCTTTCCCCAGGCTTTCATGATGGCGTCCTGAACCAGGTCGTCCGCCCGGTCCGGGCTGCCGATCAGGGAAACCGCGAAAGCACGCAGGTTCGGCAAGTTCGAGAGCATCTCGCGTTTGAAAGACAGCCCTTCGGCGGGGCCGTCCGGTCCCGGCGCGGCATTCATTTGGACGTCTCCCGGCCGGAGGCTTTTTCCGCTTCATCGAGCTTCTCGAGCAGATCCAGGAACCGGTCCGGAATTTCCTCTTCGCGCACCGTTTCATAAAGCTGGTGCAGTTTGCTTGATATCTGCGCGTTGACGTCGTCCGTTTTCTGGGCGGACGGTCGCGCGGATCCGGTAGTTTTCTGAGGTGGATTCAACGGCATGTGGCACACTCTCGGGTTAGAGTTTTGCTTCAATAACGATCAGCGGCAAAAAAAGTTCCATCGTCGGGGAACTTTTTTTTCAGACGCGCGTTTAGCCTTCATCTTACGCCTGTTTCAGGCAACCTTGGAGTTTCAAGCTATGTCTCTGTCAAACCGTGTCGCGCCCCATCTTCCGTCCCTGCGCCGTTATGGCCGGGCCGTGACGGGCTCCCAAACATCCGGTGACGCTTACGTGGCCGCAACCCTCGAAGCGCTGATAGCGGATGTATCCTGTTTTCCAGAGACGTCCAGTGATCGCGTCTCCCTATTCAAACTCTTCGCCACCCTGTTTGGTTCCACCACCATTCCGGTCGAACCGGGTCCATCACCCTATGCATGGGAACAGCGGGCGGCCGCAAACCTCTCAGCCGTCCCGCCGACTGCCCGGCAGGCCTTCCTGCTGCTCGTGGTCGAGGGTTTCAGTGAAGCCGATATCGCTGAAATCCTGTCGGTCGACAAAACTGAGGTCGGCGGTTTGCTCGAAGAGGCCTCGATCGAGATTTCGCGTCAGGTCGCGACCGACATCATGATCATCGAGGACGAGCCGTTGATCGCGATGGATATCGAACAGATGGTCGAGACCCTCGGCCACCGGGTCACAGGCATCGCCCGCACCCACAAGGAAGCGGTCAAGCTGTTCGCCGACACAAAGCCGAAGATGATCTTGGCCGACATCCAGCTCGCCGACGGCAGCTCCGGGATCGACGCGGTCAACGAGATCCTGAAGTCCAACAGCAACATCCCGGTGATCTTCATCACCGCCTTCCCGGAACGCTTCCTGACCGGCGAGCGGCCGGAGCCGGCCTTCCTGGTCACGAAGCCGTTCAATCCGGACATGGTAAAAGCCTTGATCAGTCAGGCTCTGTTCTTCATGGAAAAGGTTACGGAGCCAGCGTGACCGGATTCATCTAGTGCATTCGATGGAACCTATGACGCACCGGCACGTTGTTCTTCCCGAACCACACGGGAGACAATCATGCTTGGCTATGCACTTTTATTCTTCATCGTCGCGCTTATCGCCGGCGTCCTCGGTTTCACGGGGATCGCCGGTGCCAGCGCCGGAATCGCGAAAATCCTGTTCGTCATATTCCTGGTGCTGTTCGCAATATCGATGGTCTTCCGCCTGTTCCGCAGGGTTTAGGCGGGCCATATTCCATCCTTCAGGCAGCCCGCACGGCGAGAGTCGCCATCGGGCTGCCGGAGAAATTCAGCATTTACGGAGGGTACTATCGTGACATTGCCGGTCGAACATCTGACCTGGCAAAAGGGTGGACAGAACGAGGCAGACCTTCGCGATCACCTCGTGCGCGCCCTTATCCGGTCGGGGGTTTGCGTAACCCTTCAGGATGCATCCCTCGATTATCTTTTCATCGCCAACCTGCCCGACTGCTGGTCGGTCCTGCCCGCGCATTCACCGCGCGACGAGGACATGTTCGGCCCCGAAATCGGCGCCGCACTGACAAGCCTGAAGACCGATGCCATCACGCAGCAGGAAAACCAGAAGCAGGAAATGACCGTCGGTCAGAACCAGTTTTTCGAGTTCAACGTCGAGTTGCTGGTTCCCACTCATAACCCGGCCCTCATCATGACCACGATCGTCGACCTTACGGAGGAACGGCGCCGGGAGCGGACCCTGAAAGCATTGCTGCGCGAACTCAGTCACCGCAGCAAAAATCTCCTCGCCATCATTCAAAGCATCGCAACCCAGACGGCCCGGCACTCCGGCACACTGGACAGCTTCCTGACGAAATTCCGCGGAAGGCTTTACTCCCTGTCCCAGTCGCAGGACCTGATCACGGATTCAAGCTGGACCGGTGCGCGCTTTCGCGATCTCGCATCGCAGCAGATCGAGAAATACGTCTCAGAAGATCATTCCGGCATCACTGTCGAAGGAGACGATCCCTGGCTGTCTCCGAACGAAGCCCTGCATGTCGGCCTTGCCTTGCATGAACTGATCGTGAATGCGGCAAGCCATGGCGGGGCGTCAAAAGCGACCGCGCCGGTCACGCTGATCTGCGACAGCACTCTGGAGGGAGCCCGGCAGCAGGTCTCAATCCGCTGGCACGAAACACGACCGGAGAGCGAGGCCTCGAACGCAGAGGCCGAACAGCAAGACGGCCGGTTCGGCAGCATCGTCCTGGAGCGCGTTGTGCCGAATGCCGTCAACGGCGTAGCGCACTATCGGATTGCAGCCGATCACGTCGCTTACGACCTCACCTTCACACAGGAAAATCCGACCTGAAAAAAAAGTCGGCGCCGCCCGGGGAAAGGCGACGCCGACAAATGACTCTCGGATAAAATCCGATTGGTTTCCGCAGTCCTTGGGGGTGCGCCATCAGGGGGGAGCCATCGGGCGCGGGCTGCAGATACATGTAGAACGCCTTCGCGCTGGAAAAGTTCCATCCGATTGCGGGATATCGGGAGATGGCGCT
The DNA here is from genome assembly GCF_014904795.1 of Nisaea nitritireducens. Classification (GTDB taxonomy): domain Bacteria; phylum Pseudomonadota; class Alphaproteobacteria; order Thalassobaculales; family Thalassobaculaceae; genus Nisaea; species Nisaea nitritireducens. The sequence continues at coordinate 6,332 of NZ_JACZFS010000043.1, forward strand.
GTTGCGGCAATTGTCGGGCAAAAGGCGCGGAAACCGGGCCGCATCCCCACATTTCATACGCATTTTTCAGATATCTGCTCCCTGAGACCCCCGCGGCCCTGGCCTGGTGCCTAGCCTGGAGTGCACTGCGCGTAGAGGCCTTGGTGCGTCACTGATGGCCGAAAGGGACACAGCACCGCTGCGGGAGAAGCCATTTATCTTGTATTGGAAATATTGCCGGACGGTTCGTTTGCCCCTATTAAATCGTTCGGGAGATCGGAAAATCCTTGAATAGATATTTGCCTGCATTCGCCTTCCTTGCAGTTGCAGCCGTCGGCGCTGCCATGACGGTTGTGGTATTTCGCGCCGAGGATGCAAGCACGCGCCTGCACTTTGCGCGCATTGCGGATAAAACAGTCGAGCGCATCGATGACCGGATCAGCCGGTATCTCACGCTTCTGCAGGCCACGAATGCCTTTTTCACCGCCCGCGACGGCGCTGTCTCGAAAAGCGAGATGAGGGAATTTGTCACTGCACTCGATCTGAAAAACCGGTTCGGCGGCATTCTGGGGCTAGGGCTGGCGAAGTTGATCGATGCCGGCGACGAAGCCCCTATTGAAGAAGAACTGAGCGAGCGCTATGGCGGCCCGCGACCGGTCTGGCCGGCTGCCACGGTCGCGCGAAGAACCCCAATCGTTCTTCTTGAGCCGCTTGATCGTGCCAACGAAGCCGCGCTTGGTTACGACATGTTCAGCGAGCCGGTGCGGCGGGCCGCGATGCAACGGGCCCTCGATACGGGCGAAGGCGCCGCGAGCGGTCCTGTGGACCTTGTGCAGGAGATCACCGGAGAAAAGCAGGGCGGCTTTCTCTATTACCTGCCGTTTCCCGACCAGTTGACGATGTCTCACCGCGTATCCAGATCAGAGCCTCCGACCGTCGAAGGATTTATCTACGCGCCATTCGTTGCCGCCGATCTCCATCGCGAAGCTCTTGTTGGCGCCGTCAATCTACCGCTGGTTATCGAGACTCGCGATGTCACTGATGGCGGCGAAACGGTGCTGTTTCAGTCGGATGACTTCGCCGAAATTGCCGCCACAAGCATGTTCACGGTGAACCGGGATCTGAATGTGGCCGGACGTATCTGGTCAATCAGAGCCTATGCAACCGTAGAATTTCTGGACCCGTCACGTTATTGGCGCACCGGTTTATTGGCGCTCTCGACGATCCTGCTGGCAATCGCGGCGGCAGTGTTGGTTCGCCTGCAACTGAAGGCAATCCGGACAGCGCACGAGATGCAGGCGATGACGGAGAAAACCGTCGAGGACAAGAATCTCCTGCTGCAGGAAACCAAGCATCGCATCAAGAATTCCATCGCCCGAATTCTTGCGATGGCCCGTCAGACCGCCATCAATTCAGACAATCTTGAGGAATTCAGTGAGTCCTTTGAATCGCGCATGCAGGCCATGGCCAATGCGCAGGACATGCTGACGGAATCCAGTTGGCGCCGTGCTGCCCTGCGCGACCTCTTGCAGGCGGAACTTAATCAGGTCTTCGGGGACCGCATTCCGGAAGAAGCACTGGACGGGCCGAATGTTGAGTTTGGCGAGACTGCGGCCCAGGCTCTTGGCCTGACGTTTCATGAACTGGCCACAAACGCGATGAAGTACGGCGGCGTGGCGGAGGAAGACGGCACCTTGTCGATCGCCTGGCGGCACGAGGAAAATGGCGACCGGGTCACCATTGAGTGGGTTGAACGCCGACCGTCCGGGTCAGATTCCGCCGATCCGGCAAGCGGAGCTGAAGCGAACGCCAAAGAAGAAGGGAATACCCCTTCCTCGGGTTTTGGCACCCGGCTAATCGATGCCAGCATCCGCTTCGAACTCAATGGCACCATCAAGCGAAGCTTCGGCTCCAGCGAAACCCGGATATCAATCAGCATCCCGTTGAACGATATGGACGACGAGGCGGACCAGACTTAGCCCCGAACGGGCAGTCAGCGCTTATGGATTTAAGAGTGCGATGTCATTCGGAAGTCATACAAAGATGTAAAGACTTATTGGGTGTCGAGACCAACTGTCTCGTCATCCGATAGGAGTGCGCATATGGACAGCATGAAACGCGTTGCCGGGATCGGTGCCAGTCTCGGGGTCGTCAATGGCGATCTGGACCGGGTCCGGGACCAAGCCGACGAGTTGGCGGCGCTCGGTGCCGATGTGATGGAGCTTTATGCTTCTTCACTTGGTGTGGTCGCCAACGCTAGATTGCTGCCGGCACGCACGATTGAGCTTCGGGCGCTTTGCGAGGAGCGGCCGTTGGTGCCGACCTTGCACGCACCAATCCCGATCGACTTCATGGACCGTGACAACATCGCTATGCACCGCTCCGCCGCACGAGTTTCGGTAGATCTGGCCGCCGAGATCGGCGCGCCTATCGTCGTCATCCATGCTGGACGGGCAGATCCCGCCGATTGGGCCTCGGACCCTGACGGCCTGCTTGCATTTGAGCGCGAGGAGTTGTCCGCCCTCGGTGATCACGCGGCACATTGCGGCGTTCGGATCGCCCTTGAGAACATAAGCCCGAACCTGGCTGTTATTGGTGGCAAAGCCACCAGCTACTCGCTTGATCCGGCGGCACTGGCCCGGCAGCTCGGCGCATTGGATCACCCGGCCGTGACCGGTTGTCTCGATTACAGCCACGCCAAGCAGGGTGCCGGTCTTCTTGGTCTGGACCCTGTCGCAGGCGCGGCGGCGATGGCGCCCTTCACCGGTCATATTCATATCAGCGAGGCGTCCGGTATGCCGACAATTCCCTCGATCACCTCTCAGCCGGACTGGATGTATTTTGGTGTGGGCGATATGCACGCGCCCTTGGGGATTGGATGCATGGACCTGACGGCGCTCGCAGACGCGTCACCGGTTCTCCCGGGCACGCTCGCCGTGTTGGAGCTTCAGGGCCATGCCCGCGCGATGCTGGCCGACAGCCTCCGCCATCTGCGTGCCTTCGCCGATAGGGTCAATGCCCATCCAATCGCGGCATGAGCTCCGCTCGCCCCTGGGTGATCGCCCATCGCGGCCATTCCGCCGCAGCAGCGGAGAACAGTGTCTCTGCGCTGGAGCGGGCAGTCGCCGCCCACGCCGATGCGGTGGAAGCAGACGTTCGTATCTCATCCGATGGCATCGCAGTGATATCGCATGATGCACACCTTTCGCGGCTCGCGGGTGATGACGGTGCCGTTGCCGACCTCTCGGCCGAGGAACTTGATACCCGTGCCCGGCGCGCCGGAGCTGAAATCCCGCGACTGGCCACTTTGATGCGGGCAGCGCGAGGGCGTATTCCGCTGATGCTCGACGTCAAGGCGCGGGACCCGATCGTGCTCACGCATATCGTTTCTGCTGCAAACGAGGCCGACTTCCCGGCGTCGGCGATCATTCTCGGCCTGCGGGACGCGGCGTTGGTCCGGCCGTGCAGAACCCAACTGCCGGATGCCGGTATTCTGGCCCTGCATGGAGAGAGCGCACCGCTGCTCTCGTTCCGTAATGCCGGCGTTACCCTTGTCCGGCTGTGGGAGGCGCAGGCCGATCCGGCAACGGTCTCCGGTCTGCGGTCGCAAGGCTGCACACTCTGGGTGACGACCGGCGGACCGGACACCGGCCGTGCTGTCGGAGACGCAGCGCCTGAATCACTGGCCAATCTGATCGCAGCCGATATCGACGGCATCCTGGTCAATGATCCCAACCTCGGCCGGCATGCGGTCGACGACCATTCCTGAAGCGTTAAACGCTGGCCCTGACGCGTTTAACGCTGGGTCGGGTCGAGGCGTGTCCGCAACCAGTCACCGAACAGGCTCATCGACAAGGTGGTGATGAAGATCACAGCCCCCGGGATCACCGCCAGCCACCATGAAGTCAGCAGGTAATCCCGTCCTTCGCCCAGCATCTGGCCGAGAGAGGTCAGTGGCGGCTGGATGCCGAGCCCCAGAAAGCTGAGGGAGGTCTCCAGCAGGATGGTTTGGGGAAAGTTCAGCGTCAGCTGCACGATCAACGGACCGATCACGTTCGGCAGGATATGGCGGACATACAGTCGCCAGGGCCGTGCGCCCAATGCCCGGACCGCAACGGCATATCCCTGCTCCTTCGCCGACAAGACAAGACCTCTGGTAAGCCGGGCATAGGTCTCCCAACCAGCGAGCCCCATGAGCGCCAGGAACAGATAAAAATTGTTGCCAAAGAATGCCAACACAGCGAGTGCGATGATCAGAAATGGCATCGCCGCCTGCCAATCGACCAGCATCATGACGATCTCGTCGACCAGTCGGCCATAATGTGCGGCAAGGACGCCGAGAACAGTGCCAAGAACTGCACCAATCAAGGTTCCCAGCAGGGCAAGTGCGATGGAAACCTGGGTCGCCACCAGCAGGCGCGACAGCAAGTCACGGCCGAGCTTGTCGGTGCCGAGCACGTGTCCCTCAATCGAGAGGGACGACCAGAATGGCGGTTTCAGCCGAAACAGCAGGTTTGTGTCCTCATAGCCGTAAGGCATCAGCACCTGGGCGAATGTTGCGATAACAGCGACCAGAACGAGGAAACCGGCTGCGAGCCAAACCAGTATTGGCATGCGCCAGAATCGCTCGCCGCGCGGGGCGGGTGCCTCAGGCTTCGCCGAAGCAACGGTTTCGGCGCTCATCGTGATTGCCCTCCACTACCCAGCCGGATCCGGGGGTCGAGCCAGCCATAGGCGAGATCAACCAGGAAATTGGCAGTCACCATGGTGATCGCAACCAGAACCACGATGCCCTGCACGATCGCGAGGTCGCGGTCGGCAACAGAACTTGTCAGCAGGCGTCCGACCCCCGGCCAGGCGAACACGTTTTCGGTCACCACGGCACCACCGATCATCCCGCCCAGGCTGAAACCGACAATGGTCACAACTGGCACGGCTGCATTGGGAAAGGCGTGCAGCCAGACCCGCCGGGACATCGACGCACCCTCGGCCTCGGCGGTTCGGATGTAATCCTTCGATAGCACGTCGAGCATGGCGGAGCGGGTAAAGCGGGCAATCGCACCCGCAAAGGCGGTCGCCAATGTGAACACCGGCATGACCATATGCTCCCATGTGCCATAGCCGGAACTGGGCAGCATCCGAAGGTTCATCGCAAACAACAGGATCAGCAGGATGCCCAGAAAGAAGTTAGGCATCGAGAACCCGAACACGGCGAAGGACATGGTCAGCCGGTCGATCCAGCTATCCCTCCAGATCGCCGCCATTACGCCAAGCGGAATACCAAATACGAGTGCCGTGACGAACGTCGCCGTACCCAACTCAACGGTCTTCGGAACTCGCTGCCAGATGAGGTCGAGAGCCGGCTGACTATTACGGAAGGAGACGCCAAAGTCTCCCTGGAATGCGGCCTTGAAATAGAGCAGATATTGCTCCCAGACAGGCCGGTCGAGGCCCCAGAGGATGCGGTAATACTCCCGTATTTCCTCGCCGACATCGTCGGGCAAAAGCTGCTCGGTAGGGTCGCCTGTGATCCGCAACACGATGAAGACGAAGCTTACCACCAGCCAGAGGGTGAAGATCGCCCGCAGAAGCTTGATCGAGACATAACGAAGGTTCACAGGAGATTCTCCACGTGGTGGCAGGCCACGAAGCCGCCGCCGGGAAGTGGGCGCAGGTCCGGGCGCTCCTGCCGGCATTGATCGGTGGCGAACGGACAGCGCGGGTTCAGCGCACACCCCTGTGGGGGAAACAGCGGGCTCGGTGGCTCACCGTGCAGGGCGACCGGCTGCACCCGGCGGCCATGCCGCGACCGGGCCGCGGGTACCGCTCCGATCAGCGCGCGGCTGTATGGATGGGCAGGCTGGGAAAACAGTGCGTCACGGCTTGCAACCTCGACGAACCGGCCGAGATACATGACCGCGACCCGGTCGGCGACGTGGCGCACCACGCTGAGATCGTGGGAGATGAATAAATAGGTCAAGCCGTAGGTGCGCTGAAGGTCTTGCAACAGGTTGACGACCTGAGCCTGGACCGACACGTCGAGTGCGGCCACCGGCTCGTCGCAGACCACCAACTTAGGCTCCAGCACCAACGCACGCGCGATCACTGCCCGTTGCTGCTGACCGCCAGACAGCTCGTGCGGGTACCGCCCCATCAGATGACCACCAAGCCCGACAGAGTCCAACATCTGACGGGCCTTCTCCAATCTGTCCGATGGGGCACCGATGCGGTGGATATCCAGACCCTCGGCCACTTGCCGGTCGATGGTCAGGCGGGGGTCGAGTGCGCCTCGGCTGTCCTGGAAGATGAGTTGCAAATCCCGGCGCCGGGCGCGCCAGCGGGCTGCATTGGCGTGTGACAGATCTTCACCCTCGAACGCGATGGCACCGGCACTGGGCGCCAGGAGATTGAGGACCAGATTGCCGACCGTCGACTTGCCGCACCCGCTCTCGCCGACCACCGCCAGTGTTTCTCCGGCGGTAAGATCGAATGACACATCGGCCACTGCCGTCAGCATCGGTCTCGGTCCGAATAGCCGCTCACGCGGCATCGGGAACCGCTTGGCCAATCCCTGAACCCTAAGGATCGGTGCCGGTTCATGCGACGTTCCGTTCATGCAGCTACGGTGTCCGTTTTCAAGCCGTGATGACAGGCAATCAAACCGTCACCTGATGCCCGTAAGTCGGGCGGGGTGCTGCAGATCGGCGATGCCTGCGAACAGCGTGGGGCGAAGGCGCAGCCCGGCGGCATCGCATGCAGCGGCGGTACCGTTCCCTCTATCGGTGTCAAGCGATCGATATCATCGTCGAGGAAAGGCAGGGAAGTCAGGAGCCCGCGCGTGTAAGGATGCCGCGGCTGGGCAAAAAGGGCATCGGCAGGCGCCAGTTCAACAACACGTCCCGCATACATGACCGCCATCCGGTCGGCGACCTCTGCCACGAGGCCCAAATCGTGGGTCACGAACAGGATGCCCATGCCAATCTCCCGCTGCAGGCGAGCCAAGAGATCGAGAATTTGCGCCTGAATCGTGACGTCTAGTGCCGTCGTCGGCTCATCGGCGATGAGAAGGGCGGGGCCTCCGGCGATCGCCATGGCGATCATCGCGCGCTGCTGTTGTCCGCCGGAGACTTGATGGGGATAATCAGCGGCTCGGCGCTTCGGCTCAGGAATGCCAACCAGATCAAGCAACTCTGTTGCTCGCCTCTGTGCAACGCGACGGCTCTCGCCGGTGCGGATCTGATAGGCCTCGGCAACCTGCCACCCGAGGGTGCGGACCGGGTTCAGACAGGTCATCGGATTTTGGAAGATTATGCCCATGCCGCGTGATCGTCTGCGCTTGTCATCCGGGTCGTCAGGATCGATTTCGACACCCTGAAAGACCACGCTGCCGCTCTCGATCGAGGCGCGACGGCCGAGCAAACCAATCACCGACAAGCATGTCAGCGTTTTGCCGCATCCGCTCTCGCCCACAAGGCCGACGGTTTCGCCTTCCTCAAGGCTCAGAGAGACGTTGCGGACCGGGAAGACCGGCCCTTCAGGAAGATCGATGCGGACCGTAAGGTCGCGGATGTCGATAAGGGTACTCATTTCACTAAGGACGTCGGCGGAGCTGCGGCGGGAAACGAACCCCGCCGCAGCGTGCAAGCCTAAGTCAGTCCCCCGAACCGAAGGTCAGATTGTAGGGACGGAAGTCCATGTAGTAGAGCGCGTAAGGCTTCCACTGGACAGACGACTTCATGGCATAGGTTTCCAGCGGATTGTACAGCATGGTCCCCGGAGCCTCATCCATCCAGATATCAAGCGCCTCGCGATATGCCGCTTTCCGCGCGGTCATGTCGGTTTCGGACTCGATTTGACGATGCAGCTCGTTGAAGCGATCCGGCGCCTTCCAGGCCCGGTCCGGGAACTTCTTGTTGTTCTGCACCGGGCTGAGATTACCCCACTGCGGGACGAAGGATCCCAGCGGGTCTGGCATGCGGTGGGTGTTCGACCAGGGACGGATATGGGTGCCTTCCTGGCCGGTCACCTGCGCGAAGGTTTCCACAGGCTCGACCTTCACGTTGAGGCCGACATCCTTCCACATCTGCTGCATCGCCTGGGCGGCTTCGAGGCTGTTCAGATAGTAGTTCAGCGGCAGGCGATACACGATCTCCTCGCCCTTGTAGGACGATGCCTCGACCAGCGCGCGGGCTTTCTCGGGGTTGAATTCAAATCCCGGATAGTCCGGCATATACATCACGTAGGACGGCAGCTGGTGGCTGTTGGGTGTGTAGTTCTTGTCGTCCCAAAGCGCCTTGCGCAGCAGATCCCGGTCAATCGCCATGGACAGGGCTTGACGGACGTTCTTGTCCTTCATGAACGGAGCGTCCTGGTAGAAAACCAGCATATGGGTGTTATCGAGGACGATCTGCTCAACCTGGATATCATCGTAGCCCGCCAGAACCGGAACCTGGTCCGGCGGCACGTTGACGATGATATCGAACTCACCGCTGACCAGACCGGCGATCCGCGCCGAGGTCTCCGGCACGACACGGTAGGTAATCGATTTGGCTGTCGGCTTGCCGCCGAAATAATCGTCATTGGCGTCCAGCTTGATGTACTCGCCATCGACGAACTCGGCCAGCTTGTACGGGCCGGTTCCGACCGGCGCACGCTTGAAGGACTCGTTGCCCTTCAGCACGTATTCGCGCGCATTGACGATCCAGCTTGCGTAACCGGCCATCCGCTGCTCAAGCATGACATCCGGCACCTTGCTGACCACGCGAACGGTGTAGCGGTCGACCTTCTCGGCACGGCTGATGGTGTCCATGAACCGCTTGCCGGTTGCGACCACCGGCTCTTCGCCGATCATTCGCCCCATCGTGAAAGTGAACACCACGTCATCGGCGGTCAATTCGTCGCCGTTGTGGAATTTGGTACCCTTGCGCAGCTTGAATTCAATGGTTTTGTCGTCGATCACCGTCCAGCTCTCGGCCAGGCCCGGCACCAGCTTGGAGCCGCCGCCCTGACCGTCGGAAAGGAAATCACGGCGGATCAGCGAGTCGAACATCGAGTAGATAAGACGGACATGGATATTTCCCATCCCGTCTGCAGGCTCGAGCGTATCGGGGATATCGTTGACGGCAACGACGAGATCGGGCCGGTCGTCTGCACTTGCTGCACCAGCCGACAGCCCAATGGCCATCAGTCCAGCCGCAGCAAGGCGGGTCAAAATTTTCATGGGTCACGCTCCTGTATGACGAGAGAGCGTAGGATCCTTGGTAAGGGTTTAGTATTTGTGATCGTATAAAGGTGTATTTGCTGTGGTGTTACGTCAGACACGCTACGGAATCATTGCGGATTAATGGCGGGATTTCCTGTCGCTGGAAGTATTGGTGCAGAGTGATGCGCCTCGATCTTGAACCTGGATACCAGTCCGGCATGATGACCGGCGAGCCTCGTGGCGTATCGATCACGGATATGATCGCTCCGGTCCTGCGCTCTCTAACTGACACATTCCAAGGGGTGATCGCCGCCGGTGTCCACACGCATATCAAGGCTCAAATACTGAGGCGCGGTGCCTGATATCTCCGCCACCAGCCTTGCCCATCGCTAAATGCGATGACATGAACCTATCGAAGTTTATTTGAGTCTTCTCGCTGTGACCGAACCATTTTAAGTAACATGGCACCGGATCAGCGCATCCAGCATGACGACACCGCCGCCGTCCTCCATGACCAGTACCGGATTTGCTTCGGCCTCCTCGATCCGCTCGTCCAGCGCGAGCAGAGAGAAAGCGGCGACCGCTTTGGCGAGGGCTTCGAGATCTCCTTTCGGGCGTCCCCGGAAGCCGCGCAGCAAGGCGAAGCCTTTGACCTCTTCGATCATTTCCCGCGCCGCTTCGATGCTGAGCGGTGCCGGGCGGACTGCACTGTCCTTATAGATTTCCGTCATCACGCCACCCATGGCGACAGTGACAACCGGCCCGGCGACAGGGTCGCGGGAGAGACCGATCAAGGCTTCTCCGAGACCGGTGCAGAGCTCCTGCACAAGGACACCGGACAACCTGAAGCCGGGTCGATACTGTTCCGCGGAAGCCTGCATTTCAGCAACTGCCGTCACCAGTTCGTCGCGACTCTTGAGCCCGACGCGGATGGCGCCTGCCTCGGTCTTGTGCGGCAGGTCCGGGGAGACGAGTTTTGCGACGACGGGAAAGGCGAAAGGCAATGTTTCGGGGACGTCCGTTCCGGGATCGAGCACGGTTTGGCCGGGCCCGGTAAGTCCGAGGTTTTGGAAAATGGCGCCGGCCGTAACCTCATCCGCTATGCCGCCTGTCAGCGCCTCGATTTGCTTACGTGCGGCCTCAGGCAGACCATCTGCAGGCGAAGAGGACGGGGCTGCGCCCGCCATCAGCATGGCAATCGTCTCGGCGCAGCTTTCGACCGTGCGGAAGGTCGGCACACCGCCTTCTTCCAGCAGTCGCATGCTATCCGGCGCGTGCGGCAAGGGGAAAGCAAGCACAGGCGCTGCATCGGCCGGGGCTTCGGCGACGGCGTCGACGATCGGTTTGACGGCGAGTTCCGGGTCGAACTGCGCGGAAGACCCGATTGCGACGATCAGCACGCCGGTTTCCGGGTCCTTGATCAGCGTCGAGACGGCTTCTTTCATCACCTCGTAGCGGGCACCGGCAAGCGTCACATCGACCAGCTTGCCGTGGCCGCACGGGATCTTGTGTTCGGCGAAATGGGCGCGGGTTGCCGCACTGGCGCCGGCGATGGTGACACCGCGCGCGCTGAGCTGGTCCACCACCATCGCGCCGCCGCCGCCGGTCGTTGCGATCACGGTTGCGCTTCTCGGGCGACCGGATTTGAGCCGGGCCTTGAAGAGCGCACCGGGGGCTTCAAGCAATGTTTCCAACTGCTCGGCCTTGCGGATGCCGAAGCTCCGCAGCAATGCGTCCGCGGCCTCGGCGGACCCGGTGAGGGCTCCTGTATGGGAGACGGAAAGCGCCTGGCCTTCTTCCGATTTGCCGATCATGTAGGCGACGACAGGCTTTTCCGCCGCTTTTGCCTTTGCCGCGAAACGGCCGAGCGCTTCCCGGTCCCGGATTGTTTCCATGAACAAGAGGAAGCCATCTATCTCCGGATGATCGACCAGGATCTCGCCGATCTCACCGATGCCTGATGACGCTTCGTTGCCGACCGAGACGAAGGTCGAGAAGTCGATGCCGCGTGCGGCCCCGCGGCTGAGCAGGGTGCCGATGACGCTGCCGCTCTGGGAGATCACGGCGAGCCGGCCGCGGCCGATTTCCTTGGCTCCGAAGGCGGCATTCGTGGTGGCGGCAAAACCGGCCGGCGTATGCACGACGCCCATCGAGTTCGGACCGATCAGCAGCATGCCGGCATCGCTGGCGATGCGCTGGACTTCTGCCTGGCGGCGTTCGCCTTCTTCCCCGGCCTCGGCGAAACCGTCGGCGAGAATAGCGGCAACCTTGACGCCCGCCGCCGCGCAATCCTTGAGCGCCGCGATGGCAGGATCGGCATCGACCAGGATATAGGCGAAATCCACTTTCTCCGGGATGGCGCTGACCGAAGGCCAGGCTTTTTCGCCCAATACCGTTTCGCGGGCCGGGTTCACCGGGAAGATCCGTCCTGCATAACCATGGCGGCGCAGGAAACGCATCGGGCGCGCGGTAAGCTTGCCCTCCGAGTTCGAGGCGCCGACCAGGGCAATGGAGGCCGGAGAGACGAGAGCGCCAAGCAAAGTGTCGCGCATGAGTTTATTCCGATCGGGGGCAGAGGTGAGGATAGCTCAGGAGTGGGCGCAATCATGCCGCGCCATTGGGAGCAATGACAAGCTGCTCTCCCGTCTGACAGAATCCTTCTGCCAACTTTTCCTCATCACGATAAAAGATTAGACAGACAGTAACGAGTGCGTCGCTAAGGGAGACGAGCAGGGTGGATTTACAGGCGTTGGTGAACGAGGCTTTTGCACGGCACCAGTCCGGGCAACTGGATGAGGCCGCGCTTCTCTACCGGCAGGTCCTCGTCGTGCATCCGCCAATCGCGCTTGTACTGTCCCTCGCCGGTGATGCTGCGACATCAAACGGCAGTCCGGCAAGTGGCGCGTCCTTGCTCCGCAGGGCTCTCGTGCTTGAGCCGCGTAAAAGTTCGTTCCATCAGCTTCTGGCCTTTGCCGAAGCCTCGCAGGGGAACCTTGAGCGGGCCGGGGAGCATTATGCTTCCGCTGTAAATCTCGACCCCTTGAATGTTTCGGCGATGAGTGACTGGGCCAATCTGGTGCGCAGCCGGCACCCTGAAACGGCGCAGGCGCTGGCTCGTAAAGCCATTCTGATTAACCCCGAACTTCCCGGGCATCTGAAATTGCTGGCAGAGATGACGGTTTCAGGCGAGCGGCTGGCCGGAGCGCGGATGATGCGCCGGGTGATTTGCGGCAATCCGCTGTACGCGGATGCCTGGAAGGCGATCGGCCTGGTGGCGCAGGCGGAGAAGGAAGTTGTCGCCGCCGACACGGCGCTGAAGCGCTCCCTTCTTCTCGACCCGAGCGATAGAGTCGTTTCCGCCAGGCTGGGCGGCTCAATGTCTGAGCAAGGCGCGCACCGGGAAGCGGTGTCGCTGCTGCGCTTATGCGTGATTCTGGATCAGACGCGGGCGGACAGTTGGCTTGCCTTGGCGAACGCGCTGCATGCGGGTGATCAATCAGAGGCGGCTGAAAAGGGATTCCAGCGGTCTCTGGTGCTGGAGCCAGGAGGGATGACCGCGCTCCAAAATCACCTCGTGCAACTGACCAAGGCGGATGTGTCCGCTGATCGCGTTCGAGCCGGGTATCGCCGCGCCCTCCGGGTTGACCCGCAAAGCACCCGAACCTGGGCTAATTTCAGCAAATATTTGCTCGACCGTGGTGCGTATAGCGACGCCACAGTTGCGATCAAGAGCGCGCTCGTCGCCGGCGGTCCGGACCGGGATATGCTTGTCGGGCTGGCGAATGCCTGCCGGCAATCGCGAAAGCATCAGATGGCGGAGCGCTATCTGCGGTGGGCTCGTTCCGCTTTCCCGGAAGATCGGACGATCCAGTCCGGCCTCCTCATGGGGCACAATTATGAAAGCGGTGTTTCCGCGCGTTCGCTTTATCAGGATCACAAGGCATGGGCGGCGGACTGGGCGCCGCGTGAGGAGCCACTTGACTACGACGTGGATCGGAGGGTCGACCGCCGGATCCATCTCGGTTTTGTCTCTCCGGACCTGAAGCGGCATCCGGTGGGCTTCTTCCTGTTGCCGGTGCTGAAGCGTCTTGCACGGAACCGGTTTCGGATATCGGTCTATTCAGATGCTGGGAAGGGCGACTTGTTCACACAGGAGCTCCGCCGCCACGCGGACCACTGGTTCGATGCGACCGGTAAGGACGACGACGATTTGCGGGGGCGGATACAGCAAGACAGGGTGGACATCCTGTTCGATCTTGCCGGTCATTCGGCCGCCAACCGCATGGGGATGTTCGCCCGGCGCGCCGCCCCTTTGCAGATGAGCTGGATGGGCTATGTCGGCACCACAGGTCTCGACAGTATGGATTATCTCGTCACCGACCGGTTCCAGACCTTGCCGGGAACCGAAAAATTCTATTCAGAACGCTGGCTGGTCCTGCCAGACGATTATATCTGTTTCCTGGCCGCCCCGACGTCGCCGCCGGTCGTACCGAGCCCGGCACTGGCCAATGGCTACGTCACCTTCGGCAGCTTCAATAATCCGGCTAAACTGACCGATGAAACTCTGGATCTGTGGGCCGGTGTTCTGGGGGCCGTCCCGCAGTCGCGCTTGCTGCTCGCCTATCGCGGTTTTGACGATCCGGGCATTCAGGACGATGTCCGGTCCTGCCTGTCGGCATCCGGCATCGCACCGGATCGAGTCGAATTCAAGACCTTCACCTATCACGAGGAATTCCTCGGCGGGTATGGGCTGATGGATATCGCCCTGGATACAATGCCCTATTCCGGCGGGTTAACGACCTGCGAGGCGCTCTGGATGGGAGTTCCCGTCATATCGCTTGCGGCCCAGAGCCATTTCGCCGGCCGCCATTCACTCAGCCATCTGAGCAATGCCGGGTTTTCGAACTGGGCTGCCGAGAGCGCCGAAGAGTTCGTTTCAACGGGAGTGGATCTGGCTTCGGATATTGAGCGCCTGGCTCAGATTCGTCAGACGCTACGCCAGAAGGTTTCAGTATCGCCGCTGTGTGATCAGGAACGGTACGCGCGCGGTGTCGAAGAGAAACTCACCGCGGTCTGGGCGGATTATTGCCGGGAGGCGTGATCTGGAGATCGTGTTCGGGGACATCTGTCCGGGAGGCTCGACAGGGACGAGAGTCTTTTTTCGATGGCCGGCGTTAATCGTTAGTTCAGGATTCCCGGATATCTCTAGTCATGTTGAAAAATTGGGGTCTTTTAGCGAACCCTAAAGAGTTGAGAGGAGCCGTGTCGCGCATGAGTGTGTGCGACGCGCGGGTAGCGGAATGTCCGACGACGATCTGAATATTCTCGAATTTCTCGTCGAAGATCACGGCGTGTCGGCGTCTTGTGCCGAGCCGTGGAAAGTTCTCATCGTGGATGATGACCGCGATGTGGCCGCGACGACGACTCTTGTACTGCGCGACGTCGAGGTCGAGGGAAGGCCGCTTAATCTTCTGTCGGCATATTCGGCGGCGGAAGCCAAAGAGGTCCTCGCTGAACATCCCGATATCGGCCTTGCCCTGATCGATGTGGTCATGGAAACGCCGAATGCCGGTCTCGATCTGATTCACTACATTCGTCAGGAGATGGGCAACAAGTTGATCCGGCTGGTGGTGCGGACTGGCCAACCAGGGCACGCGCCGGAACAAAGCGTCATCATCGATTACGATATCAGCGACTATAAGGAAAAGACCGAGCTCAGCGCGCAGAAGCTCTTCTCGCTCGCTTATGCGGGCTTGCGCTCCTACCAGCAGTATCTCGCCATGGAGCAAAATCGCCGAGGCCTTATGAAAGTGCTGCAGGCCTCTACCGCACTGTTCGAAAAACCGGGACTAGATGCCTTTGCCGGCGGGATTCTCGAGAATCTCGGAGACATTGCGAATATGAACCGCGACCCGAAGGACAAAATCGGATCATCCGGAGTTCTTGCTGTCGCGGATGCGAATTGCAGTTTGGCGCAGGATTTTGAGATTGTGGCCGGGCCCCGCGGGAATGGAGATGCGCGGAAGCTGACGGACCTGCCGCTTGACGAGGAAACGAAAAAACTGGTCGGGGAATTGGCCGGTCGAGGACCTGGTATTCACACCAGCCGGACCGCAAATACACTGATGACCGGGATTGTTGGTCGTAACGGCCAGACCAGCCTTCTTTACCTGCCTGAATTACAGGGGTTGAGCGGGTCGGACGCCCAGATTGTCGATATTTTCATTTCCCAGGTTCTGACCGCCTTCGATAATCTCCGCCTGCATGACCAAACCGAGCGCGCACAACGCGAAATCGTGCTGCGTCTGGGCGAGGCCGTAGAAACCCGGTCCGGCGAAACCGGGCGACATGTTTCGCGGGTTGCGCTCTATGCCCGGGAGATCGCCGACAGGCTGGGATTCAGCCCGTCTGATTCCGAATTGCTTTTCCGGGCTGCTCCCTTGCATGACATCGGCAAGATCGGCATCCCTGACGCTATTCTGTGCAAGCCGGGCAAGCTTGATCCTGACGAGTGGCAGGCAATGCAGGAGCATACGACGATCGGCTACGAAATGCTGCGGTCGTCAGACATGCCGATCCTGAAACTGGCGGCGCGCATTGCACTTGAACATCACGAGAAATGGGCCGGTGGCGGTTATCCGCACAACATCAAGGCCGAGGATATTTCTATCGAGGGGCGGATTATCGGGCTTGTCGATGTATTCGACGCGCTGACCTCCGAGCGGGTCTACAAGAAAGCGTGGTCTGTTGAAAAAGCCGTGCATCTCATCCAGGAGGAAAGCGGGCGTCATTTCGATCCGGCGGTGGTCGATGTTTTCCTGAAAAACCTGACCACCATGATCGACATCAGAACGGCCAATGCTGACTAGTATGCGGCTCTGATCCGAGTAAAGCGTGATAGACCCCCGGAGTAATACCGGAATGGATAGCCCGGAGGCCGCCGAGCCACATTCGGCAAAAGCGGAAGATTACTTCTTTGAGTGGCGATGCGCCCGGGACGGCGCGGCGACTGTCCTTTCGGATAACTTCGAAGCACTCACCGGCCTCAATCAGGCAGCCGTGTCCCTGCGGCTCTTGCTTGGGTGTTCCGAGAACACGGATCAGGCTCTGGCTGTTTGGGGCGAGCATGCTCTTCGTGGCGAAGCTTTCCACAATTTTTCCCTGACTATTTCAGATGGAACCAGGCAGTGCAGGGTTCTTTTGAGCGGGAAGAGCTTTCCTGCCGGAGCGACGCGGCCGGAGGGTTTTTCGGGGTTTGGCTCTTGCATGGGGGCGGGTGACGCTTCTGTCTCCCCTCCAAAGGGACCTGTTGCAGACAGGCTTTTCGAGCGGATCAAGGAAGTCGGGAAGGCCGGCTATATCTTGCGCGACGCGGAAACCGGCCTTTATCGCCTCGCCGGCTCTCTCCAACGAATCATATCCCCGGACCGCGACACAGTATCGGCGGAGGACATCCGGGCTTGCTTGCTTGCTTCAGATACCGAGCGCTTCGACGCTGTTTGGGACAGGAACCGTGCAGCAGACGTAACGGAAGAAGTCGAACTTCGGTTCGGCCGCGATCTTTATGACAGCCATCATGTTTTGTTTGAACTGCAGCCAACTGCCGTGAGCGAAGTTTCACCGGCCGGATTGTTCGCTGTCTATCGGGATGTGACGGAGCACCGGGGCGCCGAAGCGACGCTTAAACAGGTCGAGAAGATCGCCAGAGTTGGTCATTGGTATAGTTGGGATGCCACCCAGTCGACGTATTGGTCCGAGGCTCTGCTGGAGATTTTCGCGATCCCGGAAGGGTTCGCGAAGGTGCGGGATCGGCTTTATTTTTGGGATGAATTGATGCATCCGGAAGATGTGCCGCGCTGCCACGCCGAGCGTGAGGCTGGGATAAAGGAAAAACGGGATTACGGGATAGTCGTGCGGGCGCGCCGTGTGGACGGCAGGATGTTGTGGGTTCAGATCAGCGGCCATCCGCTCTTTGATCGTGATGGCAGTCTGATCGGCACGATGGGAACCATTCAGGATATCACGCCTCTCAAGGAGCTTGAGGGACAGGTTTTGCAGCGTGACAGATGGTTCAAGCGTGCGCAGCGCCTTGGCGGTATTGGTCACTGGACCTTCGAGCGTGCGGAAAGGCGCATCCATTTCTCCGAACAGGCTCAGGAGATTTTCGGTACGGACGGCGCGGAGAGTTTTACGTTCTCCGAAGCCTTGCAGAGGGTCCATCCCGGTGATCGCGAAGTGCTTCGTACGGTCCAGCGCAAATTACACTCGGGCGATACGGGGCTTGAGCTTCGGGTCCGGATTATCCGCAAGGACGGTGGCATCGCCCATCTGCTGATTGCAGGCGAATTTGACTTTTATGAAGATGGTCGGTTGAAGCGCACGTTTGGCACGATAGCCGATGTTAGCACGCAGGTTGTCGCTGAAGTCGCCCGCCGAGATGCTGAAGCTTTGATGAGCGATGTCTTCGAGAACGCCGATTGCGGCATTGTCGTTCGCGATCTCTCGGATCGCTTTATCCGCGTCAATACGAGGGCCGCAATCCAGCTTGGACTGCGCGTTAATGACATGCTCGGTCACACTGTGGACGAAGTGATCGCCAGATGTGATCGCATGGAGGATGCGGAGCTTATGTCCCGTGCCGCCGATAATGTGGTCGCGACGCTTGGGGCGGTGACCTACGACTATTCCCACCGGACCGGCGACAATGCGCAGGCAACCGAGTTTCGCGTGGTGAATTTTCCGATAGCGACTGCAGACGGAGCTGTCCGGGCAGTAGCCAGCATGCGGTATGACATCACCGATTTCGTGAATGCGCAGGATGCGCTCAAGAAATTGAACGAAGGCCTGGAGAGCACGGTTCGGGCGCGCACGCTGGAACTCCGGCACAGTGAAGAGCGGTTCCGGAATATCGCCTCCGCATCAGCCGATTGGTTATGGGAGCTGGATGCCGATCTGAATTTCATCTGGTGTTCGGAGAATTTTTTCGAAGCCACCGGCCGAAAGCGCGAGAACTATATCGGCAAGTCTATGATTGCGCTGGTGACGGATGAGGAACGTCTCGTCGATCAGCGGGATGTCTGGTCCACGTTTCTGGGGAAACTGGAAGCCAGGGAACAGGTCCGTGGAATTGAGATTGAACGGCATCATCCAACCGGTATTCGGACCGTTCGGATCAATGCAATGCCGGTCTGGAGTGATGGGGAATTCATCGGGTTTCATGGCTCGACCGCGGATATCAGCGAACTTAAACAAACCCAGGCGCAGCTCATTGAGACTGACCGGCTGGCGTCCCTTGGCGGGTTGGTCGCGGGGATTTCTCACGAGATTAATACGCCTGTAGGCGCGAGTTTCACGGTTGTGACCAAATTGATTGCCACTTTGGCCGATCTACAGGACGGATTTCTGAAGGGCAAAATCTCTCAGTCTCAGTTTTCACGATTTCTCGCGGAAATGGACGAGGGGCTCGGCATCATTCATCGAGGGCTGGAACGTACGGCCGAGCTGATCACCCACTTCAAACAGGTCGCTGTCGATCAGACCAGCCTCAAACGACGCAAGTTTGAACTCTCGGAAACTGTAAGCGATATCGTCACGACCATGGCGGCGACGATCGGGCGCCGTGCTGTGAAAATCGAAACACAGGTGCCGGAAGGAATTCGCCTCGATTCCTATCCCGGTCCGCTTGGGCAAGTTTTGATCAACCTCATACAGAACGCCATATTCCATGGGTTTGACGAAGACAGCGTCGAGAAAGACGAAGCTGACCGAATTGTCGTGGCTGGTGACTTCGGGAGGAGTGGAGCCGTAACGCTTTCGGTAACCGACAACGGCAAGGGAATGTCGCCGCAGGTTGTCCGCCGGGTGTTCGAGCCGTTCTTCACGACGAAGTTCGGCAGTGGTGGCAGTGGCCTCGGCATGCACCTTGTCTATTCCATCGTGCATGGCGCGCTTGGTGGCACTGTCTCCGTGTCATCAAAGCCGGGAAAGGGCACTGCGATAACCATCATGCTCCCGATTATCGCGCCGGAAAATGTGGATCGGGAAGCAGTGGGGGAATCTTGATTGAAACAAGTGGCTTGTAATGTGTGTGGCGCGAAAAGCAGCGCGCAGCACGGCATCCATGCCACGAACAGCGCATACTGCCTTACGTATCAGGATTGCCAAGGGCGAAAGTATAATGCACTTTCGTAAGAAGGTGTGCACTATGTTGCATGTACTTGTTGTGGCATAGTTGCCGCATCATTCTGGGAGGCTTGTGCAATGATCAAAAAAATAACGGCCCTCGCGGCCATGGGAGCTTTTCTGGCTGCTCCGGCAATGGCGGCCGACAAAGTGAAAATCGGTTTCGTTACCACTATCACCACGCCCGCGGGTGTCATCGGTCAGGACATGGTCGATGCGGTCAATCTTGCGATGGAAGATATCGGCGGCAAGATGGCCGGCCTTGATGTGGAGCTCATCATCGAGGATGACGGCTTCAAGCCTCCGATCGGCAAGCAGAAGGTCGACAAGCTGGTGAAGAAGGATCAAGTCGACTTCATCGGCGGCTTTATCTGGTCCCACGTGCTGCTGGCGTCGAAAAAATCAGCGCTCGATTCCGGCACCTTCCTGATCAGCTCGAACGCCGGCCCGTCTCAGATTGCCGGCAAGCAGTGCGACAAGAATTTCTTCTCGACCTCCTGGCAGAACGACCAGACGCCGATGGCTATGGGCGAGGTTCTGAACCAGAACGGCGTCAAGTCGGTCTATGTCATGGCTCCGAACTATGCGGCCGGCAAGAACATGATCGCCGGTGTCGAGCGGACCTTCAAAGGCAAAATTGCCGGGCGTGATCTGACGAAATGGGGCAAGGACGCGCAGCTCGATTTCTCCGCCGAACTGGCGAAAGCGAAAGCTTCCGGTGCCGAGGCTCTCTGGGTGTTCTATCCGGGCAAGGCCGGCGGCGCACTGATCAAGCAGTACGAGCAGGCCGGACTGCGTGACACCATGCCGCTCTACACTGTCTTCACGGTCGACTCGATCGCCCTTCCGAAGCTGCAGGCCGGTAATCTTGCCGGTGTCATGGGATCCCGCAATACCCAGCATTGGGGTCCGGATCTGGACAATCCGCAGAACAAGAAGTTCGTCTCGGGCTTCAAGAAGAAGTATGGCCACTATCCGTCCTTCTATGCAGCCCAGTCATACGACACGATCTTCCTGATCAAGAGCGCGGTCGAAGCGGTGAACGGCGATCTGTCGAACAAGGACGGCATGCGCGCTGCCATGAAGAAAGCTGACTTTCCGTCCACCCGCGGCAAGTTCAGCTATGGGAACAACCATTTCCCGATCCAGAACTTCTATCTGCGTGAAGTCGTTGCGGATGCCGACGGTGTCTGGACCACCAAGATCGTCAGCACGGTTATGGAAAACCACCAGGACCCATACGCGGCCGAATGCAAAATGTGATCATCCACCTCGGATGACGGAAACCGGCGGAGCGTGAGCCCCGCCGGTTTCGGTTTTCGCCTCTGGCGCAAAAATAAAGTTTGAGTAGGACTGCTGGGTGGACTGGGGACTCTTTACAATTCAGATGCTGAACGGGGTGCAGCTTGGCGTGCTCCTGTTTCTGCTCGCCGCGGGCCTGACGCTGGTCTTCGGCATCATGGACTTCGTGAATTTGGCGCATGGCTCGCTCTATATGATGGGGGCCTATTTTTGCGCCACGCTGGTGCAGCTCACGGACTCCTTCGTTCTCGGTGTCATTCTGGCGCTACCGCTGACCGCCTTGCTGGGCTGGATTGTCGAGCTGATCGTCGTCAGGGCGCTCTATACGCATGATCATCTGGATCATGTGCTGGCGACCTTCGGGATGATCCTCTGCTTCGACACGGCCGTGGATTTCATCTGGGGCCCGACCGGCATGGCCATCCCGCTGCCGGAAGTCCTCGACAGCCATATCGATCTCTTCGGTGGCCACACATTCCCTGTGTTCCGGATCCTGATCATCAGCACCGGACTTGCCGTCGCCGGTTTCCTCTATGTCATGGTGTCTCATACCCGGATCGGCATGCTGATCCGCGCGGGTGCCTCGAACCGGACCATGGTGATGGCGCTTGGTGTTGATATCGGCAAACTGTTCGCGCTGGTCTTCGCCGTTGGCGCCGCGCTCGCCGGTCTTGCCGGCATGCTGATCGCGCCGATCACGGAGGCGAGTATCGGCATGGGTAACGAGATCATCATTGTCGCCTTCGTCGTCATCATCATTGGCGGTATCGGCTCGATCAAAGGCGCCTTTGTCGCTGCCATGCTGGTCGGCCTAATCGACACAATGGGGCGCTCCTTTCTCGACCAGCTGCTGAAAGTTTTCATGTCGTCCGAGAGCGCTGAGACTTCCGC
This sequence comes from Nisaea nitritireducens, assembly GCF_014904795.1. Taxonomy (GTDB): domain Bacteria; phylum Pseudomonadota; class Alphaproteobacteria; order Thalassobaculales; family Thalassobaculaceae; genus Nisaea; species Nisaea nitritireducens. The sequence goes on from NZ_JACZFS010000043.1 coordinate 27,888, forward strand.
GCCTGCCTTGTCCGCAATGGCGATCTATATCCTGATGGCCATGGTGCTGGCCTTCCGGCCTCAGGGCCTGTTCCCGCCGAAGGTGCGCTGACCCATGACATCTCTATTCAGAACGGGCCTTCCGGCCTTTGTCATGGTCGCCGGGCTCGGCTTTCTTGCCCTGCTGCCGGTTCTCGCCGAATGGGTCGACAACATCTTCCTGATCGATCTTTTCATGCGCCTGATGATCCTCAGCATTGCTGCTGTCGGACTCAACCTGATCCTCGGCTATGGCGGAATGGTCAGTTTCGGCCATGCGGCCTATCTGGTGATCGGTGCCTATGCCGTCGGTATCCCGGCCTATTACGACATCTATGACGGCTTCCTGCAGTTTGCGATCGCGATTGTCGCCTCGGCGGCTGTGGCGCTGGTGACCGGTGCCATCGCCCTGCGCACCAAGGGCGTCTACTTCATCATGATCACCATGGCCTTCGCGCAGATGGTGTATTTCACCTTCGTCTCGATCGAGGAATATGGGGCTGACGATGGCCTGACCATCAACATGCGCAGCGAGTTCGCGGGACTGCTCGATATCGAGGACAATTTCACCCTCTACTACTTCGTGCTGGTGTCATTGATCGCGGTACTCGGGCTGGTCTACCGGATCGTTCATTCCCGCTTCGGCATGGTGATTTCCGGCGCCAAGGGGAACGAGCGACGGATGCAGGCCATCGGCTTCCCGACCTATCGCTACCGCCTTGTCTGCTACGTGATCTCTGGCGCGATCTGCGGTTATGCCGGGGCGTTGCTCGGTAATTTCACCAACTTCATCACGCCCGAGATGGGCGACTGGGTGCATTCGGGCGAGCTGATCTTCATGGTCGTGCTCGGCGGCGCGGGCAGCCTGTTCGGGCCGGTGCTCGGCACGGCGGTCTTCATCCTGCTGGAGGAATATCTCTCCCGCCTGACCCAGTACTGGCACTTTCCCTTCGGAGCGATGCTGATTCTGGTGGTGATCTTCACCCGCGGGGGCATCAACGGAATGTTCCGCTGGCTCGGTATGAAATCCGGCATCGGAGGACGGTCATGAGCGGCGCGTTTCTCGAGGTCCGGAACCTCTACAAGAGCTATGGCGGGATTGCCGCGACGGATCATGTCGATCTCGATGTCCGGCAGTCGGAGCTGCATGCGATTATCGGCCCGAACGGTGCCGGCAAGACCACGCTGATCTCCCAGTTGTCCGGCGAGATCGATCCTGACGGCGGCACGATCCGCTTTGACGGCCGGGACATGACACGCACGCCGGCCTACAAGCGCTCGCTGCTCGGTCTTGCCCGGTCTTTCCAGATCACCAGCCTGATGCTGGATATGACCGTGCTTGAGAACGTTGCGCTCGCGGTCCAGGCCCATGCCGGTCATTCCTTCCGGTTCTGGCAGGCTGCCCGGAAAGATCCGGCTCTGACGGAGCCGGCGATGGCCGCGCTTGAGGCTGTAGGGCTTCAGGATCGTGCGAACGATATCGCTCAGGCCATGTCTCACGGCGAGCACCGCCAGCTTGAGATCGCGATGGCCCTGGCGACCAACCCTGTCCTGCTGTTGCTCGACGAGCCGATGGCGGGGATGGGGGTGGAGGAATCCCAGCGTATGGTCGAGATCCTGCGCAGTCTGAAAGGCGAAAAGACCATGCTCCTGATCGAGCACGATATGGACGCGGTTTTCGCTCTGGCGGACCGGATTTCGGTGCTGGTCTATGGCCGCGTGATCGCAACCGGGACCCCCGAGGAAATTCGCGGCGACGAGGCCGTGCGCCGGGCTTATCTCGGCGATGAGGTGGCGTGATGTTGAGAATTGAAGAGATCGAGACATTCTACGGCGCCAGTCAGGCTCTGTTCGGAATGAGCCTGAAGATTGGCTCGAACGAGGTCGTGACGCTGATGGGGCGTAACGGCATGGGCAAGACCACGACCGTAAATTCGATCATGGGGATCGTTCGGCCTTCTTCAGGCCGCATCGTCTTCGAGGCGGACGACATCACCAGGGCGCCGGCATACCGGATCGCCCGCTACGGCATCGGGCTGGTGCCGGAAGGCCGCCAGGTCTTCCCGAACCTCAGTGTTCGCGAGAACCTCATAGCGACCGCTGCGAACCGGTTTAATTCCCGGGACCCATGGACGGTCGAGCGCGTGCTGGCGATGTTCCCGGAGCTGGAAGTCCGGATGACGTCAATGGCCAACCTGCTGTCAGGCGGTGAGCAGCAGATGCTCGCCATCGGCCGGGCACTGATGACCAACCCGAAGCTGTTGATCCTCGACGAGGCGACCGAGGGCTTGGCCCCGTTGATCCGTCACGAGATCTGGAACTGTCTGGAGCGCTTGAAACAGGCGGGACAGGCGATCCTCGTCATCGACAAGAACATCGACGATCTGAAGCGGATTGCAGACCGGCATTACGTGGTCGAAAAAGGCCAGGTCGTCTGGACCGGAACGACAGCGGAACTCGATGAGAACGCGGCGTTGATCCAGGAAAAGCTCGGGGTTTAAGCGGAGCCCGGCGCTCCACTCACCCAAAATCGTCATCCCGTCGAAAGACGGGACCCAGATTTCACAGAGCTGAGCTCAATGATCATCCGGGTCCCTGCTCTCCGGCAGGGATGACGGTTAGATTTTGACGTTCGTTAGGCGCTCTTCCGGATACCCGCTTCCTGAAACATCGGCACCAGAATATCCACCAGCTCCGCGATCATCGCGTCTGTGTGGCGCGGTGTCGGGGTGAAACGCAGGCGTTCGGTTCCCTTGTCCACGGTCGGATAATTGATCGCGGTCACGTAAATATTGTGATCGTAGAGCAGCCGGTTGGAAAACTCCCGGGCCTTGGCCGCGTCGCCAACTAGCAGTGGCACGATGTGGCTTTCCGACGGCATCACCGGCAGGCCAGCCTCCCGGAACGCTTCCTTCAGGCGGGCGGCCTGGCGTTGCTGCATCGCCCGCTCCTGACCGCTTTCCTTCAGATGACGGATGCTTGCGGTGGCCGCGGCGGCGACCATCGGCGGGAGGGAGGTGGTGAAGATGAAGCCGGGCGCGACGCTACGCACATAATCCAGCACGTGGGCCGGGCCGGCCAGGTAGCCGCCATGCACGCCAATGGCCTTGCCGAGCGTGCCTTCGATCAGGTCGACCTTGTCCAGCACGTCGTCCCGTTCGGCGATGCCGGCGCCGCGCGGCCCGTACATGCCAACCGCATGCACCTCGTCGAGATAGGTGATCGCGTTGAATTCGTGCGCGAGGTCGCAAATATCCTCGATCAGGCCGATATCGCCGTCCATTGAATAGACGCTCTCGAAGGCGACCATCTTGTGGCTTTCGGGATCGGCCGCTTCCAGCAACTCGCGCAGATGCGCGAGGTCGTTATGCCGGAAGATATGTTTGCGGGCCTTGCCCTTGCGGATGCCCTGAATCATAGAGGCATGGTTCTTCTGGTCGGAGAACACATCCATGTTCGGCGACGCGCTCAGCAAGGTCGAAAGGCTGGCCTCGTTGGCGATATAGCCGGAGGTGAAGAGCAGGGCCGCTTCCTTCTGGTGCCAGTCGGCCAGCTCGTCCTCGAGCGCGACATGATAGTGGCTGGTGCCGGAAATGTTTCGGGTGCCGCCGGCGCCGACACCGGTCTGCTCGACTGCTTCGTGCACCGCGCCGCGCAGCACGTCGCTCTGCCCCATCGCCAGATAATCGTTCGAACACCAGACCAGGACCTGCTCGACCCCGCCGTCACGATAGTGTTTGTAGTAAGGAAATTTGTCCGCCTGCTTTTCCAGATCGGCGAAGACGCGATAACGCTCCTCGGCCTTGATCCGGTTCAGTTCGTCGCGGCAGATATCGAAGAGGTTCACGGCCTCTCTCCCGGTTTTGTGCGGCTTCATTTTCTCGCGTTTGTCGACCGGGATTAATGATCCAGGTCAATCCGCACGCTCTCAGCTTGACTGGTATACCGGATTCTGGCTATTTTTCGCGCGTTATGTTGACGCACACACACCTCGGCCTCGCGCTTCGACTTAGGATCCCGGCTCTTTAGAGAGTCCGGGTCACGTCGCTCGTCTATGCTTGAGCCGTGTTGATGCGTTGCCGATGGATCACCATCTAGCTTCACACAATCGAACAGAGACTCTTCTCCGTCGGCCTTTTTGAGGGCACGGTTCGAAGGACGCGCGCATTCAGGAACAGAATTTGAATGTAGAAAACGGGCAGGCGCCCACAGGAAAATGCGCCGCCCTTGGGAGTTGAAGTGATGAACCATATGCCGATCGAAAAATACCGCGCCTATTCCCGGATCGATCTGCCGGACCGGACCTGGCCCTCGAAGATCATCGACAAGGCACCGATCTGGTGCAGCGTCGATCTGCGGGACGGTAATCAGGCGCTGGTCGATCCGATGGACAGCGCGCGCAAGCACCGGATGTTCAAGACGCTGGTCGAGATGGGCTTCAAGGAAATCGAAGTCGGTTTCCCGAGCGCGTCCGATACCGATTTCAATTTCGTCCGCGAGATCATCGAAGGCGGCTTGATCCCCGACGATGTCACCATCCAAGTGCTGACCCAGGCCCGCGAGCACCTGATCGAGCGCACGATCGAGAGCCTGATGGGGGCCAAGAGCGCCATCGTCCATTTGTACAATTCGACCTCGGAGCTGCAGCGCCGGGTGGTGTTCAATGAGGACCAGGCAGGCGTCAAGCAGATCGCGGTCGAAGGCGCGATCATGGTCAAGGACCGGCTTGCCCGGCTGGAAGAGGCCGGCACCAATGTGCGGCTGCAATACTCACCGGAAAGCTTCACTGGCACTGAGCTCGACTATGCGCTGGAAGTCTGTGAAGCGGTGATGGATATCTGGCAGCCGACGCCGGAAAATCCGGTCATCATCAACCTGCCCTCGACGGTCGAGATGTCGACCCCCAATATCTACGCGGACCAGATCGAATGGATGCACCGGCATTTCACCCGGCGGGATTCCATCATTCTGTCCGTCCATCCGCATAATGACCGGGGCACCGGTATCGCGGCGACGGAACTGGCGATCATGGCCGGTGCCGACCGGGTCGAAGGCACCCTGTTCGGCAATGGCGAGCGGACCGGCAATGTGGATCTGGTCACCCTCGGGCTGAACCTGTTCACCCAGGGCGTCGATCCGGAGCTGGATTTCTCCGATATCAACGGCCTGATGGAGACGGCGGAATATTGCAACCAGTTGCCGATCCATCCCCGCCATCCCTACGCGGGCGAATTGGTGCACACGGCCTTTTCCGGCTCGCACCAGGATGCGATCAACAAGGGTATGCAGGCGATCCGAAAGGTGAACGATCCGCACTGGGAAGTGCCGTATCTGCCGATCGACCCGCAGGATATCGGCCGCGATTACGAGGCCATCATCCGGGTGAACAGCCAGTCCGGCAAAGGCGGGGTCGCCTACCTGCTAGAAACCGATCACGCGATCAAGCTGCCGAAGGCGGCACAGGCCCAGTTCAGCCAGGCCATCCAGAAGATCACCGACGCCACCGGCAAGGAGATCAACAGCGAGACCATCTGGTCGACTTTCGACGATGAGTTCATCCATCAGAAAGATGCTCCGTTCCAGCTGGTCTCCTTCTCCTCCAAATCGATCGAGGGCTCGAACGAGCGCGAGCACATCACGGCGGTGGTGAAGCACGACGGCAAGGATTGTGTGGTCGAGGCCGAGGGTAACGGGCCGATCTCCGCCTTCGTGAACGGATTGCGCAACGAGTTCGGCCTGAACTTCCGGCTCAAGGACTATACCGAGCATACCCGCTCGGTCGGCTCGCGGGCCGAGGCGGCGGCCTATATCGAGCTCAATGTGCCGGATGCGAACGGTCGCAGCGTGTTCGGGGTTGGTATCGATACCTCGATCACCATGGCCCCGATCAGGGCCGTGATGAGCGCGGTCAACCGCATCTAGAAGAGCTGCAGCAACACCCAGCCGAGCGCGGTCAGAACAACGACCGCGCCGGCATTCATCCAGATCCCGGCGCGGACCATGTCCGCGACACGCAGCCCACCGGCGCCGAAAACGATGGCGTTCGGCGGCGTTGCCACCGGCATCATGAAGGCGCAGCTCGCGGCCATGGTCACCGGAGCCAGCAGGGCGAACAGTGGCAGCCCGAGCGCTTGGGCCAGCCCGGCCATGATCGGCAGGAAAGCAGCCGCTGATGCGGTATTGCTTGCAAGTTCCGTTGTCAGCAGAACCGTAAGGACTGAAAGCCCGGTTGCCGCGGCAGCGGGCAGGTCCCCGGTCATATCCGACAGAGAAGCGGCAAGTGTCGCGGCCAGGCCGGTTTCGGTCAGGGCCGAGGCGAGCGAGAGACCGCCGCCGAACAGCAGCAGAACGCCCCACCGGATGCCGCGTGCTTCCTCCCAGGTCAGCAGCGGACGGCGTTCTTCTCCCGAGGGAATTGCAAACAGGACAAGACCGGCGGAGAGCGCGATCGCGGTATCGCTGAGCGCTGGAAAATAGACAGCGAGGGCGGGTCGGAAAACCCATGCCAGGGCTGTCAGGGTCAGGATGACGAGCATGCGCTTCTCCCGGACTGTCATTGGTCCCGGCGGTGCAGGCATAGCCTCCGCATCAAGCTGCTCGACCGTGCCGAAGGCAAGTCGACTCAGGACCAGCCAGGCCAGCGCAAGCAGCAGGAAACTGACTGGCAGGCCGACCAGCATCCATTCCCCGAATCCGAGCGCCTGGCCATGTGCCTGATCGAGATAGGCGGCAAGCATCGCGTTCGGCGGGGTGCCGATGAGCGTGGCGACACCGCCGATGGAGCAGCCGTAGGTCACGGCCAGGAGCAGCGCCTTCTGGCATCGTGGTGGCGCCCCGGTGAGAACGGCCTGGGCGACGGGCAGCAGCATGATCGCGCTGGCTGTATTGCTGATCCACATCGAGGGCAGGGCTCCAGCCAGCAGAAATCCGGCGATCAGCCGGCTGCTTCCGGTGCCGGTCAGCCGCAGGATGGTGAAGGAGAGCCGCTTGTGCAGCCCCGAGCCGGAGATTGCCGCGCCGAGCAGAAAGCCCCCGAGAAACAGGAACAGCAGCGGATGCGCGTACGGCGCGGCCGCCTCTTTCGCGCCCGTGACCCCGAGCAAGGGGAAGAGCAAAACGGGCAGAAGGGCTGTCGCGGGCAGCGGCAATGCCTCGCCGATCCACCAGACTGCCATCAGGGCAGCGACCGCCATGGCGTGCCACCCGGCGGGACTGAAAGCCGCCGGCGGGTCTGCCAGCAGCATGATGCAGAACAGAACGAGGCCTGCCAGAAGCGGCACTTTTCGCACAACCGGTGTCCCGTAATTTTCCATGCGATCAAAGCTCTGTCCGTGGGCCCGGCGCATCATAGTCATTATGGGGCGGCGCCGTCCCTCTCTTCGGTGCGGCACCCGGACGCGTCGATTTGCGGTCTGGACAGGATGGTGATCTGTCGCCCTAAGATGCCCTTTGTCGAAATCGATGCCGGAGAGCCAACTGGACTCGCAACTTGAAATACGCCGCTATGAATGGCGCGAAGTACCGCGGCAGGTCAGCAACGGGCATATGGTGGTGGCTATCGGCGACGTGCATGGCCGGGCGGATCTGCTGACCGCGCTCTATGAAGCGATTGCGGAGGATGTCGCCCGGCTGAAACCGGAGCGGGTGACGGCGATCCTGCTGGGCGATCTGATCGACCGGGGGCCGGACAGCCTGGAAGTGCTTGGCCTTGCGCTGGGCGGTCTGAGCGCGTTCACCAAAAAGCCGGTCGAGGATATCTGCCTTGTCGGCAATCACGATTACTGGCTGCGGCAGGCAGTGGACGGCACCTTGCAGGATGACGATCTCCATTTCTGGGGTTCCAATGGGGGGGAGGCGACCTGGCGCAGTCTCGGCATCAGCCGCCTAGTCGGTGCCCGCGACATGATCATGCAGACCCGGCGACGGCTGCCGGAACCGGTGCTGGATTTCATCAAGTCCATGTCGGTCACATACAGGGTGGACGACTACCTTTTCGTCCATGCGGGGATTGATCCTCGTCAGCCGCTCAACGCGCAGACCCTGAAGACGCTCTGTTGGATCCGCGATCCGTTTCTTCATCCCGAGGTCTGGCCCTTCGAGCTGACCGTCGTGCATGGCCATACCGTCGAATGGAACCATGGGGAGCCGGAGGTGCACGATCATCGCATCGGCATCGATACCGGGGCGGTGAATACCGGCGTGCTGACGGCGCTGGAGATCAATTCGAGCCAGATGCGCTTCATTCAGGCCTGGGATGAGAATGCCCTGGAAGAGGAGCGGCGCCGCGCCGGTTAGCGCTTCAGGCTGGATTAGCGCTTCAGGACGAGCACATTCCCGGTCAGGATCATGGCCGTGCCGCCGACGATTACCGCGGTTAGCTCCACGCCCTCAAGGACGGTCGAGATCAGTAGTGCGATCACCGGCACCACGGTGAAGATATAGGCCGCCCGGCCGGGGCCGATCCGGCTGACCAGATTGAAGAACATCAGAAAGGCGAAGCTGGAGGCCGCGATCCCGAGATAGAGCAGGGAGCCGATATAGCGCACCGAGACGTCGAAGATGATCGGCAATCCGCCGGCGAGCGCCAGCCCGAAACCGATCAACGCACCGCCGAAGGCGCCCCAGAAATTCGTCGTGTAGGCCGACACGCCCACGCGGTGGTTGCGGGCGCCGATCACGGTGCCGATCGCGGTGCCGAACGATGCCCCGAGTGCCCATAGCATGCCGAGAAGCAGCGCCGAGCCGCCAGAGAGGCTGGTCAGGTCCGGTGCGACGATCAGGCCGAGCCCTCCGATACCGACAATCATCCCGAGGATCGCCCGGGGACGCACGGTCTCCTTCAGGACCAGAAAGCCGATGATGGTGGCAAAGATCGGCGAGGTGGACAGGGCCAGCGTCGCCACGCCGCTCGGGATGTAGGTCGTGGCGTTATAGAAGCAGATGAAATTGAGCGCGAAGAACGTTGTCGCGTGGATCACCAGCCAGGGCACGTCCGCCCGTTGGACCCGGAGCGAAGTCCTTGTCACGAGCACCACCGCGAGCATGGCGGCGGTCATCAGCAGCATCCTGTAGGCAACCGAAACCGGGATCGGAACGATCCCGGCCTGCAGGGTCGTGACAAACGCACCGGTGGCCCAGATCAGGGCCGTGCTGATGAACAGGAAAAGGGACACGCAAGATCCAGACGCGCGGAAAGAAGAACTGGTTTTCAGTTAGCCCGCACTCAGGGCTTCACTGCAAGCGCGACGGAGACCAGCAACAGCACCGCCATGACGATATTGAAGGCCCGGCCGATTTTCGGCGACCGGATAAAGCTGGCGAACACACCGCCGAACACCAGCCAAGTGCCGTTCACGAACAGCATGACGCAGGTCAGCACGCCAAGCTTGAAGAATGTGTCCGTGATAGGGTTCGCCTCGATCAGCACGTTCCCGGCATAGAGCGCCGTGAACACCGTGTAGGCCTTCACGTTTGTCAGCGACAGGCCGTAGCCCGGAATGAACCCCGGCGCGGCGGCCTCCGCCTCGCCGGTCATGCCGGGCGGCGGCGCCGTGGCAATCTTGTAGGCAAGATAGAGCATGTAAAGCACCGCCCCGCCCACCAGCACCGGCCCGACGCCGGGCATGGCCAGCAGCAGTCCGGTAACGCCGGACGCGGTCAGGCACAGCACTGTGAAGACCCCGGCATAGATACCGAACAGAAATGGCAGGCTAGCCCGCACCCCGAACGCCGCCCCGTTCGCCGTCACCGCGACGATGGCCGGACCGGGGCTGCCCATCAGCGGCAGCGCCATGGCGAGCAGGGCGAGGATACTGTCCAGCGTCGGTGTCATTCTGAAGGCCCTCCCCGGGTCCCAAGCCGATCTTCTTTTGAGTGTATTCTGGAGACTGATTGCGCGTCGATAAATGGTGTGCCGGGAATGAATGGTGGAGTGAATGGCCGCTAGTAGGGGGCTGCGTTGAGAGTGATTTGGAGCAGAGCCGTGCCGTATAGCCCTGGCTTCAGAGTCCCGAATTGCAAAACCGGAGCATGGTGTCTGCAGTCAGAAAAGCGCGATTAATTGGATATTCACATCTTCGATGTTATTAGGCTTTCGTCGATCCGGGCGGGTCACTGCATGCTCAGAGAGTAAGCGGCTGAAAAAATGAGGCTTTGAATAAATGGACCGAAGCGTAGCGGCGAAGGGGAATGCCACCTACCGTGGCGCCACGCCCAATGATATAGCCACTTATTCGAGGGCGGAGTTCTTCGATCTCTCTCTGATAGCCGAACCCAACCTGCGCCGGATCGCCGACTATTGGTTATCGAGGTGTAACGGGCGCCGTATGCCGGGGCGTACCGATATCGACCCGATCGACATTCCTTGGGCTCTGTCCCGATTGTTTTTGGTCGATTACGACCGCGAAACCGAGGAATACAGCTATCGGGTCGCTGGAAATGAGGTTGAAGAAATCTTTTCCCGGTTCACCGAAAAATTCTCGATGCGGGACGTCAATCTTGATGAGATGTTGCCTCTCGGATCAGCGCCCATCGTTCACGAGCGATGGCGCCCACTCGTCCAGAACGGTGACATCGTCTACATGTCCGGTTTGGTCTATGCTGTGGCCGAACGGATTCCTCTTGGAGCGCGGATTCTTCTGCCGCTGTCAGATCGGGAGGACGGCAAGCCGAGCGGACTGATAGGCTACACCGAATGCGAATGGGGCGAGTACGGCGATGGCCTGAATTCGACCAAGCTCGACATTCACTACATCCCGCTTCCTGAACCTGACTGATTCAAGTCGGGCGGATTTCGGCGGGGGTTCCAGAATCCTCACACTGGCAGCACGGCGCTTTCCTTCGGTGATTTTAGTGCGATCACCGTCTGGCTTCTTGTTACGCCCGGCAGCAGTTTGATGCGGTTGGAGATGACATCTTCCAGCGCGTCGTTGGAGCGGGTGCGGATTTTCAGCAGGTAGGACCAGTCGCCGGTGACGTGGTGGCATTCGAGCACTTCGGGCATGTCCATGACGGCTTCAAGGAAGGCTTCGTTATGGACGCTCCAGTCGATCAGCACGGAGACGTATGCAAGGACTTCTAGGCCAATGGCCGCAGGCTCCAGGATGGCGCCGTAGCCCCGGATGGCGCCTGCATTTTGCAGCTTCTTCAGCCGCTCGTTGACGGCGGAGACGGAGAGGCCTGCATGGGCACCGATATCGGCATAGGCGGCGCGGCCGTTGCTCTGGATGAAGGTCAGGATGGCGCGGTCGATGGCATCGAATTTCGGCTCGTTCATCGCATGGCTCCCGAAGCTGCCGGGAGGGGAGCGTAGAGCGCGCGCTCGCCCTTCACACCACGCAACTCGGTCCGGGTCAGCAGCCGGGTTTGCTCCGGCAGCAGGGTAGCGATTGTTTCCGACAGGATGATGTCGGTACCGAGAGAGCGGCAGAGAGACTCCATCCGGCTGGCCTCGTTCACGGCGGGGCCGATCACCGTGAAGTCGAGCCGGTCGCGGGAGCCGACATTGCCGAACATCACCTCCCCCAGATGCAGGGCCACGTTGAGGCCCATGGCCGGGCGCTCCAGATCCGCCTCGGTCTCCGCCAGAGCATCGACGGCGGTCAGTGCCTCGCTCGCGGCCTGTAATGCCTTGCGGGCGGTTTCCTGTCGCATCTCCGGCTCGCACGGGAAGATGGCGAGGAACCCGTCGCCAAGGAACTTCAGCACCTGCCCGCCGGCGGCATGGACCGGCGCCAGCATGGCATCGAAATAGCGGTTGAGCGCCGAGACCATCTCCTCTTTCGAGACGATGTCGCTGACGCTGGTGAAATCGGACAGGTCGGCGATCATCAGCACGGCATCCAGGCTTTCCGCCATGCCGCGCCGGATCTCGCCCTTCAGGATGCGGCCGCCGACCAGCGGGCCGACATAGGCATCCAGCAGGTTCGCAGATATCTCCTGGTCGAGATGCGCCTGAATAGCCGAGGTCAGGGCCGGCACGATGCTGTCGATGAAGGCGATGTCATGCTCGGAGAAACCGTCCGGATGGCGCGTCAGCCAGCGCAGGAGCGCGCCGCAACTGCGTTCCCCCTCGCGGATCAGACGCAACGCTTCCGCGCCGCCAAACATGCAGGCGTAGTAGTCGGTGAAACCCTCGTCGCGGAATTCTTCGAAGGCCGTGAAATCCAGTTCGGCATCCGGCCCGATGAGCCGCCGCCGGAGGCGCAGCGTGCCGGTCGCCATCATGTGCCGCAGCGGGCTGGCTTTCCATTCCTCGGATTCGTCCCGGCTATAGGCAATCTCGTGCCGGTGGCCGGTGACGGCAGTGTTCTCCGCCCGGTCCCAATCGAACATCAGCGAGCCGATTTCCGGATGCAGCGTATACATCGCCACCCGGCAGCGGTCGAGCGGCACCCCGGCCTCAACGATCCGTTCCGCCGTCGCCGCGACCAGCTCCTCGTTCGGCGCTTTTTCCCATGCCTGATAGATCAGCCACTGGATCAGCGCCGTCGCTTTTTCATCCGGGATCGCAGGGCTCGCGAACATGATCTTTTTTCCTCACTTCGGGCGGGCACAGAATGCAGGCTCCAAGCACTTCTGGCAAACCCGGCGCGGCCTTGATAAAGGGAGGGGATGACCTCCTCCGAGCGCGAGATCCGTATACCCTCATTGCCGAGCCTTGTCCTCGCCCCGCGTTTCGCGGTCTGGCTCGGGACGGACGGTGATCTGGAACAGATCAGCCACGAGGAAGCGGCCGGCCGGCTGCGCTCAGGCCCCTGCATCGTCGCCCATGCCCGCGCCATCGCCCGGCGGCTCCGGCTCGACGGAATCGCCGCGGTCGACGTGCTTGAACTCTTCGCCTTTGTCCGCCCCGCCCAGTTCTGTCTGCCGACGCCGCGCGGCCTCGCCGAAGCGCTGATGCTGGCGCCGCCACAGGACCATGAGGACGAAGCGCTGGTTCTGTCCGCCGCGGCCACGTCCCTGCTGGCGGAGCTTGCCGACAGGGACCGGGACCCGAGCGCCCGGCCGATTGCCGAGACCATGCGCAATTGCGGCTGGGGCTGGGGCGATGCGGTGCTGCATGCGCTGGGTGCCGGGGAATTACCGCCACCGGGACCGGTGCGTCCGAGCGGGCTGCAGGTCTGGCGCCGGCTGGAGGAATGGTCCGAGCATGCGCCGGAGCCACCTGCCGGGAACAAACCCGTCCTCGATGCGGAAGCGCGGGAGCGGCTGGCGGCATTGCTTGGCGACGGAGCGGAAGCGCGGCCGAGCCAGGCGGATTACGCCTCCGCGGTCTCCGCCGCCTTCATGCCGCGCGAGGAGGAGCGGCGCCCGAATGTGGTGCTGGCGGAAGCGGGCACCGGCGTCGGCAAGACCCTCGGCTATATCGCGCCCGCCAGCGTCTGGGCGGAGAAGAACGAAGGCGCGGTCTGGGTCTCCACCTACACCCGCAATCTGCAGCACCAGATCGACGGCGAGCTGGACCGGCTCTATCCCGACCCGGTGCGCAAGGCGCTGAAGGCGGTGGTGCGCAAGGGGCGGGAGAATTATCTCTGCCTGCTCAATCTGGAAGAGGCGGTGAACACCCTGCCGACCATGCCGCAGTTCGGCACCGCTCTCGGCCTGATGGCGCGCTGGGCGGAGGTGACGCGGGACGGGGATGTGCAGGGCGGTGATTTCCCGGCCTGGCTGGCCGACCTGCTCGGGCGCGGCCGCACTGTCGGTCTGGCCGACAGGCGCGGCGAATGCATCTATTCCGCCTGCCCGCATTATTCCAAATGCTACATCGAGAAATCCGTGCGCCGGGCGCGCCGGGCCGAGATCGTCGTCGCCAATCATGCGCTGGTGATGATCCAGGCGGCGCTTGGCGGGATTGACGACGGGGCGCTGCCGACCCGCTACGTGTTCGATGAGGGGCATCATGTGTTCGATGCGGCGGACAGCGCGTTTTCCGCGCATCTGACAGCCGTTGAGACGGTGGAGCTGCGGCGCTGGCTGATCGGCGCCGAAGGCCGCCGGTCCGGCCGGGCGCGCGGCCTGAAGAAGCGCGTTGAGGATCTGATCGCCGATGACGAGACGGCGCTGGAAGCGCTGGAAGCCGTCATGCATGCGGCCCGCGTGTTGCCCGGCGAGGGCTGGCTGACCCGCATCGCCGAGGGTGAGACAAAGGGCGAGACGGAGCGTTTCCTGGCACTGGTGCGCTCTCAGGTTTATGCCCGCACCGAGCAGCCGGACAGCCCTTATTCCATGCAGACGGATACCCATCCGCCGGTGGAGGGATTGCTGGAAGCGGCGGAAGCACTCGACGCAGCGCTGGCCCGTATCCTGACCCCTCTGAAGGAGTTGAAGAAGCGGCTGGAACACCGGCTGGACGAGGATGCGGAGGATCTGGAAAGCGCTATGCGCTTGCGCATTGAGGCCGTCGCCCGTTCCCTGCAACGGCGCGGCGAGATGACGCTTGGCGCCTGGCGCGACATGCTGAAGGCGCTGGCGCACGAAACCCCGGCGGAATATGTCGACTGGCTGGAGATCGACCGGAGTGACGGGCGGGACATGGATCTCGGCCTGCACCGGCACTGGATCGATCCGGGCCGGCCCTTTGCGGAAGCCGTGGTGAAGCCGGCCCAGGGTGTGGTCATGACCTCGGCCACCCTGCGGGACGGCACCGGTAACGATTTCCGCGATTGGCAGGCGGCGGAGGAACGGACCGGAGCTGTCTGGCTGGATGCGCCGGCGGTGCATGCCGCGGTTGCCTCACCCTTCGATTACCCGTCCCGGACGCGCGTTTTCATCGTCAACGATGTGCGCAAGGACGACATGGCCCAGGTCGCGTCCGCTTATCGCGAGCTGTTCCTTGCCTCCGGCGGTGGCGCGCTCGGTCTGTTCACCGCGATCCAGCGTTTGCGCGAGGTGCATCGCCGGATCGGCGGCGCCATCGACGAGGCTGATCTGCCGCTCTATGCCCAGCATGTGGACGGACTCGACCTTTCCACCCTGATCGACATCTTTCGGGCGGAGGAAAACGCCTGCCTGCTCGGCACGGACGCGGTGCGGGACGGGGTCGATGTGCCCGGCAACGCGCTGCGCCTGATCGTCTTCGACCGGGTGCCCTGGCCGCGCCCGGATATCCTCTATCGCGCCCGCCGTTCGGCCTTCGGCGGCGGCAGCTACACGGACATGCTGACCCGGCTGAAGCTGAAGCAGGCCTTCGGGCGCCTTGTGCGCCGGGCGGACGACAGGGGCGTTTTCGTGCTGCTCGACCCGATGATGCCGACCCGGCTGCTCGGCGCCTTTCCTGAGGGTGTCGAGGTTCGGCGCTGCGGGCTCGCCGAGGCGGTGGCGGAGACCCGTTCCTTTTTCGGGACGGCACCTGTTCCAACACCGTCAGTTGACGCGGACGAGGTGCCGTTCTAACCCCATAATCAATCAATAAGGCCGTCATCCCGGACTTGATCCGGGACCTTTTTGATCATGAGGCCCTGCCCGTCATTGACGTATCGAGGGACGGTACCTTTCGCCAAAAGGTCCCGGATCAAGTCCGGGATGACGACCGAGAAAATGGAGGAAAAGCGTGTCGGACTTAGTCGACGCAGTGGTGATCGGGGCGGGCGTTGTCGGCCTTGCGGCGGCGCGGGCGCTGGCCATGGCCGGGCGCGAGGTGATCGTGCTGGAGCAGCATGACCTGATCGGCTCCGAGACCAGCTCGCGCCATTCCGAAGTCATCCATGCCGGCATCTATTACCCGCCGGGCAGCCTGAAGGCCGATGTCTGCGTGCGCGGGAAGGAAATGCTCTATGAGTATGTCGAGAGCCACGGCGTGCCCTACAAGAAACTCGGCAAGTTGATCGTCGCTACCTCCGAGGACCAGATCCCGGCCCTGCAGCAGATCAAGGAGCGGGCGGAGCAGAACGGCGTCCACGACCTCGAATTCCTGTCCCACAACGAAGTCACTGCGCGCGAGCCGGACCTGCGCTGCGTCACCGCGCTCTGGTCCCCCTCGACCGGTGTGATCGACAGCCATTCATACATGCTGGCCCTGCAGGGCGACCTGGAAGAGCATGGCGGCATGATCGCCTTCCTCTCGCCCGTTGAGGGCGGGAAGGTAACGGAGGCCGGTATCGAGCTGCGCGTTGGCGGTCTGCACGGTATGACGATCATCGCGAAGACCGTCGTGGTCGCCGCCGGCCTGCACAGCCAGAGTATCATGCGCACCATCGAGGGTTTTCCGTCGGACGCCATCCCGCCGCAGCATTTCTGCAAGGGGAACTATTATCAGCTCACCGGCTGCTCGGCGCCGTTCAGCAGCCTGATCTACCCGGCCCCGGAAGCGGCCGGTCTCGGCGTCCATCTGACGCTGGATCTCGGCGGCCAGGCCCGGTTCGGCCCGGACGTCGAGTGGATCGACGAGATCAATTACGACGTCGACCCGCGCCGCTCCGACAGCTTCTACGCTGCGGTCCGGAAATACTGGCCGGGCCTGCCCGACGACAGCCTGACCCCGGCCTATTCCGGTATCCGCCCGAAAATCCAGGCGGAAGGGGAACCTGCCGTCGATTACATGATCCAGGGGCCGGCGGATCATGGCGTTGAGGGGCTGGTCAATCTCTACGGAATTGAATCGCCGGGCCTGACCTCCTCGCTGGCAATTGCCGAAGAGGTGATGGGGCGATTGGAGCCCTGACCGGTGGTGACGCCTGAACCGCGTCGGAATAGCGCGTCAGGGGAAATTTCAGTCGTCGCCTCATGGACTGGCTATGGGAGTGCTTGCCTTCAGCGCAGGGAGTTGGGCTAGTTTAGGAGGATGACAGACCAGACAGCCATACTTGTTCTCCGCTCGCGCCTTTCGCTCGACATGGTTCCGCCTTTGGGCCCCCGGGCACGGGCCGCGTCCTTCGCGTTCGGGGCGGTGCTGCTCTGGGCAACCTGGCCGACCTTGGCCACTCTGGCGAGCCCGGCTCCACCGTTTCTCGTTTTCGGACTGGCCGCTGTGATCGGGTTTGCCGTTTCCTTCTCGCTTGCGGCACTGCGCGGGCGGGCAAAGCCATATCTGAAAACGCCGCCGCGCACGGTCGCGTTCGTCGCGCTGGCCCTGCTTGCGAACAATGCGCTCTATCTCTTTGCCATGCCGAGGATCGGCCCCGCCGAAGCGAATGTGATTTCCTATCTCTGGCCGGTCATGCTGGTACTGATCATCGCCCGCCTGCGCAGGGAACGGCTGAGTCTGACGCGTTCGGCGGGAATTATCATTGGATTTGCCGGGGCGGCGCTGGCGATCGGGCCGACCTTTGAGCGCGGCCTCGATCCGGGAGGTATTCTCCTCGCCTTCCTGAGCGGCCTGACTTTCGCAATCTATGCGGCCATCCGGACGCAGGGGCGTGAAGCCCAGGACGTGATCGGTCCGTCCATGGGCCTGCTTGCCGTCATGGCGCTCAGCGCGCATGCCCTGTTCGAGGCACCGATCGAGCTCAGTCAGACCCAGTGGCTGGCGATTGTGGGGATCGGTATCGCTCCTCTGACACTTTCCAATGCTCTTTGGGACCAGGCGAGCAGGACGGGGCGTAATGAAACCGCCCTGATCTCCGGCATCGCCTATATGACCCCGTTGGCATCGCTTTTTCTGCTCGCCCTGTTCGACGTGACGCCGATTTCCTCCGGGGTTGCCGTCGGGGCGGTGCTCGTGGTTATCGGTGCGCTCGCCGCGTCGAATCTTCTGTCTCGTCGAGGTTGCGGCAGCTAAGCGCCTGCTCCTGGCTCCGGTTGTTCTATTCTGAGGCGTGAAATCGCCTTCCAGTCGCGTTTACACCCTTCCGAGCGGCTTCTAGTCTTCTGGAAAAGACCAAAGGGAGGATGCTTGATGAACCGGATGACGGAACCCGACGTCACGGGGGTACTGGAGGGCTGGATCGCTGGTCTGAACACGGCCCTGGCGGCGCCGGACGCCGGTGCACTGGCCGATTGTTTCGATCCGGGCGGCTACTGGCGTGACGTGCTGATCCTGTCCGGGCAGCAGCGGACAGTCCCGGGTAACACGGCTATCGCCGAGCGGTTTCTGGCGGAAGCGGCAGACGAGGGTCTGGGCAGCTTTTCCATTGCAGAGGATCATGTCGCTCCCCGCATCGTCGAGCGGGCGGGAGCGTCCGTGATCGAGGGTTTCCTGTCCTTCGAAACGGACAAGGGCATCGGCCTTGGCCTGGTGCGGATCAAGTACCCGTCCGATACGCCGCGCGCCTGGGTCTTCATGACAGCGCTCGAGGATATAAAGGGCTTCGAGGAAGCCCGGATCTTCGAGCAGAATGACGAGCCTGCTTTCAATCCGAACTTCCATGGCCCGAACTGGCTCGACAGGCGCGAGAAGGAGCGGGCATACGCGGACCGTGATCCCGAAGTGCTGATTGTTGGCGGCGGCCATGCCGGACTGACGACGGCGGCACGGCTGAACCGGCTTGATGTCGATACGCTTGTGGTCGACCGGATGAAGCGGGTCGGAGACAATTGGCGGCTGCGCTATCACGGACTCCGGCTGCACAACTACATCCACAGCAATCACCTGCCTTACATGCCCTTCCCGGAAGGCTGGCCCACTTACATCCCGAAGGACCGCATCGCCAACTGGCTGGAAGCCTATGTCGACGCGATGGACATCAATTTCTGGACGGAGACATCCTTCGAGGGCGCGGAATATGATGAACAAGCCGGTTGCTGGACCGCCCAGGTGACACTGGCGGACGGAACGGTGCGGGAAATGCGGCCGCGCCATATCGTCATGGCGACCAGCGTCAGCGGCACCCCGAATATCCCCACCATCCCGACCCTTGAGCGGTTCGACGGGCCGGTGCTGCATTCGAGCCAGTTCACCGCCGGCTCCGACTGGAAAGGAAAGCGTGTCACCATCTTCGGCACCGGTACCAGCGCGCACGACATTGCGCAGGATCTCGAAGGCAACGATGCCGATGTCACCATCGTCCAGCGCAGCCCGACCCTGATTGTGAATATCGAGCCGAGCGCACAGCTCTATGACGGCATCTACTGGGGTGAGGGGCCGAGCTGGGAGGACCGGGATCTGATCAACCTGGCAACGCCCTTCGATCTGGTCCGCGTTGCCCACAAGATCATCACCGACAAGGTGAAGGAGATCGACAAGCCGCTACTCGACGGTCTGGAGAAGGTTGGCTTCCAGCTCGATTTCGGCGAGGGGGGCACCGGCTGGCCGCTGAAATACCGCACCCGTGGCGGCGGTTACTATTTCAATGTCGGCGCCTCGGACCTGATGGCGGCAGGCCGGATCGGCCTGATCCAGAATGCGGATATCGAGCATTTCGAGGCAGGCGGACTGCGCATGAAGGACGGCACACCGCGCGAGGCGGATCTGATTGTGCTGGCTACCGGCTACAAGGGGCAGGACCACATGACCCGCGTACTGTTCGGCGACGCGGTGGCGGATCGGGTTGGCAAGGTCTGGGATATCGATCCGGAGATCGAGGAACTCAACAACATGTGGACCCCGACCCCGCAGCCCGGCCTCTGGTACACCGGCGGCAGCTTCGCGCAGGCGCGGATTTACTCGAAGTTCCTTGCCCAGGCGATCAAGAGGGAGCTGGTGGAGTGAGTGGCGGCTGAGCAGCCCGCCTCTCGCTCTTTTCACTCTGCCAGTTAACTGATTTGGATCAGTTAACGCACTCAAAAATAACGCCGTTTTCATTCCGGCCGTTGATCTGTGTCAAAGCCGCCTGCGAAGGTGAGGTGCACTTTGCCGCCAGCAATTTTGATACAAGAGGACGGACTGATGACATTCTTCGGGAAAGTGATGGCGACGGCAGCCACATTTGCCGTACTGGGTTCACTCATGACCGTCAGCGGTGCGGCGCTGGCCGGGTCTGACGAATTCAAAGCAAAGCAGGCTGGTGATTTTGTTATCCGCGCCCGTGGCATCGCCATGGTTCCAGATGAATCGACCTCTTCCAATCAGCTTACGACCGGCGGCGGTGAGCTGAATGACGACTATGTTCCAGAAGTCGATTTCTCCTACTTCATCACCGACAACATCGCCCTGGAGCTGATCGCGGCAACGACAGAGCATGACTTGGACTGGCAGAATCCGAACGTCGATCTCGGGTCTGTCATGCTGCTGCCGCCGACACTGACGCTGCAATATCACTTCATGCCCAAGGAGCGCTTCAGCCCGTATCTGGGGGCAGGTATCAACTACACCTTCTTCTATGATGAGAAGCCCGGCGCTGCGCAGTCGATCTCCTACGACGATGGCTTCGGCTATGCGCTTCAGGCCGGCTTCGACTACGCGATCTCTGGCCCGTGGTCGCTCAACGTCGACGTCAAAAAGATATTTCTCAACACCACGATCACAACGAATGTCGGCAGTGGCCCGATCAATGTTGACGCGGACCTCGACCCTTGGGTGTTCGGTATCGGTGTCGGTTACCGCTTCTGATCGGAGCGCAGCCGCTTCATATGAAAACGGCCCTGCTTGGTGGGGCCGTTTTTTTATAGTGCATGAAAGCGTTGAGCTATTGGAGTTTGGTGCCCTGCGCATGACGGAGGGCACGCTGCGCGAGACGGACCTGATCGTGCTAGCCACCGACTAAAGGGCTAGGACCGTATGACCTGCGTGCTCTTTGGCGATGCAGTGGTGGACCGGGTCGGCAAGGTCTGGGAAATCGACCCGGAGACCCAGGAGCTGAACAACATGTGGACCCCGCCGCCGCAGCCAGGCCTCTGGTACGTTGGCGGCAGCTTCGTGTAGGCCGGATCTACTCGAAGTTCCTCGCTTGGGCGATCAAGGAGGAGTTGATGGGGGAAGTCTGCTTGATGCAGGAAAATGGTTGCGTCCAAAGGGCGGGCGGACAGGTTTAAGCAATAGAGCTGTATCTTTAGTGCAGGCAGCGGATTAGACATTCCCTAATGTGCTTAGGGTTTTGAATTTTTGTTTGCTTTTATTAGATTACGTCAATGCTGCGTTTAGTGAGTTCTGAAGTTTTGACCAATCCGGCCGTGCGAAGGCTCATTAGGAATTCAGCAGGATTCATTGCGGGCTGTTTGTAATCCGCTCTCATCTGTCGAAGGGCGGAAATACTTGCTTCTGGGTAGAGTTCCATTGTGGAGTGGAGAAACTGGTCGGCAGAGACAGCTTCTATGCCAAAGCCATTGAGCATCTTTCCGGGAAAATCTTTCAAATTTTCTGTGATTATATGTTGAGCATCGCATTGTATCGCTGCAGCCAGAACGTGGCGATCATCCGGATCAGGTAGATTAAGAGAATTGACCAATTCCATGTGGCCTTCCACTAGGGCTTCTGGGAATGCCGATTTCATGGCCTCTAGCTGAGAATGGATGCTTTTTTCAAGGTGTGGCTTTTGTTCTAAGAGATTCCTCGTCCATTCATTCAGGATTTCAGGAGACCATCGTGCACGAAACAATCCTGCCTCAGAAAACCGAAGCAGGATGTCTCGCACACGAAAAGGGTAAAGAACATTGGCGTCGAGGACGACGACAAATCTATCTGCTATTGACCTCACCCGGCGTCGAACTCCTGCCCCAATCTCTGCAGGCGACTGAGTGCTGAAGACCGGGTGGCATCTCTCTTGATCTTGTATGCCATAATACCCTGACTTCGAACTCGACGATGTGATCCGACTTTATAGTGCTCAATCTCCTCCGCATCCAAAAGCTTAATGAGGTGTGGTCTGGACACATTCAGCAAATCGGCAGCTTGTTGCGTAGTGAGCTCTGCTCCATAAGGGACGAACGTTACCATTTCGCCGGATGCAACATGACTTAATAGGTCAATAACAAGCTCACCAAGAGCTTGCGGTAGGGTAACCCTTACTTCTTCGCTGTTCTCGCTGATCTTAATTTTCAGTGCGCCATCGGCTTCCGTCATGGATTTAGCCATAGCCCGGACGGCTTCAGACGCTATTTCGGCTTCTGCTTCGGTTGGCAGTCGCTCTGACAACGCTTCGACAGCCATTGTTTATCTCCGTGATTTTATATAGGGGGCTCCGTGCATCTGCTGTGCACGTTTTAGTCTGATGAATGTATGCGTAAAACTCATTAAACGCAATATTCGAAATAAACGAAATATCCGCAGAGACGCATATTTTACGCTTTATGATGGCCGATGTGTCAATTCAGCAACGGAACAGATGGAGCATGGACTTGCTAATCAGATTGCAAAGCAAGTCCAGCGTTGAGTTTGCATTGTCGTTGCTGGAGTTCTCTGGCGACATCAAGAATTATGCCGCCAGATCCTTGCCCGCCAGTGCCTTCTCGATCAGCTCGACCGTTTCATCCCGTCCGTAGAGCGCGATGAAGCTGCCGAAGCGCGGGCCCTGGTCCTGGCCGAGCAGGACCTGGTAGAGCGCCTTGAACCAGTCGCGCAGGTTCTCGAAATCGTGGCGTTTGCCGACTTCGTAGACCTGGGTCTGGATGGTTTCCGCATCGGCGTCCGCGGCGAGGGCTTTCAGCTCGCCGACCAGATCCTGGAAGGCGGCCCGTTCCTGCTCCGTCGGGGCGCGGTACTGCTTCTGCGGCCGGGCGAAGTCCTGATAGTAGTTCACGGCGTAGCCGGCCATCTGGTCCAGCACCGGGTGGGTTTCCGCTGTCGCGCCCGGCGCGTAGCGGGCGATATAGCCCCAGAGCACGGACTTGTCCTCGGCATGACAGACCGAGGCGAGGTTCAGCAGCAGGCCGAAGCTGAGCGGCATTTTCTCTTCGTTGCCGCGGCCGCGCCCTTGCGTGATGTGCCAGACCGGGTTCTCCACCTTCTTGGCTTCGTCACTCTCTTCTTCCAGCTTGTCGAGGAACTGGAAATACTCGTCTGTGTTCTTCGGGATGACATCGAAATAGAGCCGCTTGGCCCGCTTCGGCTGCTGGTACATGAACAGCGACAGGCTTTCGGGCGAGCCATAGCGCAGCCAGTCCTCGACCGAGAGGCCATTGCCCTTGGACTTGGAGATTTTGCCGCCTTCTTCGTCGAGAAACAGCTCATAGCTCAGGCTCTCCGGCGGCCTGGAGCCGAGGGTGCGGCAGATCTTCGAGCTCTGCTTGACGCTGTCGATCAGATCCTTGCCGGACATCTCGTAATCGACGCCGAGCGCGTGCCAGCGCATGGCCCAGTCGCATTTCCATTGCAGCTTGCAATGCCCGCCCGTAACCGGCACCTCGACCTTGCCGCCGCCGTTCGGGTCCTCGTAGACCACGGTACCGGCATCGGTGTTGCGCTCGATGATGGGGACCTGCAGGACGTTGCCGGTTGACGGGCAGACCGGCAGGAAAGGCGAGTATGTTGCCTGCCGCTCCTTGCCGAGGGTCGGCAGCATGATCGCCATGATCTCGTCATAGCGCTGCAGGGTCTCCAGCAGCGCCTTGTCGAACATGCCGCTCTTGTAGCACTCGGTCGAGGACATGAATTCATACTCGAAGCCGAAGCTGTCGAGGAATTCCATCAGCCTGCTGTTGTTGTGTGCGCCAAAGCTCTCATGCGTGCCGAAAGGGTCGGGCACCTGGGTCAGCGGCTTGTTCAGATACTCCGCCAGCATTTCCTGGTTCGGCAGGTTGGTCGGCACCTTGCGGAAGCCGTCCATGTCGTCCGAGAAGGCGATCAGCTTGGTCGGCACGTCAGGCATGAGCTGCTCGAAGGCGCGGCGCACCATGGTGGTGCGGAACACCTCGCCGAAGGTGCCGATATGCGGCAGGCCGGAGGGGCCGTAGCCCGTCTCCAGCACGACATGACCTTTCTCCGGTTTCGATCCCCCGATCCGCGCAACGATCTTTCGCGCTTCCTCGAACGGCCAGGCGCGGGCGTTCTCGGCGATCTCGGTCGGGATATGGGCGGTCATGAACTTGATCCTTAGCTTGCGATAGTGCGCCGGAAGCTAGGGCGCGGCGCGGCTGAGGTCAACGGTTCGCGCGAAGAGGGGTTGGGGCTTGTAGACGCTCGCGGAATCCTGAAAGTAGCAATTCTTTCTGTTTTTAGCATTTAAGTGGAATTTTATGGTTTAATCGGCGTGGGGGCGAGACTGGAGTTACGCTTGATCGATCCGAGCGAATTTTCGATTTGGTATCCTGAAACGGATGAAAACACGCCGGTGCACGAGCGTTCGGTTTCGTTTCTCGATTATTGCCTGAAGGTGAAGCCTCGGGACGGTATGGCCTCGCGGAGCGACTTCTCTCTCGAGACTCTGAAGCCCTGGCTTGGCAATATCATGATCCTGGAGTTCGACCGGGCCCGTGAGGATTTCCGCTATCGGCTCTACGGAAGCGAGATCGCGAGCCGCACAGGGTTCGAGTTGACGGGCAAATGGGTCGCCGATCTGGGTCCCGACGTCGGCGATATTCTTCGGGAGCAGTATTTGCGTGCCATGAGGGAGGAGCATTTGATCCTATGCCGCAACCCCTATGTCCATTCGCGGGCGCCGTGCGACTGGGAGCGTGTGGTGTGCCCGGTTGCAGATGGAGAGAAGCGGCAGGTTGTCGTTTCCAATCATATGGTGGAGTTGACCGGTCAGTTGCGGGAGTTGCGGCTGGCTGCCAATGGAACAAAGCGCCGCTAGATCCGGAATTTTTATCTCCGGACAAACCGTTCGATACACCTCATTCGATTATGTATAAGCCTGTGATCTAGGCCTCATTGCTGCGGCCGAACTTTCTTGAATCAGGATAATTCAGATGACGCTGAGCCTTTGGCGGTCCGCCCTGGTGCTTGGATTACTGTCTTTGGTAGGCCCGTTTGCGATCGATATGTATCTGCCGG
Organism: Nisaea nitritireducens; assembly: GCF_014904795.1. GTDB lineage: Bacteria > Pseudomonadota > Alphaproteobacteria > Thalassobaculales > Thalassobaculaceae > Nisaea > Nisaea nitritireducens. The sequence continues at coordinate 52,651 of NZ_JACZFS010000043.1, forward strand.
CGATGCCGGAGATCGTGGCCGACCTCGCCGTTGACGAGACGGCGATCCAAGCGACAATCACGGCTTATTTCGTCGGATTTGGCCTGGCGCAGATGGTCTACGGACCCTGGGCGGATCAGGCTGGGCGGAAGCTGCCGATTTATGTTGGGCTGCTGGTATTCCTTGCCGGCTCCGTCGGCGCCGCGATGGCTGGGACGGCGGTGGAGCTGACCGCATGGCGTTTTCTTCAGGGGCTGGGCGGTGCCTCGCTGATGGTGCTGCCGCGCGCGATCATCCGGGACCTGCATACGGGCGCTGCGGCGACGAAGCTCATGGCCCTGATCATGCTGGTGATCTCGATCTCGCCGATGCTGGCGCCGCTGGCGGGCAGTTTCGTCGTACCGGTTTTCGGCTGGCGGGCGATCTTCTTCATTCTCTGCGGTGGCGCGCTTCTCAGTCTGCTGGTGACGGGGACGATGCTGCCGGAGACCTTGGCGAAATCCGATCGGGTGCCATTTAATCTACGTGCGCTTTTCAGGGGCATGCGGACACTCATCCTCGACCGGCAATTCTTGTCACTGACCTTCGTCGGCGCCTTCGGCATGGCGAGCTTCTTTGTCTTCATCGCTTCGGCGGCTTTCGTCTACCGCGATCAGTACGGCCTCGGCCCGACCGAGTTTGCGATTGCCTTCGCCGTGAATGCTGTCGGCTTTTTCGGAGCGTGCCAGCTTGCCGCGCCTTTGGCGGAGCGGTTTGGCCTGACCTTCGTGATCCGGATCGGGACCGCTTTCTTCGCCGGATCCGCAACTGTCCTGCTGGCCCTCCTGCTGACGACGGAGACGCATCTGTTCGTGCTGATCGCCTTTCTGCTCTGCGCGAATGCGGGTTTCGGCCTGGCCTTGCCAACGACGATGGTCATGGCGCTGGACGAGCATGGCGCGATTGCCGGGCTTGCCTCCTCATTTGGTGGCACCCTGCAAATGCTGACAGGAGGCCTGATGATCGTCGTCACGGGGCCGTTCTTTGACGGAACAGCGATCCCGATGGTCGCTGTGATAGCGTTCTGTGCGGTGACGTCCTTTGCGCTCACCTTTCTGGTGCGCGCACGATTTTGAAACTCCGTGCGGGGAAACTCCCTGCAGGAAGTCAGGTCGAAAATGCCCGTTTGTCTGCTTGTCGGCCTCGGAAAAAAATGCCTCCTCGACCTGCATTGCGCAGCCGCTGTCCCAGGGTCAGTATGCGATACCTTTGGGGATAGGCTGGACAGACTTCATGGATAAGAATTTCGCCTGTTTGCATGCGGAGATGACAGCATGGCGGCGCCACTTGCACCGTCATCCAGAATTCGGTTTCGAGGAGACGGAGACGGCCGCGTTCGTTGCGGGGAAACTGGAAGAGTTCGGCTTCAAGGAGGTCGAACAGGGCGTCGGAGGGACCGGGGTCGTTGCCACACTGCGGCGTGGTGATGGGAACCGGTCGATTGCCTTCCGCGCGGATATGGACGCACTGCGTATCGATGAAACCGGGTCGCCAGCGTATAAATCGACCGTCCCCGGGGTGATGCATGCGTGCGGTCATGACGGTCACACTGCCATGCTTCTGGGTGCGGCCAAGGCTCTAAGCGAGAGTGAAGATTTCAGCGGTACCATCAGGTTCATTTTCCAGCCTGCCGAAGAGTGGGGCAAAGGCATGCAGGCGATGCTGGATGACGGATTGCTGGAACGCTTCCCGTTCGAGGAGGCCTATGGTGTCCACAATATGCCGGGATTGCCGGTCGGGCATTTCGCTACCCGGACAGGCGCCTTCATGGCGGCCGAGGATAATTTCCGGATCATATTGACCGGCAGTGGCGGTCATGCGTCCCGGCCGCATGAAAGCCAGGATGCGCTGGTTGCCGCCTGCGCGACCGTATTGGCGCTGCAGACCGTGGTCTCCAGGCAGATCGACCCGTCGGAGCTTTCTGTCTTGTCGGTCACGGAAATCACGACGAACGGCACGCGCAATGCCATTGCAGGAGCGGCCGAAATCCTTGGAGACGCCCGCAGTTTCGATCCCCGGATCAGTGAGCGTATTGAACAGGGGATGCGGCGCGTTGCACGAGGGACCGCCGAGGCGCACGGATGTGATGTCATGATCGACTACAGCCGTGAGTTTGTGCCATTGCTCAACGATGCCGAGCTGACGGCCGCGGCCGTGGAAGCGGCGTCGATGATGACCGGCGATCCGTCCTGTGTCGATGGCGATGCGGCACGGATCGGCGGGTCGGAGGATTTCGCGAGGCTGCTGACCCGCGTGCCGGGAAACTTCATGAATATCGGTAATGGTGACACGGCCTCGTTGCACAATTCTGCTTATGACTTCAATGACGAAGCGTTACCCTACGGGCTCCAGTACTACCTGAGCCTTGCGCGCGAAAGATTATCCGCCGGGTAGAGCTTCACTGAGAGATATCAAGGTGAGGACCTCCACTCGATCCGTTCTATAACGATCCGGAGCGGCGGCACGTGGAGACGTCCAGATTGCCAAAGCCTGTCCGTTGACGGGCAGGCTGGTATGCGGGGCTCACAGACCGCTTGATTCTCCCGTTCCCGCTCTGTATAAACCCGCCTCCCCATGAGCGATCCTGGGGCAGCGCCGCGTCATGGCTTGTAGGGCATGCCATGCCGGCAGGTAGTAACCGCCAAAACGGAGATCGAAATGCCCAAGATGAAGACCAAGAGCGGCGCCAAGAAGCGGTTCCGGCTCACCGGCAGCGGCAAGGTGCGTGGTAACGTCGCCTACAAGCGCCACCAGTTGTCGAACAAATCCCAGAAGATGAAGCGCAAGGCTCGGGGGACGATGATCCTGTCCGATGCCGATGCGAAAATCGTCAAACAATTCCTTCCGTACGCTTAAGAAAGGGCACCAGAGATGGCACGTGTAAAACGGGGCGTCACGGCTCACGCCCGTCATAAGAAAGTTACGGACAAGACCAAAGGCTATTACGGCCGCCGGAAGAACGTCTTCCGCGTTGCCGTACAGGCGATGGAGAAGGCGGCTCAGTACGCCTATCGCGATCGCCGGGTCCGCAAGCGCGATTTCCGCGCGCTCTGGATTCAGCGCATCAATGCCGGTGCGCGCAGCTACGGTCTGACCTATTCGAAGTTCATGAATGGTCTGAAGAAGGCCGGCATCGAGCTCGACCGCAAGGTGCTCTCGGATCTCGCGATCCACGAGCCGGCGGCGTTTAAAAGCCTGGTCGATCAAGCCCAGGCCGCGCTCGGAACTGCCGACTAATACGAGGCATGCCGGATCATCCGGCAGCCTATCGGTAAAAGAGTTGAAAAGGGGTCTGGCCTTAGCCGGGCCCCTTTTGCTTTAAGGAACCCGCGCTGGACCGGAACCGGCACCGATTTGGGGTGAAAAAGATCATGCAGGACGTTGAAACACTGAGAGCGGAACTCGCCGCTGCCGTTGATGGTGCGGGAGACCTTACTGCACTCGAGGAGCTCCGTGTCGGCGCTCTTGGCAAGAAGGGCCGCATCACCGGTTTGATGAAGCAGCTTGGCGGTCTCGACCCGGAGCAGCGCAAGGAAGCGGGCCAGTCCCTGAACCGGCTGAAGGACGAGATCCAGGCAGCCATCGAGGCGCGGAAGACCGCGTTCGAGGATGCGGCGCTCGATGCCCGGCTGCTGGCCGAACGGATCGACGTCTCCCTGCCGGCCCGTCCGGAGACATCCGGCCGGGTGCATCCGCTCACCCAGACCACCGAGGAGCTGATCGCGATCTTCGCCGAGATGGGGTTCTCGGTCGCCGAGGGTCCGCATATCGAGAGCGACTACTACAACTTCACCGCGCTCAATATCCCGCCCGAGCATCCGGCCCGGCAGGAGCACGATACCTTCTACCTGCCGCCGGACGAGAGCGGCACGCCGCGGGTTCTGCGCACCCATACCTCTCCGGTGCAGATCCGCACCATGGAGAAGAAGACACCGCCGATCCGGATTATCTGCCCGGGCCGTACCTTCCGCTCGGACCACGACGCCACGCACTCCCCGATGTTCCATCAGGTCGAAGGGCTGGTGATCGACAAGGCCACCCATATGGGCCACCTGAAGGGCTGTCTGATCGATTTCTGCCGGGCTTTCTTCGGCGTCGACGATCTGCCGGTGCGCTTCCGGCCGTCCTACTTCCCGTTCACGGAGCCGTCGGCCGAGGTCGATATCGGCTGCACCCGCAAGGGCGGCGAGTTCAAGATCGGCGCCGGTGACGACTGGCTGGAAATTCTTGGCTGCGGCATGGTGCATCCGAAGGTGCTGGAATATTGCGGCATCGACCCGAACGAGTATCAGGGCTTCGCCTTCGGCATGGGGATCGAGCGGATCGCCATGCTGAAATACGGCATTCCCGACCTGCGCCCGTTCTATGACAGCGATCTGCGCTGGCTCAAACATTACGGCTTCATGCCCTTCGATGTTCCCAATCTGGCCGGAGGGCTCAACCGATGAAGTTCTCGATGTCCTGGCTGAAAGAACACCTCGAGACTGAGGCCACGCTGGAAGAGATCTGCGACGCTCTGCCGATGCTCGGGCTTGAGGTCGAGGAGCTGATCAATCCGGCGGAAAAGCTGTCGCCCTTTACCATCGCCCATGTCATCGAGGCAGTGCAGCATCCGAACGCGGACCGTTTGCGCGTCTGCAAGGTCGATACCGGCTCCGAGACCATCCAGGTGGTCTGCGGCGCACCGAATGCACGCACCGGCATGAAAGGCGTCTTCGCCCCGTCCGGGAGCCATGTTCCGGGTACCGGCGTTGATCTGAAGAAGGGCGTGATCCGCGGCGAAGAGAGCAACGGTATGCTCTGCTCCGAGCGTGAGCTCGGTCTCTCCGACGAGCATGACGGCATCATCGATCTGCCGGAAGACGCGCCGTTGGGCATGTCCTACGCCGAATATGCCGGGCTGGACGATCCGGTGATCGATATCGCCATCACGCCTGACCGGGCGGACTGCCTTGGTGTGCGTGGCGTCGCCCGCGATCTTGCCGCTGCCGGTCTCGGCACCCTGAAGCCGCTCGATACCAGTGAGATCAAGGGCACCTTCGCAAGCCCGATCTCCTGGGATGTGGACGTGCCGGAGCCGTCCCTGGTGCCCTATGTGGTCGGCCGCTATTTCAAGGGCGTGAAGAACGGGCCGAGCCCGAAATGGATGCAGGATCGACTGGTTGCCGTCGGCCTGCGGCCGATCTCGGCGCTGGTCGATATCACCAACTACATGATGCTCGATGTCGGCCGCCCGCTGCACGCCTATGACGCGGACAAGGTCGGCGGCGGTGCTATCCGCATCCGTCTTTCCAAGGCGGGTGAGAGCTATGAGGCCCTGAACGAGAAGACCTACACCTTCGAGGACGGCATGCTGGTGCTCGGCGACGAGAACGGCATCGACGACATGGCCGGGATCATGGGCGGCGAGCGGACAGGCTGCGGCGACGAGACCGTGAACATGTTTCTCGAGGTTGCGATCTTCGATCCGATCTCGGTTGCCATGACCGGGCGCAAGCTGAACGTGCTGAGCGATGCCCGCTACCGGTTCGAGCGCGGGCTCGATCCGACAGGCCCGACATGGGGTGTGCATCTCGCCTCGAAGCTGGTGCAGGAAATCTGCGGAGGCGAGGCAAGCGAGCTGGTTGTGCACGGTCAGGAAGAGGACTGGAAACGGACCATCACGCTGCGCCATTCCCGGATCAGGAATCTCGGTGGCATCGATGTGCCCGAAGAGAAAGCCAAGCAGATCCTGACGGATCTTGGTTTCGAGGTTTCCGGTAGCGGCGAGGCGATTAGCGCCGTGGTGCCGCCGTGGCGCCGCGATGTCGAGGGTGAAGCCTGCCTGGTTGAGGAAGTCATCCGGATAAACGGCTATGACGCTATTCCGGTGGTTTCGCTGGAGACCGGCCACGTGGTGCCGGCGCCGGCCCTGAGCAAGGCTCAGCTGCGTGAAGGGACGGCCAAGCGGGTACTGGCGTCCCGCGGCATGATGGAGGCGGTGACCTTCTCCTTCCTGTCGCAGGATGAAGCTGAACTCTTCGGCGGTGGTGCCGACGAGCTGAAGCTGGTCAACCCGATCTCCAGCGAGCTGGACGTGATGCGTCCCTCGATCCTGCCGAATCTGATCGCGGCTGCGGTTCGGGGCGCGAATATGGGCGCTGGCGATGCGTCTCTGTTTGAAGTCGGCCCGCAATACGCGGATGCCACGCCGAAGGGCCAGTCGACGGTGGTGGCGGGCCTGCGCGTTGGCCGTACCGGCCCGAAAGACTGGGCCGGCTCGACCCGCCCGGTCGATGCCTTCGATGCCAAGGCGGACGTGATGGCGCTGCTGGAGGCATTGGATGCACCGGCTGGCAACCTGCAGGTCTCCACCGATGCGCCTGCCTGGTATCACCCGGGCCGCTCTGGTGCCTTGCGCCTCGGCCCGAACGTGCTGGCGACTTTCGGGGAGCTGCATCCGAAGGTGCTGAAGGCGATGGACCTGAAAGGCCCGGCAGTGGCCTTCGAGATCTTTCTCGCCAAGGTGCCGACACCGAAAGCCAAGGGCCCGGCCAAGCCGTTCCTGAAACTCTCCCCGTTCCAGCCGCTGACCCGCGACTTCGCCTTTGTGGTGGAGAAGGACGTGCCGGCTGAAAAACTGGTCCGGGCAGCAGCCGGTGCCGACAAGGCGCTGATTTCCGGCGTGCATCTGTTCGATGAGTATCAGGGCAAGGGTCTGGAAGAGACGGAGAAGTCCATCGCCCTCCAGGTCACCCTGCAGCCGGTCGACGCGACCCTGACGGATGAGCAGATCGGCGATGTGAGCCGCAAGATCGTCGCCCAGGTCGAAAAAGCGACCGGTGGACGTATTCGGGGATAGGATTGCCTTTACCCAAACGCAAAAAGGCCGGGCACTTGCCCGGCCTTTTT
>NZ_JACZFS010000044.1 GCF_014904795.1 Nisaea nitritireducens
TTCTAGGCGAGCGGTTGCCCGCCCCTTAAGCCTCGGCCAGTTCCGCGCATTCCTCGACTTTCGGGACCATATCTCCGGGCTTGGCCCGCGTCGGACCCTTTGCCTTTACGCCGCCGGAGAACAGCGCCGTTTCCAGCATGCGCTCGCATTTGCGCCGGAATTCCTCGGGGGCTTTGTATCGGATGGCGCCGGCGAGTTTTTCGCGGGCTTCCTTGATCTTCATCGCGCGCCGCTCGATCTCGTCTTCCATGGCGGCTTCGATAGCGGCGCTGGAGGCGATCGATGTCGCTTTCATGAAGGCATGCCGCATGATGGCATCAACGGCGCCGGTTGCCTCGTCCGTATAATCCTTCGGCAGCTTGGCGCTCTTGATGGCTTCCTTGAGACATCTGGCAGACGCTTCGCAGCGGTCCGTGCGACCGCTTTCAGCCTGCTTCTTGATCTGGGAGAGAGCTCCGTTGACGGCGGGCGCCAACTCGTGGATCCGGCGGATCGCCGCATCATCCTGAACAGTTTCGGTTTCAGTGTGACCGAACATCGGCAGCCTCCAACTTTCTGTTGATGGTGCGTGGTTAATGATCGGTAAAGATTAAAATGCTTTTTATGTAATTGCTATACAAAAATGCAATCCACACGGAATTATTGTGTTTGAGCGTGGTGACAGCGCGCCGGATGGCGCCCGCAAATGCAAACGCCGCCCTAGCTGGGCGGCGTTTCTTATCCGGGTTCTGTCAGCGGTGCCAAACGGCGTTACGCTCCGACAGGCTTGGCGTAGGTCTTGAGCTTTTTGGTCTCTGATTGTTTCGCTTTGGCCGGAGCTGTTGGCGCAGTGTCGACAGGCTTGGCGAGGTTCTCGACCTTCGGCGCCGTGTCGCGAGGCTTCGCCTTGGTCGGCCCCTTCGCCTTGACGCCTCCCGAAAACATCGCAACCTCAAGCATCCGCTCGCACTGTTGCTTGAATTCCTCGGGAGCTTTGTTCTTCATGGCTCCGGACAGCTTCTCGCGCGCCTCCTTGATTTTGGCGGTACGCTTTTCGCTATCGTCGTTCTTGCCTGCATCGACAGCCTCTTTCGCCGCAAGCGCCGTTGCTTTCATGAAGGCCTGCAGCATCAGTCTATCGACGCCTTCCCGGACCTGTTTGGCGTAATCTTTTGGCAGCTTCGGGTTTTTCAGAACTTCTGTGAGACGCTTGGCTGATGCTTCGCAGCGATCGGTGAGCGCGGCATCCGCCTGCTTCTTCATCTGAACAAGCGCTGCTTCGATCGACTGCTTCATCGCTTCGACGCGACGTTCTTCAGCTTCCTCTTTGTCGCTCTTTTCTTTACCGAACCCGAACATTGGCGTTTCCTATCCTCGCTTAAATGGAGGAGCTCTGCGTTATCCCTATTCATAATAGTGTAAAACTTGAAAGTATTCAAAAAAAGAAAATTTAATACTTAAGTGTTTTTCGATATTTTTCATTGGATTTGACGTTTTTATTTTTAATATTTCTAATAATTTCACGGTTGTTTTACTGATTTGGTCTGGGTGGAAAAAATTGAAATTATTCAGATGAAGTATCGTCTGGGTTTACGATGCGGTTGATGCGCTCCTGGCGGGTACGTTGATCGGGGAGGGAAGTTTGCACGATCCGGATGCAAAGCAATTTGATCTGCTGCCTGACCCGCCGGATAGCGAAATATCTCTTTCCGTCTACAGACCGGATTAACGGCCTAAGCGTCGTTTTGGAATGTCTGGTGAGTACGGATGCTAAGCCTTAGACTCAGCCCTGTATGTGTGCAGAGGCACAGCTGGGACTCGTCCGTTTCCTTGGTCCGGATTTGCTCATAGGCATGTCCTGTCTTGGCGGGCCGGGTCGGGAGGAACGGAGGCCGATTCAAGGCGTCAGGCCGCGGCTTCAGGAACGGCTAGAGCTTCTCGACATAAGTGGAGCGCTGCGCCGCCGCAATACCGATCTCTTGCACGGCAAAAGCCTTTGCTAGCTGTTGTTGGCCGAAAATTTCCGCGTTTAGGTCCTTCATCCCCGAAACGCGCGTCGGTAGAAAGATGCGGATTCCGCCTATCGGAACAAACCGGAGCATGTTGCCCAGGACCTGTTCTTTGTTACGGAAGGAACAGAGAACGACATGCTTGATCTTGCTGTTTGCGACCAGATTGAAAAGGTCCGTTAAACTGGTCAGCCGAACGGTACTCGAAGGATTGGCTCCCCCAATCCCGTCGACGAAAACAGGCCCGTTACGGAAAGTGTGATAACGGGAAAATTCCTCGAATAAAGAAGGCTCTCCAAAGAAGGCTGTATCGGCCCGGTCGAACATCGAGAGGGTTTTTTGGGTCTCGTCTTCAAAGCTTGCCAGCAAAGTCTCGATGTTCCGGGCGTTGGGGCCGGCTATCTCCTCGACCGTCGGCCCGGATACTGGATGATCCACTTTTCGAAACAGAAATGTCGTCAGCGTGCGATGCGGAGAATATGAGACTCTGACGACTTCTTGGTCCACGTATTCGAACCCTTGCCGTGCAGCCATCGCCGAAAGGCTTTCACGCGAGTAATAGACCCACATGACATCGCCCCGGATGCAATCTTCGATGCGGTGCGTGTGAGCATCGCCTTCGAATTCATGGCTTCCGGTGAAGATTGACGTGATCGTAATTACGAGAAGTCCGTCGTCACGTAACAGTTTATTCGCCTTGGCGAGGGCGGCCTCCGCGTCGGGAATGCAGTATAAGCTGCTCTGGAAGGTGACGCCGTCGAACAGAGTGTCCGACTTGAACGACTGTATAGTGTTGTTGTGGATACGGTCAGCGGTATAGAGCTTTTTTGCGTATGCCACGACACGCGGATCGGGCTCGACCGTTGTAATTTCTATACCTTGCATTGCAGTGCCGCAGCCGCAGGACCCAACGTCAAGCCAGCGTTGGTAATCGTTCAGGTCGTACCGGTCGGCTATTACGGTCTTGAAGGCTTCATAATGTGATTTTTGTCTTTCGAAGTGCTCGTGGACATGGCTCTCGAACTGAGCCTGTGTTGTCATCTGGTCATAATATGAGATGCCGTAATTTTGTTCTTCTTCATCGGACAAGACGGCCATGGGCCATCGATACAGCGTACGGCACTGCGTGCAGCAAACAACCTCGTTGTCATCGATAAAAGTAAATTCGGCAGGAATATCTGGTACACGGAAGGTCTTGATAAACGGCCAAGCTGTCTTTGTAAAACAAATGGGGCAGCTAGCATCAATCGCTTCTGCCTTTTCGAGAAAACGTTCCATAAATCAAACTCTAAGCTAGATTACCATATGGCGCTTACCCTACGTGAGGCAATTTACTCCGGCAATTGCTATTGGTAGCTGTTTAAACCCAGCCCTTCAGTTCCCGCTCCACCACGGATGCAATCGTTTTCATCCCGTCGTCGGTGTCGTTCAGGCATGGGATGTAGGTGAAATTCTCTCCGCCTGCTTCTGCGAAAGTCTCACGGATACCGATATTGATCTCCTCCAGCGTCTCGACGCAGTCGGCGGAGAAGCCGGGGCAGATGATGGCGAGGTTCTTCACGCCTTTCGCAGGCAGTCCTTCGACCGTGTCCTGGAGATACGGTTTAAGCCACTCTTCCTTGCCGAAGCGGGACTGGAAGGCGACCATCATCCTGTCGTCGGTCCAGCCGAGTTTCTCGCGCACCAGCCGGGTGGTCTTGAAGCAATGGCAATGATAGGGGTCGCCGTTCAGGAAGTAGCGCTCAGGCAAGCCATGATAAGACGTAATGAGCAGGTCCGGCGTCCAGTCGAGGCCCTTCAGGTGCGCCTCGATGGAGTTGGCGAGCCCGTCGATATAAGCCGGCTCGTCATGATAGGCGGGGGCGGTGCGGACGGCCGGTTGCCAGCGTAGCTTCATCAGGGCTTCGAAGGCCTTGTCGTAGGCTGTCGCCGTGGTGCTGGCGGCATATTGCGGGTAGAGCGCGACCAACAAGATTCGCTCGCAGCCCTTGTCTTTCAGCTCCCGGATCTTGCTCTCCGTGCTCGGGTTTCCGTAGCGCATGCCCCAGTCGACGATGACGTTCGGATGTTTGTCCGACAGCATGGCGGCCAGCTTGTCTGACTGGTTGCGGGTATAGAGGCGGAGCGGTGACTCGTCCGTTTCCTTGATCCAGATCTGCTCATAGGCATGGCCGGTCTTGGCGGGCCGGGTCGGCAGGATGAACAGATTGAGGATGACCTGCCACACCAGCGGATTGACTTCGATGACGCGCTCGTCCGATAGAAATTCTCTCAGGTAGCGCCGGATGGACTTGGTGTCCGTCGCGTCCGGTGTGCCGAGATTGAGCAGCAGAACGCCGATCTTCTCGTCCGGCAGGGCGGGATGGTCGGAAGGAAGCTGTCTGGGGGCGAGGGCCATGAGGGTGGTCCGTTGTTATACTTGGAACGGTTCCAACATAGGACGCGCGGCGTCAGAAACCAGCCCTGTCTGAACCCTAAAATGCCAAGGCCCCGCCTGAGCGGGGCCATCGGACCATATGGGCGACGGAATGTCGCGGAGAAGCGCGGTTAGCGGGGCGCGATGACCATGATCATCTGCCGGCCTTCCATCTTCGGATAGGACTCGACCTTGGCCGCTTCTTCCATCTCGTCGCGAACCCGGTTCAGCACGTTCATGCCGAGGTCCTGGTGCGCCATCTCACGGCCACGGAAACGCAGGGTGACCTTCACCTTGTCGCCTTCGCCGATGAACTTGCGCACATTCTTCATCTTCACCTCGAAATCATGCGCGTCGATATTCGGACGCAGCTTGATCTCTTTGATCTCGATGACTTTCTGCTTCTTCTTGGCTTCGTTCTTCTTCTTCTGAGCCTCGTACTTGAACTTGCCGTAATCGAGGATCTTACAGACGGGCGGGTCCGCATTCGGGGACACTTCGACCAGATCAAGGCCAAATTCTTCAGCTTTTAGAATGCCTTCGCGAACAGTCAGTACGCCAAGCATTTCGCCTTCGGGGTCAATGCAGCGGACTTTTTCAGCGAGAATATCACGGTTCACCCGCGGGCCATCCTTGGCCGGCGGTTGATTGAATGGTGGTCTGGCGATCTATCGCCTCCTTCGTTATCTGTTTCTGTTGTGTGGGGAGGAGCCGACCCGGATCAGATGTGATCCGGAGCCAGAGCCTCTTCTTTAAGTCTAGTAATGGCGTCGTCGAGTGCAAGCACTTCTTGCGCTTTTCCGCCGAGTCGCCGCAGCGCGACCTTGCCTTCTTCCGCCTCGCGGCGGCCGACAACGAGGATTGCCGGGATCTTGGCCTCGCTATGCTCGCGGATCTTGTAGTTGATTTTCTCGTTCCGGCGATCCATCGCAACCCGCAGACCGGCGGCCTTGAATTTCTCCATCACCTCGGCGGCGTAACCGTCCGCATCATTGGTTATGGTCGCGACCACGGCCTGGACCGGTGCGAGCCAGAGCGGGAAGCGGCCGGCATATTGTTCGATCAGGATGCCGATCCAGCGCTCCATCGAGCCGAAGATGGCCCGGTGCAGCATGACGGGACGCTTGCGGTTGCTGTCCTCGTCGATATAGGAGGCGTCGAGCCGCTCCGGCAGGACGAAATCGACCTGCAGGGTGCCGCACTGCCAGTCCCGGCCGATCGCGTCGGTCAGCACGAATTCCAGCTTAGGGCCGTAGAAGGCGCCTTCACCGGGGTTCAGCGTGGTATCGAGGCCGGCCGCATCACAGGCATCGCTCAGCGACTTCTCGGCCTTGTCCCAGATCGCATCTTCACCGGCGCGGACTTCCGGACGGTCGGAGAATTTCACCCGCACGTCGGTAAAGCCGAAATCCTTGTAGACTGCCGACAGCAGCTCGCAGAACTTTACGCTTTCTTCTGTGATCTGCTCTTCGGTGCAGAAAATGTGGGCATCGTCCTGGGTAAAGGCGCGCACCCGCATGATGCCATGCAGCGCGCCGGACGGCTCGTTCCGGTGGCATGAGCCATATTCGGAAAGCCGCAGCGGCAGGTCCCGATAGCTCTTCAGGCCCTGCTTGAAGATCTGCACATGGCCCGGGCAGTTCATCGGCTTCAGGGCGAGCACCTTGTCGTCCTCGGCATTGGCCGTGAACATGTTCTCGCGGAACTTTTCCCAGTGACCGGAGGCTTCCCAGAGGGAACGGTCGATCAGCTGCGGGGTCTTCACCTCCTGATAACCGGCACGGTCGAGCTTCCGGCGGAGATGGTTCTCGATCTGCCGGTAAAGCGTCCAGCCTTGCGGATGCCAGAACACGGAGCCGACGGCCTCTTCCTGAATATGGAACAGGTCCAGCTCACGGCCGAGGCGGCGGTGGTCGCGCTTTTCGGCTTCCTCAAGCATGTGCAGATAGGCGTCAAGCTGCTTCTGGTCCGGCCAGGCGGTGCCGTAGATGCGCTGCAGCTGCGGCCGGTTACTGTCGCCGCGCCAGTAGGCACCGGCGACGTTCATCAGCTTGAAGGCATGGCCGGTATATTTGGTCGACGGCATATGCGGGCCGCGGCAGAGATCGAGGAACTCGCCCTGGCGGTAGAAACTGATGGTCTCGCCCGACGGAATGGTCTCGACCAGCTCGACCTTGAACGGCTCATGCACCTTCTTGTAATGCAGGACCGCTTCGTCCCGGTCCCATTCCTCACGGGTAATGGTCTCGTCCCGGTCGACGATCTCGTGCATCCGCTTTTCGATCTTTTCCAGATCGTCCGGGGTGAAATGCTCTTCCCGGAAGAAATCGTAATAGAAGCCGTTCTCGATGGAGGGGCCGATGGTGACCTGTGTTTCGGGATACAGCTCCAGCACGGCTTCGGCCATGATGTGGGCGCAGTCGTGCCGGATCAGCTCAAGCGCTTCCTGGTCTTTCTTGGTGACAAGCGCGACCTGGCTGTCTTCGGCAATAGGCAGGCTGAGATCGCTCAGCGCACCGTTGATGCGGACCGCGATCGCAGCTTTGGCGAGGCCAGGGCCGATATCGGCGGCGATTTCCGCGCCGGAAACGGGGGCATTGAAGGAACGGACGGAGCCGTCGGGGAGTGTAATGGCAGGCATGATGTGGGACCCTTTTGAGGGGTGGTTTCGTGACAGATTTTTCGCAAGGCCTTGGGACGGGAGCGTTCCCGATCCGTATGCCGTCTCGGCCGGCCAGGCCGAAACGGCTAACTAGTCACGATTGTCTGGGTCGGATGCCACATGGGTCCGTAAAATCTGCCGTTGCGCATGGATGGCTATGTAGCGCCAGAACGGCTCTCCCGCAAGGAAAGACTACGCTTTGGGCTGGCTGCGTCGCTTTTTCTGGATCGCCTCCCATATGCATTCGACAGTGAGGTCGTCCAGATTTTCCTCAACCTGCAGGCTGACATTCTCTCCGCGCGGAGCCGCCTTGTCCGGGAAGCTTTTCGTTGAGAAGATCGCAACGGTCGGGCAGCCTGACAGTGCGGCCATATGCATGGGTCCGGTATCGTTTCCAATGGCGATATGGGCCGCCCGGGCCAGTGCCGGGATATCGTACAGCGTGGTTTTGCCGGACAGGTCCCGCGCTTCCGGGCAGATTTCCTTGATGGTCTGAATAGCGTCCTGATCTTCATTGCCGCCCAGGAGCACGGGCATAATTCCCGCCTGGTGCAGGCGTTGTGCAATCTCGCCGTAATAGGGCGCCGGCCAGCGCTTTATGGCCATTTTCAGGGACGAGCCCGGGATCAGCAGAGCGAAACTTTCCGGCAGATCGAAACGCTGAATGTCACTGTCCATGAAGGCGAGATCGGACGGCCGGACATCCGTGATCCCCGCTATTTCGAGTTGGGTCCGCTGCCGGTCCTGGGTGTGGGTCAGGGTCGGGCGTTTGTAGTGGTGATAGTGGCTGCAACCGGGGACGATGCCGGACCATTCGGGTTTCGGGCCCGGCCAGAATAGCCGGTGATAAAAGCCGGTCCGGTCCGATGTCTGCAGGTCGTAAACCCGATCGAATGCCGCGCCGGTCAGTCTGGCGCGCAGGGCGAGCACGCCCGGCAGATTAAAGAGTTTGGGCTCGCTGTCGGTCCAGACCTTGTCGAACAGTCTGCTGCGTTCGCCGAGCTCTGCATAGGCCGGCCGTGTCAGCAGGGTGATCTCCGCATTCGGGTGATGGCGGCGGATCGCCTGCATCGGGCCGAGCGCATAGATGAGATCACCGAGCGCACCGAGCTTGATGACCAGAATGCGCCGGTGTTCCTGGCTTGCGCCAGCTGCAGTTTCCGAATTATCCGGCATTTGGCGAGAGCGGCAGGACTTCTTGATAGACGGAGAGGGTACGGGCGCACATGTCGCTGGTCGTATAATTCTCACGGACATGGGCGACGGCGGCCTCGGTCACCACCGCGCGCTGCGCGGCTGTGAGGGCCAGCGCTGCACGAATGCCTTCCGCGAGTGCTTCGGCATCGTTCGGTTTGACCAGAAAGCCAGTCTTGCCTGGAATCACGGATTCCCGGGCGCCACCGTGATCTGTCGCGACAATCGGGCGGCCCATCGCTTGTGCCTCGATCATCACCCGGCCAAACGGTTCGGGGTCGATGGAGGCGGAGACCACGACATCCGCAATCTGGTAGACGCACGGCATATCCACCACAGAACCGGTGAACATCACCGACGCGCTGAGCCCGGCTTTGGCGATTTTTTCTTCAAGCTCTGCCTTGTAGCTTTCCTTGCCTTTGTAAGACCCGGCCATGATGCAATGAACCGGTTGATCGCCGAGTTTCGACAGGGCCTCGATCAGCACGTCGTGGCCTTTCCAGCGGGTGATCCGCCCCGGCATGACGATCACCGGGACGCCGTCCGGCAGACGCCATTCGCGGCTGAGCTTGATCATCCGCTCGGCTGAAACGGCTTCCGGGTTGAACAGGTCGATATTCACCCCGCGCGGGATAATCCGCAGCTTGTCGCTGCCGGTGCCGAAGCGTGTCTCGATCTCGTGGGCCACGAAATGCGAGATGGCAATCACCCGGTCGCCCCGCACCATCACGGAGTTATAGAGTTTTTTCAGTGGGTTGGTGTCCGGAAAGCGGCCATGAAACGTGGTGACGAACGGCACCTTGTTCTTCCGGGCGGCGCGCCAGGCAATCCAGGCCGGCATGCGCGAGCGGGCATGCACGATGTCGACATTTTCCTGATGGATGACATCGACCAGCCAGTCGAAATTCTGCCGCCAGTTGAGCGGGTTCTTGGAGCCGAGCGGATGCTGGATATGACGGGCGCCGACTCGGGTCAGGTCGTGGACCATCGGCCCGCCGGCGGAAATTACCAGGGCATCCCAGCCCGCTTCGACAAGCGCGCGCGCGACATCAATCGTGCCCCGTTCCACACCGCCGGACACCAGGGCGGGAAGAATCTGAAGAACGACCGGCTTCTTGTCTTCCGGCGGTCGGCGGAACATATCGTAATCGCCGCTCGATTGGCGGAGGTTCGGTATGTTAGGCCTCATGGAGGGGCCGTCGTTCACCGGCGTTCCAAGCATGTTGTTTTCATTGTCATGAAGTTTACCACAATGACCGAGCAAACCCAGCAGTCGCCGGATCCCGCACCCCTCTATCTCGAAAAGCCGGACGGCGCACGTCTCGCTTATCACAAACTGGACGGACGCGGACCCACAATTGTCTTTCTTGGCGGCTTCATGTCGGACATGACGGGTACAAAAGCATTGACGCTTGAGGCTCTGGCGCGTGAACGCGGCCAGGCGTTTCTTCGGCTGGATTATCAGGGGCATGGCCAGTCCTCGGGAAAGTTCGAGGATGGCTCTATCGGGATCTGGCTTTCCGACGCGCTCACTCTGATCGACCGGGTCACGGACGGCCCGCTGGTTCTCGTCGGCTCCTCCATGGGCGGGTGGATCATGCTGCAGGCAGCCCTGCAACGGCCGGAGCGGCTTGCAGGTCTGGTCGGGATTGCCGCCGCGCCGGACTTCACCGAGGATCTGATGTGGGCGACATTCTCCGACGAGATCAAAGAGACGCTGCAGCGCGACGGTGTCTATTACGAGCCTTCGGAATATAGCGACGAGCCCTACACCATCACCATGAAGCTGATCGAGGATGGCCGCGACCATCTTGTCCTGCGGGAGAAGATGCCGATCACCGTCCCTGTACGTTTGCTGCATGGCATGCGCGACGAGTCGGTACCGTACGAGCTTTCGCTGCGCATTGCCGAGAATGTCGAGAGCGAAGACGTTCAGATCCGCTTCGTGAAGGACGGCGATCACCGGCTTTCGACCGATCGCGATCTCGAGATTTTGTCCCAGACCGTGGCTGCGCTGTGCGACGCGGCGGGCTGAGCCTCGCGGGCATAGTGCTCGCCGGAAGCGCGTTTCTCGTCACGATCCTTCCGGCTGCCGCAGCCGAGATCGATCACCAGCAGGAATATCAGGCCTGTATGGCGCTCACCCAAGAGCGGCCGCAGGAGGCCTATAGCAGCGGCCTTGCCTGGTACAAGCTGGGCGGCGGTATTCCGGCGCGGCACTGTCTTGCGGTGGCCTTGTTGCAGTTGCATCAGTATGACGAGGCGGCGTCGCGGCTGGAGCGTCTGGCGACCGACCTTGGCACGGCGCGGACAGCTCTGCTCGGCGGCATTCTGATGCAGGCGGGGCAAGCCTGGTATCTCGCCGGACGGCCTGACAGGGCGTTCAAGCTGCAAAGCAGACTGCTGGATCTGGCGCCAAGTGACCCGGAGCTCTGGGTTGACCGTGCCGTCACGCTGATGGAGCTGGAAAAATACGATGCCGCTCTCGCCGATCTGGACGAAGCGATCAGGTGGAATCCACAGCTGGTGGAAGCCCATATCTACCGGGCGGTGACGCTGCGCCAACTGGATCGGTTGGAGGATGCGGCGAGAGAGGTCGAGACTGTGCTTGAGCTTGCACCGTTCAATCCCGACGCTCTGCTGGAACGGGGGATTCTCCGTCAGTACCAAGGCGATCTGGATGGCGCGCGCGAGGATTGGCTTCAGGTCATCAGGCTCGCGCCCGACTCGCGTTCCGCCGCCGCCGCGCGCGGGCGGATCGAAGAGATGGACGTGATCGTCCGCTAACCGGTTTCCGGCCCCCTTCTTGCCACCTTTCTCTTTGTCATCCCGGACCCGATCCGGGATGACGTCCTGATCTGATTGGAAATCCGGGGTGGCGTAATACGCCGGCGGACGGACACCAAGGATCAGTGAACTTTCCGGTGAAGGCGTTTCCACAGCCGTTTTCGAGCGTTGTCAGGCCGCATTGGAAAAATTGGAAATTTTGGAAAAGTTGGAAAAGACAAAAATTCCAATAGCTTGCATCAATCCCCACAAGCATCTTCAGGTTACTTCAAAGATAGCTCACCTCGCGGGCGGTCAGCCCGCCTGCCACTTAGCCCGCCTGCAACTTAGCCTGTCTGCCACATGGAAACGGAAAGCGCGTCCTTTTCGTCAATCCGCTGTCCCCGAAATGACGTGAGGGTCTGTCATGCAGTTTGTGAAAGGGATCGGCGGAACAAGTGCTGAACAAGGCGATTCTATCCAGGTCGACAGCAGCGGCAACAGCTACGTCACGGGATATTTCGGGGGAACGGTTGATTTCGATCCCGGCGCGGGAACGGTTAATCTGACCAGCGCCGGAAATCAGGACATCTTCATTGCCAAATATGACAGCAGCGGCGGTCTGGTCTGGGCGAAAGGCGTCGGCGGAACAAATAGCGACTATGGCCGTTCGATTGAGATCGACAGCAGCGGCAACAGCTATGTCACGGGGCAGTTCCAGGGAACAGCGGATTTCGATCCCAGCGGCGTGACCCAGAACCTGACCAGCGCCGGCTCGAGCGACATCTTCATTGCCAAATATGACGGCAGCGGCGATCTGGTCTGGGCGAAAAGCGTCGGCGGAACCAGTGCTGACGACAGCAAATCGATCCAGGTCGACAGCAGCGGCAACAGCTATGTCACGGGATATTTCGATGGAACGGTGGATTTTGATCCCAGCGGCGTGACCCAGAACCTGACCAGCGCGGGCGGTAACGACATCTTCATCGCCAAATATGACAGCAACGGCGGTCTGGTCTGGGCAAAAAATCTCGGTGGAACAGGTGGAGACCAAGGCGATTCGATCCAGGTTGACAGCAGCGGCAACAGCTATGCCGCGGGAAATTTCCAGGGAACGTCGGATTTCGATCCCAGCGGCGTGACCCAGAACCTGACCAGCGCGGGCGGTAACGACGCCTTCTTTGCCAAGTACGACAGCAGCGGCGCCTTGGTCTGGGCCAAGAATGTCGGCGGAACAGACTATGACGCTGTCAACTCGATCCAGGTCGATAGCAGCGGCAACAGCTATGTCACGGGAATTTTCCAGGGAACGGCGGATTTCGATCCTGATGCTGGGGTAACGAACCTGACCAGCGCCGGTTTGTACGACACCTTCATTGCCAAATATGACAGCAGCGGCGGTCTGGTCTGGGCGAAAAACATCGGCGGAACAGAGAATGATATTGGCCTGTCGGTCGCTGTCGACAGCAGCGGCAACAGTTACGTCACGGGAGATTTCAAGGGTACGGCGGATTTCGATCCCGGGGCCGGGACCACAAACCTGACCAGCGCCGGCGCGCGAGACATCTTCATCGCTAAATACGAGAGCAGCGGCGCCCTGGTCTGGGTGAAAAGTTTCGGCGGAACAAGTGATGATCAAGGCAGATCTGTCCAGGTCGACAGCAGCGGCAACGTCCACGTCACGGGAGTATTCCAGGGAACGGTGGATTTCGATCCCGGCACGGGAACGGAAAATCTGACCAGCGCCGGTTCTCTCGACGCCTTCCTGCTCAAGCTCGACAGCGGCGGTAATTTCGTCTCGGTCGTGTCGGTAGCACCGAGCTACTTCCTGACGAAGAAGAACCAGACAGCAGCGGATATCGCCGGCACCGAGGCCAACCACACGCTGGTGAATAATTCCGGCGGCACCGCGTCCGGCGCGCTGATCTCCGGTACCGGCAGCGGCAATACCGTCACCGTCACCCTGCCAGCCGGTCTTTCCCTGACAAACAGGGGCACCGGCACAGCGGTCAGTGGCGAAGCGGCGGGAACAAGCTTAACCGGACAGATTCAGGCAAGCGGTACCTCCGCCACCAACCAGGTCTTCATCGATCAGCACGGCCAGATTTTCTTGAATAGCCTCGGCGGCGCCGCGCTCGACATCCGCACCGTTACCTTTTCCGGCAGCAGCGAGCAGACCGTCCACTTTACCGGCACCTCCTCTGGCGGCCCCGAGGCCCTTGTAATCGACACGTCCGGCCTGACAACCGGCTCGACGCTGCAGCTCAACCACATCGACTTCGCCGCCATCCTCGGCAACGCCACCGTGAACGGTGGTGGTGGCTCCAGCTATATCGTCGGAGACGATGCCGCCCAGCGCATCTTGCTGAGTGTTGGCAACAACACGATTGCCGGCGGCGGCGGCTCGGACACGGTCGTCTCCGGCTCCGGCGATGATCTGGTCTATGGCAACCAGGGCTTCGACTCCCTTCTTGGCGGCGACGGCATGGACACGCTCTTTGGCGGCCAGGACCTGGACATTGTCCAGGGCGGAAATGGCAACGATGTGCTCTATGGCAACAAGGGCAACGACGCGCTTTGGGGAGGCGAGCACGAGGATGTGCTCTATGGCGGTCAGGGCGAAGACATCCTCTACGGTGGTAGTGGCGGCGATCTGGTCTATGGCGACAATGGCAATGACGTGCTTTATGGCGGCGACGGCACGGACACGCTTTTTGGCGGCGAGGACCGGGATATTCTCTCAGCCGGGAGCGGCAGCGACGTGCTGTATGGAGACGAGGGCAACGACGTGCTTTGGGCTGGAGAGGACGACGATGTGCTCTATGGCGGCCAAGACAGGGACATCCTCCTGGGCGACGGCGGCATGGACACGCTCTTTGGCGGCCAGGGCAACGACATCCTCTTGGGCGTAGATGGCGACGACCGCATTGTCGGCGACGAAGGCTCCGACGTTCTTTTGGGCGGCAACGGGTTGGACACGCTCAATGGCGGTCTGGGCAACGACCGGCTCGACGGCGGCAGTGGCAGCGACTATCTGGCGGGCGACAAGGGAGACGACACGCTCACCGGCGGCTTGGGAGCGGACATCTTCGTCTTCAACTTCGATGGCGGCAACGACCAGGTGACCGACTTCCAGGCCGGGACCGACACGCTGGCTCTTCAGGTCGGACTCGGTGTGAGCGGCAGCGTCGAGATGTCTGGCAACACCGTCGTCACATTCTCCGACGGCGGAACAGTGACCGTCATCGGGATCCCGAAGATAGATCTCGCGGCCGCGACGGGCTGGGATCTGGGGTAGTCCGCCTCCCTTCTCGGATCTTCTCTTTCGTCATCCCGGGCTTGACCCGAGATCTCCCGAAGCGGGGCAAAGCCTGCGATCAAAAAGGTCCCGGCTCGGGGGACGGGGTGACGCTCTGATCTGGTCAGAAATCCAGGTTGGCGTAGTGCGCCGGTGGGCGGACGCCGGGGATGTGGTCTGACAACAGCGGGCGGAAGCTCGGGCGGGACTTGACCCGGGCGTACCATTCCTTGGCTTCGGGATACTTCTCCCATGGCACATCGCCGATATAGTCGACGGCGGAGATGTGGGACGCGGCGGCGATGTCGGCCAGGCTGAAATGGTCTCCGGCGAGCCAGTTCCGGCGCTCCGCCAGAAAGCCGATATAGCCCAGGTGGGTGGCGATATTCGTATGCCCGGCGCGGATCGCCGCGCTGGAGGGCTCGCCGGTGCCGAGGAAGCGTTTCATCAGCTTCTCGCCGACAAGCATCTCGGTCACTTCCGCATTGAACTTGCGGTCGAACCAGGCGACCAGACGGCGGATCTCGGCGCGCGCCGCGGCATCGCCCGGCAGCAGCGGGACATCCGGGCGGGTCTCTTCGAGATATTCGGAAATGGCGCCCGAGTTGGCGACCACGGTGCCGTCATCGTCGACAAAGACCGGCACTGTGCCGTCCGGGTTCATGGCAAGGAAGTCCGGGCGCCGGTCCCAGATCTGCTCGACCTTGGTTTCGGCCTCGATTTTCTTCTCGCCGAGGGACACGCGGATCTTCCGGCAGAAGGGCGATATCCAGAGGTGATAGAGGGTCGGCATTCAATTCACCGTTAGGTCTGGGGGGTGCCTTGCGGTCGGCGGCGCTAAACTACCAGAACCTTGCCGATGCCGACAATCGCCAGCACGCCGAGCAGGATAATTGCCGCCAGTTTGACTGTTTCCGGGCGTGTGATGCCGAAAAGCTTGTGCCCGATCGAGGTTCCGACGGCCATGACCGGCACCAGGATGGCGCAGCGGATCAGCATGTCCGCGTCTATCAGTTCCTTGTAGGCGGCAAGTGCGATGGCGAAGATGTCGATGAAAATAAAGAAGGCGATCCCCGTCGCCCGGGTGATCGCGACCGGCAGCGGCGAGGAAAGATAGAGCAGCACCATCGGTGGGCCGGGCACGCCGGCGGCGCCGGACATCAATCCGGAGACAATTCCGGTCCCGGCGAGCATTCTGTTGTTCGGGACGGTGGCCATCTTGAAGCCGCAGGCGATCAGGATTACCGACACGAGGATACCTGCATAAATCGCGATCTTCATCGGCTCCGGTTCGACCAGAAGCAGGCAGGCGAACCCGACGGGCACGCCGATGGCGGAGCCGATCAGAAGTTGCCGGATACCCGTCCAATGGACATCCCGGTAGGTGCGCGGCAGCAGGGTGAAGCCTGCGAGAAGATCGATGATCAGGGTCAGGGGGACGACTGCGACGGGATCGGCAACCAGCAGCAATGCGCTGATCAGGATCAGCGCGAATCCGAACCCCGTAAACCCCCGGACGATCCCGCCGATCAGCGTGGCGACGAGGGCGACGGTCCAGATATGCAGGTCCCATCCGAAATGCATCGTCTCGAACATTGCTTGGTGGAGCCTTTGCCGGTGTCAGGACCTCAGGCGGCGCAGGATGCGTCCCCGGACTCTTCTACGCCACTTGCCGTGCCGCTCCAAGGCAGCACTTTGCGGGCCATCGGTTCCTCCGCGAGGGATCGCAAGAGGTCCGGCGCTGCGCGCACCTGGAAGCGCGGCTGATCGACCGGTCCCGGCAGCTCGAATCCATAGGGCTCTGCCAGCACAAAGCCGTAGGGGCTGTAATAGGAGGCTTCGCCGACCACAAGGCAAAGATCCCAGCCTTCCTGATCCGCTTCTTCCAGCGCCCGGGCGACGAGCGTCCGGCCGAGGCCCTTGCCCTGTAATGCCGGATCGACCACCAGCGGGCCGAGCACCAGTGCCGGGAGAATTTCATCGCCGTTTTCCACGTCGCAGCGCCAGAACCGGATGGAGGCTCCGAGCTTGGCATCGAACCCGGTGCGGGCGACGAGGCTGAGGGACGGCACGGACGGACCCTGCCGCAGTTTGTAGACTGTCTTGGAAAGGCGATCCTCGCCGAAACCGATATTCAGCAGGGACTCAATGGCTGCCGCGTCGGCGGCGTTTTCTTTTTCAATGACGATCATTGTCGGGACTTCCGGCCTTGGAGAGGCCGTCCCGAAGAGGGGAACGGCCTAGAGCGTGATGACGGATAGCGCACTACGCGCGGCGATACGTCGTCGTCGCGGGTTGCCTCGTCGCTCTGTGGTGGCCGTGATGTTCATGGCATCCAATTTCCCAAACTCATTGCCAAATACTGCATAAGGCCGTGACCTGCCAAGAAAAAAGCGCCGCGGAATGTCACCGCGGCGCTTTTCCGATTGCAGGCCGATTGGCTACCCGGCGAGTGTCGCAAGCCGCGCCATGATCGCGGCGTTGGAGCGGATGCCACGGTGATAGCAGACCATTTCGAACTTCTCGTTCGGGCTGTGCACCCGGTCATCCTCCAGGCCGAAACCGACCAGCAGGCTGTCCATGCCGAGCAGGTTGCGGATCGATCCGGCAGCCGGGATGGAGCCGCCGCAGCCGATCAGCACCGGTTCCGTCTCGTACTCGTCCCTGAGCCCGGCAACAGCGGCTTTCAGATAGTCGGACTCGGTCGGCACCCGCAGCGCGGGGAAGCCGCCTTCATGGACGATATCCAGACTGTAGCCCTTCGGTAGCCGTTCGGAGACGAAGGCTTTCAGCCCGGCGATGATCTTGTCCGGGTCCTGGTCCGGGACCAGCCGGCAGGTGATCTTGGCGGATGCCTCGGAGGCGATCACGGTCTTGCCACCGGGGTCCTGATAGCCGCCGGTAATGCCGTTGACGTCGAGCGTCGGCCGGGCCCAGATCCGCTCCAGCGCGGAGAATCCCTGCTCGCCGCCCGGCACCTCCAGTCCGACTTCCTTGAGGAAAGCCTCTTCGTCGAAACCGAGCCCGGCCCATTGTTTCAGCTCGTTGTCGCCGACGGGCAGGACATCGTCATAGAAGCCGTCGATCCTGATCCGGCCGGTCTCGTCATGAAAGTCGCCGAGGATCTTGGAGAGCAGGTTGATCGGGTTGATGACGCCGCCGCCATACATGCCTGAATGCAGGTCCCGGCTCGGGCCCTTGATGCTGACTTCGACGGAAACGATGCCGCGCAGCATGTAGGTGATGGCGGGCTTGTCGACGGACCACATGCCGGTATCACAGACGACACAGGCATCGGCGCTCAGCTCCTCCCTGTTGGCGGCAAGGAAGGGCTCAAGGCTTTCAGAGCCGCTTTCCTCCTCGCCCTCCAGCAGCACGGTCACGCTGATCGGCAGGGAGCCGTGCACCTCCATCCAGGCCCGGAAGGCCTCGATGAAAGTCATCACCTGGCCTTTGTCGTCCACCGCGCCACGGGCGACGATGCGCTTGCCGCGCTCGGCCTCGACGATCACCGGATCGAACGGGTCGGAATCCCAGAGCTCGTATGGGTCGGCCGGCTGCACATCGTAATGGCCGTAATAGAGAATGTGAGGTGCGCCTTCCGGCCCCTTCATGTGGCCAACCACCATCGGATGCTTCAGGGCCGGGCGGACGGCGGCATCGAAGCCGATCTCTGTCAGCTGGCCGGCCATCCATTCGGCGGCCCGATGCACATCGGGATCGAATTTCGGGTCGGTGCTGATGCTGGGGATGCGCAGCACGTCGACAAGTCGTTCGACTGACTGGTCCAGGCCCGCATCGATGCGGGCGAGAACGGGGGCGAGAAGGTCCTTGGTCATGGGGCACCGTGTTCGAATTAGGGGCAAACCACGCAGGCTGTTTTTCCGAGAGTGGAAAGCGCGAGGATTGATTGTCTCTAGTCTGGCTGGGTATCGTCCCCGGAACAAGGGCTTGAGCCCTAGACATCTGGAGGAAGTGCCGTGACGCGGCTATTGGACCTGATCAAGCCGGGCAAACTGCTGATTGCCCCCGGTATTTTCGACGGTATTTCCGCGCGCATCGCCGACGAGTTCGGTTTTGAAGCGCTTTACATGACCGGATATGGCGCGGTGGGCTCCCATCTGGGACTGCCCGATGCGGGTCTGGCCAGTTACTCTGACATGGTCGGCCGGGTGAAAGTGCTGGCCGATACGGTCTCGGCACCACTCGTTGCGGATGGCGATACCGGTTATGGCGGGCTTCTGAATGTCCAGCACACGGTACGCGGCTACGAGGCGGCGGGTGCCGCCGGTATCCAGCTTGAGGACCAGGAATTTCCGAAGAAGTGCGGGCATACCCCGAACCGGAAGGTCATTCCGCTCGAGGACATGGTGCAGAAGATCAAGGTCGCTGTCGAAAGCCGGGACAATCCGGACTTCGCCATCGTCGCCCGCACCGATGCACGCACGAATTACGGACTCGACGAAGCCCTGCGCCGGGGTGAGGCTTTCGCCAAGGCGGGAGCGGATGTGCTCTTCATCGAGGCGCCGGAGACGGTGGAAGAGATGGAGAAAATCTGCGCCAGCTTCGACAAGCCGCTGCTGGTCAACGTGGTCGAGGGCGGCAAGACGCCGGTACTGAGCGCGGAAGAATATACCGACCTCGGTTATTCCATGGCGATCTATCCGGGCACCGGTTTCCTTGCCATGGGCGCCGCGCTGCGCTCCGTCTATGGGCGGCTGAAAGAGACCGGCTCCAGCAAGGGCGCCTCCCAGAAGCTGGACGATTTCGGAGCCTTCTCCCGGACCATGGGTTTCGGCGATGTCTGGGACTTCGAAAAGGCTCACGCGCAGGACTGATACGCGGCGGCACGTTGCCGCATCGTGGAAGTCGATTTGTCATGGTGGAAAAACCCGCCAGACTTTGCGCATAGCTTTTGTCAGGAGTAAGTGATGGCCGCCGTGTCGCCAAGAGATGGGGATCTGGCAGCGCGTCTTGAGCGCGCGTTGCAGGGAGAGGTGCTTTTCGACCGCTTCTCTCGCGGCCGTTATGCGACCGATGCCTCGATCTATCAGGTCGAGCCGGTCGGCGTCGTCATCCCGAAGAACCAGGCCGACCTGATTGCGGCCATGGAGATCGCGCGGGAGAACGGCGTCTCCCTGCTGCCGCGCGGCGGCGGCACCAGCCAGTGCGGGCAGACGGTGAACGAGTCTCTCGTTCTGGACTGCTCGAAACACCTGAACAAGATCATCGAGATCGATGCCGAGAACATGCGGGCGGTGGTCGAGCCGGGCATCGCGCTCGATCATCTGAACGCGGCCCTGAAGCCTTACGGCCTGTTCTTCCCGGTGGATGTCTCGACCGCCAGCCGGGCGACCATCGGCGGCATGACGGCGAATAATTCCTGCGGCGGCCGGTCCATCCATTACGGCATCATGGTGGACAATGTGCTCTCCATCGATGCGGTTCTGCCGACCGGTGAGCAGCTTCATTTCGGACCGGTGCCGGGCAATCTCGGTGCCATCGAAACAGAGCCGCGCTACCGCGATCTGGTGCAGGAAATGCGCGCTATCGCCGATCGGGAAGGCGGTGAGATTGCCGCGAAATTCCCGAAGCTCATGCGCCGGGTCGGCGGCTACAATATCAACACCATCGACCCCGCAGGGCACAATATGGCGAGCTTGCTGGTCGGCTCGGAAGGAACGCTTGCGGCCTTCCGTCAGGTCGAGCTGAAGCTGCACAGGATTCCGACGCACAAGGTCATGGGGGTCTGCCATTTCCCGACCTTCTACAAGGCGATGGATGCGACCCAGCATATCGTGACGCTGAAGCCGCACGCGGTGGAACTGATCGACCGGAACATGATCGAGCTGGCCCGGGAAATTCCGATCTTCAAGCCGATGATCGAGGAATTCGTGAAGGGTGAGCCGGACTCTGTTCTGGTCGTCGAATTCGCGGGCGAAGACCATGCGGCCTGTGTCGCGCAGTTGCGCCAGCTTGAAGTGCTGATGGCGGATCTTGGCTATCCGGATGCGGTGGTGGATGCGACCGCGCCGGCCTTGCAGGCAACCATCGGCGAAGTCCGGCGTCAGGGCCTTAACATCATGATGTCGATGAAACAGGCGGGAAAGCCGGTCTCCTTCATCGAGGATTGCGCGGTGCCTCTGGAAGATCTGGCCGAGTTTACAGACCGGCTGACCCAGGTGTTCGAAAAACACGGCACACATGGCACCTGGTATGCCCATGCGTCCGTCGGCTGTCTGCATGTTCGACCGGTGCTGAACATGCGGGAAGAAGGCGATGTGAAGCGGATGCGCGCCATCGCCGAGGAAGCCTTCGACATGGTGCGGGAATACAAGGGCTCCCATTCCGGCGAGCATGGCGACGGCATTGTCCGCTCCGAGTTCCACGAGAAGATGTTCGGCAAGCGGCTGGTCGGTGCCTTCGGCGAGGTGAAGCGCGCGTTCGATCCGGAGCGGATGATGAATCCGGGCCGCATTGTCGACCCGCCGAAGATGGACGACCGTTCGCTGTTCCGTTTCAAGCCAGGCTATGCGCCAGCTCCGATCGACACGGCGCTGGACTGGTCCGAGTGGGGCGGCCTCTCCGGTGCGGTGGAGATGTGCAACAACAATGGCGCCTGCCGGAAACGCGACGCCGGTGTGATGTGTCCGAGCTTCCGGGCAACGAAGAATGAAAAAGACCTGACCCGCGGCCGGGCCAACACGCTGCGGCTCGCACTGTCCGGCCAGCTCGGCCCCGAGGCGCTGGTCGCGCCGGAGATGAAAGAGACCATGGATCTCTGCGTCTCCTGCAAGGGCTGTAAACGGGAATGCCCGACCGGCGTCGACATGGCGCGGATGAAGGTCGAGTTCCTGCACCACTATACGAAGAAGCATGGTTTAAAGTTAAAGGATCGTCTCGTTTCCTACCTGCCCCGCTATGCGGAGGCGGCGTCCCGCTTCGGCTATCTGGCGAATGCGCGGGATGTCGTGCCGGGCCTGAAAGGCTTGTCCGAGGCCTTGCTCGGCTTCAGCGCCAAACGCAGCCTTCCGGTCTGGAGTGACGTGCCGTTTTCCGGCAGCGAAGCCGACGATGTCGATCCGGACGAGAATGACGGGCGCGATGTGGTGCTGCTGAACGATACTTTCAGCACCTATTTCGAGCCGGAAAACCTGCGGGCCGCGCTGCGGGTCCTGAAGGCACTCGGCTACCGCGTCCATGTGGTCGATCCGCGTGCCAATGGTGGGCGCCATCTTTGCTGTGGACGAACTTTCCTGGCCTCCGGCCTTGTCGACAAGGCGAAGGAAGAGGCACGGCGCATGATCGCGGCCTATCTGCCCTACGCACGGCGCGGCATTCCCGTCGTCGGGCTGGAGCCGTCCTGCCTGTTCACGCTGCGGGACGAGTTCAAGGCGATGCTGCCGGGCGCGGACACGGACCTGATCGCTGAGCATGCCCTGCTGTTCGAGGAATTCATCGCCCGGGAGCAGAAGGCAGGAAAGATCACTGCCGCCTTCAAGCCGGTTGCCGCAAAGGCGCTGGTGCATGGCCATTGCCATCAGAAGGCCTTCGCCGCCATGGGTGCGGTCGAGACCGCGTTGCGGCTCGTGCCGGGCATGGATGTCGAAGTCATCCAGTCGAGCTGCTGCGGCATGGCCGGCGCGTTCGGCTACGAAGCGAAAAACCTGGAGGTATCCATGGCGATGGCGGAGCGCGATCTGCTGCCTGCCGTGCGCGCCGCTGACGGGGACACAGTGCTCGTCGCCGACGGCACCTCCTGCCGCCATCAGATCAAGGACGGCGCCGCCCGCGAGGCGGTGCATGTCGCAACCATTCTGGACCGCGCGCTGGCGTGATCCTGCACTTAGGAGAAGACCAATGACTTACAAGTCCGGACCCCATTTTCTGCAAATTCCCGGGCCAAGCCACGTCCCTGGCCGGATCTTGCGCGCCATCGGTCAGCCGACGATCGACCATCGCGGCCCGGAATTCCAGGTCCTCGCAAACGAGGTGCTGGCGAAGGTGAAGCCGATCTTCCAGACGGAATGCCCGGTCGTGATCCTGCCGTCCTCTGGCACCGGTGCCTGGGAAGCCGCACTGGTCAACACCATGAATGTCGGCGACAAGGTGCTGATGTTTGAGACCGGTCAGTTCTCCTCGCTCTGGGCAGAACTCGCGACGCGGCTTGGCCTGAACCCGGAAGTGATCTCCGGCGATTGGCGCCATGGTGTCGACGCGGCGGCCATCGAGGCACGGCTGCTTGAAGACAAGGGGCATGAGATCAAGGCGGTCTGTGTTGTCCATAACGAGACCTCGACCGGTGTGACGTCGAAGATCCAGAAGGTGCGCAAGGCCATCGACGCGGCGAACCATCCGGCACTGTTCATGGTGGACAGCATTTCCGGTCTCGGCTCCGCCGAATACAAGCATGACGAATGGGGCGTGGATGTCACCGTCAGCGGCTCCCAGAAGGGGTTGATGCTGCCGCCGGGCCTCGGCTTCAACGCGGTTGGTCCGAAGGCCCTGAAGGCGAGCGAGAATGCCCGCATCAACCGGTCCTACTGGGACTGGAAAAGCCAGATCGGCATGAATAAGGACGGCTGGTTTCCCTATACTCCGGCAACCAATCTGCTCTACGGCCTGAACGAGGCTTGCGACATGATGATGGAAGAGGGGCTGGAGAATGTCTTCTCCCGGCACGAGCGCTTCGCCGAGGCGACCCGCCGCGCTGTCCGGGCCTGGGGCCTTGAAGTGCTCTGTCAGTCGGCCGACGAATACAGCCCCGTCCTGACCGCCGTCGTCATGCCTGACGGCCACAATGCGGATACCTACCGGGCAACCGTGCTCGACAAGTTCGACATGTCTCTCGGCTCAGGTCTGGGCAAGGTGGCGGGAAAAGTCTTCCGCATCGGTCATCTCGGTTACTTCAACGACCTGATGCTGATGGGCACTTTGTCCGGCGTCGAGATGGGCTTCGCGGTCGCCGGTGTTCCGCACAAGAAGGGCGGCGCCCAGGCAGCAATGGAGTATCTGACCGGCAACGCCTGACCGTTTGAACTCAGGGCAGGGTCGTTACATCGAGAACACCGTCGGCGCGCATCCGCCAGTCCGGATGATCGCCGGCGACCGCCGCCGTGAAACGATGATGGTATAGCGGAAGCCACGGCGGATCCTGCCGGAGAGCCATGTAGCTCTGCCGGTGGATGTCTTCGCGTGCGTCTGGATCAACTGTACGGCGGGAGCGGTCGAGCAGTGCCTCCACCGCATCGTTCCGGTAGCCTTCCCACCAGGAACCGCGGACCCGGCTGTCGATCTTTTCGTACAGCACGCGGAACGTGCTCATCGGACTGGAATCGAAGACGCACATGTCGTGGATTTTCTTGTCCCGGATCTGCTCCGCATAGGCCACGCGATCCTCTACCGTGTGAACAATGAGTGAAACATCGATCTGCGCCAACTGACGGGCGAGGGCATTGGTCAGGGACTGCGCTTCGTCCGGCAGTCTGGTCGGGCAGTCGACACCCAGCACAAGGCCGTCGCCATAACCGGCCTCGGCGAGCAGGGCCCGAGCTGCCTCTGGGTCGGGTATTGTGTCTGCCGGCTCCGGCGCGGCGCCGATATGGGCACTGCTGACGAAACCGCCCAGCGGTGTTCCGGCGCCGTCGAGTACATTGGCGATCAGCGCTTGCCTGTCGACAGCGAGCGTGATCGCGCGCCGGACACGGGGATCGCTGAATGGCCCCGATGCGGCGTTCAGCAAGTAGATGATCGCTGTCGGGTCGAAGTAATCGTGCTGCGTGATGCCGTCGCCAAGCTGCTCGGCGTCTGCCGGCGACAGACGGGTTGCCACCTGCGCCCGTCCAGCCACGATCGCTTCCGCCCGCGCTTCTGACAGAGGCACACAATGCCAGATCAATTGTTCTTGCGGCCGGGCACCGCCCCACCAATGGGGATTGGCTGTCATGCGAACCTCCCGACCGGGCTCGGCGCCTTCGAATTGAAAAGCTCCGCTGCCGACAGGGTGCTGCATAAAGTCTTGGCGGTCGGCGAGATGGGGCGGCAGGGCATAGCCGGAAACCAGAATATCGAGCAGATCCGCAGTCGGCTCTGCCGTCTCTATCGTCAGGGTCAGAGGATCGGGAGCAGTGATACGGGCGCCGCAGAGATACTGACCCCAGACAGCCGGTGCGCCGAGGGTGGCGCCGATGTCAGGCCGTTGCATGCGTTCGATCGAGTACTTCATCGCCTCTGCATCCAGGGGACTGCCGTCGTGAAAGCGCAGCCCCGGCCGGAGCCGGAAAGTCCAGCGGCAGGCATCTTCAGTCAATGTCCAGCTCTCCGCCAGAGCGGGCACGAACCGTCCGTCTGGGCCACGCCGGACAAGCGCGTCGAACAAGGCCTCCAGCAAGGCGAGAGTGTCCGAGTTATCGGTGCAGTCCTGCGGATCCACGAGCTCGATACGTGATTGCAGTATCGTTACGGTCGGCGTCATTGTTTTCTCCCTCGGCGAAGAGCATATCGCGCAGGGAAAGCGGATTTAAAGTGTGAGCGGTTCGAGCGATGAAATGCGTGGCTCAGCGTTCCCGAAATCCGCGGAACAGGAGTTGGGAAATCGGGCCCAGAATATAGTCGGTGGCGGTACGGGCTTCAGTGAGAAGTGCGATGTCCGCCGCCATCCCGACTTTGAGGGCGGATACGGCAGCGGATTGACCGCTGCCGACATCGAGCCGCAGCCTCGCCTCGTAGAAAGGCTGGCCGGTTTTCGCATCTTCCAACAGATCCGCTGAAATCCGAACGACCCGCGCATGCAGAGGCGGTCGGTCTCTCCAACGGTAGGCTCTGATACGGATTTCGGCGAGCTGTCCGCGATAGACCGCGTCGATATCTGCAGCGCGGATGCGGGCGTCGACAACCAGCTCATCCTGCCGCGGGACGATGCTCAGGATCGCTTCTCCCGGCTGAACCACACCGCCGATCGTATGGAAGGCGAGATCGACAATCTCGCCTGATGCGGGGGCGCGAATTTCCGTGTTGCGGAGCCGGTCACGGGCGCTTTTCAACTTCTGGCGTAACGTTGCGATCTCATTAGAGGTCCGGGTCAGGGATTCGGCGAGTTCCGTCTGGCTCTGGCTTCGGAAGGCCAGCAGGTTGAGCCTGGCCGCCGCCAGATTCTCCTCTGCCTGGGCGATCTTGCTCCGGAGTGTGTTCCGCTCGCCAAGTAGGGCTTCGCGGGCGCGCTTCAGGGCGAGTAGACGAGGTTTGCGCTCCAGTCCCTTGCTCAGCAATGTGGAAACATCCGCAGCTTCCTCCTCGATCATCGGGAGCTGCCTGTTCGTGGATTGAACTTGCGCCTCAAGGGAGCGAACCTCTTCCTCTATTTCTGCAATCCGGCGGGCCAGCACCAGCTCCTTGCCTTTCTGTTCCTCTCGTGCGGCGGAGAACAATGTTTGCTCGATTTCCATCACCCGTTGGGCATCCGGGTCGGTTGCGTTCTCGGTCAGAGCTGCCGGCCAATCCGGCTCGTCCGCGCCGCGCAGGGCCGCCGACAGCCGCGCCTCGCGGCCGCGCGCCTGCATCAGCTGGTTGCGTGTTATGTCATGCTCGGCCCAGGCCTCTGCCGGATCGAAGCGGAGCAGTGGTTGCCCGACGGTAACGCTGTCTCCTTCCGAAATCAGAAGCCGCAATATCCGTCCGCCGTCCCGGCTCTGAACCGTTTTTTTGTAGGATTGAACGAGCACGCGGCCTTCGGCCAGCACGGCAGCATTGATTGGAACGAGCCAGCTCCAGAGCATTGCTCCGATAACGAAGAGTGAAACCGCGGAGAGGGCAGCCAGGACAATGAAACCGATGCGGGGACCGGCGTCGAACTTTCCGGTTCGACAATCTGTGAGCGTGCTCATGATGGGGCCGGCTCGGGCAGCGGAGGAGCAAGGTCGGCAGCGGGGGGCGGAGCCGGGACGGCGATTTTCGCGATGGCTCCATTATCGAGCAGGATTACCCGGTCCGCACTGCGCAGCATCTCCTGGCGATGACTGGTTACAATGATCATCCGGCCCCTCTCCTTCAGCCATTTGAGTGTGGTAATCAGAGTATTGAGGGCGCGTCCGTCCAGATTGCTGTCCGGCTCGTCCAGCAGGATCAGTGCGGGATCGCCATAAAAGGCGCGGGCAATGCCAATCTGTTGCCTCTGCCCGCCCGTAAGTTTGTCGAGTGTGCTGTCATAGCCGTTTGGTAATCTGCCGATCACATGGTGGATACCGGCAAGCTTTGCGGCCTTGACCGTGGCGTACGGATCGCCCTCCGACATCCGGGAAATAGTCGTGCGGACCGACTCGCCGAAAAGCTGGATCGATTGGGGCAGATAGCCGACATGGTGACCGAAATCGTCCCGACTCCAGCTATGGGTATCGTGGCCGTCGAGCGTGACGAAGCCGGCGGTCGGCTGCCAGAGGCCTGTCATGAGCTGAAGGAGCGTGGTTTTTCCAGACGCCGCAGCGCCTGCGATACAGACGAACTCTCCGCTGCCGACATCGAAAGAGACGCCTTTCACGGTCGGCCGCGATGCACCTGGAGGCACAAAAGAGACGTTGTCGAGGCTCAGCCTGGTGCACGGACGGGGTTGGGGCATCAAAGAGCGCTGCAGTCGGGCGGGGTCACCAAGCGTCGCCGCAATGCGCTGGATCGCGTGCGCCGCCGCATTCCAATGCCGCCAGCGGTCGAGAAGTTGCTCAAGCGGCGAGAGAGCACGCGCAAGGATGATGGAGCTCGCGAGCAGCGTGCCGAAATTGGCGGCCTGTTCCAGAACCAGCAGGGTACCGCCGCCAAACACGGCCAGTTGTACCGAGAGACGAAAGCCTCTCGCCGTGCTCAGAATGATGGCCTGACGTTGCGCCCCGCGCATATTCGCGGCGATCATTGCCGCGTTTTGAACGCGCCATCTGCGGGCGACGTTGCCGAGCATCCCCATGGCATCGATGACTTCGCCGCAGCGCAGGGCATCGCCGATCTCGCGATAGGCGGCCTCCGCACATTCGCTGCTTTGCCGGGCTGGCGCTCTGGTCAGAAGATCATTTGCCGCGGCCATGACAAGAAGAATGAATCCCGCGCCGAGACCAAGCCATCCAAAAGTTTATTCAGTTGGTGTTTTGATTTCAGACTTTGTCATCTTAATTCAGAAAATCGGGCTCTTCCTTTTCCAGCATCCGGCGCAGCGCCTTGAAATGACGGTCGGCAACGCGGGCGTTTTCAGTTGAGGCTTGCTGGCGTGTATGGGAGCGGACCCGCTCCGAGATGGTGCGCATTTTCTGACCGGTGGATTTCGCCAGGACCTGCACCTTCGCGGCACGCTCCAGGTAATAAAGATCGTTGAACGTGTCCTGCACCGTGGGGCCGGTGGTGATGACGCCATGGCAGGCGAGGAACAGCACGGCGTTATTGCCGATCTTGCTGGCCATCCGTGCGCCTTCATCCTCGTCCAGCGCCAAGCCTTCATATTCGTCGTCATAGGCAATGCGGCCGTCGAACATCAGTGCGTTCTGCTCGCACATCTCCAGCCGTCCGCCTTCCAGCAGGGTGAGGGCGGTGGCATAGGGCATGTGCGTGTGCATGATGCAGACGGCGCTCGGCACGTTCTTGTGCATCTGGCTGTGAATGAAGAAGGCGGTGTCCTCGACCGTCTCCGACCCTTCCAGAACTTTGCCGTCACCGTCGCAGAGCACCATCGAAGAGGCGGTGACTTCCGACCAGTGCCAGCCGAATGGGTTGATCAGGAACCGGTTGCCGCGCATCACCCCGTCATCGTCGGGCAGGGCCAGCGAGAAGTGATTGTCGACACCTTCATTGAGGCCCATGCGGGCGGACCAGCGCAGTGAGCAGGCGAGATCGATGCGGGCTTGCTGAATGTCTGTGGTCATGGCGGGGTCTCTCTCCAAGGTGGGCTTATCGACGCGTAAGAATTTGTTGTTTTGCCGACGATAGACCGGGCGTTAGGGTCCCGTGAAGTGCCAAGCGGCGCACGGTACCGGCCCGGGCCGGCGTCAATTATCAGAAAGTAACGGGGGCGGAATGGCCGAGAAAAGCTGCGCCGATGCAATTGTCGGACTGATGGAAAGCTACGGGATCGACACGATCTTCGGGATTCCGGGCGTGCATACCGTGGCTTTTTACCGGGCGCTGGTCTCGAGCGGTCTGCGCCACGTGACGCCGCGGCATGAGCAAGGTGCGGCGCTGATGGCTTACGGGTATGGCCTGGCGACCGGCCGTCCGGCCGCCTGTTCCGTCATCACCGGGCCGGGGCTGCTCAATGCCGCGACCGGCATCGGCCAAGCCTATTCGGATTCCGTGCCGATGCTGGTCGTCGCCGCGGCGAACAAGAGCAACGAGCTGGGCATGGGGCAGGGCTTCCTGCATGAAATGCCGAACCAGCATGACGCGGCGCGGACCGTTACTGCGTTCAACCACCCGCTGCGCGCTCCGGAAAACCTGCCGGAAGTGTTTGCGCAGACATTTTCCCAGTTCGATAGCGGGCGTCCCCGCCCCGTCGGGCTGGAGGTGCCGCGCGATCTGTTCGACCAGTATGCCGAAATTGATGCCAACGCATGGCCAAGGACGCCGAAGCCCGGGCCGGAAGCCGGAGCTGTAGCCAAGGCTGCGGCACTCCTGTCCGGGGCCGAAAGGCCGGTGCTGCTGCTCGGCGGCGGCGCGAAATGGGCCGGGGCGGAAGCGCTTGCTCTGGCGGAACGGCTTGGCGCGCTGGTCGTGACGACGACGGCGGCCAAGGGGACGATCCCTGAAATCCATCCCCTCAGCGCCGGGGCGACCCTTGAGCTGGCGCCGACCCAGCGGGCTCTCGCGGAGGCTGACATCGTGCTTGCGGTGGGCTCAGAGTTGGCGGAAACCAGTTTCTGGACGAGTGCTTCGGACATTCGGCTTGGTTCCCGTCTGGTCCGCGTGGATATCGACCCGGCACAGCTCGTGCGGGGCTTCCGGCCCGATCTTGCGATTCTGGGGGACGCCGCGCTGACCATGGCAGCACTGAAGGAGCAGCTTGGCGGCACGCCTGCCTCCGGCGGTGCGGAGCGCGCGGCGCTTCTCTGGGAAGAGAACCGTGCGGTGCATGAGGTGCCCGAGACGATGAACCGCTGCCGCATGCTCGATATGCTGGCCGAATATCTGCCGGAGAATTGCTTCATTTCTCTCGATTCGACTCAGGTTGCCTATACCGGCGCCTCTTACTTCCGGGTCGACCATCCCAATGGGTGGCATTTCCCGAACGGCTTCGGAACCCTTGGCACCGGTGTGCCGACGGCGATTGGCGCGAAATTAGGTGCGCCGGAACGTCCTGCCATGGCGATGGCAGGTGATGGCGGGCTGTTGTTCACGGCGGAGGAGCTGATCGTTGCGGCGGAGCTGCGCATGCCGCTGCCGGTGGTAGTCTGGAACAATGGCGGTTATGGCGAAATCCGGGATCACATGATCGATGCGGGTGTACAGCCGCTCGGCACGGACCTGCTGGTGCCGGACTTCTCCGCACTCGCTGCGGCTTATCACTGCGGTTATGCCCGGCCCGAAAGTGCGGAAGGCTTCGGCAATGCACTCACCGAAGCCTTCACGGCAACGGGCCCGACCCTGATCGAACTCAGGTCGGACGCCGCTTTTCTCAATGGGCCGGTCTGAACGGTTGAGGCCTAGCCGCCAAGCAGTGCCTTGGCCTTCTCGAGGATCGGCTCCGGCAGCCGCGCCGGCTTGCGCGCGTCGAGATCTAGATGAACCCCAAACTGGCTGAGTTCAGCCAACCGGGTGTTTTTCGTCGTGTCCATCAGCCGATGCACCATCCGAATCGAGGAGGAGCCGACATGGGCGACTGTGCTGTCGATATGCACGAGGTCGCCGCTATCCGGCCAATGATCCATCTCGATCTGGAATTCGAAGGTCGAGAATCCACGCCGGTTGTCGCGCATGTAGGCCGGAGTCATGCCGACGGTGGCGAGGGCGTGAAAACCGGAGCCGGAGAACTGGTGGATCAGTCCGCCGAGGCCGAGCTTGCCTGTCCAGTCGAGATCGCTTGGCCGCACCACATCCATTCCGGCGCGAACCCATTTGGCTGACGCGGCTGCCGGCGCCCGCTCTTCCTTCGGCGGTCCGTCCCACTCTACCGCGGAGCCGGTTAGTGCGGCACCGTCCAGCGTCTGCTCCATGGTGGTGCAGAGCTTGCCTGTCTCCGAATTGAAGAGCTTGTGGGCTATCACAGGGCGCAGCCCGGTCTCGATCAGACCGGTTTCGATGTGGAACAGGTCGCCTTTTCGAAGCTCGGCATGATAGCGCGTGTAGCAGTCCGTCGTGCGGGCCTGCCTCGGATCGACGCCGTGGTCGCGCAGGAAGCGCCAGCCGGCCGCTTCAAATTTCTCGTAGTAAAATGCGACGGTAAAATGTTCGACGACATCGCATTCCCAGGCTTTGACGTCGCCCCGAAATGTTTCGGAGAATCCAGAACTCATATTCACTATCCAGCTTTGCAGAAACGGGATGAGACTATAGGCCATTCTGCTTGAGGATCGTCAATTCCCCAATTTTCGCGGTCTTATGTTTCTATTACTTGAAAAAGTCGGGGAATCGC
The DNA here is from genome assembly GCF_014904795.1 of Nisaea nitritireducens. GTDB lineage: Bacteria > Pseudomonadota > Alphaproteobacteria > Thalassobaculales > Thalassobaculaceae > Nisaea > Nisaea nitritireducens. The sequence goes on from NZ_JACZFS010000044.1 coordinate 30,922, forward strand.
GCGATACGCCAAAGTCTTTCATGAATGGCGCCTCAGGATTTTTCGCAGGAAAGCAAAGGTGGATTGAATTGAAGTTCAGCGATAAATTCATAAAGTGTTAAAATATTCATGGTTAACATAAAATTGTATCTGTATTTGCGTGAAGTCTTTGGGGGATAGTTTGGCGGGCGACTGGCGACAGGGCAAAGTGGTGAAGCGTGCAAAGCGCTTCTGGTACGCTTTTTTGCGCACCCTCTCTGTCGACGAGACAAAGCTCGATATCGATTTCGAGATCGAGGATGAGGAGCCCGAGGAGGAAGAAGTCCTCGGCCCGTGGCATCCGAAAACAATCGAAATGATCGAGGCTATCTGGGGCAAGGGCTTCAACATGCCGGGTGGTGCACAGCACGCGCTGACCCTGGCCAAGCCGTTCGCTCTAGACAACCAGATGAACCTGCTCGACCTGACCAGCGGCATGGGTGGCGGAACGATCGCGGTGGTCAGTCAGTTTGGCTGCTATGCGACGCTGCTCGAGAACGTGCCGGAGCTGACCGAGATCTCCAAGCGCAATATCGACATGTCGCAGACCCGCTCGAAGGTCAAATTGCAGGAGTACGATCCGGCCAAGATCACGCTCAAGGCAAACAGTTTCGACTGTATCCTGACCAGAGAGTTTCTGTTCAGGACCGAGGACAAGACCCGGATGTTGCGTACCGTTAAGCGGGCGCTCCGCATGTATGGGCAATTGTCGCTCACCGATTTCGTGCTTCCGCCGGGCAAAGAGCCGTCCGCTGCCGTCCAGAAATGGATCAAGAACGATCCTTTTCCGATTCACCTCTGGTCGATGGATCGCTACGACGCGGAAATGGCTGCGCTGGAAATGGATGTCCGCGTGTCAGAGAATATCAGCAAAGACTATCATGGCTATATGACCCGCGCCTTCCAGAGCTTCATCGACCGGTATCAGGAAGGCAAGATCAGCGCCACTCCTCGGCAACTTGAGATTTTGATGGGGGAAGTCGAGCGCTGGGCACGGCTGGCGGCACTGCTTGAGGCGGGCGAGATCCGGCTGCACCGTTATTTCGCTCTGAAGCCCGTAAAGGCCTGATCGGGGAAACATTTCCGCAAGGGCGTTTTTCGGGGATCAGGCGTTGACAACCCCCATCCTCCACCATATGTTCCGCGCTTCTCGAAGGCAGCTAGCCTTCCCGACGGAATTATTTGGACTCGTGTCATGAAAATCGCGAATTCGATCAAGACGCTGAAGAAGCGGGACCGTAATTGTCGCGTCGTTCGCCGCAAAGGCCGGACCTACGTGATCAATAAGCAGAATCCGCGCTTCAAGGCACGTCAGGGCTAATAGCCCCGGCCTGATCCGATCAAGGCGGCCGTCCGTAAGGATCGCCGCCTTTTTCATGTCTGAAAAAGTAATTCCGTATCGTGGGATGGGATCTTTCCATACGGAATGATGGCGTCAGATTGCCCCCCGTGATCGACAGTCCTATTGTGGGCTGAAAAATAACGGGAGAGCGATATGCAGATGCCGGAACCGGACCAGTCCGTTATCGGCCGCCGTGAGGAAATCGCGGCCGCGCTTCGGGCTATCGTCCCTGGTGAGGGGGTGATCACCGAGACGGACTCGATGCGCGTCTATGAGACCGACGGCCTCTCCGCCTATCGCCAGTTGCCGATGATCGTCGTGCTGCCGGAAACCACGCAGCAGGTGGCGGATATTTTGCGCTATTGCAAGGAAGCGGGTGTGAAGGTCGTGCCTCGCGGTGCGGGGACAGGCCTGTCCGGCGGCGCCCTGCCGCTGGCCGATGGCGTTCTCCTCGGTCTCGGCAAGTTCAACCGGATTCTCGAGATCGACTTCGACAACCGCGCGGTTGTGACCCAGCCGGGTGTGACCAACCTTGGCATCACCCATGCGGTGCAGGATGACGGTTTCTACTACGCGCCGGACCCGTCCAGCCAGATCGCCTGTTCGATCGGTGGCAATATCGCGGAGAATTCCGGCGGTGTGCACAGCCTGAAATACGGCCTGACTACCAATAATGTGCTCGGCGTTGAGTTCGTCACCATCGATGGCGAGATCCTGCGCTTCGGCGGCAAGCATCTGGAAGCGGACGGGTACGATTTCCTCGGCCTGATCACCGGCTCCGAAGGCCTCCTCGGCGTGGTGACGGAAATCACCGTGCGGGTCTTGCGCAAGCCATCGACGGCGCGCGCCGTGCTGGTCGGCTTCCCGACACCGGAAGAAGCGGGCGCCTGCGTCGCGGCGGTGATCGGTGCCGGGATCATTCCAGGCGGCATGGAGATGATGGACAATCCGGCGATCAACGCGGCGGAGGATTTCGTTCACGCCGGCTACCCGCGCGATGTCGGCGCGCTTCTGATCGTGGAGCTCGACGGGCCCGAGGTCGAGGTCGATTACCTGATCGGCCGGGTGCGGGAGATCGCCGAGGCAAACGGCGCCAGCGAGGTCCGGATCAGCGAGAGCGAGGAAGAGCGAAACACCTTCTGGGCCGGACGCAAGGCCGCGTTCCCGGCGGTCGGGAGGATTTCGCCCGACTATATCTGTATGGACGGCACGATACCGCGCAAGCAGCTCCCGGAGATTCTGACCCGGATGAGCGCGATGTCGAAGAAGCACAATCTCCGGGTCGCCAATGTTTTCCATGCCGGTGACGGCAACCTGCACCCGCTGATCCTGTTCGATGCCAACAAGGAAGGCGAGCTGGAGCGGGCCGAGGCGTTTGGCGCCGACATCCTGACTGCTTGCGTTGAACTCGGCGGTGTGCTGACCGGCGAGCACGGGGTCGGTATCGAGAAGCGCGATCTGATGGGCGAGATGTTTACGGAGGTCGACCTCAACCAGCAGCAGCGGGTCAAATGCGCGTTCGATCCGGATGGCTTGCTGAACCCTGGCAAGGTCTTCCCGCAACTGCATCGCTGCGCCGAGCTTGGCCGGATGCACGTGAGCGGCGGACAGCTGCCGTTTCCTGACATTCCGCGATTTTGATGTCGATCAATGAAGGCGCATGATTTCGGGCGTCAGATGGTTGATCGGGTGGGACCGGCCGACCAGGGAGAATCGATATGACAGACATGACGAAACCTGCCGCAGCCAAGCGGCCGACAAGGGTTGCAGCCAAAAGCACGGCCGCCAAGAGCACTGCGGCCAAGAGTAAAGCTGCACCAGCGCCTGCCGTGGACGCGGTATCTGATAAAGCGGTGCTTGATGAAGCTGCCCATAATGAAGCTGCTCATGCCGCTGCCGGAAAAGCGCTCCATCACCTGTCCGAAATGCGGCATAACCCGGAAGAGATCCACCGCATCTTCGAGACAGGGGAATACCCTTATCATGAGAAGATCAAACGGGCCGTCTACGAGCGTCAGAAAGCCAATCTGCAGGCCGAACTGCTGAAGGCTCAGCGCTGGATACAGGATACTGGCCAAAAGGTCGTTATCCTGTTCGAGGGACGGGACGCTGCCGGTAAGGGCGGAACGATCAAGCGGTTCATGGAGCATCTGAACCCGCGCGGTGCCCACGTCGTCGCACTCGACAAGCCAACCGAGCGGGAAAAGAGCCAATGGTTCTTTCAGCGCTATATCGAGCATCTGCCGACGGCTGGCGAGTTGGTTATGTTCGATCGCTCCTGGTACAACCGCGCCGGTGTCGAACGTGTGATGGGGTTTTGTTCGCCCTCGGATTATCTCGAATTCATGCGTCAGACGCCGGTGCTGGAGCAGATGCTGACCCGCTCCGGCATCCGCCTCTACAAATACTGGTTCTCTGTCACCCAGGACGAACAGAAACGGCGCTTCAAGGCGAGGAAGACCGATCCGCTGAAGCAGTGGAAGCTTTCCCCTATCGACATGGCGTCGCTCGACAAATGGTCCGATTACACCGAGGCCAAGGAGGCGATGTTCTTCTATACGGACACGGCCGATGCTCCGTGGACCATCGTCAAGTCGGACGACAAGAAACGGGCGCGGCTGGCCTGCATGCAGCATTTTCTGTCCAGCCTGCCTTACGACAACAAGGACCGGCGGATCGTGCGCGGGCCCGACCCGCTGATCGTCGGCTCAAGCGCGCATGTCGTCGGCGACGATCATCACATTCTCGGAAAATCGCTGCACCCGGAACAGCAGCGCAGCCGGGGCAATGGCGCAACAGGCAAAACGGAATAGCGGCGGCAGGCCGCATCGGAACAACAGGGACGAGACATGGCATCAACGTTGAAGCCGGAAGACGCAAAGCAGGTTGAGGAGGCGGTCACCTGGGCGCTCTCCAATGGCGAGCCGCTGGAAATTGTCGGGCGTGCCAGCAAGCGCGCTCTCGGGCGGCCATTCCAGGCCGAGACCGTGCTGGACCTGTCCGATCTTTCCGGTGTGATCGACTATGAGCCGGCCGAACTTGTGCTCACCGCTTTTCCCTCCACCCCGATGGCCGAGGTGGAAAAGCTGCTGGCTGAAAACAACCAGATGCTTGCCTTCGAGCCGATGGATCTGACCGCGCTGCTCGGCGGCACAACCACCGTAGGCAGTCTTGCCGGCGCACTGATGATCAACAGTGGCGGACCACGCCGCATCAAGGCGGGTTCCGCCCGGGATCATCTGCTCGGGTTCGAGGCGGTCAGCGGCCGGGCCGAGCAGTTCAAGTCCGGCGCCCGGGTGGTGAAGAACGTCACCGGTTACGATTTGCCGAAAGTGATCTGCGGCTCTTACGGCACGCTGGCGGCGGTCACCAAGATCGATGTGAAGGTCCTGCCGATGCCGGAGAAGGTCTATACCGTGCTGGTGCTCGGACTTGATGCCGGGGCGGCCGTCCGGGCGATGAGTGCCGCCATGAACAGCGCGCATGAAGTCTCGGCGGCTGCGTACGTGCCGGCAGATCTGAGCGGGAAGTCCGGTGTGTCCTATATCAAGGGCGCCGGTGCGTCCGTCACGGCACTGCGGATCGAGGGCTTCGGCCCATCCGTCGAGCGCCGCTGTGCTGATCTTCGTAGTGAATTGTCCGCGTTCGGCGCCGTCGAGGAACTTCACACGATGAACAGCCAGAGCTTCTGGCGTGAAGTCCGCGACGTGCACTATCTGGTCACGCCGATGCCCGATCCGGTCTGGCGCATTTCTGTGCCGCCCTCCGCCGGGGCCTCGGTTGGGGAGGCGCTGTCCGGGATGGATGGTGCCGCCTGGTTCTCCGACTGGGCAGGCGGCCTGATCTGGTTGCAGCTTCCGGCCTCGGACGATGCCGGTGCGGGCGCGGTGCGTGCCGCCGTTTCTGCTGCGGGCGGGCATGCGACGCTGGTGCGCGCCGGACACGAGGTACGCGCGGCCGTCCCGGTTTTTCATCCGCAACCGGACGCAATTGCAGCGCTCAGCATGCGCCTCAAGGAAAGCTTCGATCCGAAACACATCCTCAACCCCGGCCGCATGTATGCGGGCGTCTGAGAGGGCGGGACATAATGCAGACGAATTTTACACTCGCCCAACTCGCCGACCCGGCGGTTCAGGAATCCGAATCCATCCTGCGCAAGTGCGTGCATTGCGGATTTTGTACCGCGACTTGTCCGACCTTTGTGCTGCTCGGAGACGAGCTGGACAGTCCGCGCGGCCGGATTTACCTGATCAAGGACATGCTGGAGAACGGCAAGCCGGCCAATGACGAGGTGGTCCGGCATGTCGATCGCTGCCTCTCCTGCCTCTCCTGCATGACCACCTGTCCCTCCGGCGTGAACTACATGCATCTTGTCGATCATGCCCGGGCCCATATCGAGGAGACCTATACCCGGCCTTTGCTGGACCGTGCCTTGCGCTCCCTGCTGGCCTGGCTGCTGCCCTATCCGAACCGGTTCCGCTTTGCCCTGCTCGGGGCGGCAATGGCGCGGCCGTTTGCCGGTCTCTTCGGAGATGCTCTCGGTGGCCGGGTGAAGGCGATGCTGTCGCTCGCGCCGAAACAGCTTCCCGCGCGCAGTCCATTGGAGAAACCGGGCACCCATGCTGCCGTGGGGCCGCGCAAACTCCGGGTGGCGATGCTGGCCGGCTGCGCCCAGAAGGCGCTGGCGGCGTCGATCAACGACGCGACCATTCGCATGCTGACCCGCCACAATGTCGAGGTGGTGGTGCCGAAAGATGCCGGCTGCTGCGGCGCGCTGACCCATCACATGGGGAAGGAAGAGGCAGCGATGGCCTCGGCCCGGGCGAACATTGATGCCTGGGCGGCGCTGGAGGAGCAGGAAGGCGGTCTTGATGCCGTCATCATCAATGCCTCCGGTTGCGGCACCACGGTGAAGGACTACGGCTTTCTGCTGCGCGGGGATAAGGCCTATGCGGAGAAGGCGGCGCGGATTGCTTCCAAGGCGAAAGACATCACCGAGTTGCTTATAGAGCTGGATCTGCCGGAAAATAGCGCGGGGGACGGGCTCCGGGTGACCTATCATTCCGCCTGCTCCATGCAGCACGGCCAGAAGATCAAGAGCCTGCCCCAGGCCCTGCTGCGCAAGGCGGGCTTTGCGGTGAAGGACGTGCCGGAAGGGCATCTCTGTTGCGGCTCGGCCGGCACCTACAACATGCTGCAGCCGAAACTCGCCACCCGGCTGCGGGACCGCAAGCTGGCCAATATCGCCAAGACCGCGCCGGAAGTGATCGCGGCGGGCAATCTCGGTTGCATCACACAGATCGCGTCGGGCAGCGGCGTGCCGGTTGTGCATACGGTGGAACTGCTGGACTGGGCGACCGGTGGGCCGAAACCTGAGGCGCTCGAGAACGCGTGATCGGAAAGCCCTTGGCTGGACTGGATCGGGATCTATCTCAGAATTATGCAGAGACTGATCCTCGCGGCCCTGTTTGCCATCTTCCTGTCCTCCGCGGTTTCGGCGGACCAGACAGACACGCGGCTCGACCCGTTGTTTGCCGAGCTTAAGACCGCCGCCTCGATCACCGATGCTCGCTATATCGAGCGAGAGATCTGGGCCATCTGGTCCCAGCATGGCTCGGACGCGGAAATCGATCTGCGTTTCCAGCGCGGCGTATTGCTGATGAATGCGGGACGGCTGGAGGAAGCGGCTCGGGTTTTCAGCACTATCCTTGAGGTCGATCCCGAATTTGCCGAAGCCTGGAACAAACGCGCGACCCTGCTCTATCTCATGGGAGACGTGGCGGGATCGGTGCGGGACATCGAGCGCACGCTGGCGCTCGAGCCCCGTCATTTTGGCGCGCTGTCCGGTCTCGGCCTGATCTATGAGCAGATCGAAAGCGCCGATGGCGCCATCAAGGCTTTCACCGCCGCACTCGAAATCAACCCGCACATGCCCTGGATCGCCGAACGGCTGGAAGCTCTGGAAGAGCAGCTGGAAGGCGAGCCGCTCTAGTTCGACTTGACGCAGATCTGTTTCAGCATCAGCCAGTCCCTGAAAATAGTGCGACGCACTTTCGGGCGGCTCCACCTTGTCTGTGGTCGCTTCCGGTTGTATCGCTAGGCGTCCGACACTAGATCCTTCCCGAAAGGCTTGCCCCATGTCCTCCTACGATCTGATCATCAAGAACGGAACCGTCGCCACGCCCGGCGCGATCGAGGCGATGGATGTTGCGGTGAAGGGCGGCAAGATCGCCGGGCTTGGGAGTTTCGATGCCGGATCGGCGGCCGAGGTGTTTGATGCTACGGGCCTGCATGTGTTGCCCGGCGTGATTGACACCCAGGTGCATTTCCGGGAGCCGGGTGCGGAGCACAAGGAAGACATCGCGCACGGCACCATGGCAGCGGCCATGGGTGGCGTGACGGCGATTTTCGAGATGCCGAACACCAACCCGCTGACACTCTCGCCGGAAACCCACGCGGACAAGATCGCTCGGGGCGAGGCTGGCGGCTGGGTTGATTTCGCCTTCTTCGTCGGCGGCTCGGCGGAGAATGTCGGCAAGCTTCATGAATACGAGAACCTGCCGGGCTGTCCTGGCATCAAGATTTTCATGGGCTCCTCGACCGGCTCCCTGCTGGCGAAGGACGACGAGACCCTGGCGAAGATCCTCGCCGACGGCCGCCGCCGCTTCGCCGTGCATGCCGAGGACGAATACCGGCTGGAAGAGCGGAAGCATATCGCCGAGAAAGAGGGCCATCCCCGCGTCCACAATATCTGGCGCGACGAGGAAACCGCTGTCCTGGCGACCAACCGCATTCTGAAACTCGCCCGTGCGGCTGGACGGCCCGTTCATATCCTGCATGTGACGACGGCGGAGGAGATGGACATCCTCGCCGCCAACAAGGATATCGCCACTGTCGAAGTGACGCCGAACCACCTCACTCTGGCGGCGCCGGACTGTTACGAGGAACTCGGCTCGCTCGCCCAGATGAACCCGCCGGTGCGTGAGAAGCATCATCAGGATGCCCTCTGGCGCGCCATCGAACAGGGTGTTGTCGACGTGATCGGCTCCGATCACGCGCCGCACACGCTGGAAGAAAAGGCGAAGCCGTATCCGCAGACGCCGAGCGGCATGACAGGTGTGCAGACGCTGCTGGTCAACATGCTGAACCATGTGAACGAGGGACGCCTGTCGCTGCGCCGTCTGGTCGAGCTGACCTCGGCCGGCCCTCAGCGGGTCTACAACATCGCCTGCAAGGGCCGGATCGCCAAAGGCTACGATGCCGATTTCGCCATCGTCGACCTGAAGGCAAAGCGCACCATCACGAACGACTGGATCGCCAGCAAGTGCGGCTGGACGCCCTATGACGGCAAGAAAGTCACGGGCTGGGTGATGGCGACACTGGTGCGCGGTAATGTCGTGATGCGCGAAGATGAGCTGGTCGGCAAGGCAACTGGTGCGCCGGTCAGGTTCGTCGAGACACTGTGACGGGCATTCTCATCCGCCCGGCGCGCCCAGAAGATGCGGAAGTCGCGGGGCAGGCCGGATATTCAGCTTGGCTGAAAGGTATAGGGCCGATCGTGCCCGAGGAAACACGTTTGCTTATCGGCGAAGAGAGTTTCGCTTCTTTCATTTCGGGGACGCCAGAGCAGATCCTTGTCGCGGAGCGGGCGGGCCAAATCGCTGGGATGGGAGCCACCGAGTCTGGTAATAATTACATCTCCGACATCTGGGTCGCGCCCGAGCACGAAGGCCACGGAATCGGTCGAGAGTTGGTGCGGGCGCTGGAAGCACGTATCGCTGCACGTGGCTATAAGGTAGCGACGATCTCGGTCCTGAGCGAGAATGCACGAGCGCTCTCGCTCTACCGGCACCTTGGTTACACGCTCGTTTCCGAGGGGATCGAATATCGTGAGCATCTCCGGTGCGAGCTGGAGACGACGAAGCTCGAAAAGAAACTCTGAGCTCGTTCCATGCCGGATCGCCATCGAACACGTTCCGCAGTGCAGCATTGAAGTGTGGGACTCGTCCCCCGATTTCTGCTAGGGAAAATCAAAGCCGTACACGCGCGGCGCAGAAAATCAGGGAGAAAGTCTCATGACCGGATGTATCGTCGGCTGGTCCCATATGCCTTTTGGCAGGCATGAGGGCGAAGATGTCGAGAGCATGATCGTCAAGGTTGCTTCGGAAGCTGTGGCTGATGCGGGCTTCGAGCCGAAAGACGTCGATGCTGTCTATCTTGGCCATTTCAATGGCGGCTTCTCGCCCCAGGACTTCACCGCGAGCCTGGTATTCCAGAGCTCCGACGATTTCCGCTTCAAGCCGGCGACCCGGGTCGAGAATGCCTGCGCGACCGGCAGTGCCGCCGTGCATCAGGGGCTGAACCTGATTGCCGCGAAGAAAGCGCGCGTCGTGCTCTGCGTCGGTGTCGAGCAGATGACCAAGCTGCCGGGCAAGCAGATCGGCGAAACGCTGCTGAAGGCGAGCTATCTGAAGGAAGAGGCCGGTATTGAAGGCGGTTTCGCCGGTGTCTTCGGTCAGATAGCCCAGGCCTATTATCAGCGCCATGGCGACCAGTCCGACGCGCTGGCCATGATCGCGGCGAAGAACCATGCCAACGGCGTGCACAATCCCTATGCCCAGATGCGCAAGGACCTCGGCTACGAGTTCTGCCGGAACGAGTCCGAGAAGAACCCGTTTGTTGCCGGCCCGCTGAAGCGCACCGATTGCTCGCTGGTCTCCGACGGAGCGGCGGCGCTGGTGCTGACCGATGTCGAGACGGCGCTCGGCCGGGACAAGGCCATTGCCTTCCGGGCAGCGGCGCAGGTGAACGACTTCCTGCCGCTGTCCAAGCGCGACATCGTCAAGTTCGAAGGCTGTGGCGAGGCCTGGCGGCAGGCGCTCGGCACCGCCGGGGTCGGTCTGGACGATCTCAGCTTCGTTGAGACCCATGACTGCTTCACCATCGCCGAGCTGATCGAGTACGAAGCGATGGGCCTGACCGCACCGGGCCAGGGTGCCCGTGCCGTCAAGGAAGGCTGGACCCACAAGGATGGCAAGCTGCCGGTCAATCCGTCCGGCGGCCTGAAGGCCAAGGGGCATCCGATCGGAGCCACCGGCGTTTCCATGCACGTCCTGACCTCCATGCAATTGCGGGGCGATGCCGGCGACATGCAGATCCAGGGCGCCAAGATGGGCGGTATCTTCAACATGGGCGGGGCCGCCGTGGCGAACTACGTCTCGATCCTCGAACCGCTGCGTTAAAGGCTATCAATGACTGACGGTACCGGCGGCCCGTGCCGGCTGGCACGCCCGGACGAGATCGAAATCGTCCGGGACATCCAGCGGGCAGCGGGCCGCATGTTTCTTGAAACACCATATCCGGAAGCAGCCGGCGATCCGGTTGACGACGCGGAGACTTTGGCTGCGGCGCAGGATAATTGGTGGCTCTGGGTTGCGGTCGATGCTGATGACCGTCCGGTCGGTGCGGCGCACCTCAAGATATTGGGGGACGGGCTGCATCTTCGTGAACTGGACGTGCATCCGGACCATGCCGGCGCGCGTTTGGGCGCTGCAATCCTGAATGCGGTAGAGCGCTTCTTCGCCGGCCGGGGCATCCCATATATCAGCCTGACAACCTTCATCGATGTGCCGTGGAATGCGCCTTATTATGAGCGCATCGGTTTCGGCATCGTGGCACCGGAAGAAATGGACGAGCCGCTTCGGCTCGCCTGGCAATCGGAAGTGGCGAATTTTCCGAGCGAAAAACGGGTGGCGATGCGAAAGCCATTCGGAGCAGGGGGGAACAGATGAGCGACACATTCAAAGCCGTGCTGCTGCGCGAGGCGGACAAAAAGGTTACGGCAGCGATCGAACAGGTGCCGATGGCGGATCTGCCAGACGGCGATGTGACGGTGCGCGTTTCCTACACCACGCTGAACTACAAGGACGGGATGGTGCTGAACGGGATCGGCCGGCTGGTGCGGACTTACCCGCATATTCCGGGTGTTGATTTCTCCGGCACCGTCGAGACTTCCGAGAATCCCGATTTCAAACCGGGCGACAAGGTCGTGCTGACCGGTTGGCGCGTTGGTGAGATGCACTGGGGCGGCTATGCCGAACTGGCCCGGGTGAAGGGCGACTGGCTGGTCAAGCTGCCGGACGGGATCGGGCTCGACGACGCCATGGCAATCGGCACTGCAGGTTTCACTGCGATGCTGGCTGTAGACACGCTGGAACGGCATGGCATGACGAAGGATCAGGGCGAGGTGCTGGTAACCGGGGCGGCCGGCGGTGTCGGCAGTGTCGCGACCGCGATCCTTTCCAATCTTGGCTACAGCGTTGCCGGCTCGACCGGACGGCCGGATCAGGCGGATTACCTCCGTGATCTCGGCGTCTCCCAGGTGATCGACCGGGCCGAACTGGCGGAGGCGCCGTCACGCCCTCTGGCGGCCGAACGGTTTGCCGGATGCATCGACAATGTCGCCGGCACAACGCTTTCGAACCTGCTGACCCAGATGAAATACGGCAGTGCTGTTGCCGCGGTCGGCCTTGCCGGCGGGAACGATCTGAACACCACCGTGCTGCCCTTCCTGCTGCGTGGCGTCAGCATCCTCGGCATCGACAGCGTGATGTGCCCGAAAGAGCGCAGGCTGCAGGTCTGGCAGCGGATCGCGAAGGAGCTTCCGATGCGGAAGCTGCATCACATGATCGAGCGCCACACGATGGAAGATCTGCCGGAACTCGGCAAGGCCATCCTCAAGGGCGCCGTCCGCGGCCGGACGGTAATTGAGATCGCCGGCGGCTGAGGTCGGCGAGGAGCGTCACCACTTCCTCAGGAATCGATCGGCGTCCCACATGGCACGCGAGAAATCGTTGCTCTTGCCCGATGGTGAGGCCAATTCGGCGATGTCTCCGAAGATCGTTCTGGCACCGTTTCCACCGGAGACCCCGTCGAGGTCCGTGTCATCAAGATCTCCGTCGGCGCCGGACTCGGTATTGACGGCCCGCGTAGCGGCTAACCGAAAGGCCGCAGCATCGTCGGCCGTAACCGAATAGCCCTTCGCAGTGACAAATTGTGCGACGGTTTCGTCAGTCGCGCTGCCATCATCGTCCTGAACCAATTTGTAGAAGCTTCCGGCAAGAGCCTCGTCTTCCTGTACGGCCTTCATGAAGGCGACCATTCCCTGCATTGTTCCTGTTCCCTTTCCAATGGACTGACTGGTGTGTTGTAGGGCTTCAGGGTAATCAGGAAGGGCAGGCTGGGCCGTACCATATGTTTATTAAACGTGACCGCATGTTCTTTCATTCCGGCGGCGAATGGCATGATCGAGCGACAACACGCCTTAGTGCTATGGTTTGAATGCGTGATAGGCATGCTCGACGGTCGGATCCCAGCGTGAGAGGGCCGGGCGGTCCTCTGTTATGTCGGCCGCGCCCCAGAGAATGCGGCGGCGATCTTCCTCTTCACTCACTTCATCGTCGGGGCAGACGATGTAGAACGATCCGGCCTCTATCCCCTGCAACATGCGTTCGATGACCTGTTCTGGCAGCCAGGCACCTGGCCGATGCTCGTTCTTGCCGGTTGTCGTCCAGCCCGGTATCAGCAGATGTGCCGTCATATTTTCCTCGCCGGTGCTGCGTAGTTCGTGCGCGAGGCTTTCCGTGAATGATTTCACCGCCGCCTTGCTGAGATTGTAGACCGGGTGTCCCGGCGGGTTGGTGATGCCTTGCTTGGAGCCTGTATTGACGATAACGGCAGGCGTGCCGCGGTCCCGCATGCCGGGCAGGAAGGCGCGCGTGCCGTAGATCACACCCCATAGATTGACCTCGACGAGGTGGCGCCAATCTTCGATATCTCCGTCGAAACCGCGTCCAGCGCGGGACGCGGCATTGTTCAGCAGGATGTCCGCACCGCCGAATTTTTCCCGTACGGCTTTTTCAAGCTTCTTTATTTGGTCCGGGTCGGAGACATCCGTCGGGACGGCGATGATATTCGCGGCATCGTCCGCCTTCGCGATGACCTCCGCCGTTGCCGTCACCAGATCGTCGGTCGGCAGGTCGACCAGACACACCTTCAGACCCATCTCGGCAAAGTGCAGCGCGGCGGCCCGTCCGATGCCGAGGGCTGCCCCTGTGATTACGGCCACATTTCCTTCGGCGAATGCTGGATGTGTCATGAAGCCCTCCCTGTCGGCGCGACGGGGTGACTATGGCGCGGACCTGTATGCCGGGCAATGCCGGGGGATCTGTTCAAAGCAGACCCGGCCTTGCTAGAGTCCTCCTCGATCGCGACACAGCCGGCCGGAGAGCGGGCAGGCGCGAGGGAGGAAATACATGCTGCCAGGCAATATGATGGACCGTCCCCTGACGGTTCCGAGCATCCTTGATTTTGCCGCCGAAATTCACGGCGATGCCCAGGTGATATCGGCCCGGGTCGAGGGAGACGTGCACCGCTACAGTTATGCCGATGTGCACAGGCGCGTCTCACGGCTGGCCCATGCGCTGCGTCAGCTCGGCATCGTAGACGGTGACCGGGTGGCGACGCTGGCCTGGAACGGCTACCGGCATTTCGAGCTCTATTACGCGATCTCGGGCATCGGCGCGGTCTGCCACACGATCAACCCCCGGCTCTTCGAGGATCAAATCCTTTACATCGTTGGCCATGCCGAAGACCGGGTTCTGTTTCTGGAGACCAGCTTCCTGCCGCTGGTGGAGAAGCTGGCGGACCGGTTGCCGCCGGACCTGCGCTATGTGGTGATGTGCGCGGCTGAAGATTTACCGGAAACCAGCCTGAACGTTCTGGCATACGAGGATCTGCTGACGGGGCAGCCGGACACCATCATCTGGCCTGATCTGGATGAACGTCAGGCCTCAGGGCTCTGCTACACCTCGGGGACGACCGGTAATCCGAAGGGCGTGCTCTATTCCCATCGCTCGACCCTGATCCATACCATGGGGCTGCTGGCGGTCGGGCAGAGCATCGGCCTCAGTCCGGAACGCTCGCTATTGCCGGTGGTGCCGCTTTTTCACGTTAATGCCTGGGGCCTTCCCTTCGCCGCGCCGCTGGTGGGGACAGATTTCGTGCTGCCCGGCCCGCGGCTCGACGGGCCGGGGCTGTTCGCTTTCATGGATCAGGAGAAGGTCAACACAAGCTGGGGCGTGCCGACTGTCTGGTTCGGTCTGCTCGCCGAGATGCGGAAGCAGGGCCGCAAGCCGGACGGGTTCGACTGCGTGCTGATCGGCGGTTCAGCCGCGCCGAAACCGATGATCGAGGAATTCGAGCGGGATTTCGGTGTCACTGTCGTGCATGGCTGGGGCATGAGCGAGATGAGCCCGGTCGGCTCGGTCGGTGTCTTCTACGCCCGGCAGCGTGCCTTGCCGGAAGCAGAGCGGATGCATCTGAAAACGGCGCAGGGGCGCCGCATGTTCGGGGTCGAGTTCAAGATCGTCGACGGGGAGGGCGCGCGCCTGCCTCATGACGGCGTTGCCTTCGGCGAGCTGCATGTGCGCGGGGCCGCCATCATGAGTGCCTATTTCAATGACGACGAGGCGACGGATGGCGCGTTTGACGAAGAGGGCTGGCTGAAGACCGGCGATGTTGCCCGGATCGACCCTGAGGGTTTCCTGTTCCTCGTGGACCGGACCAAGGATGTCATCAAGTCTGGTGGGGAATGGATCAGCTCGATCGATCTGGAGAGCGCGGCGCTGGCGCATCCTGACGTCGCCGAATGCGCGGTGATCGCCGTGCCGCATCCGAAATGGGTAGAGCGGCCATTGCTGGTCACGGTCCTGCAGGACGGGTCGCGGCTGACTGCCGCAGAGATGCAGGAGTTTCTCGGCGGCAGGGTCGCGAAATGGTGGCTGCCCGACGATGTGGTGTTCGTCGACGAACTCCCCCACACCGCAACGGGCAAGCTGTCCAAGATGACCTTGCGCGAGCAGTTCAGGGACTACCGGCTGCCCGGCATGTAGCGGCGCGCGGTCTTAGCTTGAGTGATCGTTTCTGCTCAGAGCCGCTGGCTTTCCAGCAGCCCGTGCATGCGCGTGGCGGCGCCGCTGCCAGCCTCTTCATAGATGTTGAAAACCTCGTCGATCCCGTTTTCCAGGAGTTCCTGTTCCTGGTCCGGGAAAAGCGATGTGGAGACAATGGGGCCTTTGTAACCGCGCTCGCGCATCTGCCTTGCGGCATCGATATTGGATTGGTGCTTCGACATTGAGAGCAGGATCATTTCGATACCCAGATCGGGTGTCACGATACGGGACCAGAATTCCGGGTTTGTGGCGTCGCCAAGGACAACTTTGCGCCCCTCATCACAGTTTCGTTCAACCTGCGCTTCATCCAGATCGATCCCGATGATTTTGTCTTCCGCATGGGTGCGCATTTCATCGTATGCGGCCCGTCCGACTCGCCCCATTCCGAAGATCAGAATGCGGTGCCCGCCAAGATCGATATCTTCGTCACCGACCAAGCGTTTTCGGGTTTCCCATCCGGCCAAGATACTGCTGAAACGGCTGTAAATCTCTAGCGCGTAGACATTCATGGCAGAGGAAATAATCAAGGAAGCGGACAATGCCAGAGCGATGACTGTCAACCAGTCGGACGCAAGCCACTCCGCGCCGATCGCGATAACTATAACGATCAGACCGAATTCAGAATAGTTGCTCAGGACCAGCCCGCCAAACGTCGAGCCCCTGGCGCGCATCCGGAACCGCGTCAGCAGCCAGACGAAAAGCAGTGTTTTGATCGGAATGAGAATCATCAAAACCACTGCGGTTGCCGCAGTTTCCCATGTCGGCAGACCGGTAAGCCCGATGGTCAGGAAGAAACACACCAAAAACACATCTTTGAAGTTCATCAGTATATTGGCGAGGTGTTTGGCCCTAGTGTGACTCGCCAACAAAACGCCCATTGCGAGTGCGCCAAGATCGCCCTTCATGCCCACCAGCTCGAACAATGCTGCGCCGCCGAGTGCCATGCTGAAGCCGAAAACGGCCAGCAGTTCTCCATAACCGCTCCGCTCCATCAGATATCCCAGCGCATGACGCGCGGGAATGAGGGCGAGAAGGGATAGGGCCCAGATCGTAGGCAATTTTCCTGCGGAAAAGGCCAGGAAAACCACCGCGGCAATATCCTGCATGATCAGGATGCCGATCGCGGCTTGACCGTAGCGCGACATCAGTGAGCCGCGACCTTCCAGGGTCTTTACGGCGAAGACTGTGCTCGAAAAAGACAGGGCGAACGCGATGATCAGTGCTGTCTGATAATCCATACCCTCGAATAGAAGAAAACCGGCCCAGCCGAGCGCAGCGATGAAGCCGGTGGCGATGATAATCGTAGCGCCCATATGCAGGCTTGTGGTCGCCCAGATCTCCGGGCGCAGCAAGGTGCTGAGCCTCAACTTCAAGCCAATGGTGAACAGCAGCAGTGTGATGCCCATGTCGGCGACGGAGAGGAGGAACTGATCGCTCTCAGCGCCGAAGAGATGCAGAACGAAACCGGCGATCAAGAAGCCGACCATTGGCGGCAGGCCGATCTGGCGGACCAGCAACCCGGACGCAAATGCTATGGCGATCCAGGCCGGGTCGCGGTAATCGATTGCAATAATGGAAGAGTCCAACAGTCTGTGCTCACCTACAAGACATCGGATATGCGCCGGACAATCGGTCGAGTAATCGACGGGTTTTCAGGCCGCGCCAGACGATTGTACGAGATTGCGAGCCTGACGCCCGATAAATCCGACATAGACATTTTGAATGGCGTCACCGGACCGCGCGGGCGATGGAAAGCCGCCCTTATCTGCATGATTGGGACCTGATGGGCGGGAGGCGCCTGCCTTATCGCGGTGCCAGCCCAGGCACCGCGATTGTGGCGCGTTGGCCGATCTAACCGATATGCGCGCCGAACAATTCCAGCGTGCGTTCCTTGGCGACCTTCGCGCTGGTGGCATCGAAGCTGCCGCGATGGTCGCAATTGAAGCCGTGGCCCGCCGGATACATGTTGACCGTCAGTTCCGGATGCGCGGCGCGGACCTTGTCGACATCGTCCTTCGGGATTGCATGATCCTGTTCGCCGAAATGGCAGATGACCGGGCATTTTGGCTTCTCCTCGGCAACCGAGCCGATGCCGCCGCCGTAATAACTCGCGCCGGCGGAAAAACCGTCGATCCGTGTCGTTGCCAGCCAGGCGAGGAACCCGCCCCAGCAATAGCCGACCACGCCGACCTTGCCGGCTGCCGCCACGGTCTCCCGAGCGGCCGCTATGTCCAGCAATGCCGCGTCGGTATCGGAACGTTCCTTGTAGTCGCGGCCTTTCTCGATATCGTCGGCCTCGTAACCGAGTTCGATCTTCGGCTCGATCCGATCAAAGAGTGCCGGTGCGATCGCAAGATAACCCTGCGCCGCATAATCATCCGCCACGCTCTGGATATGCGCGTTGATGCCGAAAATTTCCTGAACGACAACCACGCCGCCGCGGGGCTTGCCGCTCGGCTGTGCCAGATATGCGTCGAACTTGTGTCCGTCCGACGCCGTCAATTGCATGAACTCGCCCATCAGTCCCTCCGGTGGCTTGGCTCCGTGCGGCGGACTCTAGAGCCAGCGCCTGCAGATGGCAAAGCGGTTTCCGCGTGACGGACAGCGCATCATGCGTTAGTCAAAAGGCATGAACGCGCTTCTGAACAAGGTGGCGACCCTCGTGGTGCGCCGAGTTATTACCGACCCGGTCTGACCAACAGGCCGGGTCATCGTATACCCTTGTTCCAAAACCCGCGGGTTACGCCCGCAGCCGGGCTCAGACCCGGAAACGGTAAAGCGCCATGTCCACCATATTGCATCTGTTCTGCGGCAAGATTGCCGCCGGTAAATCCACTTTCGCCAAACGCCTGTCCCATCAGTCCGACGCACTGCTGATCTGCGAGGATGACTGGATGAGCGCACTGTATGGCCCGGAGCTGAAGAGCTTCGATGATTGTGTCCGTTATTCCGCCCGGCTGCGGTCGGTCATGGAGCCTCATCTGATCTCCCTGCTGCGCGGCGGCACGACGGTAGCGCTGGATTTTCCAGCCAATACGCGGGGGCTGCGGGCCTGGATGCGGGAGATGGCCGAAGCGGCGGAGGTTTTGCCGATCCTGCATTATCTCGATCTGTCCGAAGCGCAATGCCGGGACCGTCTCCGCAAGCGCAATGCGAGCGGGACGCATGCCTTCGCGCCGAGCGATGCGGATTTCGACCTGATCGCCCGATATTTCGAGGCGCCGGAGCCGGATGAAGGGCTCGCCGTCATTGTGCATGGCGGGCTCTGAACGGGTATCGGATCTGGCCCGTCGTCACTGCGACCCCTAGAAGGATCAGGACGAAGCCGAGCATCTGCGGCGCACTCAGCGCTTCGCCGAGGATGAGTGCCCCGAGCAGCATGCTGAAGCCAGCCCTGAGATAGCTGCCGGCCGTGACGCCGAGCGGACCAAGCGTGCGGACCAGCCGGAAATAAATCGCCATGGCGATGGCGGTCGAGAAACAGCCAAGACCGAGGATCGCGGCAATGCCCTCGCTGCTGGGGGACAGGGTGTGGGGCTGGTCGGTCATGAGCGCCGCCGGGACCATGATTGCCGCGGCCATGCTCATGGAACAGGCCGCGGTCAGGATGGGCGGCTGTCCGGAAAAGCGTCTGGCGAAGAGAGCGGCCAGTGCGTAGCTGAGGCTGGCGCCGGTGATCGCAAGCTGCCCGAAAACAGAGCCCTGATCGTCGGCGAAGGCGGCAGGACCAAGCGTTGCCGCAACCCCGGCGAAACCGATCACGGTGCCGGTGAAGCGTCTGCCGAGGTTCGCGCGGTCGCGGAGCAGGATCAGACTGATCAGAAAGACGAAGAGCGGCGGCGTTATGTTCAGCAACCCCGCCAGACCACTGTCGATCCGGGTTTGTCCCCAGCTGATCAGCGTGAAGGGCAGGGCGCTTTGCAGGATGCCTTGCATCAGTAGCGCTGCCCAAGCGGTTACCGTGCCCGGGAATTTCAGCCGCATCCAAACTGCGGTCAGGACGAGAAGGCCCGCGCCGATAGTGAGCCGTCCGGCGACGATGCTGGTGGGCGGTACACTGTCCAGTGCGACTTCGGTCAGGGTGAAAGAGCCGCCCCAAAGAAAGGACAACAGCACGAGCAAGCTGGTTTCGACCGCGATATTTGGCGTTTTGTGCGACATGGGAGACCTCCGGTTCGCCCTTTGTCGCACTGGCGATGTGGCAATGCTGGCTGCATTCGGCTGTTGTCCCGGGATAGAGTCCGATTCCGGCTAGCGTTGCTGGGACCTCCGGAGGATCATGCCGTCATGCAACCCGACGAGACAGACTTTCCCGATCCGGAGACATGCGACAGGGCACGCCTGGCACGGGACCCGGCATTTGACGGTCTGTTCTTCAGCGGCGTGCGGTCCACGAAGATCTATTGCAGGCCGGTCTGTCCGGTTCGTCCGGCAAAATCAGCCAATGTCAGCTTCTACCCGACCGCAGCGGCTGCGGAGAATGCGGGGTTCAGGCCATGTCTGCGGTGCCGGCCGGAGGCCGCGCCGGGAAGCCCTGCATGGCGCGGTACCGCATCCACGGTCGGCAGGGCCATGAGGATGATCGAGGCGGGGTATCTCGACGACAAACCGGTTACGGCATTGGCGGACAGTCTCGGGATCGGCCCGCGCCACCTGTCCCGGCTTTTCGCCCGGCATGCCGGCGCCAGCCCAGCTCAGGTCGCGGCCACGGTCCGGGTGCAGCGGGCGAAACGGCTGATCGATCTCGGAGAAATGCCGATGTCGGAGATTGCCTTCGCCGCCGGGTTCCAGAGCATCCGGCGGTTCAACGATGTGTTCCAGGCGCTGTACGGAAGGGCGCCATCTTCGCTGCGGAAGAGGATCAAGCGTTGATGCCGTTTATCCTTTTGAAGCCTTCACGAACCCTTTGTGATATTGGGGAAATTCCCGGCACGCCGAGGGGCGGTCAAAATTGAATAACGAGGTTCGAAATGGGGATCGTCACTGACATCGTCCTGCCTTTGGTCCTGGCTTTCATGATGTTTACCTTGGGACTGGGGCTCCGGATTTCCGATTTCAGCCGATTGCTGACGCAACCACGTGACATGGTGACCGGGCTGGTCTTCCAGATGCTGCTGCTGCCGCTCGTTGGTTTTCTTCTGGTCTCCAGTTGGCCTTTGGCACCGGAAATTGCGATGGGCGTCATGTTGATCGCCGTGGCGCCGGGCGGCGTGACCTCGAATTTCCTGACCTCGCTTGCGAGAGGGGACGTTGCGCTTTCGGTCTCGCTGACCGCCGTCGCCAGCCTGCTCAGCGTGGTGACCATCCCGCTGGTTCTTGGCATGGCCTATCAACAGATAGCCGGTGAGGCACTGGCCGGGGAAGTCTCGATCGGCAAAACCGCGATCAGCATTTTCCTGATCGTCACCGTGCCGGTCCTGCTCGGCATGGCAGTGCGTCACTTTGTGCCGGGATTGACGGACCGTTGCGTGCCTTATGCCACCAAACTCTCGACCCTGTTCTTCGTACTCGTGCTTGCGGGCGCGATTTTCCAGGAGCGGGAAAACGTGGTGGCGTACTTCGCCGAAGCCGGACTGGTCACGCTGGCGCTGAACATCGCCATGATGGTGCTCGCCTTCCTCGGCGCCCGGGCGCTTGGGAGCGGGCCGGAGCAGCGTATTTCGATCTGTATCGAATGCGGCCTGCAGAACGGCACGCTCGCCATCGCAGTGGGCGTGCTGATCTTTGGCGGCGGCGCTTACGTCATTCCGGCGGCAACCTACAGCCTGATCATGTTCGCGACCGGGCTGCTGTTTCTTGCGCTGGCCCGGCGGAAACTGATAACTGCCGCTAAAACGGGGTGAAGGCCGTCGAGGTCAGACGTTGAAGCGGAAGTGGAAGACGTCGCCGTCCTTCACAAGATATTCCGAGCCTTCGACCCGCATCTTGCCGGCTTCCTTGGCGCCGCTCTCGCCGCCGCAGGCGACGAAATCGTCATAGGCGATGGTTTCCGCCCGGATGAAGCCGCGTTCGAAATCAGTATGGATAACGCCGGCGGCCTGCGGCGCCTTTGAGCCCCGGCCGACGGTCCAAGCGCGGGCTTCCTTCGGACCGACCGTGAAGAAGGTCAACAGATCCAGCAGGCTGTATCCGGCGCGGATCACACGGGCAAGCCCGGTCTCCTCAAGGCCGAGGGTTTCCAGGAATTCGGCCTTCTCTTCCGCGGTGCCAAGCTGGGCGATCTCCGACTCGATCGCGGCTGAAATTACCACCGCGACGGCGCCTTCGGTTTTCGCCATTTCGAATACTTTGGCGGAATACTCGTTACCCTCTGCCGAGCTTTCCTCGTCGACATTGCAGACGTAGAGCACCGGCTTGGTGGTCAGGAGCTGCAAGCCGTCGACGATTTTCTGTTCCTCGGTGCTCCAGTCATCGACAGACCGTGCCGGTTTGCCTTCACGCAAGGCATCGAGGATTTTGGTCATGACGGCGACCTGGATCTTCGCTTCCTTGTCGCCGGACTTGGCCCGCTTCTCCAGAGGAGAAATCCGGCGCTCCATGCTGTCGAGGTCGCAGAGCATCAACTCTGTCTCGATGGTCTCGGCATCGCGCAGCGGGTCGACGGAACCCTCGACATGGGTGATGTCGTCGGAGGCGAAGCAGCGCAGCACATGCACGATGGCGTCGACCTCGCGGATGTTGGCGAGAAACTGGTTGCCGAGGCCTTCGCCCTTGCTGGCGCCGCGCACCAGACCGGCAATGTCGACGAATTCAAGCTGGGTCGGCAGGATCTGCTTGGATCCAGCAAGCTCTGCCAGCTTGTCGAGGCGCGGGTCCGGAACAGCCACCCGGCCGGTATTCGGCTCGATGGTGCAGAACGGATAGTTCGCCGCTTCCGCCGCTGCGGTTTCGGTCAGCGCATTGAAGAGGGTGGATTTGCCGACATTCGGCAGGCCAACGATGCCGCACTTGAAGCCCATGACTTAATTTTCCTGACTGTTATCGCTGGCGCCGTCAGCCTTGGCTGTATCCGGCTTGTTGTTCGGTTTCGGCGGTTTCGGACGTTGCGGGAACACGGCCTGGCTGACCCGGCTCATGAAACCGCTTTCGTCACCACGGACCAGAAGGTCCGCTTCGTCGGCAACGGCAGGCACGAGTTTCGAAAGCCAGCCGGTGCGTTCCGCCTTGGCGAAATCCTGCAGCACGTAGTCCTTCACCCGGTTCTTGTCTCCCGGATGGCCGACGCCGAGCCGTACTCTCCAGTATTCCTTGCCGATATGTGCATCAAGGCTGCGGATACCATTATGTCCGCCGGAGCCACCGCCGCGCTTCACGCGCAGTTTGCCAGGGGCAAGGTCGATCTCGTCATAGAAGACGATGATGTTTTCGAGAGGGATCTTGAAGAACCGGACCGCTTCGCCGACCGCACGGCCGGAATCGTTCATGAAGGTGGTCGGTTTCATCAGCAGGACCTTCTCACCGCCGACATTACCGTCGGCGGTGAGGGCCTGAAAGCGTGATCGGAAAGGACCAAAACCATAACTGGAGGCAATTTCGTCAGCGACGAGAAAGCCGATATTATGGCGCGTCAGCTCGTATTTCGCCCCGGGATTTCCAAGGCCAACGAACAGAAACATCGCTCGGTCCCCTCCCGCCGGGCCGCCTCACTAGGAGGCGGGCACGGCGCGGCCGATTAGTCTTCGGACTCGGTTTCGGCTTCTTCAGCCGTACCTTCGGCCTCGTCTTCGGCGTCGCTGGCTTCACTCTTCATCGCGGACGGTGCGGCGATGGTCGCCACGGTGAAGTCCCGATCGGTGATCGTCGGGGTGACACCTTCCGGCAGTGCGATGGCGCTGATGTGAATGCTGTCGCCGACATTCCAGCCGGACAGATCCAGCGTCAGAGAAGACGGCATCTGGTCCGGACGGCAGCTGACTTCGACTTCATGCCGCACAATGTTCAGAACACCGCCGGCCTTGAGGCCCGGGCACTCTTCTTCGTTGATGAACTCAACCGGCACTTCGACGGTAATCGTGGAAGTGGCGCTGACCCGCAGAAAATCGACATGCTCCGGACGATCGGTGACCGGGTGCAGCTGGACGTCACGGGCAAGCACGCTGTGCTTCTTGCCGTCGACTTCGAGATCGATCAGGGTCGAAAAGAAACCGGACTGATGAAGCAGCTTCGTCAGCGCACGCTCATTGAGCGTCACGGAAACCGGGTCTTTCTTGTCGCCGTAGATTACGGCCGGGATGAGCCCCGCGCGACGGGCGGCACGGGCGGACCCCTTACCGACCCGGTCACGCGTCTGGGCGCTCAGTGCGATCACATCAGACATTTTATTCTCCAATAAAGATGTTCCGCGTGCGGCCGACCTCCAGGGGTGCCGGCCCGCAAGGCGGAACGGATGAGCGGGGCGTTTTAGTGGCTTTCGCCGGAAAAAGCTAGCCCTAAGCGGTCCGGACCGGCATGCCGGTCCGGGGCAACGGCGCTAG
>NZ_JACZFS010000045.1 GCF_014904795.1 Nisaea nitritireducens
GCTGATCCGTCGGATCGACTCGCCGAGCAGCGGGGCGACCGAAATCTGCCGGATATTCCGGGCTACCCGGACGGCTTCGGTGGTCGCGATGCTGTCGGTGGTGACCAGCGATTGCAGCGGAGAGGAGGTCACGCGCGCAACGGCGCCGCCAGACAGCACGCCGTGTGTGATGTAGGCGTCGACGGAAACCGCGCCGGATGCCATCAGAGCTTCGGCCGCATTACAGAGAGTGCCGCCACTGTCGACGATATCGTCGACCAGAATGCAGCGCCGGTCCTTCACGTCGCCGATGATGTTCATGACCTCGGAGACGCCGGCACGCTCGCGGCGTTTGTCGATGATCGCCAGATCGGCGTTCAACGGTTTGGCCAGGGCACGGGCACGCACCACGCCGCCGACATCGGGCGAGACGATGGTGATTTCCTCGTCGCCGTAGCGTTCGGTGATGTCCTTGTGGAACACCGGTGCGGCGAAAAGGTTGTCGGTCGGGATGTCGAAGAAGCCCTGGATCTGACCCGCATGGAGATCCATGGTCACAACCCGGTCGGCTCCGGCGGAGGTGATCAGGTTGGCGACCAGCTTGGCGGAGATCGGTGTCCGTGAACCCGACTTCCGATCCTGCCGGGCATAGCCGTAATAGGGAATGACTGCCGTGATCCGCCGGGCCGAGCTGCGCTTCAGCGCGTCGAGCGTCACCAGCAGCTCCATCAGGTTGTCGTTCGCCGGATAGGAGGTCGGCTGGATGACGAAGACGTCTTCCCCGCGCACGTTCTCCTGGATCTCGACGAACACTTCCATGTCCGAGAATCGGCGGACGTCGGCTTTCGTCAACGGCATGTTGAGGTAGGCGGCGATTGCTTCCGCCAGTGGCCTGTTACTGTTACAGGCCAGGATCTTCATACGAACGTCTGACATTCGTGCCCTGTGATCTCGGTTGGGAAAGGAGCGGTGAAATCCCTATCTTGCTGTGCGTGATCTCCGGGAAATCAGCATCAGTAGAAGCGGGCGGAACATATCAGCGCGTGTTGAAATCGTGCAAGGGTTATTGCCGCTTTGTGACAGGTTTCTCGCCTACTCTCTGGCGCTCATAGGCGCGCAGCAGCGGAAGCAGGCCTTGCAGTGCGCCGTCGGCGATCAGTGGAGAGGCGGCTACCCAATTGTCTTCCATGCTACCGGAAGGCACCGCGTTCTGCTGGTCGATCACGCCGATTTCCCGGGCGGCAGGATCGATGAGGCGCCAGGAAATGGAGACGATATCCGTATCCGAATTGATTGGTTTGATGTCGATCCGTCCCTTCAGGGACAGGATGCCGTCCGGAATCGCTCCGTTGTTCTCGACCGCCACCCCGCGGGCGCGAAGCGTGCGCAACAGGGCCTGACGCAGGATCGCGTTTCCGCTGCCAGCCTTGCCTTCAATCAAATCAACATAAAGCGGGGGCAGACCGGCTGCGGCGACGGTTTCCAGCTGAGGGAGCAGCCAGGCTGCGATCCCCGGCGCATTCTGGTTGGAGATGTCCTTGAAATGGGCCGCGTCGGGCGTCTCCCAGAACGCGGAAGGCGGGACTGAGGAGACACGCTTCTCGCCAATGACCTTGCCGGATGGATCGCTCAGCTCCCAATCAAGCACCAGTTCGGCCGGCTGTCCGATGTGGAGTTGCTGGTAGCCCTGACCTTTAAGGACATAGCTGCGCTTGTTCCGGGCGCTGGCGCTCGCAATGACATTATGTTTGACCAGCGATTGCGAGAGCGCCGCCGCCATGGCTTCTCCGACCCAGGATACAGGTCCCTCGATCGGCTCGACATATATGCCGGCGGCTTCGGGGGCGAGTAGAAACTCGATGTTGGGCTTCGCGTAAGGCTCTCGGCTGAACGGGCGGGGGATTTCCCCGCAGCCGGTCAGGAATAGCGTCAGCAGAACCGGCAGGATGAACAGGCGGCCGAAAAGGTCCCGGCCCGGGAGGCTGTCTTTCATGATGCGGGACTTAAATCACCAGGGCACAGCTGACAAGCAGCCCAAGGACCGTTGCGGCGAACAGGATATGGAGATGAGGCATCCTTCAACTTTTTCCCTGCGGCGCTACTTGTGGACAAGATCGAGCGGCAGTTTCGACAGCCGTTCGTTTCCGTCCTCGGTAACAATGAATGTTTCGCCAAGGGTCATCGCGAGGTCCTTGTCGCTGTCCATCAGGATCATATGGGCGAAGAACACCATACCGGGACGGATTTCAACCGGATTGCCATGGTAGAACATCGGGAAGTCCATCCAGATGGGGGCGAAGACGGCGCCGAGGGAATAGCCGCAGGCATTCATCCGGGCATGCCTGTAGCCGCGCCGATCCATCACACCGGCATGCGCGTCGAACACCGAGCCAACGATATTGCCGGGGCGTAGCGCCTCTCGGCAGGCCTCCAGCGCCTCGACGCAAGCGCTGTGCATGTCCACGTGCGCCGGCTTCAGCGGGCCGATGGGGATCGTGCGCATCATGCAGGCATGGTAGTGCCGGTATGCCCCGGCAAACTCCAATGTCAGTTGATCCTCGGCATCCAGCGTGCGGCGCCCGGTGAAGTAGCGGCAGAGCAGAGCGTCGGAGCCGGAGCCGATGATGAATTCGTTGCCGGGGTAGTCTCCGCCGCCCTTGAAGACAGCCCCCTGCATGGCCGCGAGTATGTCTCCTTCGAAAGCGCCGGGGGCGGTCAGGTCCTGACCGGCAACGAGGGCATCGTCCGCCAGTGCGGCGGCGCGGCGGACAAAGGAGAGCTCCTCCGGCGACTTCACCACGCGCAACTCCGAGACCAGCTCGGAGCTGTCGATGAGTTTGCAGAAACCGTCCAGTTCCGTGTTGATCGCCATGCCGTTCCGTGCGGTCAGGCCATAGGCTTCGTATTCGATGCCGAACGTCTTCCCGGCGCCGCCGAACTCGCTCAACATTGCTTTCAGCTCGCTCGCCGGTGTTGCGCCGTCCCGGTCCACCCAGATCCGGATGTCCTGGATCATGCTGGTGTTCTGCGCCTGCCGGAGGTCCGGCGCCCGTGTCATCAGGGCAAGGCGCCCGTCCGCGCCGAGATAGAGGCACTGGAAGAAGCAGAATCCGAACGTGTCATATCCTGTCAGGTAGAACATGCTCTCCTGGCGGAACATCAGCAGGCCGTCTAGGCCGCGGTCCTGCATGAGGGCGATAGTCCGCGCGCGGCGATCCGCGAGCTCCTTTTCGGTGAAGTGCAGCACAAGCTACTCCGATATGACGATGGTTGAGAGCTGCCGGCCGTAATCCGGCTCGTTGCGCAGACGGGAACGCCGGTAGCTGAAGAAGTTAGGCTCGTCCTTGCAGGTATCGCAATCGAGCCGGTAGACCTCGCCCAGCCCAAGGTTGGACAGACGCGAGGTGCAGTAGTTCGAGAGGTCGAACTGGAAATGACCCTCGCGTGCACCGGCGCTGAAATAGGCGGCGTTGTTCTTGTCCTGCTCCAGGAACGGCTGGGGGAATTCCGGGCCGACCTCGTAGGACGCCTGACCGATACACGGGCCGACGGCGGCCTGGATATTGTCCGCCCGGGCGCCGAGTTCGATCATTGCCTCGACTGTCGCTTCCATGACGCCGTTCAAAGCACCGCGCCAGCCCGCATGGCAGGCACCGATGATGCCATCGGCCGGGTCGGAAAACAGAACCGGCGTGCAATCCGCTGTGAGGACGCCGAGGGCGACGTTCTTGAGGGATGTCACCATGCCGTCGGCGCGCGGCGGCTCGTCCGGTCGCTCATCGCTGTCGATGACATGAACCGTGGCGGAATGGATCTGATTGCAGGTGAAGAGGAACTCCGCATCGCAATCGATCGCCGCCATGGTCCGTGCCCGATTGGCGACAACGGCTTTTCGTGTGTCTCCGGACCCGAGCCCACAATTAAGCGAGCGGTAGATCCCCTGGCTGACCCCGCCGCGTCTTGTATAGAAAGCGTGGCGGATCTTGCCCGTGTTCATTTCGTCAAGCTGTATCACCCTGAAAAGGCTCCTGTTTCACACAGCTACCGGTTTCGTGGCGGGCCGAAACCGGGAAGCGCACCTGCTCCCGGGGCGGCAATCGCCACAACCTTGAACAGCGTGCCCATTTCGGCGGGTTCGATCAAGCGGCGTGCGCCGCTACGGATTGTCGCCGCCTGTGCGGGCGAGGCATTACTAACAAGAGTTTCGACGCGGGCCTCTATGCCAAGCGCGGAAAGAAACTGTCCCTGTGTCACGGTGCCAAAGCAGATGCATCCGCCGGACGCGGCACTGTCGAGCAATGCGTCGAAGTCGACATGGGCGGTCAGATCCGCGGTCCCTGGCCTGTCCAGCACGTCCACATACTGATGGCCGCGCAGTGCCTGAAATGTATCGCCAAAGGCGCTTTTGCCGTGGCCGTAATCGAGGAACAGCCCGGCGCCGCCACAACGGGCAATATGCCGCGATATCTGTTCAGCGACGATCCGGCCGCCCTCGCAGATTTCGAATATGTCGCCATCGGCCGGGGAGAGGGTGGACGGCGCCAGCCCGGTTAGTTCCACAGGTGCCGGCCTATCCGTCCAGCCGAGTTGGCCGTTTATTTCGTCCAAGTGGATGCAGCGCTCCTGCCATGCACCGCCGCGATGGATCAGTTGCCGGATCGGCAGGGCATCGAAAAATTCATTGCCGAGAACGATGGAGGGCTGGTTCGGGAGCGTCTCGGGCCCGTCATGCCAGGTGACGTCGATATCCGGCAGCGTGGCACGCTGAAGCGCGCGAAGCCTCGGGCTGGCCTCGACGAGATGGACGTCAATGGCGTCGCGAAAACCCGGCACGATACGGGCAGCACGAAGCGCATCGGCCATCAATGTGCCGCGGCCGGGGCCGAATTCGACCAGCGCGATTTTGGACGGGCTGCCGGCCTGCTGCCAGACGGCGGCGCACCAGAGGCCGATCAACTCGCCAAAAACCTGGCTGATCTCCGGTGCTGTTATGAAGTCGCCGGCGACCCCGAACGGCTCGCGCGTTGTGTAATAACCGTGCTCGGGATGCAGCAGGGCTTCCCGCATATAGCGCGCGACGGTGAGCGGGCCGTCCGCTTCGATCAGGGCTTTCAGATGAACGGAAAGCGGGTCTGCCGTCATGCGTCTTCCGGGATAGGGGGACGGCGGAGAGCCCAGACCATGACCGCGATCCCGACCAGGATCATCGGTACTGAAAGAAGTTGTCCCATGGTTGCGCCGGCAAAAAGGAAGCCAAGCTGCGCGTCGGGCTCCCGGAAGAACTCGACGATGAAACGGGCAGTGCCGTAACCGGCAAAGAACAGGCCGCCGACGGCTCCGGGATAGCGCCTGATATCGGTGCGGGCGATCAGCAGCACAATGACGACGAAGAGAAGCAGACCTTCCAGGGCCGCTTCATAGAGCTGGCTCGGGTGCCGGGGCATCGGGCCGCCATGCGGAAACACCATGGACCAGGGAACATCCGCGGCCCGACCGTAGAGCTCGCCGTTGATGAAGTTCGCGATGCGTCCGAAGAACAATCCGATCGGCGCTGCCGCTGCCACGATGTCTCCGACTGCAAGCGGATTGATGCCGCGCCGCCGGGCGAACAGGAAAAGCCCGACGAGTGTGCCGAGCATGCCGCCGTGGAAGGCCATCCCGCCTTGCCAGACCATCAGGATTTGCGCCGGATTTTCGAGATAGTATGGAAGATTGTAGAACAGCACATAGCCGAGACGGCCGCCGAGCACGACGCCGAGCGTGGCATAGACAAGCAGGTCATCGAGCGAAGCCGGGTCCATGAAACGTGGCGCGCGGCGGCACAGATGAGCGCAATAGCGCCAGCCGAGCATCAGGCCGGCAATATAAGCCAGTGCGTACCAGCGGACAGCGAACGGCCCGATAGAGAAGATCACCGGATCGATATTCGGGAAAGGCAGGCCAGCCTGCTCCATCAGTGTCGCTCCCGCGCTCAGCGATAAGGATCTTCGGTGTCGAGATAGTCCTGAACGTAGCGTCGCACGCCTTCTTCAAGCGGGGTGAACTGTCCCGGATATCCGGCGTTCCGCAGCTTCTCCATGCGCGCTTCGGTGAAATACTGGTAACGGTCCCGGATCTCCACCGGTGTATCGACGAAATCAATTCGCGGGTCCTTCTCAAGCGCGACATAAACAGCGCGGGCGAGATCGCCGAAGGAGCGGGCCTGGCCGGTGCCGAGATTGAACAGGCCGGAGACATCCGGCGTGTCGTGCAGCCAGATCATCACGTCCACACAATCGCCGACCCAGACGAAATCGCGAAGCTGTCCGCCATCCTCGTAATCCGGGTTGTGTGAGCGGAAAAGAGTGGCCGGCAGGTTGGCTGCTGCGCGCGGGTAGATCTGCGCCACCACACTCTGCTGGCTACCCTTATGGGATTCGTTGGGGCCGTAGACATTGAAGAATTTGAGCCCGGCCCACTGTTTCGGAGTCTTACGCCCCTCGGCAACCAGCCGGGCGATCCGGCGGTCGAACAGATGCTTGCTCCAGCCATAGGGGTTGAGCGGCTGCAGACCGGCAAGGCCCTCGATGCTGGCATCGTCCTCGAAACCTTCGCTGCCGTCGCCATAGGTGGCGGCGGAAGAGGCATAGATCAGCCTCGCATCATTGTCGGCGCACCATTTCCAGAGATCGACGGAAGTCCGGAAGTTCTGTTTTACGATGAAATCGGCATCGCGTTCGGTGGTGGAAGAGCTGGCGCCGAGATGGAACACAGTCTCGACCATGCCTTTATGCGACTCGAGGAAGCTGAAGAGGTCTTCCGGGGGAATGATGTCGGCAAGCTCGCGCTTTGCGATGTTGCGCCACTTCTCGCCGGAGCCGAGCGTGTCGCAGACCACGATGTCCCGGGCCAGGTCCTCGCGTTCGCTGAGCGCGGCGACCAGGTTCGATCCGATAAATCCGGCGCCGCCTGTAACGACAATCATGCTCGTTCCTCCGCTCTTCGCTCTATATGACTGTTTCTCGCCCGACGCGGATTGCTTTCGCAAGCTCGAAAGTAGTAGGTCTGGGGACGGACGCTGCTTGTGCCCCGGGGTTCTGCCGATATTCCGGCAGCCGCGGCCAGATAGGAGGAGCCGCCGATGCAGACGAATAACAGGTTTTTTGACGACATCGCCAAGATGGCGAATGGCGCAATGTCCGCCGCGGCCGGTGTCCGCGAGGAGATGGAACAGCTGATTCGGCAGCAGTTCGAACGTTACCTCGGCGAGCACGATCTGGTGACCTATGAGGAGTTCGCGGCTGTGCGCGAACAGGCAAGCAAGGCGCGGTCCGAGCAGGAAAAGCTTGCAGAACGGGTCGCGGTGCTCGAAAAGGAGCTCGCGAGCCTCAAGGAAGCCAAGGCGAAGACCACGCGCCGGGCACCAAAGCAGGCAAAAACAACGGCTTCCGCCAAATCTGCCTCGCCGGATGCGGCAAAGAACAAATAAGCCGCTGTTTTGTAAAGAAAACTAAATATACCAATATTTCGGACGCGACCCACGAAATATAGGTTGATCGTGGGTTTCGCATTTGAGAGGCTACTTCTTGTGGTGTTTGGCGATTGGCACCACGCTAGATCTAGCCGGGCTGTTAGTCGCGGTCCGGCGGACCGAGCTTCCCTGTCTACGATCGTCCCGGAGCGCCGGACAGCGCACCTCTCAGAGGGGGTTTGATAGTATGTCTCTGACTTACGTCGAAACGGTTGAAGTTCCCCGTAATCCGTTAGACCTGATGGAGGAAATTGTCGGAGCCAATGATTGGGCTCACGAGCGTGCAAGCACAGACGAGCTTGCCGTCGAAATCCAAGGCCGCTGGGCTGACTACCGGCTCTTTTTCCTCTGGCAGGAGGATATGGGAGCGCTTCACTTCTCGTGCATTTTCGAAAGCCGGGTTCCGGTCGAGAAACGGCGCGAGGTCCATTCCCTGCTTGCAATGATCAACGAGAAGCTCTGGCTCGGTCATTTCGACCTCTCCACCGAGGACGGGACGCCGATGTTCCGGCAGACCTGCCTGCTGCGTGGTGCGCATTCCGCGAGCGTCGAGCAGCTTGAGGATCTTGTGGATGTTGCCCTGACCGAATGCGAGCGCTTCTTCCCCGCGTTCCAGTTCGTGATCTGGGGCGGAAAATCGGCGGAAGAGGCGATGCAGGCTTCTCTGCTGGATGTTGTCGGAGAAGCTTGACCTTCAAATGAACAAATCTCTCCTGCTGCTTGGATGCGGCAAAATGGGCGGCGCCCTCCTTCAAGGCTGGCTTGAAAAAGGCTACGCCGCTCATGGCATCTGCGTCATCGAACATTCCGAGGCCGCGACGGCCCAATTCGAAGGCATCGACGGTGTGACGATCGTCCGTGATATTGCGGACGTCCCGGAAGATTTCCATCCGGGCATGATCATGCTGGCGCTCAAGCCCCAGATGATGGATGCGGCGGCTCCGCTCGCCCGCTATGCCGGCCCGGAGACTGCCTTTCTCTCCATCGCCGCCGGCAAGACCATCCAGTACTTCGAGAGCCTTCTCGGCTCCGACGCCGCGATTATCCGGTCAATGCCGAATACGCCGGCCGCGGTCGGGCGCGGGATCACCGCCTATGTCGGCAACAAGGCCGCCAGCCAGGAACAGATGAACCTGGCGGGCGACCTGCTGTCCGCTGTCGGTGAAGCGCTGGAGGTCCCTGAAGAAGGCATGCTCGATGCGGTCACGGCCGTTTCCGGCAGTGGTCCGGCATATGTGTTTCTGGTCATCGAGGTGATGGCGGCGGCAGGTGAAAAGCTTGGCCTTCCGGCAGATCTCGCCATGCGGCTGGCCGCGGCCACCGTGTCCGGTGCGGGGGAGCTTGCCCGGCAATCGGATGAGCCGGCCGCGCAGTTGCGCCAGAACGTCACCAGTCCGGGCGGAACGACGGCGGAAGCCCTCAAAGTGCTGATGGCGGATGACGGCATCGGTCCGGTCTTCGAAAAAGCACTGAAAGCGGCGGCCGACCGTTCCCGGGAACTTGCAGGCTAGCTACACGCTGCCTTCCTGTTCAATAACGAGTATTCTGGCTTCGCCGATCGGCTCGGCGACATGCGAATCTCCGTCCTCGGCGTGGAAGATGTCCCCCGGTGTCAGCCGGATGGACCGTATTTCAGTTCCATCCAGGTATTTCATGTCGACTTCGCCGTCGAGCACGACGAAAACTTCCGGGCCATCGTTCACGTGCCATTTGTAGGCTTTGTCAGTCCAGTGCAGCCGTACGCTGGCATTCGCGATAACCTCGATATCCAGCGCTTGCCAGGCCTTTGAGGGGCGGAAGTCTGCGGCGTTGTAGTGCTTCATTGTGGGGGCCAACATCACGGTTTCAGGATCGTTCCTTGGTCGCAGGAAACGGCGCGGCGGGCAATTTGCGGGCTGACGTATCTGCCTTGCGAAAGGACGTGAATTTGGGAGGACGTCATGCAAAATGACGGAAAGCTGGATCCAACGAACCGGCGGTTGCTGGCTCTGCTGACGGAACACGGCCGTACCAGTGCATCCGATCTGGGCCGAAAGCTCGGCTTGTCGAGAACAGCGGTGCAGGACCGTATCCGGCGCCTGGAAAAAGCCGGAATCATCCTCGGCTACACAGCGATAGTGTCGGATGCCGAAGACCTGCCGCCTGTGGCGGCATTGGTGTCGATAACCATTTCAGAGCGACCCTGCGCCCCTGTCCTTGCGCACCTTCAGACATTGCCGGAAGTCGAGAGATTGTTCTCCGTGGCGGGGCCGACGGACGCGGTGATCCTCGTTCGGGTCTCCGATACGCAGGCGCTGTCTGCACTGGTCGACCGGATAACCGCGATTGAGCATGTCTCTTCAGCGACGGCAGCGGTGGTGTTGGGCGAGTATTAGCAGTAACCGGCGCGATGCGATTGTTTTGGCGCCGGTCCGGGACATATCGTGAAAGGGATGGCAACAGGAGCAGGCCATGGCACCGGTAGACAGCGACAAGGTTCTCGATGCGGTTCTCCAGACTGCGGGCGAGCATGGCTGGAGTGATTTGACCATTGAGATGGTGGCCGAGCGTGCCAGCCTTTCTGCATCTGAGATTATCCGTCTTTATCCGGGCAAGCGCGCGATACTGGATGCCATGGCAGACAGGTTTGAGCGGCAGGCAGACGAGACCGTCGATGCGGAAGCGCGCGATCCGTCCCTGCCGGTGCCGGAGCGGCTTTTTGACGCAATCATGACCCGGTTCGAGCTGCTGCAGGAGCATAGGGACGGTTATGCAGCGATTTTCGGCGCGGCGCGATCGAACCCCTGTTTGGCGCTTGCCGGCTTGGCTCGCCTCACTCCGGCGATGGGCATGGTGCTTCGGCAGACCGGACTCGATCACCGTGGGCCGCTCGGTTGTCTGCGCCGTAAGGTTCTGGGCGCACTCTATATTTCAGTCCTGCAGGTCTGGCTCAATGATGAGAGCGAGGATCTTGGTCCGACCATGGCCGCTCTCGACAAGCGGCTGAGACAGCTCGACGAGATTGTTGCGTCCACCCCCATGCGGCGAAAAAACCATTCAGAAGAAAGCAGTTTTTCAGGGCGGTGAGAGTTTTGTTGCAGTGCAACATATATCTTGACATTTACCTGAGATACGCCGATATCAATGTGGATAGTGCAGTGCAAAATAACGCTGTGACGCGAAAAATAACCACCGTATCCCGGTCATGATGGCACGCGTAATACGGGGTCAAAAATGTGGAGACGTTCAATGGCCAAGCAGGAAAACCCGTTCCTCAATATCGATTTCCAGAAGATGATGATGGACTTCAAGATGCCCGGCATCGATGCCGACGCGCTGATGAATGCGCAGCAGAAGAACATTGAAGCCATCACCAGCGCCAACCAGCTGGCCGCAGAAGGTCTGCAGGCCATTGGCAAGCGTCAGGCGGAACTTTTCCAGCAGGCTGTTGAGGAATCCCAGAAAACCCTCGGCGATCTGATGACGCAGGGTGCGCCGGAAGATCGGATTGCCAAGCAGGCCGAGACGGTGAAGACCACGATCGAGCGCACTGTTACGAACCTCCGCGAAATCTCCGAGATGCTCGCGAAGTCGAACCAGGAAGCCTTCGAAGTGATCAACAAGCGCATCACCGAAAGCCTCGAGGAAGTTCAGTCCCTCACCGGCAAGAAATAAGCTTTCCCCGAGAGAGTGCGAAGAGCCGTCGGAGCTTCTGGTTCCGGCGGCTTTTTGTTTTTCGGGCTGGATTAATCCCACTTCACGACAAATGCATGAGCGCATAAAGTCCGCTTCCGAACAGGGAGCTTCTTATGACCATCGAATTCTCAGACTTTCAAAAAGTTGAGATCCGCGTCGGCACCGTGACCGATGCTCAGCCATATCCCGAGGCCCGCAAGCCGGCGATCAAGCTCTGGATCGATTTCGGACCGGAGATCGGTGAGCGGAAGACTTCAGCGCAGATCACCAAGCACTACACGCCGGAAGATATGAAGGGCAAACAGGTGGTTGCCGTCGTGAACTTCCCGCCGAAACAGATCGGCAAGTTCATGAGCGAATGCCTGGTCGTCGGTTTCCCGGACGAGGATGGCGAAGTGGTACTGATCAGCCCGACACTCGATGTCCCGAATGGCGGGCGGCTGTACTAGACCGGCATTCTGATCCGGACACGCAGGCCGCCCAGCGGCGATTCCTCCAGGCTGATCTCGCCGCCGTGACTATGGACGATGTCGCGGGCGATGGTCAGGCCGAGGCCGGTTCCGCCCGTTTCCGGATTGCGGGACGGGTCGCCGCGATAGAAGGGTTTGAAGACGCGACCGCGCTCAGCCTCAGGGATGCCCGGGCCGTCGTCATCAACGAAAATCTCATAGGCATCGTCGGACGCATCAAGCGTGATACGCACGGTTTTTGCGTGCCGTCTCGCATTTGACACGAGGTTGGTGAGCGCCCGTTTCAGAGATTGCGGTTTCATCTCCACAGGCGGTATGGGGTGGCTGCTGACTTCAAGTTCGAGAGGGATGCCGCCGCGCCGCTCGCCGATAGCAAAATCCGTCACCAGAGCCTTGATATCCGTTGTGACGGCGGCCTCTGTCCCCTCGCCACGGGCAAAGGCGAGATAGCCTTCGACCATCCGCTCCATATCCTGCACATCGGCCTGAAGTTCCTGCACGGCCTTGTCCTCGCCGAGCATGGCGAGTTGCAGTTTCATCCGGGTAAGCGGAGTACGCAGATCGTGCGAGACGCCGCTCAGCATGTCGGTGCGCTGTTTGATCTGGCGCCGGATCCGGGCCCGCATCTGCTGGAAGGCTTCCGCCGCCTGCCGGACTTCGTGCGCGCCTTCCGGTTTGAAGTTGGGAACCTCGCGGCCCAGCCCGAAAGCGCGGGCGGCAATGGCGAGCCGCCGTATCGGTCGGATCTGGTTGCGCATGAAGATCAGCGCGATGGCGAACAGGATCAGGGCGCTGCCCAGCATCCACATGACGAAGATATAGGTGGTCGAGGTATAGAGGCGTTTCTCGTGTGCCAGCACCTCAAGCACGCCATCCGAAAGCTGCACCGTGATGGCGATCTGCCGGTCGCCCGCGTCGGTGTCGACCATGAAGGGGCGGCGCACCTGCTCGGTCATGGCATGACGCATCTGGCGCAGGGTCGGATCGAACAGGGTGACCGTGCCGCGGTTTTCCAGGATGGCGCCGGACCGGTAGGTGACGACCAGTCCAAGATGGTTTCGGGAAAGCCGGTCAATCCTGGCCAGGGCGGCCGGGCTGGAATCCGTCTCGACTTCCGTGACGATCAGGGCAATGTCTCCGGAGAGTGAGGTCGCAAGCCGGCGCACCATCGTGTCCCAATGCCGGTCATAGAAAACATAGGTCGAGATCGCCTGCATCAGGATCAACGGCGTCAGGAAGATCGCCAGCGCCCGTCCGAAAAGAGTCTTCGGCATGCGGCGCTTCAGCCAGGACCGGCGCTTGGTCCGCGGGGCGTTTTCGGCAAGTGTCGCCATCGATCGGATGCGGCTCTTTCTGTTGGCGTTCAGGCGCGAAGATTACGGGTAATGATAAAAGAAATCGGTGCGTGCCGATAGCAGTGCGCATCGGTGTGCCGGTCAGGCGTCGTTCGTATTTGCCTTCAGAACGTATCCTTTACCGCGTACGGTCTGCAGGAAGCGGGGAAACTTGGGATCTTTCTCGATCTTCCGGCGCAATCGGTTGATCTGTACGTCGACGGTGCGTTCATGGCCGTTCACCGCATTGCGGGCAACCAGATCTTGACGGCTGAGCGTGCGCCCCGGCGTCTGGGCAAAGCAGCCGAGCAGCAGTGCTTCCGACTCGGTCAGATGGACCGCGCTGCCTTCCCGCGTAAGCTCACCGCCCGTCCGATCGTAGATATAAGGGCCGAAACTGACACTTGACGTTGCTTCCGACATGTCCGGGGTGGCGGAACGGGTGCGGCGCAGGATCGTGCGGATGCGCAACAACAGCTCGCGCGGCTCGAACGGCTTGGTCAGGTAATCGTCGGCGCCGGTCTCCAACCCTTCGATGCGATCTTCCACTTCCCCCATGGCCGTGAGCAGCAGGATTGGAAGATCGCGGGTCTGTCGCATGGAGCGGGTCAGCTCGAAGCCGGTTTCACCGGGCATCATGACGTCCAGAACAATCAGGTCATAATCGATAGCCGCCAGTTTGCGCCTGGCATCGGCGGCATCGCCTGCGGCGGTAATACGGAAACCGTTCTCGCTCAGAAAGCGGGTCAGCAGGTCGCGCAGCCGACTGTCATCGTCGACTACCAGAATATGCGCCTGATCCACGGTGTTCATCTTACCGTTCAACCCTTGCCGCGGCGTTGTACCGGCATGGTCGGGGTAACAATCTCGAACCGCTCCTGATCGTTCGGATCGATGATGCCACGTAGCACCTCGCGAAACCCTTGAACGGCCTCTGCCCCGGCGGCCTTGTAGGCGCGGGCGATCCGCTTGCGCTGGTTTTCCGTCAGCCGGTGCTCCAGATCGACACCTTTTTCGGTCAGGGTCAGCAGTTTCTTGCGCCGGTCTCCCTGATCGGTGGTCTGGTCGATATAGCCTTCATTGACAAGCTGGCTGAGCACGCGCGACAGGCTCTGCTTGGTGATCTTCAGGATCTTCAGCAGGTCGGTCACCGTGATCCTGGGATTACGGCCGACGAAATAGATGACCCGGTGATGAGCCCGGCCAAGATCGATCTCCGCAAGGATGGCGTCCGGCTCTCCTGTGAAGTCCCGATAGGCAAAAAACAGCATCTCTATGCCTTGCCTCAATTCCTCCTCCCGCAGGAATAGCGGGTTGGCCATGCTTTTTACGTCAACCATGTTGACTTATTTCCTTTTGAATGTTAGTTCTTCGCCCGTGTTTGGGTAACAATCTAACCAAAGCGCCCGTCAACATGAACAATTCGAACGGGTTAGGCTTTGGAGCTTGCTGGGATGAAACTTCATGAGCCTGCTTCCTTTCGATGATCGCGACGGTGCCATCTGGATGGACGGTACCTTGTTGGACTGGCGTGACGCCAAATTGCATGTACTTAGCCACGGGCTGCATTATGCCAGTTCGGTGTTCGAGGGCGAACGGGTTTATAGCGGACAGATCTTCAAGTCCCGCGAGCATACCGAACGGCTGCATCGTTCCGCCGGAATTCTGGGCTTCAAGATCCCTTACGATGTCGATGCCATCGAGGCCGCCAAGCAGGCGGTGATCGACTCTATGGGGATCGTCGACGGTTATGTCCGCCCTGTTGCCTGGCGCGGTAGCGAAATGATGGGCGTCTCCGCCCAGCAGAACACCATTCACCTCGCCGTCGCCGCCTGGGAATGGCCGTCCTACTTTGATCCGGAAGCGAAGATGAAGGGAATCAATCTGGATATCGCCAAGTGGCGCCGTCCGGCTCCCGACACTGCGCCGACGAACAGCAAGGCCGCCGGTCTCTACATGATCGCGACCATGTCCAAGCACGATGCCGAAGCGCGCGGGTTCCACGATGCGCTGATGCTGGATTATCGCGGCTATGTCGCCGAGGCGACCGGCGCCAACATCTTCTTCCTGATGGATGATGGCCGTCTGCACACGCCGACTCCGGACTGCTTCCTCGACGGCATCACCCGCCGCACGGTGAAGCAGCTCGCTATCGATCTCGGCTACGAGATCGTCGAGCGGCATATCCGGCCGGAAGAGATGGCGCGGGCAACCGAATGCTTCCTGACCGGAACTGCCGCGGAAGTAACCCCGGTCGGCACCATCGGCACCTACAAGTTCACGCCGGGCGAGATGACCCGCAAGCTGGTTGACGCCTATGACGTGGCGGTGCGTGCCCACGCGACGGGCGTGCAGGTCGCGGCCGAGTAAGGCAAAACGATCACCGGGCCTGGGGGAACGATCCCGTTCTCTCCGGGCACTGGACATATCTTTCGTGAACGGGGGAAGCTGACATATGACAGCTTCCCCCGTTTGCATATTCGACGGCACCCATTGGGTTCCCGGACCGCTTGCCAAGGGACCTTTCCCGGGGCTGCATGGCGGCGTCGTAGGCGGCCTGCTTGCCGCCGAAATGGAAAAGACATCCCAGGAAAGCGGCGGCGGTATGGGGCTGCAGATGTCCCTTTCCCTGCTGCGCCCGACACCGGTGGAACCGGTCGCGATCTCCGTCCGCACGTTGCGTCAGGGCCGCCGTTCTCTCCAGCTCTCCGCGGAACTCGTCGCTGGCGGCAAGACCTGCGCCGTGGCGAGCGCGCTTTTCCTGACCCCGGAGGCATTACCATTCCTGGAGGAACAACCCGTGGAACGGGTTCCTGTTGCAGGCCAGGATTTCCATGTCGGCCGGAGGATGGACCAGCCCTGGTTTGCCGATGCCTGCGAGATGCGCCGGGAAGAGGGCGGCCGTGTCTGGATGCGGCATCTCAATCCGGTGGTGGAGGAGATGGGGCCGCTGACACGCGTTTTGTCATTGGCGGACTGGGCGACTGGTCTGTCACGCCCGTCCTGGGTCGATGCGGAAAAGGTGGTTTTTCCGAACCCGGAGATCACAATTCACCTGCACCGGCCGCCCGCTGGTGCCTGGCTGGGGGTCGACTCGCAGCCGTTCTGGAATGCCAGCGGTCTCGGTATTACCGCCAGCGACCTCTACGATGAGGCCGGCTATCTAGGCCGGGCAACACAGCCTGTTGTGCTCGCGGTGATGGAGTAAGATGACTACCGTTTCCTGGCTTCGCCCAAAGTTCTTTAATCACTGTCATCCCGTCGAAAGACGGGACCCAGAGATGACGGGCAACGCTCCGTGATCCTCTAGGTCCCTGCGTCCGCAGGGATGACGTATAGGACGATGGGGATGCCTGCGCGCTCAGATGCAGACGCTGGCGAGTGGTGGCAGGCCGTTGAAGGCGACCGAAGAATAGGTCGTCGTGTAGGCACCGGTACCGAGAATCCAGACCTTGTCGCCGACCTTCAGGTCGAGCGGCAGCGGATAGGGGTTTTTCTCGTACATGACATCGACGCTGTCGCAGGTCGGCCCGGCCAACACGGCAGGCACGGCTTCGCCGGAGCGGATGGTCTCGATCTGGTAGCGGATGGCTTCGTCCATGGTCTCGGCCAGTCCGTTGAACTTGCCGATATCGAGATAGACCCAGCGCGGCGCGTCACTGTCGTCCTTCTTGGACACCAGAACGACTTCGGCCTGGATAATGCCGGCATCGGCGACCAGGCCACGGCCCGGCTCGATGATCAGGTCGAGCGTGCGGTCTCCGAACTGCTCGCGCACTGCCGCCATGACGACCGCGCCATATTCCAGCAGGTCGGTCTCGCCATTGTCGTAGCGCGCGGGCATGCCGCCGCCGAGATTGATCATACGCAGGCCGACACCGGACAGGGCCAGCCGCTGCATCAGTTTGGCGACATCGGTCAGCGC
This sequence comes from Nisaea nitritireducens, assembly GCF_014904795.1. Lineage (GTDB taxonomy): Bacteria > Pseudomonadota > Alphaproteobacteria > Thalassobaculales > Thalassobaculaceae > Nisaea > Nisaea nitritireducens. The sequence goes on from NZ_JACZFS010000045.1 coordinate 16,894, forward strand.
TTCGCGCCAGGCGCGCGGGTTTTTCTGCTGAGAGCCGACATGAAAGGAAACACCATAGGCATCGAGGCCGAGGCGGTCGGCCTCAATCAGCAGGTCTCCGGCCATCTTTACGGAGCAGCCGAACTTGCGGGACAGCGGCCAGTCGGCACTGTCGTTCTCCGCCAGGATGCGGCAGAAGACGGACGCGCCCGGCGCGGAGCGGGCCAGCTTCTCGAGCTCGCCTTCGCTGTCGAAGGAGAACAGGCGGACACCGCAATCGAAGGCTTTGCGGATAGCGCTTTCTTTCTTGATGGTGTTGCCGAAGCTGATCCGGCTCGGGCTGACGCCACGGCTCAGCACCAGATCGATCTCACCCATGCTGGCGCAGTCGAAATACCCGCCGAGCGCAGCCACCCGGTCGAGGATCTCGACCGACGGGTTGGCCTTGATGGCATAAAAGATATCGGCGCCGCGGAAACCGGCAGCCAGGGTGTTGTAGCGGGCTTCAACCATCTCGAGGTCGACCGCGAGCTGAGGGCCGTCGATCACTTCGGTAGCGAAATAGTGTGCCAGGCGTCCGGACACGTCGGAAACCGCACGCGCTACCGACTCCTGTTCCAGCTCGACGAGCTGAATGGAGGTGTTTTGATTATCGGAACAAGGAACAGCGGCAATCGCGCCGCGTTTCGGCTCAAGCATCGGTGCTTCCCTCTCGGAACCGGTCCATTGGGACCTGAGTTTCAAAAAGGACGCCTCGTCGTTGCTTAACCTGCTTGGCTATCTCGCCTGGGCCAGTGGCACGTGCGCGCGTCGTGCGGACCATATGAACGTGTTGATGTGGTTATGCAAGTAGAAAGGGGCGCAAAAAGTGCGCTCAGGCATGAATTATTCTTGAATGCACCTCGCGAATGCGCGCTGCTGTCTCCGGCGTCAGGGCACCGGTCAGGTCGCGCGGCATCCAGCGGCGCTGAAACGCGAGCAAGACGCTGCGTGCTGACCGGCTCATCACGGTATCCTCAGGAGCCGCATATCCGATTTCCGAGAGCAGTCGCATCGCCTCCGAGAAATCGATGACTTCGGCGGCTGCTGAAGCCTGGGCGGGCCAGAGGCCGATGCCGCTGCGGGCAAGGCTCTCCCAGTTGAAGAGCTCGCCCGGGTCTTCCTTGCGGTCCGGGGCGACATCGGAATGGGCGAGGACACGCGTCGGCGGGATGGGATGGCGTCCGAGGATGGCTTTGGACAGGTGCGTGAGGCAGTCCATCTGCCTGTCCGGGAAATGTCGATAGCCGTATTGATGGCCCGGATTGACCAACTCGATGCCGATAGAGCGGGCATTGATGTCCGTTGCGCCCTGCCAGGAGGCAACGCCGGCATGCCAGGCCCGTCGGGCTTCATCGACCATCCGGTAGCAGCGGCCGTCCTCGTCGATCAGATAATGGGCGCTGACCTTGGCGTCAGGGTCGGTCAGCCGGTCGAGGGCAGCCTCGGCCGACTGCATGCCGGTATAATGCAGCAGCAGTATGTCGATCCCTGTCCCGTCCGGGCGAGCGTCGTGGTTCGGGGAGGGGCGCTCAATGATGTTCTCTATTCCCCCCATCCCGTACTTACCCCTCGGCTTTAGCTTCGGCTTTGGCTTCCGAGTCCACGCCCGCTTCCAGTTTCGGTGAGGGCGCCGACCGGCCGATGGTAACGGCGCCGACTCCGACGATGGTGAGCGCGGCACCGGCAATCTGGAAGGCGTCCATATGCTCGCCAAGGAAGGTAATGCCGGAGGCAGCGCCGACCAGCGGAGCCAGAATGGTCAGCGGCATGGTCTGTGACACGTCGTATTTCTGCAGAATCTTGTACCAGATCCCGTAGCCGAAAATGGTAACGCCCACTGCCATATAGATGACGCCGCCCCAACCGGCCGTCCCCGCTGTCTGCAGCGCTTCCCATTGCCCGTCCTCGAAGATGAACGAGGAGCCGAGGATCATGGGGGCGGCAAGCACGGACATCCAGGCATTCAGCACGAACGGGTTTATCGCCCCCATCCATTTCACCTGGATATGGGCGAGCCCCCAGAGCAGCGCGGCGATGATGACAAGGCCGAGATCGAACAGGCTGCTGGAGGTCTTCGGCGCGCCGGCCAGCATGGCGACACCGGCGAAGGCAATGGCGATGCCGAGGATCTGCCTCCGGTTCGGGCGCTCGCGGAAGAAAATGACCGCCAGGATCACGGCAAACGGCACCTGGATCTGTGCTGCGATGGCCGCCAGCGAGGCATCGGTACCCTTGAGCCCGGTAAACATGAAGGCGAAATGCAGGACGCCGAGAGTGACCGAGAGACCGAAGATATGCAGAAACTTGATACCCCGCCATCTCAGGAAGGGCACCAGCAGGATGGCGGTTAGCAGGTAGCGCAGGCCGACCAGCATCATCGGTGAGAATTCGGTCATGGCGATCTTGCCGAAGGCGAAATTCATGCCCCAGACCACCATGACAATGACGCCTAGCAGAATGTCCTGTGGCTTCATGAAGCGCGGGCTTTCTCTATCGACTCGCGCAGCTCCTCAAGTTCAAGCCAGCGGTTTTCCGCATCGTCGAGTTCGGTCTGGGCTGCCTCGAGTCGCGCGCTTGCAGCCTTGAACCGTTTGGGATCGCGGGTGAACAGGTCGGGGTTGGCAAGTTCGTTCCCGAGGGTCTCTATTTCCGTTCCGAGTTTGTCGATCGTGTCCGGAAGGGTGTCGAGCGCGCGCTGGTCCTTGTAGCTGAGCTTGGCGCGCGGCTGGGACGGTTTTTCGGCCGGGCTCGCCGATGGCTTGCTCTCGCGCTTTTTTGGTGCGGCCGCTCCTTCGGCTTCCGATTTCCGGAACGCCGCGTAGTCGCTGAAACCGCCGACGAATTCCTCGATCTTGCCGTCGCCCTCGACGGCGATGATGGAGGTCACCACCCGGTCGAGAAAGTCTCGGTCATGGCTGACGAGGATGATCGTGCCGTCATATTCGCCGAGCACTTCCTGCAGCAGATCGAGGGTTTCGATATCAAGATCGTTGGTCGGCTCGTCGAGCACCAGCAGGTTGTGCGGTCCGGCGAACAGCTTCGCCAGCAGCAGCCGGTTGCGCTCACCGCCGGAGAGGTTCTTCACCTGCGCCCGTGCCTGGCGCTCCTCGAACAGGAAGTCGCGGAGATAGGAGACGACATGCTTTGGTTTGCCATGAACGAAGACGGTATCGCCGCCGCCGGGGCAGAGTGTCGACCATAGGGTCGCATCGCCGTCCAGCGTCTCCCGGTACTGGTCGAAATAGACGGTTTCGACCCCGAAGCCTACCCGGACCCGGCCCTTGTCGGGTTTTTCCTGGTCGATCAGCATTTTCAGCAGCGTGGTCTTACCGGCCCCGTTGGCGCCGACCAGACCGATGCGGTCGCCCCGCTTGATGATGGTGGAGAAGTCTTTCGCCAGGACCTTCTCGCTGCCGTCGGGTTGCGTGTAGGACTTTGAAATATGGTTCGCTTCAATGACGAGCTGGCCGCCGGACTCGGCATCTCCGACGCTGAGATTGACCAGCCCCGTCCGCTTCATTCGCTCGGCGCGCTCCCGGCGCATGCCGAGCAGGCCACGGACTCGGCCCATGTTCCGCTTGCGCCGGGCAGTGAGCCCTTCTCGCAGCCACCGGGTTTCCTCGGCGATCTGTTTGTCGACCCGGCGCTGGGTCGCTTCCTCGTCCGCCAGCACCTTGTCCGCCCAATCGGCGAACGCTGAAAAGCCTTCGGAATTGCGGCGCACCTCGCCCCGGTCGATCCAGTAGGTCCTGTTCGACAGCCGGCTGAGGAAGGTCCGGTCATGGCTGATCAGCAGGATGCCGCCCTTGAAGGATTCCAGCTCCTCTTCGAGCCATTCGATAGTCGGCAGATCGAGGTGGTTTGTCGGCTCGTCCAGCAGCAGCACGTCGGGCTCAGACACCATCGCCCGGGCAAGTGCCACGCGGCGGGATTCGCCGCCGGACAGGGCGTCTGTCAGCCGGTCTCCGTCAAGGGAGAGGTGCAGCAGCATGGAATCGACCAGATATTCCGCCGGGTGCTCACCCGGATTGACCGACAGACCGCTCCGGACATGCTCGCGGATGGTGATGCCTTTCGGCAGGGGCGGGTCTTGCGGCAGGTAGGCGATCTTGGCACCGGGCTGCACAAACCGCTCGCCCTGGTCGAGATCAACTAATCCGGCGAGACATTTCAGCAGCGTCGATTTACCGGAGCCGTTGCGGCCGACGAGGCAGATACGTTCGCCCTTGGCGACGGTGACATCTACATCGTCGAACAGAATGCGTTCACTGAGGGTGAGCCGGGCGTTGCGAAGGGCGACGATCGGCGGCGCAGAAGAAGCTCGGGCCATACTCAGTTCATGCCGCGCTGTTTGGCGATACGGTCATAGGCGGCGTTGATGGCGGCCATTTTTTCGGTCGCGGCGGCAACAAATTCCTCCGGCAGACCCTCGGCTATCAGCCGGTCCGGGTGATGCTCACGGATCAGGGTGCGGTAGACCCGTTTGACCTCGGCATCGTCGGCGTCATGAGCAAGTCCGAGCACGCTGTATGGGTCCTCTGCATCCTTGTCGCCGGCGACGGCGCGCATGCGCTGGAAGGCAAGGGCATCGAAGCCGAAGATCTCGGAGAGGCGTTCAAGATAAGTGATCTCATTCTGGTGGATGACACCATCCGCCTTGGCAATATGGAAGAGGCTGAGCAACAGCTCTTCGAGCACGGGAGAGCCCGGATTGAACAGCCGGGCGATCTGCTGCGCGTAGACCTCGAAGCCCTCGGCATCGCGCCGGGCCAGATCCCACACCCGGCCGACATTCCGGATTTCTTCGGGGGGGATGTGGAAGACTTCCCGAAAGGCGGCGATCTCGTCACGGGTGACCACGCCATCCGCCTTCGCCATCTTGGCGCTGAGCACGACAACGCCAATGGTGAACGCGATTTTTCTGGTCGCGGCTTGCTCGTCTTTCGGCGCGTCGGAGCTGGCGAATCTGTCAACAGCATGGCCAGCGGTCGCGCCGAGCAGCGCGCCGATAGGACCGCCGAGCGCGAGACCGGCCGCGCCGCCAATGATTTTACCCCAGATACTCACGTTTCAAGCACTGCCGCGTATTGTGGAACATTTGTAGAATATCATCGGAACATGTCGGCTGCCGGGGATTCCGTCAACAGCGCGTGTCGCCGCACGCGCGACAGCGTAGCCCCCTTGCTGGAGCCTGGAGGCGGGAGTAGTTTGCCAGCCCCACCTTTTTGAATGGAGATCCCGATATGGACGTAGAGGCGAAGCCCGTCGATGCCGCCACCCGCGATGCAGCGCTTGATGCTCTGAAGCAGATATTCGGGGATCGATTCACCACCTCAGAAGCCGTGCGTCACCAGCATGGCAAGGACGAGAGCTATCACACCCCGATGGCACCGGACGCTGTCGTCTTCGCGGAGAGCGAAGAGGAGATCGCCCGTGCCGTTACAGTATGCAATCGGCTGAAATATCCGGTTATCCCGTTCGGCACCGGCACCTCGCTTGAAGGCCATATCGGGGCACTCAGAGGTGGTGTCTCTATTGATACCTCGCTGATGAACCGGGTGCTTGCGGTCCATGCCGAGGATCTGGACGTCACCGTGCAGCCGGGCGTGACCCGCAAGCAGCTGAACGAGCATCTGCGCGATACCGGCCTGTTCTTCCCGATCGACCCGGGGGCCGACGCCTCCATCGGCGGCATGACGGCGACCCGCGCTTCCGGTACCAACGCGGTGCGCTACGGCACCATGCGGGAAAACGTGCTGTCGCTGCGTATCGTCACGCCGAGCGGGGAAATCATCAGGACCTCGCGCCGGGCCCGCAAATCCTCCGCAGGCTATGACCTGACGCGCCTCTTCGTCGGCTCCGAGGGTACGCTCGGGGTGATCACGGAAATTACTCTCAAGGTCTATGGCATCCCGGAAGCGATCTCGTCGGCTGTCTGCCAGTTCGATACACTGGAAGGAGCGGTGGATTCCGTCATCACGACGATCCATGCCGGTGTTCCCGTGGCTCGGATGGAACTGCTGGACGAAGTTCAGATGGGCGCCTGTATCGAGTATTCTAAGCTTGAAGGATACGAGGCCAAGCCGACCATTTTCTTCGAATTCCACGGCAGCGAAGCCGGTGTTAAGGAGCAGGCGGAGACGGTTGAGGGCATCACCGGCGAGTTCGGTGGCAGCTCATTTCAGTGGGCGACCCGGACCGAGGACCGGAATGCGCTCTGGCAGGCCCGGCACGATGCCTTCTATGCCGCACTGGCCCAGCGTACCGGCTCGCAGGGCTGGCCGACGGATGTTTGCGTACCGGTCTCGCGCCTTGCTGAATGTATCCGCGAGACCAAGAAGGACATCGTTGAGTCCGGTCTGTACGCGCCATTGGTCGGCCATGTCGGGGATGGTAATTTCCATCTCGTCTACATCATCGATCCGGAGAATGAAGAAGAGTTGAGCCGGGCGAAGGCGCACAGCGAGCGCATGGTGCACCGCGCCCTCGATATGGACGGGACCTGCACGGGCGAGCACGGGGTCGGCTACGGCAAGATGCCGTATCTGGAGCAGGAACATGGCCCCGCGCTGAACATGATGCGCTCAATCAAGCGGGCGCTCGATCCAAACAACATCATGAATCCGGGGAAGATCGTCGAGATCTGAAGGCGCCTTTAGCAGGCGAGCGTCTCGATCGGGCCTGGAGCTTTCTCAAGGTCCTGAACCGGATAGGCGCGTACGCGATCAGCCGGCAGATGCACACGTACCAGAGTTCCGACACCTGGCTCGCTCTCGAGCTTGATCGTTCCGTCATGCAGTTCGGTCAGGTTCCGGGCAAGAGACAGGCCAAGACCGACGCCGCCGTAGCGCCGGGAGAGATCCTGTTCTGCTTGCTGGAAAGGCTCCATGACACGTTCAAGATCCTTCGCGGATATTCCGACGCCGGTATCTTCAACGGTGATCTCAAGGCCCCCGTCATCGACAGTATTGACACTGACTGAGATCTTTCCGCCCGAAGGGGTGAATTTCACGGCGTTCGTCAGCAAGTTGATCACGACCTGGCGGAGGCGTGTTTCGTCGCCGAGAAATGCCGGAAAATCCTCCGGAATATCCAGGCTGAGGGTGAGTTGCGCCGCTGAGATCTTTTCGTTCAGCATACGCGCGCATGACCGCATCATCCGCTGCACATCGATCACGTTTTCATCCAGCGTCAAGAAGCCGGCCTCGATACGGGAAATATCGAGCAGGTCGTTCAGAACTGTCAGCAGGTGCTGGCCGGTATCGTTGATGTCTTTCGCATATTCAAGATACCGGTCGTTCTGCATTTTCCCGAAGAGCTGATCGGTCAGAATCTCGGAAAATCCGATGATTGCGTTCAAAGGGGTCCGCAACTCGTGGCTCATATTCGCGAGGAATGCGCTCTTCGCCCGGTTCGCGTGATCCGCTTCGTATATCGTTTTCAGTAACTGCGCCTGACGGTCCCGCTCCTCGGTGATATCCGTGCCGGTCCCGCGATAGCCTTTGAACACATCTTCTTCGAAGATCGGCGTGCCGCTGATACGCCGGAAGCATGGCTCACCATTGGCCCCAAGGGCTGCATATTCGAAATCGCGGAACGACTCGCGGGCTTTGAGCGTTTCGCGATGCGCTTCCCACACGTCAGCCCGGTCTCTGTTCCAGCTCAGTGCTTCGAACCGCAGATATGAATCGCCGGGCTGGGCGGCGACTGGTTGTCCGGTGACGTTCTCGTATCTGTCCGACAAGTAAGTCAGTTTGTGCTCAGTATCGACTTCCCAGAACCAGTCGGGCGAGATGGAAGCGAAGTCCTGAAAACGCTTTTCGCTTGCCTTGAGCGCCTTGCTCAATCGGCGGCGGCGCAAATAACCGAATACCAAGAGGGTGATCAGGGCGCCTTGCAGCAGGAAAAAGAGCGCCCCGCACCAAATCAGGGTCGCACTCAGAAACGGAGATCTGGAACTGTCAGCCGTCGCAGAATCAGTGACGGCTTGTGTGGGGGATGATGGCTGGACTGGTGCCGTCGGGGCGGTGTTGGATTGCGCACTGACCGCGGTGTCATACAGCAGCACTATCGCTGCCAATCCCGTGAACAGGACCGCGTAACGCAGAGAATTGATGCGCATTCCTTCAACCTCGGCATTCGCTGTTTTGGAATTCCGTCGGTTCAGTTGGATGTCCAACCGAATGCGCAACAATCCTCTGTTTGGATTAATAAATTCTTACGTCTCCCGGACGGCATCCATCACGGCGGCACAGAATCCATCAAACGCATCGCGTTCGATCCAGCGGACCACGGCGACCATGTCGAGTTCCGGATCGATCCAGATGACGTTCGAGCCTTTGCCCTTGGCGAAATAGCTGGTGCGCGGTGCGGAAGGCGCGGAGCCACCCTCAACGTTGAGCCACCAGAGATAGCCGTAATCCGCATTGATCGGGCACGGAGTTGTGGCCTGGCCGATATAATTATCGGAGATCAGCTGCTTGCCATTCCAGGCGCCGCCACGGGCCATGAGCAGCCCGGTCCGGGCCTGATCGCGAGAGCTGATGAACATGCCGCCGCCCCAGTGCGAGCCGCCGGAGACCGATTGGATTTTCTTGCCGTCTATATCGACCCAGGAATTCTCGTAACCGTGCCATTCCCAGTCGGAGGATGCGCCGATCGGGTCCATGATGCGCTCTTTGATGACTTCCGGAAGCGGCCGCTTCCAGACCCGGAGCAGGGCGAGGGCCAGCCGGTTTACCCGAACATCGTTATATTCCCAGAAAGTGCCGGGGGTCTGCATGTCGCGGGTCTTGCCCTTGAGCGTGCCTTCTCCTGCCTGGGCGTCGAGATCGCGGTTGTGATCGATCCAGTCGGGCTTGCTCCACAGTGTGCCCTGCCACTCGCTGGTCTGCTGCAGCAGTTGCGCCCAGGTGATCGGTTTGTTCTGTGGGTCGTCGAAACCGCCATCGTCAACCAACTCGGCGACCGGACTGTCGAAGCTGGGGATCAGGCCGTCATCCAGCGCCAGACCGGCGCAGATCGAGAGGTAGCTCTTGGCGATGCTGAAGGTGATGTCCGGGCGCGTGGTGTCGCCCCATTCATGGACGATGCGGCCGCCCTTCAGGATTATGCCATGCGGGTCGGCGCGTGGCCGGGTGATGCCGATGACGTCGCGCAGGCCTTCCGGCTCTCCGAACAGATCGTTGTCGAGGGCGCGACGAATATCGCGGTCCATCGTGGATTCGTTCTTGATGGCGAAGTCGCTGGCGGCTTTCAGACCGGAGGCGTCGAAGCCGGCGTCACGCGGGTCGATGCGCTCCCAAGACTCGCTTGAGGCAGGAAAATACTGTGTCATCTCGGTCTCTTGATATCTCGGCAGGAGACGGACAGTAGCGCCCTTCTGTTGGGAGGGTCCAGACTTGCAATCCGCGCTGGCCCAATCGCAAACTGGAACGAAAGCACCGGGACCGGGGGACACAGGCGATGACGATGTCGGATCAGGAAATCAAGGCTATGGGATTGCCGCGTTACACAGGCATTCCGACATTCATGCGCACGCCCTACCGGGAGAGTGCGGCGGGCCTCGATATCGCCCTGGTCGGCGTGCCCTACGATGGCGGCGTGACCAACCGGCCTGGCGCCCGGCACGGACCGCGCGAGGTGCGCAATCAAAGCAGTCTGATGCGCACGATCAATCAGGCGACCGGGGTCTGTCCTTACGAGTTGTGCAGCATTGGCGACGTTGGTGATGCGGTGGTCGAGCGGCCTTTCCAGCTTGAAAGCGCCCATGAAGAGATCGAGCGTTACTACAAGGATCTGGCGGTTACCGGTGCTGTCCCGCTCAGCGTAGGCGGGGATCATTCCATTTCGCTTCCGATCCTGCGGGTTCTGGCCCGGGAGCGACCCGTCGGCCTGATCCAGATCGACGCTCATTGCGATACCGGGGACGATTATCTCGGTTCCCGCTTTCACCACGGCTCGCCATTCTCCCGCGCGGTTGAGGAAGGGCTGCTCGACCCGAAACGCTGCGTGCAGATCGGCATAAGGGGCGGTATCAATTCACGGGACCAGTGGGCCTTCAGTTACGAGCACGGCATGCGCGTGATCCAGATACATGAAGCCTACGAGATGGGGCTGGATGCGGTCATTGCCGAGGCGCGCCGGGTGATCGGCGACGGGCCAACCTATTTCACTTTCGATATCGACGGCATCGATCCGGCTTACGCGCCCGGCACCGGCACGCCGGAGATCGGCGGTTTCACCGCGCTCGAGGCGCAATTGCTCGTGCGCGGGATGAGCGGAGCGAACCTGATTGGCGGGGATGTGGTTGAGGTCTCGCCGCCTTTCGATCCGAGCGGCATTACCGCCCTGACAGGTGCCACGATCATGTTCGAGATCCTCTGTGTCCTCGCCGAGGCCGTCGCGGCACGCAAGAGCTGATCCGATGCGCGTGCTCCTGCTCGCGACCGTGATTGTCTCACTCTTCCTTATGGTGCCGCCGGTTGCTGGTGCGTCAGAGCAAGAGGTCCGGCTGGATGTGGCGGAACTTCGTGGCGGGGCCGTCCCGCGTGTCCATGTTGCCGCGTCTCCGCGCACGCGAAGTGCCGCTTTTTATGCCCGGACGGCGGACGGATTGGTCCAGCCTATCTACTTTAACGGCAGGCTGACGGTGGATGGGGCAGGGCCCGTGCTTCAGATCCCGGCGGGTGAGGAGAAGCTCATCCGGATTGGCGGCACGCCCGGGCTTTTTGTCGCCGCGCGGTCCGGGCTGCGGCAGGACCGGGAGGCGATGTTCGTTCTGCTGGCTGAGAGCCTCCCCGCCGTGCTTACAGAAACGAGACCTATCTCCGCGGATGTTTTTTTCCGACAGTTAGCGGCGGTCGCGCGGGGGCATTTGGGTGCGCTTCACATTCTTCCCTATACGATCGCCGCGGCGGGGCTTGCGCCGGAGGTCTCAAGGCAGGGCGAAGCCGTTGAGTTCGAGATCGCTTTCGACGGATTGGCTCTGGAAGCGGTCTTCACGGTTGCCGATATCCTTACGGTCGAGGGAGACGGGCCGTTGGCGCCTGTTGTCATCAACCTGCCGGAAGCGGGGGGCGGCATTGGCTTCAGCTACAGCAGCCCGGCATCCGGGGCTGAGTTCCGTGAGCGTTTGGGAAAGATCGTCGAGGGCGCGGGATTACCCGGAGCCCGGATCGTCGATCATGGAGACACCACCCATCTGACTGTCATCTTCCCAAAGCCCTGATCCGGTCTGTTCTGTGATGGATAAGATATTGCCGGTAATGGAAAAATCGACAAATATAAACACGTAAAAAACGAATAAATACAAACATATTCACCATATTGGGTAGGTTCGGTGCCAATTTTGGATTTCGGTGGCAGCGCATCTGGTCTCAGGACCGAGATCAGCAATGAGCTGGCTTCGACGCTTGCTGCCGTGCTCGATGCCTCTGGCGACGAAGGCGGGCGCTACGACGCGCGGACCCGCCGCAACCTGGTGCAGACAATCGCCGCCAGGGCTTATGGCAAACCCCTTCTCGAACTCGCCTATCTGATCGCGGCCGCGGACCGGCTTTCCGGCCGTCACGGGTATGTCGGTTTCTTCTGGGGTGTCCGGGCGGCGACGTCTGGTGCCTACAGGGCCGCTGCTTTCGCGGCAGCGGGGCGGAGTGCCGCGCCCAAGGAGATCGAGGCGGGAGCGGATGAACTGATCATCAGCTATCCGGGTCCGGTGTTCAGGGTAAGCTATGGGCGCATGCCCTTTCTGGCGGCGCTGCTGGATTTTTGCGTCACCGCGCTCGGGTTTGCCGAACTGGATGATGAAATATCCGCTTTCCTGTCTGGTCCGAAAGACCGGGAAGACATGCAGTCCTTTGCCAATGGATTGTCCCGGCGGCTCTATGACTTCCTGAAAGATCACCTGCCGTCGCAGCAATATGAGCGGAAGTTTAACGCGATGTGCAGCTTCATCGCGGACAGAACGGACCGGCGGGTCAGTGCCGATGCAATCGATGACAGAACGGTGCTCGCCTTCTGGGAGGAATGCTGTTCCGACCGTCGTTCTGGTGGCGACTTCAAGGGGTTCCGGACGGTTGCGATTAACTTTCTGCATCTGAGGGTGGCGCTGAAGACGGCTGCCGACCGGCTTGCCATCGATGCTGCCGCGCCGATTGGATCGTCAAGGGATGCTGGCGAAGTCGATCCGGAGGAGATTTGCGGTGCCCTCGAGGTGGTCGAGGGTAGGCGGTCCGTGCTTGCGGAATTGGCCCTGCCACCGGCTGACCGGTTGAAGGCCATCAACAAGCGTGAGAGCGCGCGGCTGGAACTGGTGATGGAGGCGGGCGATGCGGCCGCCGTCCTGCCTTTGACCATATTGAGAGCGGAATGTTTCGGCGCGCATCAGGCCCGGATCGTTCAGGCTGTCCGGAAAAGAAAGGCGACAGAGCCTCATGGGGCGGTTGAGGTCTTGATCGATCAGAAGCCGGTCGAGGATTACGGGGCTGCAACGGACGACTTCCAGGAGTTGACGGTGCAGATCAGGAAGGTCCGGCTCGCCCTGATGTTTACCCTGTTCCGGAATGCGCGGCCCGAAGCTTTCGAAATTGGTTTCGATCTGTTCCCGGAGGTCGCACGGGCATTGCGAAACCGGATCAACGAGCCTGAAGCTGACTTTGCTGACAACGTGGTGCCATTGCGCCCGGGCGGGGCGATCGGTCGTTTGCTGCAGGGCGCTGTTGAAGGTGATCCGGAGACGATGCCGGAAGCCGGTCTTTTCAAGGCGTCCCGTCTGGCTTTTGCCAAGGTAAACCGGCGGGGTTTTGAAGAGGAACGGGTGTGCGAGCCCGAGATCATGGAGGCCGCCACGGCATGTGAGCCGTTGTTGCGGGTATGCGGGGAAGAGCTGCGGGCGTTCCTTGCGGCACTTGAACGTCATTTCAACCTGATCCCCGCAGAGCAGGTGTTCGAAGAGGATTGCCGCCGTTTCCATACCGCACTCGCGGCGCTTTACCGGGAGACGGCATGACTGAACCAAAGCTCCCCGGGGACGATGACGGGTTTGCCAAAGCCCTTTTTGTAGCCAGTTCCGCAGACCGGGATCTCCGTCTCTGGCTTTCAGAGGCGGCGGAGGCGGAAGAAAAACCGGTTCCGTTCGCGGCGTTCGTGCAATGTCTTGCGGACCCCGAAAGCGCTACGGGGCGGCGCGTCATGGAAATGGCAGCGCGCCGTCCGGACGTCAGGGCTGCCCTCATGACGTTGGCCAGTCGGTTCGCCCTTGGGCATCTCCCTGCAGTTGCTGCCGCGAGTGATGGCGGCCTGACTGTACGTGAAACGGATGTTTTCCGGATGCGTCTGGAAGCTGCGTATGACGCCGGCGGTTTGGCGTATTTCATCGTGGAACGTCTGGATGACGGAAGTGACATGCCGCGTCTCGCGATTGGCATTCCCGAAGCGGGTGACCCCGTGATGCGGGCTTTGCCTGAAAGCGTCGATGGCGTGGTTCAGCTCATGTTGCCGTCCGATGATCCTTTCCTTCACTTGTTTCGCGACCCGGATAGCCGGTTTCTGTTGGCCTGATGGCGACGATGCCGCTGATCCGGGTGCTGATCGCAACAACGCGCGGGCCGGTAGAGGTCCAGAACATCGCGCGTGAAAACCCGGCGGTCCGCTCCGTCATCTGCGTCGGAGGGGCATTCACGGCCTTGCCGGTCAGCCCAGCCTACGATGCGTTCGTGCGCGAGCCGACAGGTGTTGTGGAGCGCATGACGGGGCATCCAGTTTACCGTACCGATGTTGCCGCACCGATAGAGGCGGGAGAGAGCTGGCAGCTGGGAATGTTCCTGGCTCATGCCTTCCAGCTTTCCGGTGTATTGGCGAAGCCGGGGGACACCGCGGAACAAACGATCCTGGTGACGGGAGGGCTGGACCGGGATCTGAATGTAACCCCGGTCTCGCATGTCGCTGAAAAACTGGCCCGTGCCCGTGCTCCGGATCGGGGCGCGTGCATGTTCCTGTACCCGCGTGGAGCACCCCCCGTCGCGGATGAGGATGGCTGGAAGTCTCTGCCGGTTGAGGACGCGCGGGAAGCGCTGGAGATCTGCCTCGGACAGCAGGCGGCAGAGCGTCTCTTGCCGCAGCAGACTCCGTCTTTATGGAAGAAAGTAATATCAACGCGCGGCCGTTTAACGGTGCCCGTCTTGGTGGGGGCAGGGTTTCTCGTTCTGTTTCTTGCCGCATTCGCGGGCTTTGTTCAGTGGTCCTCTTGGACAGATAGCAGAACTCAAAGCTCCAAGGGGAACGCAACCGGTTTAATCAGTCTTTCTATTGCACCCCGGGACCCCGAGAGCGGTGAATGCGGTAATGCGGTTCCCATCCCGGCTGATCTTAAAGTCTTCAAGGGGCCGGTTTGCTTTGGCCGGATGAGTGTTGCAGAGAGAGGCGAATACCGTATTCAGATGACTATTGACGGTGCTTTCTCCAGCTATGTCGATCAGAGTCGCTACAGACGTGAGCTTGAGCGGGCGACTGACGGCGGTGATCTCTTGGTTCTGCAGATAGATTTCCCCTATTGGGTGAGGGAGCCCGTCCGCCTCGAAGCGGAGGCTGATCTTTTGGCGATGGACGGGATGCCTGTTCGTTCGGCAAGACGAAGCCTAGAGGTGATACCCCGCGGTGGCGCGAATTTTTGAACAAATGCAGTGTAAAGTGATGTGGCGCGACAGTCCCTGTCGGTCATTTTACCGTGATGCATCTTGTGCCTTGAAGCTCCACACTCGGATCACTCTCAGCCTCACCTCTTTGATGTTTCGAAAAAGCGAAAGGATCAGTATATTTGCTTCGGATGTTGGCTTGGAAATGAGTTTTCAAGGCGAGTATTTCCCGCCGCTATTTCAGCCGAAATTCCAAACTGTGTATGGCTTGTGAATAATATTAATCTTTTCCAATTTAAACCGATATCCTGAATTGACTTTTAAGTCTGAATGTCAAGAGGCGAGTAACCATGGGGCGAGCGGGATCTCTCATATATAAAGCTTCTATCGCTCCCGAGCGGCCAAAAAAGTTATCCACAGGTAAGTTTCGGTTTTTTTCAAATAAGTTAAGTCTTCATGTCCGTTTTATGCGCGGCTGTCTGCCGATCGCTTTGGGGCTGCTCTGGGTAGTATCGTATGTGCCTTATGGTATTGCCCAGCCGGTAGATCTCGAGTTGGTTTTTGCCGCCGACGGTTCCGGTTCGATTGACGATGATGAACTTCTCCTGCAACGGCAGGGCTATGCCGATGCATTATTGGATTCGCGTGTTCTAGAGGCCGTGACATCTGGCCGCTGGGGCAAGATCGTTGTCAGCTACATCGAATGGGGTGATGAAGCGTCCCAGCACACGATTGTCGATTGGCGAGAGATTGCGGGACCGAAAGATGCTCGCGCATTTGGTGAGGCTCTGCTTTCCGCGCCAAGAGCCGCCTGGGGGTACAATTCGATCAGCGAGGCGATCGCCTATTCCACGGACAAGATTCTGACGAATACCTATGAGGGCGTGCGGATGGTCATCGATGTTTCCGGTGATGGCCCACAGATTGGCGGCCGGCCGATTGACTGGGCCCGGGATCGGGCGGTGGATGCGGGTATCACCATCAATGCTTTGGTTGTAAAGAGTCGTGGCGGTGGGCATCGGGGGCCGGGAAACATTCCGCTGGAAATGCATTACCGGCTGGACGTGATTGGCGGGCTCGGTGCCTTCGCTATGGTGGCGGACGAAGAGACGCCGTTCGCAGACGTCCTGCTTGCCAAGATTATCCGCGAGATTGCCGATGCTCGTCCGACGGGACACGGCCGAGACGTTACCGGGATTGGCATTACGGATCCTGCGATCCAATATGCAGAAAACGCGATCACCTGTGGGACGGAGACTTATGAGCGAACCGGCACTTACCCTGGATGCAAGCGGCCTTAAATGCCCGCTGCCGGTGTTGAAAACCCGTAAGGCCATCAAGGGCCTTGAGGCGGGCCAATTGATCTCCGTGCAGTCGACGGACCCGGCCTCGCCGCTGGATTTCAAACATTTCTGTAACAGCGGCGGTCATGAGCTTGTCAGCGAAGCTGAGGCGGAGGGCACTTTCACCTTTGTCATCCGCAAGGGCGCCTGAACAGGCGCCCTTGTCGGCGATAGAGGCTCCGCTAGCCCGCGGGTAGCCCGTCCGTGCCGGCGCCGCAGACAATGACGGCGACGGTGCTGCCAGCCGGTGCGGAGATCTTGCCTGTCATGAGCGCGGCCTGGGCCGCCGCACCGCTGAGTTCGGCGGACAGGCCTGTCTCTTCCCACAGCCATTCGGCGGCAGCTTTCATTTCCGCGTCAGTGACCAGTACCAGCTCGTCCACATTCTTCGAGATCAGCTCGAAATTAAGTGCGGCGGAGCTGCGCGGCGCCAGGGTTCCCGCTGCCGTCTCGATCTTGTCCAGCGTCACCAGATGGCCCGCCGCGCGCGCGGCATGATGGGTCGGCGCCCCGGTCGGCTCGACACCGATGACCTTGATGCCCGGTTTCAGCAGCTTGGCGGCAGTCGAAACACCGGAGATCAGCCCGCCGCCGCCGATTGCAACGACAAGCGTGTCGATTTCCGGCGCGTCTTCCAGCATTTCAAGCGCGATGGTGCCCTGTCCGGCGATGACGCGCGGATCGGCGAAGGGGTGGATGTAGGTCAGGCCACCCGCTTCTGCGTGGGCGAGGGCTGCCTTGTTCGCATCGTCCCAGACGGCGCCTTCGATGACGGTTTCTGCTCCCAGGGATTTCAGCTTTTCCACCTTCGAAGGCGGCGTGCTCGAGGGGAGATAGATCACCGCCGGGCAGCCGGTCATGCGGGCGCCGAAAGCGACACCGAGGCCGTGATTGCCGCCGGAGGCCGTGATCAGCCCGCGGGCACGCTCTTCATCCGAGAGAGACATCACGGTATTCGTGGCGCCGCGCACCTTGAAGGAACCGGTCGGTTGCAGGTTTTCGAGCTTCAGCAGCAACCGGGCGCCGGGCGCCGGATCGCTTTTCAGGGCGACGGCGTCCAGCAGCGGTGTGCGGCGGACCTTGCCGCGTATACGTTCCGCGGCGGCCTTGAAGTCGGACAGGTCGGTCAATTGAGGATGCCTCCATCGATTACAAATGCTTGGCCGGTTGTGTAGGCGCTTTCGTCCGAGGCGAGGTAAAGCACCATCGCCGCAATTTCCTCCGCCGTGCCAAGGCGGCCGAGTGGCTGACGGGCGATGAAGTCCTTGCGGGCCTGCACCGGATCGTCGAAAGCGTTGATCCGTCCATCCAGGGACGGAGACTGAACAGTGCCGGGGCAGACCGCGTTGCAGCGGATGCCCTGTTTCATGAAATCGGCGGAGATCGACTTGGTGAGGCCGATCACCGCCGCCTTGCTTGATCCATAGACGCAGCGCAGGGGAATCCCCTTCATGCTGGAGCTGACCGAAGACATGTTGATGATCGAGCCACCTCCTGCTTCGAGCATTGCGGGCAAGAAGGCCCTGCACATGCGGAACATCGCCTTGACGTTCAGATTGAAGGAGAAATCCCAATCCTCGTCGGATGTATCGAGGATTGAGCCGTGATGCACGAAGCCGGCGCAGTTGAACAGCGCATCCACCGCGCCGATCTCCGCTGCCGCGGCTTTCACCGCATCGCCGTCGAGGACGTCGAGCAGGCGCGTGCTGACACCGGCGAGTCCATCAAGTTCGGCGAGCTTTTCCCGGTTGATATCGGTCGCGATGACTGTCGCCCCTTCGCGGCTGAAGGCCTCGACAGTGGCCCGGCCGATACCCTGCGCGGATGCTGTCACAAGAGCGGTTTTCCCCGACAAACGTCCAGACATGATGTTTCCCCCGATTTTTATTTTCTTGATGCTCATGAGTACGGCATCGAGTTTCCCTGCGGCAAGCGTTTGCGCGGCACATGTGGTGGGCTATCATGACCACAATTAAATAAAAGGGAGTGCTGGTGGTGGCTGAAGCAGGCGGAGCGCAGGACGCGCAGAGACTGACGGTCCGATTGAACCCGGCGGACAATGTCGTTACCTCGCGGTCCGAGATTGGCGCCAACGTCAAGATCCCGGAGGAGATGGTGGCAACGCTCGCGCCAATTCCGCAGGGACACAAGATTGCGACGCGCCGTATCGGTGTCGGCGAGCCAGTGAAAAAATATAATCAGGTCATCGGCTTCGCGACCGAGGATATCCGGCCCGGCGCCCATGTTCATACTCATAATGTCGCCATGCAGGACTTCGAGCGCGACTACGCCTTTTGCATGGACAGGACCGAGACGGATTTTATACCGGAGGCGGAGCGCGCGACCTTCCAGGGGTTCCGGCGGAAGAACGGTAAGGTCGGGACGCGGAACTACATCGGTGTGCTGACGAGCGTGAACTGTTCGGCTTCAGCGGCGAAGTATATTGCCGAGGCGGTGACGCCGGAGCTGCTGCAGAAATATCCGAATGTTGATGGTGTTGTGGCGCTCAGTCACGCAACGGGCTGCGGCATGGCCGATACGGGCGAGGGGTACGAGAACCTGCAGCGCACGCTCTGGGGCTTTGCCGGACATCCGAACTTTGCCGGGATCATTCTTGTCGGCCTTGGTTGCGAGGTGAACCAGATCGACTTCCTGCTGGAAGCTCATCAGCTTGAGCGGGGTCCGCGCCTGCGAACCATGACGCTGCAGGAGACAGGCGGCACCCGGAAGACCATTGAAAAGGGCCTGGCCCTTATCGAGGAAATGCTGCCGCTGGCCAACCAGAGCCGACGCGAGACATGCCCCGCTTCGGAGCTGACACTGGCCCTGCAATGCGGCGGCTCGGATGCGTATTCAGGCATGACCGCGAACCCGTCTCTCGGTTATGCGGCGGACCTGCTTGTCCGCCATGGCGGCACCGCCGTGCTGGCCGAGACGCCCGAGATTTACGGGGCGGAACATCTGCTGACCCGTCGGGCCGTGAGCAAGGAAGTGGGCGAGAAGCTGATCGAGCGCATCAAGTGGTGGGAAGCCTATTGCGCCCGCAACGGCGGCGAGATGAACAACAATCCGTCCCCCGGTAACAAGGCGGGCGGTCTCACCACCATTCTCGAAAAATCGCTCGGCGCAACGGCCAAGGGCGGTACCACGAACCTCACTGGCGTCTACAAGTACGGTGAGCGGATCGACACCAAGGGCTTTGTCTTTATGGATAGCCCCGGCTTCGATCCCTGCTCGATCACTGGTCAGGTGGCGAGCGGCAGTAATGTGGTCGCCTTTACCACCGGGCGCGGCTCCTGTTATGGCTGCAAACCGGCGCCTTCGATGAAGCTGGCGACAAATACGCCGATGTATCGTCGCATGGTCGAGGATATGGACATCAATTGCGGGGCCGTGCTGGACGAGGGCATGACGATCGAGCAAATGGGCGAGGAGATCTTCCAGCAGGTGCTGGCCGTCGCCTCCGGCGAGAAGACCAAGAGCGAGAAACTTGGCATTGGCGATCATGAGTTTATCCCCTGGCAGGTCGGGGCGGTCATGTAGTGATCGCCGGAGCGATCGTGATGGGTGATCCAGATGGGCGATGATTTCGCCGACAGTTATCTCGGCCAGCTTCGGAAGCTGATCGGCAGCCGCATGGTGCTGATGCCGGGTGCGCGCTGCGTCATTCTAGATGATCAGGATCGTGTGCTTCTGCAGCTCCGGGGTGATTTCCATGTCTGGGGATTGCCTGCCGGGTTCTCCGAGCCTGGCGAGAGCGTGCTGCAGACGCTTGTCCGGGAGGTGCGGGAGGAAACCGGTCTGAACGTGCTCGATCCCACGCCATGGGGCCACGCTTCCTCACCGGAGGAAGCCACGCTGGTCTATCCCAATGGCGATACGATCCAGGGTTTCGGTGTGGATTTCGTGGTCCGTGAGTGGAGTGGGGAGCTTACGATCGACGGGACCGAGACCCTGGCGCTGGACTGGTTTCCGCTGGACGATCTGCCGGAGATGATCCATGCCCATAAAAGTGCGCTCGGTCATTTCGCCCGGTATCGGGAAACCGGCACGTTCCAGCTCTTCTGACCACCGGAAACAGCATGTCCTTTGAAGCTTTCCTTGGTGAACTCCGCGCGGATGCGGACGAGCGCCGCATCACGCCGCCCCCCGGCTCTGTTGACTGCGACGTTCGCATCACAAGCGTTTCCGGCAAGGCACCTCCAAAAGATCTGCCGGAGCACCCGCCGGAAGCGTATCGCGACGTTCAGGAAGAAATCGGCCTGTCGCGGGTGGTCCTGATCCAGGCGGACGAGCTTGGCTTCGACAACAGTACGCTGCTTGCCTCTCTCGAAGCACTGGCCGTCGCTCCGGACGGTTATGTCGAGGACTGCGCGCGGGCCTTCTGCATGGTGCGCCCGGGGATCGAGGCAGGGGAGCTTGAAGATCTTGCGGCCGCTGGTGTCACGGGGATGCGCGTGACCATGCTGCGGCACCGGGAAAGTTGTCCGTGGGACGAAATCGACCGCCATGTCCGCCGGGTGCATGATCTGACCGGCTGGAATATCGAGCTGGCGATGGACGGCTCGGACCTGCACGAGGTCGAGCAGATGGTCCGCGCCTGGCCTGGAAATATCATCCTGCCAGACCTTGGCGGGTTCCGCTTCTCCCGCAGCCTGACGCAGCCGGGGTTTCGGGCGCTTCGCCATATCGTCGACAAAGGAAATGTCTGGGTGAAGCTTTCGGCGCCTTACGCGATTGGTAAAGACGGTAACCCGGAAGATCCGGAAGTGACTGAACTTGCGCGTGCGCTCGTCGACTGGGCGCCGGAGCGCATGGTCTGGGGTAGCGCCTGGCCGCATTTGAGCTGGCCGGGAGAGGCTGATTCCTTACCCGTAAATTCGGGCTTGATGGAATCACTCGGCGCCTGGGTTTCCGATGGGGAAGTGCGGGATCGCATTTTGCTTCAGAATCCGGAAGCATTGTATGGCTTTGGGGCGTGGCCGATCGCAAAATAATTCGGCACATTCAGGCGATAGCCAAGAAAGTCGAACGCGAGCAAGCCCCGGATGAAGATCAGTCCAAGCGGCGGCGCCGTCCGGCCGGTGTCGAGTAGTCGCCGCGCAGATACGGCCGCGCATCATCACAACTCCCAGATATTTCCATTTCGGCGTAGAATATTTTTGAGTCCTTATATTCAATAAGGTCACTTCTTGTTGATTGTAGCGCATTGATATTTTTGTTGTTTGTTTCTCCGAATAGCATTCGAATAAGGACGTATTTGAAATTGCTGACTTCACAAAGTCATAGTAAGTTTTAGTTAAGGAATATTGCCTACTTTGTACATCAAGCGGTGTCTTAGTCCGTCGAGAGATATGTTTGCAAAGTGGGTGGGGTACATGAATATTTCCAGCATAAGCGTGCGGAATAAGGTCACCTCTGTGACTGTTATTCTTGTTGCCATTGCAATGCTTGCGACAGCGTATTCAGCGATCTTCCTGATCGCGGATTATGTTGAGAAACAGGCGGCGACGGCTCAGGATCGTAACTTGCGAACGGCAGCCATGATGTTGTCGGACAGTTACGAAAATCTCGTTGTCACAAAGAAGGGCGACGGACTTTCAGTTTCCTGGAAGGGACAGATCCCCGCATTCGAAGAGCACGCTGCCATCGACGATGTTGGCTTTGCCACCGGCGAAACGGCGACGATCTTTGCCTGGGACGAGGAAACCGGGGACTTCTGGCGCCGTACCACGAACATCAAGAAGAACGACGGCAGCCGTGCCATCGGCACGCCGCTTGGCAAGAAAGGCAAGGTCTACCCGATCATCACCAAGGGGCAGACTTTCCGCGGGCTGGCGACAATCCTCGGCAAGGAATACTTCACCCTCTATGAGCCGATATTCTCCACCACTGACAAGAGCAAGGTTATCGGTATCCTCTATGTGGGCGTCGGCCGTACCGCCATCGCGCAGATCAAGGACGAGCTGACATTCAGCCTGCTGAGCGTTATGGGTGTGCTCGCCATTATCGCAGTGGCGATCTCTGTACTGGTTGTCGGTCGCCTTTTGAAGCCGTTCCCGGTCTTGCGCGGGGTCATTCACCGGCTTTCCGCCAACGAGCTTGATGTCGATGTTCCCTATCTCGACCGTAAAGACGATGTTGGCGATCTGGCTCAGGCTGTGGAGATGTTCAAGACCGCGTCCATGGAGAGCCGTACTCTTTCAGATCAGCGTATTGAGGACGAGAAGCGAGGCGATGCCGAAAAGCGGCAGATGATGGTTCGAACCGCCGACGACTTTGAAACCACGGTGGGCAGCATGGTCGATCATGTTTCCACCTCTCTGCAACAGTTCAATACGTCCGCCAGAGACATGTCGGCGACGGCGGAGGAAACCAAGGCGAAAGCCGGGCTCGTCGTGACCGCGTCCGAGGATGCCGCCCGGAACATCCAGACCGTGGCGGCCGCCACCGAGGAGCTCAGCGCCTCGATCACGGAAATCGGCCAACAGGTCTCGCAGGCATCCAGCATCGCCTCCGGTGCGGTGCGCGAAGCGGCAGATACGAACAGCAAGGTGCAGGGTCTGGCGGAAGCCGCGCAGAAAATCGGCGAAGTCGTGGGCCTCATCACGGACATCGCCGAGCAGACCAACCTGCTTGCCCTGAACGCCACCATTGAAGCCGCACGGGCCGGCGAGGCGGGCAAGGGCTTTGCGGTCGTTGCCTCCGAGGTGAAGAACCTGGCCAGCCAGACAGGTAAGGCGACCGAGGAAATCTCGGCCCAGATCCAGGGCATTCAGGCTTCCACGGATGAATCGGTGACGGCAATCGGGGCGATCACGCAAACCATCGAGCAGGTGGATCAGATCGCGGCCGCTATCTCCGCCGCCGTTGAGGAGCAGACAGCAGCCACGCAGGAAATTGCCAGAAACGTGGAAGAGGCCTCAAGTGGCACGAACCAGGTGAACAGCAATATCTCCGAAGTTTCCGCCGCCACCCAGGTGACAGGAGAGGTTGCCCAGACGATCCAGAGCGAATCTCTCGCCCTGTCGCAGGACGCGGAAAAGCTGAAAGCCGAGATCCAGCGTTTCCTTGCCGGTATCCGTTCTTGATCTAGGAGCCTGGCCAGACCTTTTTGGGTCCAGACCTATAGCGCGGAGAAGCTGAAAAGCTTCTCCGCGTCTCTGTTTCGGCATACCCAGAGAAATCAGAGAAACCGTCATCGGGAGACCGTGACGGTTTTTGCCGTAGCTTGATCGCGTTTATTGCGGGTCGTGATCCGCGGAGACGACAAGTCGCCAGAGAATATCGCCCAGACTCTCGTCATGTTGATGGTGGTTCTGCGGCGGCAACGGCTCTCCTTGATTTGACGCCACTTCTTTCCGGCAACCTTCGCAGCGATAGATTCCGGAGCGTGGCGCGTCGTCGCCGGGCCGGTGGAGTTCGTCGAAGACGTGGACCGCCGATTTCAAGAGATACCGATCATCCTTGTAGAGTGCCATGGTCGCCCCCGTTCTCTTTCTGGTTGAGTTATCGTTCAGCCGATAGAGGGGGGAGTCAAGAAAGTGCGCTGCCGGGCGATCCGCCGGTGCCTGAAAAACCTCGTCAATCCCCATGTTCGTTTGCGGTGCAGCATAAATTGACGTGCGCTGAAGCTGCTAAGTCCAATCCCTGTCGCAAAAAACCCTACTGTTTTGCAGCTTTTGGCGAATTCAGATAAGTTATGTCGCAATAACGATAAAAGAACAGGGATATGACGATGACGTTGCTGACCAACGCCGAAGAAATTTCCGATATTGCGTTCGGCTTCATGGGATCGAAGGCGTTATTCGCTGCGCTGCATCATGGAATTTTCACCTGCCTTGCGGACGGCCCGCTCTCCGTTGAGGAGCTCGGCGAGGCGACCGGCCTGCATCCGGATCGGGTCCAGACCCTGCTGACCGCGCTGGCGGCGCTCGGCGTCGTCTCCTCGGAAGACGGGCGCTTCGCCAATTCCCCCGCCGCGGAGGCTTTCCTGGTGAAAGGCGCCAAGTACGATTTCGGCGACTATCTGCGCCTGCAGGTGGACCGGCAGATGTACGGTCTGCTGGATCAGATCGAGGATGCCATCGCCAATAAGTTGCCGGAGGATGCCACCAGTTCCTACGCCGACTGGTTCTCCGATCCGGAGCAGGCCAAGCTTTATTCCCGCAGCCAGCATGCCGGCTCCCTTGGCCCGGCGCGTGGTCTGGCGAAACAGGTGGATCTCTCAGGCGGCAAGAAGCTGCTGGATGTCGGCGGCGGTACCGGCGCTTTTGCCATTACCTTGTGCAAGGCTTTCCCGGACCTCACAGCGACCATTGTCGATTTCCCGAACGTCGCCGCGCTCGGCAAAGGCTATGTCGAGAAGGCCGGGCTCAGCGACCGGATCGAATATGTCATTGGCGATGCTCTGCGCACCGAATGGCCGCGCGAGCAGGACGCGATCCTGATGTCCTATCTGTTTTCCGGCGTGGCCGGTGACGAGCATGACAGCCTGCTGAAGCGCGCCTACGATCATCTGGTTCCCGGCGGCCGCCTGCTGATCCACGATTTCGTGGTTACCGCCGACCGCACAGGCCCGAAACTCGCCGCCCTCTGGCAGCTCCAGCACACCGCCTTCACGCCTGAAGCGCGTTCGCTCGACGATGAATGGCTGGCGGAGCAGCTGAAGAAGACGGGTTTCACAGACGTGAAGGTTGGCCCGATGATCCCGGGCATGACAATGCTGGCGGAAGCGGTCCGCCCGGAGTGATCCCGGACGGCCGCCGATACCCGCTGCTCAACCCGTAGAGGAAAGGGCGTGGACGTGTACGTCGCGCCCGGAATGTTTCTTCAGGATGTCGACAGCGCGCTGCTCATGCGCTTTGTCCCAGGTGCGCACCCAGAGTAGCAGGCCGCCATGGTCGAGCTGTTCCTGCAGACCCTTCGCATGGCGGTCCCCGAGCAGTTTCGCCATGATACCGCCGGCGAACCCGCCCGCGCCGCCCGCAATGGCGGCCCCGATGATCGCGGCCGCCATGGTGCCACCGGATGCCAGGATGGCGCCGGCCGCGGTGGTGGCCGCGATATAAAGCGGAGCGCCGATCAGGCCGCCTTCCGCATCGCCAATCGATTCCGTGGAGACATAGCAGCAGCGGGCGGCCTTCGGGTCGTCCTCGAGGTCCGAAACCTTCTCGTATTTGTGGCCGAGCTTCTCCTCGACCGTACGCTCACCGGCAAGCAGGCTCAGCTCGGCGCGGTTGAAGCCGGAACTCGTCAGATCATCGACCGCTTCCTGCAATGCCTCGGCGGTTTCGAAATATCCTACGGCTTCACGGATAGCGTCGTTTGCTTGCGCGGTGGGCATCACAGTCTCCTCTGGGTGAGTCGGGCTCCCTTGGACGAGCCGATCTGGCCGGGAACAGTTTTCGAGTGCGCGTGATGATAGCATTGCGTAAGGGGCTGTACACCATCGCCTCGAGCCCCGCATCTTGCCCAAGCGCGGGAGACAGGGGCAATGTCGGATCTGGAGCCTGGGGCGGGAACGGAAAAGCGGGACAGGGATGGGTGAGAATTTTGCGCTGACGCTGGCGGCCAGCCTGCTGGCGGGCGGGGTAACGACGGCCGGTATCCTCGCGATCCGTCGTTACGAGGGCTGGGCAAGGCAAAACAGCACATACTTTGTCTGCTTCGCGGCCGGTGTCCTGATTGCCGTCTCCTTCCTGCATATTGTGCCGACTTCTTTTGCCATGGCCCCCGAGGCGCCGGCCTGCCTCTTCGCCGGGTACATGCTGACTCACCTCCTCAACCGGTTCCTCACCACCTATGTCTGCGACAGGCCGGAGACCGCACGGCTGGCGATCGGCCTGGTGCCGCTTTTCGGTATCGGCTTTCATTCCTTCCTCGACGGCGTGGTTTATTCCATCAGCTTCAGCGTTAGCCTGCTGACGGGAGGGCTGGTTGCTCTCGGCATGGTGCTGCACGAGTTTCCCGAGGGAATCGTGACCTATGCGATGCTGGTCCGCGGTGGGGTCTCCGGGCGCCGCGCCTTCTGGCTCGCCTTCCTCGCTTCGGCGGCGACGACCCCGCTCGGCACCCTGGTCTCCTATCCCTGGATCAGCCGTATCGACCAGGACCTGCTCGGCGCCCTGCTCGCCCTCTCGGCGGGCGCCCTGATCTATGTCGGCGCCACCCACCTGTTGCCCCAGGCCGAACGCGAGCCGCGCCGCTTCAGCCTGCTCGCACTCGCGGCGGGGGGCCTGGTGGCTCTGGGGATTGTTTTGAGCAAGGGGTGAGAGCGAAGGTCAGTATTCGGTGCCGTATCTTCGTAATTTCAGAACGGTCGCCCATAAGAGCGTTTTCAGAAATTAGCTAACATACTTCCTTGATTCCCTGTTTTCTTGGGTCTTTTTACGATGCTATAGGAAGCAATATTGTTCTCGATGAGTGGATGGGGTGGGTTTGTGAAAGGGTTTTTGCTGAATGTGCTGCGAGAAGTGGGTAACTCGGTGCGCTACGGTGATGCGAAATGCGTCGTAATTGCCGGCGTTAGTTTTACGCTTCTAATGTCGTATTTTCGGTTTTTATGGGACGCGCCAGGAAAGACTTGGGGGATTATGGCCTCTATTGATGTTTCTGGCTTAGACGGAAAAGATACTCTTATTATAGCCTTGTTGTTTTCTTCTTTTGTTTTGTCAGCGCTGGCGCTTATTCCCTCTACTTCGAGGAAATCCTACAGAATAAGTTTTTTAAATTGGGTGAATAAAAAACTCTATCAGAGTGAAGCAATCTCAAAAAGCAATGGAATAGTTTATTTTCGCGACATCGCCATGTATGAAACTCTGGAAGAATACGGGGTTTCATTGGAAAGTAAATTCGAATCCGGAAAGGGTTTGGATCAAGTAGAATGTGATCTTTCTGCGCAGGTGTGGGTTGTGTCCCGGATTGCAACTGCGAAGTTCATTGTTGCCAATTTTTCTGTTTATTTTCTTTTCTCCGCAGTCGCTCTGTTTTTCGTTATGTCGGTTTTTTGATCCGGTGACTGTGCACCCGCCGGTTTCGAACTCCTCGAGACCCGGCCCGCTGAGTGACGTTAGCCCTCCAGGTCGGTCTGGATGAAGCGGTCGTTCAGGTGAATGTCCGTGGTCTCCAGCCGGCCCGGGCCGAGATTCTCGAACTTGTGCGGCACGTCCGCCGGGCCGAAGACGATCTGCCCCGCCTCGGCCTCGAAACTCCGGTCGCCGACCGTGAAGCGCGCCCGGCCCTGACGGATGATGAAGAGCTCGTCATAGGGATGCAGATGCAGCTTCGGCCCGCTGCCGACCCTGTCGCTGGAGAAAAACAGCACCGTCACATCCGTGCCGACCGCCCCACCCTCGAACCGGCCGACCCACTGGTCTTTTTCCCGGGCCCAGTCACTGCGCTTGATTAGTGCGGGGGAGCGGTTCATGGCGGACGGTCCTTCTATATCGGTGTCTTTGGCTGGGCTTTGATATGGGAGTTCAGGGGGCCAGTTGGCCCGAAATCGTGGAATCAAATATGCTTCGTTTAAGTCTCTTTATTTTACTCGAAAGACTAGAGTGCTGATCCTTTAGTCTCCTCTCTATCTGGATCAGGCGCGTCCTGCAATTTTACTGGCTAATAGGGGTGTGCCCGCATACCATTTCAACTTTAATGGGAGGTGGGATTGGCCAGAATTACTCGGGTAACAGAAAACGAAATAGCGTTTGCCGTTCTTCAAATTGCTGCAACACAACCGAACGGGATAGCGACCTTTCAGCGTATAAAGCGGGAGATCCCTGACTATATAGAGTTGTCTGAGGCAGATAGACGGCGTTCAATTACGCGTCCAAATGAAGAGGTTTGGGAACAGCTTATCCGAAATATAAAATCACACTACGAGGCACTCGGTAATTACATTTGTGAAGGTTATCTAGAGCATGTTCCGCGTTCTGGGTACCGCATCACAGATCAGGGAAGGAGGCATCTACACTCACGCTCTTAATCGGAGTAACGCGCCTTGTAGCCGGGCTCGAGCCAGCGTAGCTCTGTTCCGCTCGGGGCGTCCTTGTCCCACACGAACCATGCATAGGCTGTTGTGCCGCTGCCTTTCCGCTCTGCCCCGGCTGGATAGAAGGTTATCCGCTCGCTGAACACCCAAACGCGTGATGGTGGTGATTCAGAGAAAATAGTGCGTTGGCGGTTGGCGCCTTCCAAAAACGCTAACCGTAAGAGAAGTGCAAATTTTTGGTCTACTGAAGATAACCCCGATCGCACAAACCCCTCGGCGGCGTTATACGGTGGGTTGGTTACGATGTTTGATGCTCGTCGATTAGGCGATAAAAAGTCGACGCCTCTTTCGCCATAACCTCGATCGTAGAGGTCTGAACTAGCAACAGGTCTACCCGTATCTTCTAGAACGACCGACATGGAACCGTCGCCGCAGGCAGGCTCCCAAATGTCGCCTTTGAAGCTTTCATTATCGATCAAAGCATACGTCGCCCACCGAGGCGTCGGAAAGAAATCAGGACCGCCTAGATCTGCGAACCGCTTCAGCGTCGGCTTGTAGCCACCATTGAGATTGTATGTCGTATCCATGTGGAAAATTATAATAGAATCAGTATATTAGTCAATGCTCCCTAAGTGATTCTAACGACTCGATTTTTCGAGTTTGTACTGGATAATGAGCCAAGTTGGAATGAATCGCTCCCCTCACAACACCCGATACACATTATAAAGTGGCCCGCTCGGCGTCCGGTCTCCACTTCCCACGCAGACAGCCTTGTTCAGCCAGAGATACTTGTCAGCCGATGTCTCGAAGCTGGGCGTGATCCGGAAGTAATAATCGTCGCGGTTCACCGGCTGGCCGGCATTCATCCGGGCCATGACTTCTTCGGGGCCGTGGCGCAGGCCCTTGTAGGTCATGTAGATCAGGGCGCCGTCATCGGCTTCCAGCACCAGGCGGACGTCGAGTTGCGTGACGCCATCGTTGCGCACGAGAATCCAGTCGCCGCCACCGCCGCGCACGGTGCCTTTGATCGCGGGACCCTCAAAACTGCCGCCGGTAACCTTGGCGATCTTGCGCTCGCCGAAAGGCGTGTGGCCGAGCAGTTGCAGCGGGGCTTCCACCGCGAGGGTGATGTCGAAGAGATGCTCTGTCTGGATGTGGCTCATTGTCCGGTCCTCCCATGACGCCCCTGCGGGCTTATCGTTAACGGGGAGTATGACCGGGTTTTCAGAGCTTGAAAATCGCTTCGACTTTGCTTTTCAGCTGATCGGGCGTGAAAGGCTTGGCGATATAGGCATCGACGCCGTATTTGCGGGCGGCGATGACAAAATCCTTGTTCGCGTTTCCGGTCAGCATGACGAAGCGCATCTTCGGGTAGGTCTTGCGCACGGCGCGCAGGAATTCGAGGCCGTTGATCTCCGGCATGTTCCAGTCGGAGACGATCAGTTGCACGTCGCCGTCCAGTTCTTTCAACAGCTTCAGCGCCTTCAGACCGTCCGCCGCATGAAAGATCCGGCGGAATCCCATCAGCTTCAGCGCGCCCTGGGCGAGTTTGGTCGCCATCGGTTCGTCCTCGGCGACGATCACCTGATACTCGGCAAAGTTGGGAGGGATGGGGCTGTTGTGATCCGGCATAAAACTCATTGGACGGCCTGGTTGTCGAAAAGTGTACGGCTATGCTCAAGAGCGGCAAGCAGGTTTTCCGCCGCGCCCATGCAATCCTCTAAATGATCTGCTTCGGCGCCGTTTTCAACCGAAAGTGCAGCCCGGTAGACGTCGCGCAAACCGACGGAGGCAGCCGCGCTCTTTAGCGTATGGGCAGCCTCGCTCAGCCCGGCGGCGTTCCGGGTCTTGAGATGGTCCTCGATGATGGCGGCATGGGCATCGACCGCGCCGAGAAAGTCGGAAACCATTTCATCCGCGAATTCCTGGCCGAGCTGGTCCCGGTAGGTGGCGAGAATGTCCGGCTCCAGCGCCGGGCCGTCCTGCATCAGCCGCTCAGCCACAGGGGAGGCGGAGTCCGCCGGCATTTCGTCCGGCCAGTCGTCATCGCTATCGCCGTTATCAAGGCCGTCCAGTCTCAGCACACGGGCAAGCGCACCGAACAGCAGGCCCGGGTGGATCGGTTTGGCGACATAGGTATCCATGCCGGAAGCAAGGCAGCGCTGAACCTCTTCCGCGGTTGCCGCCGCCGTGGCGGCAACGATGGGAATGTCCGACAGCGGCGGGTCGAGGGCGCGAATGCGGCGGGTCGCTTCCAGCCCGTCCATCACCGGCATGTTCATGTCCATCAGCACCGCGTCGAACGTGCCGGGCGGCTCTGCCTCCAGCGCGGCGAGGGCTGCAGCGCCGTCCGGCACGATCCGCACCGAATGACCCTCAGCCTCCAGCAGTCCTCGGGCGACCTGCTGGTTCACCAGATTGTCCTCGGCGACGAGGAGGGTGAGCGGCGGCAATTTCTCGGCACTTGCCGGCAGGTCGCGGTTGTCCGGCACTGCGCCATCGGCGAGCGGGATCTCGAACCAGAAGGTGCTGCCTTCACCGGGAATGCTGTCGACGGCGATCTGGCCGCCCATCAGCTCCACGATTTGCTTGCAGATGGCGAGGCCGAGGCCGGTGCCGCCATATTGCCGGGCCGTGGAGCTGTCGGCCTGGCTGAATTCCTGGAACAGCCGGTCGACCTTGTCCTGCGGGATGCCGATACCGGTATCGGTGACACTGAACCGATAGCTGCCCTCCGTCTCGCCGGCGCTGACGGAGACGGTGACGCCGCCCTCTTCGGTGAATTTCAGGGCATTGCCGACCAGGTTCAGCAGCACCTGGCGCAGCCGGGCTGAATCGCCCTTCAGGTAGCGTGGGCAGTTCTCGTCCACATCGGCGCGGAAGGTGAGGCCCTTTTCCTCCGCCCGTCCCTGCATCAGGGCGAGGGAGCCGTCGACCATGCGCCGCAGGTCGAAATCAAGCAGCTCAAGATCGAGCTTGCCGGCCTCGAGTTTGGAGAAGTCGAGGATGCCGTTCAGCAGATGCATCAGGCCTTCGGCGCTTTCCAGCACTGTCTCGGCGAAATGCCTTTCCTCACCGCCGAGCGGCCGGCGTAGCAGCAACCGGGTCATGCCGATAACGCCGTTCATCGGGGTGCGGATCTCGTGGCTCATCATGGCCAGGAAGTCCGACTTCGCCTTGGCGGCGGCCTCGGCACTGTCCCTGGCCTCGCGCACCTCGTTCATGACGTCGCGGAACACCAGCAGGGAACGGGCCATGCCGCCGATCTCGTCGCCCCGGGTCCGGTCGCGCGAGTCGACCGCGACGGAGCGGTCACCGGCCGCGAGTGAGATGGTGCCCTTGGCGAGCCGGTTCAGCGGCCGGATGATGTTGCGGGCCAGCAGGCCGGCGACGATCAGGGAGACGACCAGCACACCGCCGAGGATGTAGGTTGTCAGCCGTTTGGTGTCGTTGACACTCTGCTCGGCGGCAAGCCAGAAGCGGTATCCGTCCTCGGCCGCGACCTGTACCAGGATGTCGAGATTGACTTTGATCCGCTCCGCTATGGCATCCCGCTCGGGTTTCATGGTCGGTTCGGTCCGCGCGGTATGGGCAGCGTCCCACCAGGCCTCGAAGTCCGTCTGCAGGTTTCCGGCAAGCTCCAGCGTCCGTTCCGACATTCGGCGATCCGAGGCGACCTCAAGGTCGATGAAGAAGTCCTCGCGGAGTTGCGCGAGACGTTCTTCAGACGAGGCGCCGGTCAGCCGTTCCTCAAGTTCCATGACCAGGAAATTGGTTTGGGCCGAACGGGCGAAATTGATCGATTGCAGCGGCCGGTCATACATCGCCTTGGCGATGTCGCCGAGCGACCAGGTGGCAAAGAAGCTGGTCCCCGCGAGAGCGCCGGCGGCTAGCACGGCCACCAGAAACGCGCCGATCAGTTTGAGGCGGAGGGACATCGCGTGCCGGTTATTCGGTGACGGTGATCTTCAGGCGCATCCGCGGATGGATCCGGCAGCGGATATCGACGATGCCGAGTTTCTCCAGCACCACGTCCCGCTCCTCGCCGGGCGGCTGCAAGCCGATATCGAAGCTGGCGCCCTCGGTCTCTGAATAGACGTTGTGTCCGTAGAAATCGTCGTTCACGAAGCGCACCATGTCGCCTTTTTTCACGGTGACAGCGGCGGGCGTGAAATTGCGGCCCTTCTGGCTGATTGTCGCGGCGGGATCTGCTGCCATGGCAATGATGGCTCCGGACATACCGAGGAAAACGGTCGCCGAAAGCATGACGCGAAACAATCCTGGAAGAGACATGAAACCGTCCACTTCATTTTCTGAATACATGACTATATCGGAAGTAAGGGTAATTAATCAGCTTTCATCGGCGTGATTACCAGCGAAACCGCACTACCCGTACCTCACAAATAAGCGATTCAGTTCCAGCCGGTGGAAGGTTTCGGCCTGCGGGCCGTGATCCGGGCCGAAATATAGGCCTAGCCCGGCGCAATGCTGGAAGAAGCCGGGACCGGGTAGACCGTCCCGGGCTTTCGAGATCGCGACCGCCGATCGCAGCGGCTGGCTGATCCGGTGATCGCGTGTTGTCAGATCCTCGAGCGCCTCGGTCAGGCGGTGGATGCGGTGCGGGCCTGTGATACCAGCCGCTTCCGCGAGCTCCGCATAGGTGATCGTCCGCTGCGCCCGGGCCTGTTCCTCAAGCGCGTCGATCATGCGGGAGAACCAGGGTTCATGGTTGTGGCGTCCGGCACCGTGTGCATCGCTCATCTGGTCTTCGGGCTCCGCTGGACCGGGGCGAGCGGTCAGTTTTGCCCTGACAGGCCCGGCATTCTTCAGTAAAGGGTGTCCCATAAATCAAGGGACTCCGAAATGAAAGCCTTCCGGGCAACGCTCTTTAACGTTCTCTTCTACACGCTCACGCCGATTGTTGGCCTGCTATTGCTGCCGGCTTGTCTCGGACCGCGAAGCTGGGTTTGCGCCGTCAGGGATCTCTGGTCGCGAAGTGTCATTGCGCTGCTCGGCCTTGTGGTTGGATTGCGCTGGCGGTTGACCGGCGGGGAGTCCATGCCGGACGGCCCGGTGCTGATTGCCTGCAAGCACCAGTCCGCGTGGGAGACGATCGCGCTGCAGCTGTTTTGCCGGGATCCGGCTATCGTGCTGAAGCAGGAACTGCTGAAATTGCCGGTGTTCGGCTGGTATCTCCGCCGTGTCGGCATGGTGCCGATCGACCGATCCGCCGGCGCGGGTGCGCTGAAATTGATGGTCAAGGCGGCAGAGGAGCGGGTTGCCGAAGGCCGACCGGTGGTGATTTTCCCGCAGGGCACCCGCGTCGCCCCCGGAACCGAACAAGCCTATCATCCGGGTGTTTACGCACTTTACCGTGCGTTGAACCTTCCGGTGGTGCCCATCGCCCTTAATTCCGGTCAGTTCTGGGCTCGGGAGAGCTTCATGAAATATCCGGGCGTGGTCGACGTTCATGTGCTGGAGCCGATCCCTGCCGGTCTCGACCGGAAGACCTTCATGGCCAAGCTCGAAGAGGTCATTGAAACCGAGACAGGCAAGCTGGAAAAAGCCGCCGCTATTTGATCGTCATCTTCAGGATCTGCAGGTTGAGCAGGTCCTCCTTGTCGATGATCTCGCGCAGCCGGACCCAGAGCCCGTCGCGGATCCTGTTAATACCGTCGAACCCGTTCAGCTCCTGCTCGTTCAGGCTGCTGGCGAAGATAATCACCTTGTCCCGGATTCGTGGTTCAAGCGTCGTTACCCGGATCTGCGCTGCCTCGTCTTTCAGCTCCAGTGCAACGCTGAGCAACATGAATATGGGATAGTGCCGTTCGGTCTGCAGGTTGATAACGAATTCTTCAAGCTGAAATGTAACGGCGCCAGGAGGGGGAGCGGCGAAGGTCGGTGGCGCTTCGTTCAGGAAAGGCTCTTCTTTCGGCTCGCTGTTCGCAGCCGCCATGCCGTTTTTCTTCTGCGTCCCGAGCGGATCGAATCCTGGAATCAACCCGAACATCACAGCCCCCATTCCAGCGCCGACGATGAGCATCAGCGGCAGGGTGACGAAGATGATGAGTTTCTTCACGGGGCTCGCTCCATTCTGGCCGGGACCGTTATTGCTTATGCACTAGCAGTTATCCTATTTGAATGAACAGCTTTTCCACTGCAATCCACTGGAGTTTCGGTCCTATGATACGGTTGTGGCCCGAAGGAGTGGGGGGATAATGCAGGATAAGGAAGCGCGCGAGTGGCTGGACTTTTTCTCGAAGCAGCCCCACGAGCGCCTGACGCAGGAGTCCGCGGGCGATGTCCCGAAGGTGGTATCATTCGTGATTGACCTCGTTGATGATCGGTTCGTCATCACGCTCCGGTTCGAGGATGGACGGGAGCGCGCGATATCGCTCAATGACGATCTCGCGCTTTATCTCCGGGAATACCTTACGACAGGCCTGATGGAACACGCCGCGCGGAGCCGGCCGCTCTAGCGGCCGACGGCGTAGCCCTGCATGCCGCGCGGATTGGCGGCGGCCCGCAGCATATCGCCATCCTTTGCGGCCGCCGTCAGACGGCCTTCAGACCAGGGGTCGCCGATCTCCAGATCGTGCCCGCGTCGGCGCAGTTCGGCATAGGTCTCCTGCGGGAACCTGTCTTCCAGGACCAGACGCTTGTTGATCCGGCCGCGCGGCCAGAACGAGCTCGGGAAATGCTCGTTGTGGAAGGCCGGGCAGTCGATTGCTTCCTGCAGGTTCATGCCATGATCCGCATGGTGCAGGAACAGCAGCAGGGACCATTGGTCCTGTTGATCTCCACCCGGCGTGCCAAACGGCATATAGGCTTCGCCGTCACGCAGTGCGAAGGAGGGCGACAGCGTTGTCCGCGGGCGTTTCCCCGGCGCCAGCGTGGAGGGTGAACCTTCCTCGAGCCAGAACATCTGGGCCCGGTTGCCGAGGCAGAAGCCGAGTTCCGGGATGATCGGCGAGCTTTGCAGCCAGCCGCCGCTCGGCGTCGCCGAGACCATGTTGCCGTCCTTGTCGACAATATCGATATGGACCGTGTCGCCCCGGGCCTCGCCCATCTTGCCGACGGTCGGCTCGCCAACGCCCATGCCCGCGCCGGAGATGTCCTGCGCATGCGGTAGCAGGGAATGGGAGATGTTGTTGCTGTAGCCTTCGATGGTACCGGCAATGAAGGCGTCGGAAGCGTCCTTGCCCAGAAGCGCCCGGCGGCTTTCCGCATAGGCGTCGCTCAGCAGGGTTTCCATCGGAACATCGACAAAATCCGGATCGCCGTAATAGGCCTCGCGGTCCGCGTAGGAGAGTTTGGAGGTCTCGGTCACAGCATGGACGAAATCCGGGCCGGTCGGATCCATGTCTGCGATGCCCATGGTTTTCAGCAGGGAAAGCTGCTGCAGCATCACGGGGCCCTGGCTCCAGGCGCCGCATTTCGCGACGGTGTACCGGCCATAGTCGTAGGTCAGTGGATCTTCGTAAGTGGCGGACCAGCCCGACAGGTCGTCGCCGGTCAGCAGGCCTTTATGGCGCCGCCCGGTCGCATCCATGTAAGCGTCCCGGCAGAACCGGTCGATGGTCTCCGCGATCCAGCCGCGATACCAGATGTCCCGTGCGCGGTCGATTTGGGCCTCGCGGCTGCCGCCGCCGGTTTCCGACTCGCGGACGATCCGCTCATAGGTATCGGCCAGCTTCGGGTTGGAGAACATGCCCCCCGGAGTGGGTGCCTTGCCGTCTTTCAGGTAGATCGCGGCGGATGTCGGCCATTCGGTCTCAAAGAGCCCGCGCACCGTCTCGACCGTGTCGGTGATTTTCGAGACCACCGGATAGCCGTTGCGGGCGTAACCAATGGCATATTCCAGAACATCGCCGAGGCCCATGGTGCCGTGGTCGCGCAGCATCAGCATCCAGGTATCGAACGCGCCCGGCGTCACGGCAGCCAGCAAGCCGCTGCCGGGGATCAGATCGAGGCCGAGATCGCGGATCGCCGGGATCGTCGCGGCTTTCGGCGCAGGTCCCTGGCCGCAGATTACCTGTGTGCGGTTCTCTTTGGCGCTGTGCATGATCAGGGGCAAGTCGCCGCCCGGGCCGTTCAGATGCGGCTCGACGATCTGCAGGACGAACCCTGCGGCAACCGCCGCATCGAACGCATTGCCGCCGCGCTCCAGGATCGCCATACCGGCCGAGGAAGCCAGCCAGTGAGTAGAGGCAACAACACCGAAGGTGCCGCGAATTTCGGGTCTGGTCGTAAACATGATGGATCCGCGAGGGTGGGTTGGAATGGGACGCAACTATAGTCCCGGTATGCCCGCGGGTCCAATTCCACCGGACTCTATCCTGCATTGTAAGTTGCGGCGAAAAATGCTATATGTTTCGCGATCTCAGAAGAGATGGCCCACTTTGTGCATGTTAATTTTTGTTAATCAATCTGCACAAAGCAAGCAGAAGCAGAGGGTTCCATGACTAACGCCGCCGCCGCATTGAGCATTTTGGGTGGGTCCTTCAACGCCGGTAGCGGCGGAACGACCACTGGTGTAGCCGCGTTTGCAAAATACAAACGGGACCCGGAAGGCGCGCGTCGTGACTTCTACGAAAGCGCGGCTGTTCAGAAAAACATCAAGAGTTTCCAGTCGAGTGCGAACGAGATCAATTCGCTCGAGGATTTCCTGGCAGATCGGAAAACTCTCGAATTCGTCCTGACGGCCTTCGGTCTGGAATCGGAACTCAATAATCCCGGTAAGCTGAAAGCGATCATCAACAGCGATCCGGATGATGTGAATTCCTATGCGAACCGGTTGGCCGACTCGCGTTATGGCGAGCTTGCGAAATTTCTGAACGTAAAGAACGAAGGCTTTACCAAGCTGCAAAGTGCTGACGCGCAGACTGAGGTCATCGACGATTACCTTACCAATGCGTTTGAAGTTTCGATTGGACTTGAGAACCCGGCGGCACGTGAGGCCGTGTTTTTCCTGCGGCGCGTCAATGAAATTGATAGCGCGCTCGAAATTCTTGGTGATTTACCGCTGCGGAATATCGTGACGACAGCCCTTGGCTTGCCGGCTCAGATCGCCAAACAGTCCGTGCTCAAGCAGCAGTCCTTGATCGATGCAAAACTCGATTTCGACAAGCTGAATACGCTGGACCGGGAAGAGGAAAATGCGTCGAAGACCAAACTCGATCTGGTCAATGACGATCTGAGCGCCGTCAAAACCGGGCTTGCCGCCGTCACGAATGCGAGCCTTGAGTTGTCGACCGTGCAGCAGCAGCTCGAAGACCTTCGCATTCATTTGCAGGACATCGACAATATTACTGATCCGGGCGGGGTTCTTGCGGATGAAATCCCTGTTCAGGAAGCGGCTATCCCGGAGCTGATCCGTCAGCAGGGACTGATCGCGGCGGCCGAAAAAGCGCTCTTGAGCACCGACCCGAATCTGACCCGGATCGATGCGATATTCAAAGAAGCGGCCAACGTAGAGACCCAGGAAGAACTCGACGGACTGAAAAGTGAATTTGATCGGCTGGTGACTGAGATCACCAGCGCGGACGGCTTTATCAAGGGATCGAATTACAGCGACAGCACCGCCGGTACGACCGAGAATTTGCTGTTGCCGTCAGGTGATGGAGGCAGCGGTATCGATGCCCTGCCGTCGGCCAAGGCGACGACAGTGGTCAAGTCGGATGGCACTGCGGTTGTGACCAGCTCGCTCGATCTCTCAGACTTTCTGACTAATCTGGATAATACCAACACGGCTTTTCAGGCAATCAACCTTGGGAGTCTGTCTTCCGATATTTCGTCGGCGAAGACCGATTTTGAGGCTGTCGAAAGCGATTTCAAATCCGCGCAGGTTCAGAACGGCGTGAATGCTTCCAGTTTTGCCGGCAGCGTGAGTGGTGTGAACTTCGGTTATTCGCTGAATACCCAGTCTCTTTCTCAAGGTATTTCCGCTGTCGATGACGGACTTACGCGCCTTTCGAAGGCCGCGGCAGTGATTTCTGAAATTCGGACCCTGGCATTTAATGCGCAAGCGGAAGATGCCGATATCGACGAGTTGAACACGACTTATGGTGGGAAACTCGAAGAGCTGGCATCCCTGATCAATGACGCCGGGACGGCGACCGACGGGACTAACACATTCACGTTCGACAATCTGTTGACCGGCGGCACGATCAGCTATGAAGCCGATGCAGCGTCCGGGAAGAGTATTGATGCGCGTGGCGGTGCTCTGGATACCGTGATTCTTGGCGCGCTTCCGACCACTCTTAGCGCTGGAAATGCGAACGGTATTCTGAGCGATATCGATACGACGGTGACGGATTCCTTGAGTGAGTTGAAAGATAATCTGGTCACGGATCGGAAAATCTTTGATTTTGCGGCGAATGTCGCGGATCCGCTGGGGGCAATCGATGCTGAAATCCGTCAGATCAGTGGTGACCTCGACGCGCTTATCGAGCGTGCGGGGGATAGCGGGGACAACCTGCTCAAAGAATTTGGCAATGATCTTAAAGTTGTTCTTGGAACGCTGAGCACGACAATTACTGTCGATGCGCAAGGCGGCTTCAAGGAAGATTTCGAAAACGCGCTGAGTTCACTTCAGTATGTCGCTGTCAGTGGCGGGGTAGCGGCTTCGCGTGAGAGTATTCTTAACGACGCCCTGTTTTCGGTTGGCTCGACGCTTAGCCGGCTCAACGCTGAAAAGTTCACACTGAATATCCAGAATTCGATTCTGGGTGAGAAAAAATCCTCGCTCACCAATACGAGTGGGTCAGCGGAGTCCCTCGATTTTCTGAAGCCGCTTGAGAACACGAACTATGCGATCAAGTTCATCGAGCAATATCTGGTGAAGAAGGACCTCGAAGCGATCGGCGGCAGCACCACGACGCAGCCCAAGAACGCGTCCCTGGTCGGCCTGTTCCAGGATATCAGCGGCGGTGGCGGTCTGCTCAATCTGCTCAGCTAGACCGCCTGCTCAGTTGAGGGGGGTCAGGTTCCCGCAGTCAGCGGCGCGTTCAAGCGACGCAGAGTTGCAATCACGCTGAGTGCGGTGATCTTGCCCGTCTTCGGATTCTCTTCTGTCGGAATATTCTCAATCGTCATGGTGAAGCGCGCGCTGTCCGCCTCGACCCTTATTGTATGGGTGTTGCGGGTGACGGACGGGTCCGCCCAGATCTCCACGCTGGTCCGGTCCGGGCCAATGCCGGCCAGGCTGAGCGCTGCCGCGACATTGACATTCGCCGGGAAGCCTTTAGCGGCGGCCCGGGCATTTCCCTCGAACACTTTTTTCGCCTCGGTCAGCCCCTCGACAGAGATATCATTCTCGACGAGATAAGGCGCGCCGCCGAGTCCGAGCGGCGGCTTGCGGGTCTCCAGCGTTACGGATTCGATAATGCCTTCCGCAGCGGCGCGCACGGCGTCCAGTCCGATCAGGGCACCAGTTGGCAGAATCATCCGGGCGCCGGTCTCGTTCGCTTTTTCAACAAGCTCCATGTGATTGAGCAGGGCGCCGATGCTGACCGGGACGAAGATCCGTCCTTTGGAGATTGCCGCTTCAGCAACTATCTGGAACACGGAGGCGGGCGCGCACTCGACGACGACATCGCAGGTCTCGGCCAGGGCTTCCAGCGATACGACAGGTGCGCTGGCGCCGATGGATGCCAGGTTATTCTGGGCCTTTTCCACATTTCGGGCAGAGACGGCGCCGAGTTCCAGGCCGGGCAGGCGACCGTCGGTGATCGCGCGGGCCAGTGTCAGGCCGATTGCGCCCAGACCGCCAATGCCGACCTTCATGTTTCCAGCCATTTCTGTTTCCTTCGTTCCCAGAGTGCGCGATGAGTCCGTCACCCTTCTGTAGCGGAAAATCCCGGCGGGTCAAACGGCCGCGACAATCTGCTGCCGCTGGACGGCGATACCTGGCCGGGTATAGTGGGGCGCCAGTCGAATGGGAGCACAATGAGACCGTTTCAATTCCTGATGCTTGTGGTCTTGGCCGTCTTGGCGCAGCTCGTGCGTCCAAACGATGTCCGGGCACAAGAGCTTTCCTGTATTACGGTTTCCATAATCGTACCGTCTGCGGTCGGCTCTGCCGGCGACCTGGTCGGCCGCGCTGTCGCGGATGCTGCGACGAAGCTTGGCGGGCCCGCCTTCCGCGTTCGCAACCGGCCCCGGGATATTGCGCGTCAACTGATCGAGGATGCAGCGCCTAACGGCTGCACGCTGATGCTCGACACGCAAATTCAGGTCGCGTTCGAGGTGCTGGGCAAAGGCAAGACCGATTGGCGCGATTTCAAGCCGATTGCCCTGTTGACCCGGACGCCGGTGGCAATCGTATTGTCGGCCGGAGGGCCGCCTCCCGCCGCACCGAAAGGCGAGGAGCCCGAGTTACCAAGTCTTTCCGGCATCGTTTCACAGCTTCGCGACAAGCCGGAGAGCGTTACTTTCGCCCTTGTCGAGGATCCGCTCGAGCAATTGCTTTTCCTGAGGATGGAAGAGGCACTCGATGCACGATTTCGGATCCGGAGTTATCCGAACGGCATATCGCGCTATCGCGAGTTGGTGAGTGGCCCGGCCGGCGTTGCGGGATTTGTCTCTCTCAAGGGGGCGGCGGCACGGATCAAGGCGAAGCAGTTGAACGTGCTCGCAGTCAGTGGGGCGTTTGAGCCCGGTATGCTGGCCGGCGTACCGACGATTGGACCCGAGGCCGGTGGACTGACATTCGGGATCGATCACGGACTCTACGGGCCACGCGATATGCCTGACGATATTGTTAAAACCCTTGCCGAGATTATGCGGAAGGTCATGGAAACCCGGGGCGTTCTGTCGGACCTGCATACTGAATACGGAACCGAGGCGGCCTTGATCACGGGTGATGGATTCGCGCGATATCTTGAGAATCTCGCCGCCGATTGGGGGGAAATGCTTCAACGTCAAAATAATGGCGGTCGCTTGGGACAAAAAAGCTGACGGCCAAAGACTTCGTTGAAACAATATGTCCCGTTACTGGATGAATTTTTTTATTTTTATACACGTCGCAATGGAAT
Source organism: Nisaea nitritireducens (assembly GCF_014904795.1). Taxonomy (GTDB): domain Bacteria; phylum Pseudomonadota; class Alphaproteobacteria; order Thalassobaculales; family Thalassobaculaceae; genus Nisaea; species Nisaea nitritireducens. The sequence continues at coordinate 57,917 of NZ_JACZFS010000045.1, forward strand.
GCTCGTGCGAATGATTGGGAACAGTTGACAGATGGCAGGGTATTCATAGGGTATCAGCCACAAGACAGGCGCATTTCCGATGCGCCTAGGAGGTTTCGAGCACCGTCCGCCCGGTCGGTGTGACCAAAGGGAGAATAAAATGAAGCTCAAGACAGCACTCTTCGCGGCTCTAGCGACAGCGTCAGTTGCTTTTGCCGGCGCACCGGCCGTACAGGCCGCGGATCTGTCCTGCCGTACAGCCAAACTGATCGTGCCGTGGGGCGCGGGCGGTGGCACCGATGTCATCTTCCGTCAGTTCGTCGAAGCGGCGAACGAAGCCGGCGCAAAGCCGAAGCTGCAGGTCGTCAATATCGGTGGCCAGGGCGGCAACAAGGGTGCCAAGGAAGCCCGTAAGGCGAAGCCGGACGGTTGCACCCTGTTTGCCATTCACCAGAGCGCGCTGACCAGCTTCTTCAACGGCCGGGTCGACTTCACTTGGGATGCGTTCGAGCCGGTCGCCCTGCTGACCCGGACCCCTGCCATCATCGGCGCCAGCCCGGACGTGCCGTACAACAACATCAAGGAACTGGTCGCAGCCGCCAAAAAGGCGCCGGGCTCGGTGACCGCGGGCGGTACGCTCGGCTCCACCAGCCACTTCATCTTCCTGCTCCTCGAAGATGCTGCGGGCGTGAAGTTCAAGCACGTCTCCTACGATGGCACCCGTCAGCGGATGACGGCGCTTCTGGCCAAGAACATCGACATCGGCGAAATCAACCTCGCCTCTGCCAAGAAATACATCCAGACCAACGAGCTGAAGGCGCTTGGAATCACCACGCCGGAGCGGAACCCGGAAATCCCGGAGGTCATGACCCTCTCCGAGCAGGGTTATAACCTGATCTATGGTACGGACCGTGGTGTCGTTCTGCCGAAGGGTGTCAGCCAGGACGTGATCAATCACTATGCTGAGGTCTTCAAGAAAGCAGCGGCTAACCCGAAAGTCGTTGAAGCGATGACCGCCAAGGGTACGACCGTGAACTATCTCGGCCCGAAAGAGTACACGGGCTACTTCGAAAAGACCTTCGCGGACTGGAAACGGATCGCGATTGAAGTTGGACTTTACAAGGGCGACTGATTAATCAGCCCGACGCGCGGCGGCTCCCGTTCCCCGGGGGCCGCCGTTTGCGTTTAACGATAAGGAATGTGGAGGAACGCCGGTGGCGCGCTTGAACCGCGATACGTTGATTGCTTTGCTGCTTCTGGTTTTTTGCGGTGTCATGATTTCCGCAAGCCTGGACATCGAAGAGACAAATTACGGGACAATGCAGTCGAGCGTCTGGCCTCAGGTCGTGCTCGGGGTGTTGACGGTCTTTTGTCTCGCAATGCTCGGGCAGAGTGTGCTCAAGCCGTCCGTTGTCAAAACGGAGAACGGCGCCGGGAGCCGTGGTCTTGGTCGGTACCGCAACGCGATTACCGTCTATGTCCTGTTCTTCCTCTTCCTCGTGACCTTGCCCTATCTCGGCATGCTGCTTGGCGGCATCGGCTTCGTCTTTCTCGCTCTGACGCTTCTGGGTGAGCCGGAGCTGAAACGTGTGCCGCTTCATCTGGCCATTGCCGTTGGAACGGTGGGGCTGATGTGGTCCATCTTTACCTTCGGTCTCGGCGTTCTGCTGCCGGACGGCGAACTCTTGCAGCTGAATTAGGACGAGCGCGATGATCGAAACACTTATGTATGCTTTCGCCGATGTCTTCGCGCCATGGAACCTGGCACTGATGACGATCGGCGTCACCGCGGGCCTGATTGCCGGCGCGATCCCGGGTTTCACCATTGCGATGGCTGTCGTGCTGACCCTGCCTTTCACCTTCGGGCTGAGCCCGGTCGAAGGGCTGTCGACGATGATCGGTGTCTTTGTCGGCGGCCTGTCCGGTGGTTTGATGTCCGGCATGCTGACCGGTATTCCCGGCACACCATCCTCCATTGCCACGACTTTCGACGGATTCCCGATGGCGCGGAACGGGAAGCCCGGCCTCGCACTTGGCCTCGGCGTCTGGTCTTCGTTCTTCGGCGGGATCTTCAGCGCCGTTCTGCTGGTGACCCTGGCGCCGCGTCTGGCCGTAATCGGCCTTGAGTTCGGCCCCTGGGACTATTTTTCTCTCGTGCTCTTTGCTCTGACCATCACCGCGAGCCTCTCCGGCGAGAATCTGGTCAAGGGTATGATCGCCGGTGCGCTGGGTCTTTTCATCGCGACGATAGGCGAGGACGAAGTGAATGGCGTGGCGCGTTTCAGCTTCGGCATCGATGATCTTGAATCCGGCTTCACCTTCCTGCCGGTCCTGATCGGCCTTTTTGCGTTCAGCCAGCTGTTGTCCGACTTGCAGGACCGGGTGAAGGCACGGCAGCCATTGATGGATGCGTCGGGCGCTGATGCCCGGATCCGGATTGAGCATCTGAAGGCGATCAGGATGGTGTTCGCCCGCTGGACCAACCTGCTCCGGTCGTCCGTCATTGGCGTATTTACGGGAGTACTTCCCGCCGCCGGTGGCTCGATCTCCAATATTCTGGCCTATGACCAGGCGAAGAAGGCGTCGAAGACACCGGAGAAGTTCGGCACGGGTACTCCCGATGGCATTATCGCGCCTGAAAGCGCGAACAATGCGACGGCCGGCGGAGCCCTGATCACCATGATGGCGCTCGGCATTCCCGGTGACATCATCACCGCCGTGATGCTCGGAGCCCTGCTGATCCATAATGTTCAGCCAAGTCCGACCTTCATCTCCGACAATCCGGATCTGGCCTACGCGATCTTTGTCGCGTTCTTCCTGGCCCACTTCATCATGATCGCCATGCAGTCGGTGACTCTGCGGCTGTTCGTCATGGTGACGCGGATTCCGATGTATGTACTGGCCTCCGTGATCCTGGCCTATTGTGCCATTGGCGTCTTTGCCCTGAACAACATCACCTACGATATATGGGTGCTGTTCTTCTTCGGGATCATCGGCTACGTGATGCGGCAGCTCGGCTTCCCGCTGGCGCCGATTATTCTCGGTGTGGTTCTGGGGCATGTCGCCGAGCTCAACCTGTCACGCTCGCTGGCGATCGACAGCGATCTGATGCTGTTCTTGACCCGGCCGTGGTCGCTGTTTTTCCTGCTTGTGTCAGTCTTCTCCATCGGCTTCCCCTGGTACCAGAAAGCACGGACAACCAAAGCCTGGACCCTGGCCTACATCCCGGTCCTGCTCGCTGCGGTTTCGGTTCCGCTCTTCATGATGGAGGGCTTTGTGCGGCCGATTATCGGAGTAGCGTTGCTGGCACTTTCCGCCTATCTTCTGTGGCGAAGTGCAGCGTCCGGATGGAAAGTGGCACCCACGGGTGATCACGAAGTCCATCTTGAGGAGACCTGACCAAGGCACGCCACCTCCGCCATGGAGACGGCCCTGGGTCGATAAAGTTCCCCCGGACGCGGGCACAGATGAATTCGTGCCCCGCCCGGGGCAATGCGCAACCACATTTTTGCCAAGGTGACGTCGTGGAAATCCGCAATCCCTATCTTATGTTTCTGGGCGATGCGCCCGATCAGCTCGCAGCCAAGACCGCCAATGGCGTCAAGGTCTGGCGCGAGGACTGGTGCGTCGGCCAGTTCCGTCTGCCGGGTTGTAAGGCAGATCTGAAGCTTCCCGACATGACCATCGAGGAAGCCGCCGAGGCCGGCGTGAAGACCGTGATCCTCGGTGTCGCCAACCGCGGCGGCTTTATGCCGGATACCTGGTTGGTCGAATTGGAAAAAGCGCTCGATCTCGGTATGGAGATCGCCAGCGGACTGCACACCCGCATCAGCACTATTCCGTCGCTTGCGGCAAAGGCGAAGGAAAAGGGTCTCGGCCTTTATGACGTGCGCCACCCGACCGGCAATTTCTCGGTCGCGAACGGCAAGAAGCGCACCGGCAAGCGTCTGCTTCCGGTCGGCACGGACTGCTCCGTCGGCAAGATGTTCACCGCGCTCGCCATTGAGCGCGAACTTCACAACCGCGATGTGAAGGCGACCTTCCGCGCGACTGGCCAGACCGGGATCTTCATCGCCGGCTCCGGTGTCTCGGTCGATGCGGTCGTCGCCGACTTTATTTCCGGTGCGGTCGAAGAGCTGGCACCGGCCAACGATGCGGATCATTGGGATCTGGTCGAAGGCCAGGGCTCGCTGTTCCACGCTTCCTATGCAGGCGTCACCATGGGACTGATCCACGGCGCGCAGCCGGATGCGCTCGTGCTCTGCCACGAAGCCAACCGTCCGCACATGCGCGGTCTGCCGGAATACTCGGTTCCGAGCCTGACCGAGTGCATTCCGTACTATCTGCAGGCTGCCCGCCTGACGAACCCGGACGCCCAGTTCGTTGGCGTTTGCGTGAATACCTCCAGTCTGGACGACAAGGCTGCCGAGGAATTTCTGAAGAAGGCCAGCGACGAAACGGGCCTGCCTGCTGTGGATCCGATCCGCAACGGTGTTGGTGCCATCGTCGATAACATGCCGCTCTAGGCCTATCTGAACTCAGAGGAGCAATCGATGTACAGGTCGGTTACCGTTCGTCGCGAAAGCTGGCCGCTGCAGGGCGTCTTCCGGATTTCCCGGGGCGCCCGGACAGAGTCGGAAGTCATTGTCGTGGAAATTGCCGGCGACGATGTCGCCGGCATGGGCGAATGCTTTCCCTACAAGCGCTACGGCGAAACGCTGGATAGCGTTGCGGCCCAGATCGAGTCCGTGGCGGGCGAGCTTGCCAACGGTATGGACCGTGCCGGTCTGGCGGCCGCGCTCGCACCGGGGGCAGCCCGCAATGCCATCGATTGCGCCCTTTGGGATCTTGAGGCGAAACAGACCGGCAAGCGGGTCTGGGAACTTGCCGGTCTGCCAGAACCGAAGCCGGTCACGACCGTCTTCACGCTCGGCGTGGACGAGCCGGAAGTGATGGGCGCGAAAGCGGCCGAAAACGCGGCACGCCCGGTTTTGAAGCTGAAGATGACCGGTGACGACAAGGATCTGGAGCGGGTTACCCTGATCCACAAGAACGCCCCGAACGCGAAGCTCGTGGTCGATGCCAATGAAGGCTGGACCGTGGCGCAGTATCAGGAATACGCGCCGAAATTCGCCGAACTCGGTGTGGTCATGATCGAACAGCCGTTGCCTGCGGCTGACGATGAAGGTCTCAAGGGGCTGGATCGCGTCGTACCGGTCTGCGCCGACGAGAGCTGTCACGACAGCAAGACCCTCGATGCGCTGGTCGGCAAGTACGATATGATCAACATCAAGCTGGACAAGACCGGTGGTTTGACCGAAGCGCTCGTGTTGCGCGACAAGGCGCTCGAAATGGGCTTCGAGGTCATGGTCGGCTGCATGGTCGGCACCTCGCTTGCCATGGCGCCGGGCGTACTCGTGGCGCAGGGATGTGCCGTGGTCGATCTCGACGGGCCGCTGTTGCTGGCGAAAGACCGGGAGCCGGGACTGGCTTATCTGGGCAGCGTCATTCAGCCTCCCGAATTCGGGACCTGGGGCTAGCCTTCCGATGGGCGATCTGCCGGACGTCACGTCCCACTACAGCTCGGACGGGCTGGCGGACCGGTTGATCGCAATCCTTGAAGAATCCGGTATCGACCGGGACAGCATCACCGAAGCGGACCTGCATTCCGTCGATCAGATGCACTTGCGTGGCCGGACGGCGGCGACGGAGTTTCTGGACAGCCTCGACATCAAGGCTGGAGACAAGGTGCTGGATGTCGGTTGTGGCCTGGGCGGACCGGCACGCATGGCCGCGACCCGCTATGGCGCGGATGTCACCGGCATAGATCTGACAGAGGCGTTCTGCGACGGCGCGCGGCAGCTCAATGCTCTGGTCGGGCTGGAGAATATCCGGATCGAGCAGGGCGACGCGCTTGCCATGCTGTTCCCCGACAACAGTTTTGACGTGATCTTCACCCTGCATGTAGCGATGAACATCGCCGACAAGGCGGAGCTTTACCGCGAAATTGCCCGGGTCCTGAAGCCGGGCGGCCGGTTCGGCCTTTATGACGTGGTCGCCGGATCGGGAGAGCCGATCCACATGCCTGTCCCCTGGGCGACCTTGCCGGAACACAGTCATCTGGTTTCGGCAGAAGAGATTGAAGCGCTGGCGAATGCCGCCGGGCTCGAAACCGAACGATCCGAGGATCAGTCGGCCCTGGTCGAGACCTATCTCGACGATCAGCGTGTGGCACGTCAGCTACGCGCGGAAAAGGGAGAACCGGAACCGCCGACGGGCGCGCCGGTCATCATGGGCGAGTCCTTCGTCCGGAAGCAGAAACACATCTATCGCAATTTGAAGGAGGGCCGGATTGCCGTCCGGCTTGCTATCTTCAAACTGAAAGAAGACTGAAAACCAGATTGCGGCCGCTGCCAAGAGCCGCAACGGGAGGAAATATGAGTACGGACAGCGATGTTATCGCCGAGATCAGGCGTGCCGTTCAGGCATTGTGCGCGGATTTTCCGGGTGAGTACTGGCGAGAGAAAGACCGGGAGCGCGCCTACCCGACGGAATTCGTCCAGGCATTGACCGAGTCCGGGTATCTCGCGGTTCTGATCCCGGAAGAATATGGCGGCAGCGGTCTTTCGATCAGTGCCGCCGCCGCGATCCTTGAGGAAATTCATAAATCCGGCTGCAACGGCGGCGCCTGTCACGCCCAGATGTACATCATGGGCAGCCTGCTTCGGCACGGTAGCGAGGCGCAGAAGCGGCAGTACCTGCCCAAGATCGCCAGCGGTGAGTTGCGGCTTCAGGCCTTCGGCGTGACGGAGCCGACCAGCGGCACCGACACACTCTCCCTTGCCACCACCGCGGTGAAGAAGGGCAACGACAAATATGTTGTGAACGGACAGAAGGTCTGGACCTCGCGCGCCGAGCATTCCGACCTCATGTTGTTGCTGGCCCGGACCACGCCGAAGGAAGAGGTAAAGAAGCGCACGGACGGTCTTTCGGTCTTCATCGTCGATATGCGCGAGGCGAAAGGTAACGGGCTCGAGATCCGGCCGATCCGCGCGATGGTCAATCATGCGACGACGGAAGTCTTCTTCGACAATCTGGAAATCCCCGCGGAGAACCTGATCGGCGAGGAAGGCAAAGGCTTCCGCTATATCCTCGACGGCATGAACGCGGAGCGTATCCTGATTTCGCACGAGAGCATCGGTGACGCTCGCTGGTGCATCGAAAAGGCGACCAACTACGCGAATGAGCGGAAAGTCTTCGGTCGGCCGATCGGACAGAATCAGGCAGTTCAGTTTCCCATCGCGAAAGCCTTTGCGGCAACCGAAGCGGCCGCCCTGATGGCGGAGAAGGCAGCGAAGCTGTTCGAGGCGGGTGAGCCCTGCGGGGCCGAGTCCAACATGGCCAAGCTGCTGACGGCGGAAGCGGCATGGGACGCGGTGGATACCTGCATGCAGACCCATGGCGGCTTTGGTTTTGCCGAGGAGTATGACGTCGAGCGCAAATTCCGGGAGATCCGGCTGTACCGCACGGCGCCGATCTCCACCAACATGATCCTGTCCTTCATCGCCGAGCATGTGCTCGGCCTGCCGCGCTCCTACTGAGCGGGGAGGATGTCATGACAAAGCCACTCGACGGCATGCTGGTGCTTTCCATCGATCAGGCGGTGGCGGCACCCTATTGCGCCTCCCGCCTGGCCGATGCCGGCGCCCGCGTGATCAAGATCGAACGCGCCGAGGGAGATTTCGCGCGCGGCTACGACCACGAGATAAAGGGCGAGAGCGCCTTTTTCATGTGGCTGAACCGGGGCAAGGAAAGCCTGGTTGCGGATCTGAAGAACCCGGACGATCTGGCTCTGCTGCACAGGATCATGGGAAAGGCGGATGTCTTCCTGCAGAACCTGGCACCAGGCGCGACTGACAGGCTCGGGCTTGGCTCCGACGAGCTCCGCAAACGCTACCCGCGGCTGACTACGGTCGATATCAGCGGGTACGGGGACGAGGGGCCCTATGCGGAGATGAAGGCCTACGACTTTCTGGTCCAGGCGGAGAGCGGGCTGATCTCGGTCACCGGCTCGAAAGAGGAAATGGGCCGGGTCGGCGTTTCGATCTGCGATATCGCGTGCGGCATGTTTGCCCGGACCGCCGTTCTCGAAGCACTGCTGTTGCGGGAGCGGACGGGCGAGGGGAGCCAGATCAAGCTTTCCCTCTTCGGCGGCATGACGGAGTGGATGTCACCCTGGCTGCTGCATGAGGCCTATGGCGTCCTGAAGGAGCAGCGTATCGGTCTCAGTCACCCGGCCATCGCGCCCTACGGAGCCTATGTCTGTGCCGGCGGGGACATGATCCTGATCGCCGTGCAGAACGATCGGGAATGGCGTCGCTTCTGCAAGGACGTGCTCGGTGGCGAAGGGATAGCGGATGACGAGCGGTTCCGCACGAATACCGACCGGGTGGCCAATCGCGAGGCAATGAACGACGCAATCAACGCTGTGTTCGGCCCGCTGACGCGGGATCAGGTGCGAGAAAAACTGACGGCGGCGGGGATTGCCTTCGGGGCGATCAACAGCGTCGCCGACGTGCTGGAGCATCCGGCATTGCGGCGGGTGCCGGTCGAGACCCCGGTCGGCACGATCGAAACGGTGGCGCCCCCGGCACAGTTTGTCGGCGCGGATCTGTCGTTCGGTCCGGTGCCGAGGCTTGGCCAGCACAGCGATGCGATCAAGGCGGAGTTCTCCGCCTGAACCCGTTGTAAATCGATTGCCCTCAATACAAAAACGCCCGGCAGTGCCGGGCGTTTTTCGTTTTGTTG
>NZ_JACZFS010000046.1 GCF_014904795.1 Nisaea nitritireducens
ACACTGGGTAGCCAGAGCGTGATTTCCGGCCAGGCAACCACAATGGCGAGACCGATCAGCTGCAGGACGACGAAGGGGATGATGCCCTTATAGATTTCCTGCATTGAGACCATCTCCTTGGCAACACCCTTCATATAGAAGAGCGCGAAGCCAAAGGGCGGCGTCAGGAACGATGTCTGCAGATTGATCGCCACAATGATCGCAAACCAGTAGATCACCTGTTGCTGCACAAATTCGAGCTGTGCGTTGTTGGTCGGCGTCTCAAGCCCGAGATGCGGTGCAAAGGCGGGGGCCATGGTCTGGATCACCGGCGCGAAGACCGGGAGGATGATCAGGGTGATCTCCAGCCAGTCGAAGAAGAAGCCGAGAATAAAGACCACGAACATCAGCATGAACAGCAGCGGCCAGGGACCGAGTTGGAGCCATTCGATGAACTCGATGATCAGGTCTTCGCCATAGACGTTCCGGAAAATCGTCGAGAAGGCCGTGGCACCAACGAAGATCAGGAAGATCATCGAGGTGGTCAGGCCGGTGCGGTGCACCACATCCCTTAGCACGTCCCGGGTCAGTGTCCCGTTCGAGACGGCCAGGATCAATGAGCCGAATGCACCGACGCCTGCTGCTTCGGTCGGGGTTGCCCAGCCGGCAAAGATGGAACCGAGCACCAGCGTGATCAGGAAAATCGGCGGCACGAAGCCTTTCAGGACACCGCCCAGATAACTGTCGCCTTCCATCCGGCCGATGATCATCGAGATACCGAAGACCATCAGAAATCCGATCAGGCCCCAGTTGAAGATATCCGCGAGATGGCTCTGCTCCATGAAGTAGCAGAAGCCGATCGCAACCACACTGAAGCCAAAGAACTTGGCGATATTCGCCTTGTTGCTTGGCTCCATCTGGATCGCGTTGTCGGCGATTGCCGGTGCCTTTTCAGGCGAGATGATGCCCATGGTCACGATGTAGGCGACATAAAGACCGGAGAGCACAAGGCCGGGGAAGATCGCGCCGATGAAGAGGTTGCCGACCGAGACTGCGAGCAGGCTGCCCATCAGCACCAGCATGATCGACGGCGGAATGAGAATGCCGAGTGTGGCACTGGCCGCGAGCGTACCGGTGGCGAGCGAACGATCGTACTTTTGCGAGATCATCGTCGGCAATGCCATCAGCGTCATCATGACGACGGATGCGCCGATGATGCCGGTGGTGGCCGCCATGATGGTGCCCATGACCGTCACCGCGAGCGCGAGCGCTCCCGGGACCCGCCGGAAGAGAACCTGCAGAATGTGCAGCAGATCCTCGGCCACCCTCGACCGTTCCAGCATGGTGCCCATGAAGACGAAACAGGGTATGGCGACCAGAATCGGATTCTGGATCGCGCCCGATGCGCCGTCTCCGCCCCAGATCCGTTGGATGACCTGGAAAAAGACCGCGAAATCGAGCACATCAAGCCAGATTCCCAGTGCGCCGAACGCGACGGCAACCCCGCCAAGCGCGAACGCGACGGGAAGCCCTGTGAACAGCATCAGCGCCAGGGCGAGAAACATGTACGCCCCTATGAATTCGTACATGTGGTCGTATAGAGCTTCAAACATCGGTTACCGCGTTGCCCCCCAGGAGATTGCCGGTTTTTCTTTGTTCATTTTTCATTCCGGCCGGTGATGTTCGTAGTTGAAGATTTCGAGCGAATCCCGCGCTTCTTCATGCTCTTCTCGGGACCCGAACAGATAGGCGGCGAGACGGCACAGCGTGGCCACGACGGCCATGCTCAACACAACCACGCCGATGATCATGAAAGACTTGATGACATAGCGCCACGGAATGCCGGTGAGGGATTCCGAGCCTTCGCCCTGGTGAAAAGAAATCGCCATGAGGATCCAGGACTGCCAGCCGACCAGAAAGAGGAAGGGAACGGCCATGATGAACAGGCCGATAAACTCAAGCCAGGCCTGCTTGCGCGGAGGGATATGCTCACGGAACACATCGACGCGGACATGGGCGTTGGCGAGATAGCCGAAACCGAAGGTCAATAGCAGAATGACGCCGTGCAAGTGCCATTCGAAGTCCTGCAGGATAGTGGACACCGAATAACCGTATTCGATGGAGAAATCTGAAAAATAGAGCCTGATGAAGTCGACCTTACGGGTGATCACGTCGAACATGATGACGAAGACGAGCGGCAGTATAAGCCAAGCCCCGGCCTGACCCGCCTTGCGCGAGAAGCGATCCAGAACGCTCGCAATATTCAGTGCGGCTTTCATATCTGAAACCTCGATTTCCTAGAGTGGACCGGAATGAGCGGCTGGGCCTGGTTCGCAGGACGCGGTGAGCCGACGTATCCGCTGCGCCCGGCACGGGCACAAAGAAAGAGACGGGAGACTCCGCCCGGAGTCTCCCGCATGTGTTCTGTCTTATTTCAGGTAACCGCGGTCACCCCAGACTTTGTAGCCAGTGTGGAACTTGGTGAAGCTGTCCCAGAGAACTTTCACGTCCGGGTTGGACGCCAGTTCTTCGGCAAGAACCTCGTTCCAGGCGCCACGCAGCTGGTCGAGGACTGAGTCCGGCCAGGTCATGTTTTTCACGCCGTCTTTCTCGTTGGCGATCATCGCTTCGAACTGGGACGCTTCGCCGTCGGCGATCATGTCCGTAATGTTCTTGTCGCAGGAGATCTCAAGCATCGCCTGCTGGCCGTCGGACAGGGCATTCCACTTGTCCATGTTGATCAGCAATTCGTTGGACGTGGACTGCTGATGCCAGCCGGGGAAGTAGTTGTACTTGGCGATCTGATAGAAGCCGTAGGACCGGTCGATCGCCGGCATGGAGAACTCGGTGGCGTCAATGGTGCCACGCTCCAGAGCCGGGTAGATGTCGCCGCCCGCAAGCTGCTGGGTCGAAACGCCGAACTTCTGCATCACCTTGGCGCCGATACCGAAGAAGCGCATTTTCAGGCCCTTCAGCTGATCGAGGCTCTTGATCTCCTCGCGGAACCAGCCGGAGGTTTCCGGCGGGATCATACCGCAGAGCAGGAACTTGATGTTGTCGCGAGCATAGAGTTCAGTGCCGATCTCCACACCGCCGCCATACTTGAACCAAGCCACGAATTCCGGCGCGGCCGGGCCGAACGGCCAGGTCGACAGGAATGCAAAGGCAGAGTTTTTGCCCTGGTTGGCGCCCGATGTTCCGAAGGCGGAGTCGATCGCGCCCTGGCTTACCGGATCGTAGTAGGCATAACCGCCGGCAAGTGCGCCTGGCTCGAACACCTTGATGTCGAAGTCGCCGTCGGACATACGGTCAATGCCCTTGGAAATGCGGTGCGGCGGCTGGCCAAGAACTTTTACGTTCTGACCGAATGCAGCATGCATTTTCCAGCGTACTTTCTTGGCTTCGGCATCATTTGAGCCGATACCGATGGCGATCGTCGAGGCGATCGCAAGCACACCGAATGATTTCAGAAAACCCGATTTCATGAACTTCCTCCCTTGTTCAATCCGCTTTCGGACCCGGTTATCCGAGCCTCTTTAGCTTCATTCCACAGTGAATTTTTTTCGTCCCGGACGATATCCGAAGCGTCTTGGTCCCGTGGTGCGCGAAGTATTGCCGTGATTTTACACGCCGTCAAAGGCTTCAATTCTGCAAGGGGCTGGGGAGGAGGGGTTTTCCCGTCAGGAGAAAATACGTTTGTGTATACGTTATTTTGCTTGAAATTCTTGTATTTTCAGGTCAGTGCGCCTGAAAAAGCAGGTCCGGGAGATGCCCCGCATCGGGGATGATAAAGTCCGCCAGAGAGGCCAGTTGAGACTCCGGAGTGGCACCTGTGAGGACGCCGATCGTGGCGCGGCATCCCGCTGCCCGGCCGGCTTCCATGTCTGCCCTGCTGTCGCCGACCATGACCGTTTCGGTGGCCTTCATGTCCCCGTCGCGCAGGAAGGCTTCGAGCATGTCCGGTGCCGGCTTCGGTGTGTGCCCGCTGTCATAACCGGCAACGAAATCGACCAAATCCCGCAGGCCCAGAGATTCGACCATGTCCCGCGCGCCACGTTCGGCGTCGTTTGTGACGATCGCGATCCGGACATCCCGTGCGCGCAGCGTTGAGAACAATTGCCGAAGATCGCAGACCGGCGCCAGATTGCGGGCCGCGTGATCGAGCCAGTAGGTGTCGAGCCACGCGGCCGTTTCGTCGATTTCAGGCAGAGCGGGAGCCAGCCCGCACCAGAGTTCCGCCACTTCGATGGCCGTCCCTTGGGCAAGCAGGGTTCCGGGAGCGATCGCTCCCTTCTCGGGGTCGCCTCCGGCGGCGCGGGTCAAGTCATCGACGTCCGTTTTTATGCCATGGGTCTCGACAAGCTGCCGTGCTGCAGAGAGCAGCCCCGGGAGCCAGGTTTTCTCGAAATCGATCAGCGTACCGTCCTTGTCGAACAGTACCCCGCGGACAGGCCCGGGCATTGGCGGCTCCATGGAACTGGATGGTCAGGAAGAGCTAAGCTCGCGCGGCCGGCGCGGATCTGCAAGAGCTGTTTACTGTAGCGCCGGGAGCCCGGCGCGGCCGTTCAGTCCGCCAAGGCGATGATGCCGGATTTGGCCCGTCTCTCGGCCTTCCGTTTTTTCCAGGCGGCCAGCAAACGGGTTTTACGATCTTCGAATTCCTGGCGTAATTCCAGGGCACGCTCCTCGGCGATCTCCCGCTGACGCTCCGCCCGTTCGTCGCGCATGGCCTGTTCGTGGGCCTGCTGTTCCTTGCGGGCCAGCGCTTTTGCGGTCAGGTCGTCGGCACGGTCTGCTGCGGCCGACGCGAGTGTAAGATTGTCGGTGGAGGGATCGGCCATGGTCACGGTTTCGCCCCTGTAGGCTTTCTGCTGTAGCTTGGACACGGCGTCCCGGTAATTTTTACCGCGCACGCTATTGCCGGAATGATAGTGCTCGGTGGCATCCCGCCAGGACCCGTGCCGTTCTTTCAATTCGGTCAGGAAGCGGGCTGCATAGTCGGTGTTCTTCAGGGGATCGAAGGCCTCTGCGAGATCCTCGAAAGCGGTGCCGTGATAACGCAGATTGATCTGCATGCAGCCGACATCGATGTTCGTGGTGCCTGTCGCGAGCAGACGGCGTACTTCGGCCATGGCCGCGAAAACCGTCGGATAATGGCGGCCTTTGCCGCCGGACGTCACCGTCCAGGGCCACGTATAGCTTTCCTTACGCTCATCGTTCCAGCGTCCGGTTTCCTTGAGGGAGATCGCGAATAGCAGGTGCTTTGGCAGCCGGTGCTCTTCCTCGGCGTGACGTGTCGCGTTGGCGCATATCTTGTCCGATGGCCCGAGCGCGTGCGCCCGGGGCGCGGCGAGCAGGCCGAGTGTGGCAATTACAGTCGCGGCAAAAATGATTGGCATCGATAGATAGCGCATGGTCTGACTCCCGTGTCAGGAAGGCAGAAGCAAGGAGCGTGCCGTTTGTTCGGTGAATGGGCTATTCCGCTGCCGCATGGAGGGAGGCTGTTCCGTCCTCGGCCATGCGCCGCGCGGTATCCGACAGCGCGCCCAGGAGAGCTGCCATGTCCTTCTTCAGCGGGTCGATACCGGCCCGTGGCTCGATCCGCCGCTCGTCCATGTAAAGGGCGCGGTTGATCTCGATCTGCAGGACATGGACGCCAACCTCCGGCCGGCCGTAATGCCGGGTTACGAACCCGCCGGCATAAGGGCTGTTGCGCCGAACGGTGTAGTGCCGCTCCCTGAAGAAGTCCTCAGCCCGCTCTATGAAGGCCGGGGCGGCGGTCACGCCATGACAATCGCCAAGGACAATATCGATCGGGCGCCGCTCGCTGCGGACATGGCGCACCGCGCTGGACGGCATGGAATGGCCGTCGACCAGCAGGCAGAAGCCGAATTGTTCGAGCGCTTCGGCGATCAGCCGCTGCAGGGCCCGGTGATAGGGGGCGTAGTAATTGCCGATACGATGTGCAGCATCGTCGAAGGAGAGTTTGTGGCCGTAGACCGGCTCGGAATTGGCGACCACGCGGGCAATGGTCCCGAGCCCGGCCGAGATACGGATGCTGTCGGTGGCGGCGCCGTCGGGCAGAGGGTCGGAGAACATACTCGGGTCGAGCTCGAACGGCTCCCGGTTCACATCCACATAGACGCGCGGGAAGAGAGCCGTCAGCAGCGGCGCTCCCGCCTGGTTGGCGCCTTCCAGCACCTGTTCCATGAAACTGTCTTCGGAAGAGCGGAGATCCAGCTGGGCGAGCCGGGTGGCGTCGAGCAGATCCTGCGGATAGGTACGGCCACTGTGCGGGGAGGCGACAACAAGGGGGCTGCTGGTCTGCGCGGGGCGCTCGATCCGGTAAACCCCGGCAATCTCATCCGGCACCGTCTGGACCGGATTTCCCGCGACATCCCCGGAGCTGAGGAAGCCCGGCTCTATCAGTGCCGTGGCGACATCTTCGAGTCTGTCTCCGGCCGCCGCGTCTCCGCCGGTATTCCCTGTTGTTTTATCCACACTCAAGCGCAGTCTCCCGGACCGGCAAATTTCACTTCACCCTAATATGGAAACCGGAACGGGCAAACCAAGAAGAGAGCTGTATCCTCCGCTTGTTGCCGGGACAGCGGCGGGTGCCGGATTGGCGATGTGAAAGACGGGCGAAAAACCGGAAAATCAGGTCTTGCAAAACCGAATGCCGCTGGCTATACACACGCCTCCTTCGCGGCGCACTTTTCCCGATGCCGCGACATATAGGGCGCGTAGCTCAGCGGGAGAGCACTACGTTGACATCGTAGGGGTCACTGGTTCAATCCCAGTCGCGCCCACCATTACTTCCCAGATGAAATAGGCATTCCGGCTCTGCTCGTCGCTCGACCGATGTGGCGGCACGGAATTTTTTCGCAGCCTGCTGCGGTCGAATATCATTACAGTATTGTCCGTTATAATCGTTGCGACCGTTTGATTTCAGAGGAGGTACGACATGGACCGTTTTACCGGCGGCTGCCTGTGCGGCAATGTCCGGATTGTGGCGTCGGGGCTTCCGTATAGGGTTGGCGTTTGTCACTGTCTGGATTGTCGCAAGCATCATGGCGCCCTTTTCCATGCGTCCGCGATATTCCCTCAGGATGCTGTGACGGTCGAAGGCGAGGTGCGCGAATATGAGGGGCGATTTTTCTGTCCCCACTGCAGCTCGTCTGTTTTCGGACGCAGCGGTGACGAAATCGAAGTGAACCTGGGGGCGCTGGACGAACCCGACCAGCTGAAGCCAACCTATGAGCTCTGGTGTATCCGCCGCGAGTCCTGGTTGCCGTCGTTTCCGAGCATGAAGCGATATGAGCGCGATCGTGACGCCACGGGCCGCTCCGAGGAATAGGCCGGACGAACGGTGCTGCGGCGCTGTTACGGGGGGCGTTTGTCGAGTGTCTGGCGCACTGTCCTGAAGGCGCTGTTCGGGCTGCTCCGCATCCGGCCATGCAGAGAATTTCCAAAATTTCCAAATTGTCATTTTTGGAAATGCCAACTTTTCCAACAGCTATTTTCCGGCTCGCAATTTAAAGCAACCATCGAGTCTCCGCGAAAAAACGATGGCGAATTTAAATTCGGATGGCCGAACGTGTTTCAAAAAGCAAAGCGCCTAACGCAGCGACTTTTGATTCGCGAAGGCCTGGTGATGCGCGTTTCCCGGAACCCATTGACGCACCTTTTGTTCTTTTAGACCGGGGACTTCCTGCTTCCAGCCAACTGATACAGGCGATGACGGGGGCGCCTGATGTTGTCCGGCTTGGCGCCGCCGCCGATGCCCTCCAGGTGCTCGGGGATGCGATCAGGCGGGCCAGCCCGCGGGCTTCCTCGGTGCATCTGTTCAGCCATGGGAGGCCGGGCGTGCTCCTCCTGTCCGCGGGGCAGGTGTCTCTCGATACGCTAACCCGGGACGCATACGGTATCGCTGGTCTCCGGCGCGCGCTCGCCGGACGGCCGCTCGTTCTCTATGGCTGTTCGGTTGGACGCGGCGCGGCGGGGCAGCGGTTCGTCGAGGCGCTTTCCTTCGCGCTGGACGCGCCGGTGCATGCGTCGAGCACGCCGACCGGTGCTGCCGGGCGCGGCGGCGATTGGACGCTGGACGTTGCGGTGGGCATGTCGCCGGGCGATCTGCCGCCTCTCCTCGACGCTGAACGGGCAGCCGCATGGCCCGGCCTGCTCGCCGTGGACGTCACGAGCGATGCCGGCGACGACAGCGCGAATACGCTCCAGGCGGCGGCAGCGGCTGAAGATCAAATCGTGCGTTTCAGCAATCTCGGGGCGGGTGCGACGATCACCCTCGCGGCCTCGCCGGAATTCACGAATCCGGCGGCCACAAATTTCAGTTTCACCGGAACGACAACCTCGCTGACGATCGGCGGTTCGGACATCGTCGCGGCCTCGCATCTCTATTTCTCGATTTCCGCCGGACAGACGCTGACCCTCAATTCCGGGGTTTCTTTCTCCGGTACACCCCGAATTCTTCAGACGGCTGGCGGCGGAACCATCGCACTCAACGGCTCTGTCAGCGGGACGAACAAGATCTGGGTCCTCGGCGGCACGACCGCCGAGATCGGGACGACGACCTCGGCGCCCCTGATCGATATCCTGGGCAACTCGACCGTTCGGTTCACGACCGGTGGATCCTACACCTCGAACATCGAGATCAAGGATACGGCGACCATCGATACCGGCGTCAACAATGTCAGCATATCCGGCAATGTGACCGACGACGGTACGAACGTGCTGGCCAAGACCGGCACCGGCACGCTGACGCTTTCCGGAAGCAACACCGCCACGGGCTCCATGACCGTCAGCCAGGGCACGCTCTCGGTTGCGGCTGACGGCAACCTGAGTGCCGGTGCGCTGACGCTGAACGGCGGCACGCTGGCGGTGACCGGCGCCACGACGATCGACAATGCCATCGCGCTCGGGGCCTCGCATGGAACGCTGAATACCACTGCGGATGTCACCTTCAGCGGTGTCATCTCGGGGACCGGTAATCTCACAAAGACAGGCGCCAATACCGCGACGCTGAGCGGCACGAACACCTATTCCGGGACGACAACGGTCAGCGATGGCACGGTCTCGGTCGCTGCGGACAGCAACCTCGGCACTGGTGCGCTGACGCTGAACGGCGGCACGCTGGCGGTGACCGGCGCGACGACGATCGACAATGCGATTACGCTCGGCGCCTCGCATGGAACGCTGAATACCACTGCGGATGTCACCTTCAGCGGTGTCGTCTCGGGGACCGGTAATCTCACAAAGACAGGCGCCAGTACCGCGACGCTGAGCGGCACGAACACCTATTCCGGAACGACAACGGTCAGCGATGGCACGGTCTCGGTCGCGGCGGACAGCAACCTCGGTACCGGTGCGCTGACGCTGAACGGCGGCACGCTGGCGGTCACCGGCGCGACGACGATCGATAACGCGATTTCCCTCGGCGCCTCGAACGGCACCGTCAATGTGACCGGGGCCACAACGTTGAGCGGAGATATCACCGGGACGGGGAGCCTGACGAAGACCGGCACCAGCACCGTCACGCTGAGCGGCACGAACACCTATTCCGGCGGGACGACGATCAGTGCGGGAACCCTGCAGGTTTCTGGCGGCAACGCCCTTGCCGATGCCGGAGCGGTGACTGTCTCGTCCGGTGCGACGCTCGATCTCAATGACACGAATGAGACCGTCGGTAGTCTCACCGGCAGCGGCACGATCAATATCGGCACCGGGACGCTCACCCTCACGGATTCCGCGTCGACCGATTTCTCCGGTACCATCAGCGGTACCGGCACGATCGCCGGTGGCGGCACCTATACGGTCGCCTCCGGCGCCACTCTCGGCGGCACCAGCACATTTTCGACGGCGGTCACGGTTCAGAGCGGCGGCACGATCGCACCTGGCAACAGCCCGGGGAAGATCTCGACCGGCAACCTGACCCTCGCCTCCGGCTCCACGGCGAGCATGGAAATCAACGGCACGACGGCGGGAACCCTATACGACCAGATCGCGGTCACCGGAACCGTGACCATCTCGAACGCCACCCTGAACGCGACGGTTGGCTACACATCGGCCGTGGGCGACAGCTATATCCTGATCGACAATGACGGGACCGACGCGGTCACCGGGACATTCTCCGGTCTTGCGGAGGGAGCGACGCTTACCATCGGCGGCGCTCGATTTACGATCAGTTATGCGGCCGGAACCGGCAACGACGTGGTCCTGACGCGGGTTGCCACACCCGCCCCTGCTCCAATCGTCGACAACGTGACGTCCGGCTCGGATGGAGCCGATCACCTCATCGGTGGATCAACCGCGGATCATATCAAGGCGTTCGGTGGAGACGACACCGTATCCGCCAATGCGGGGAACGATACGATCTCCGGAGGCGCCGGAGAGGATCTTCTGTCCGGACAGGATGGTGCCGACCTGATCTTCGGGAACGAGGACGACGATACCCTCTGGGGCAATTACGGCGCGGACACGCTTTGGGCCGGCGATGGGAATGATCTGCTTTACGGAAATCAGGACGCCGATAGCCTTAAGGGTGAAGCCGGAGATGACACGGTTTACGGCGGGAAGGACGCGGATCTTCTCGATGGCGGCGCGGGCAACGACTCTCTGTTCGGAAATCTCGGCGCGGATACGCTTTCGGGCGGCGTGGGGGCGGACAGTCTGATCGGCGGGTACGGGAGCGATCTGTTGTCCGGGGGTGATGGTGCCGACCTGATTTACGGGAATCAGGACGCCGATATTCTTTACGGAGATATCGGCCAGGACACGCTCTACGGCGGGAAAGACGCGGATCATCTCGACGGCGGCGCTGGCGACGATTCCCTGTACGGCAATCTCGGCGCGGACACGCTTTCCGGCGGCGCAGGGGCGGACACCCTGGTCGGCGGGGACGGGAATGACCTGTTCCGCTTCGCAGACGGCGACGGTGCGGACGTGATCACGGACTTCGTGGTCGGACAGGACGTGATCGGCGTGAGCACAGATATCAACGGAACCGGCGTCACCAATGCGGATGAGATGCTGGCCCGCATCACATCGGACGGCTCCGGAAACGCGGTGCTTGATCTCGCCGGGGGCAACTCCGTCACCCTGATCGGCGTGGCACCGCCCGAACTCGACGCGGCGAGCTTCCTTATCGGCTGAATGAGAGGTTGCCGGCCTGCAATGGTTGCGCTGTGCCGGATGCTCTTCACCAGAATGTATGATACAGAAAATTCAAGACTTCGCGGTGTGGCGGGGGCCGCACGGACACTCCATGGGGGAACAAGCGAAGCTAAGGGGAAACGCCCTGTCTTGTGAACAGCAGGAGTGCAGGAATGTCTGACAATTCAATTGGGACGCCGGAACAGCTTCGCGACCCGGATTTCACGCCGCCGCCGATGACGGCCATACCGCTCGGGATCCAGCATGTGCTGGCGATGTTCGTCTCTAACGTCACCCCGGCGATCATCGTTGCCGGTGCCGCCGGTTTCGGGTTCGGCTCCAACTCGCCGGACTTTCCCGAACTGCTTTACATGATTCAGATGTCGATGGTGTTCGCTGGTCTTGCGACACTGCTGCAGACTTTCTCCGTCGGACCTGTCGGCGCGAAACTGCCGGTGGTGCAGGGGACGTCCTTCGCCTTCCTGCCGATCATGATCCCGCTGGTCGCGGGCAAGGGGGTGGATGGGCTTGCGGCGCTGTTCACCGGTGTCATTGTTGGCGGCATCTTCCATGCCCTGCTCGGCACCGTCATCGGGCGTATCCGCTTTGCCCTGCCGCCGCTTGTGACCGGGCTTGTGGTCACGCTGATCGGTCTGGCGCTGGTCAAGGTCGGTATTCAATATGCGGCGGGCGGCGTTCCGGCGATGAACTCGCCGGAATACGGATCGTTGCTGAACTGGTCCGCCGCCGGGATCGTCATTCTGGTCACACTCGGTCTGAAGTTCTTCGCCCGGGGCATGCTTTCTGTGTCTGCGGTGCTGATCGGCCTGATCGTCGGATATCTCTATGCCATTGCCATCGGCATGCTACCGCTCGGCGCCATCGGTACTTCGTGGGAGCGGGCGGCTGTCTTCGCCCTGCCGCAGCCGTTCAAGTACGGCATCGAGTTTTCCGGTGCGGCGATCCTTGGTTTCTGCCTGATGGCCTTCGTTTCCGCCGTGGAAACTGTGGGCGACGTTTCCGGCATTACCAAGGGCGGTGCCGGGCGTGAGGCGACGGACAAGGAAATCCGGGGGGCGACCTTCGCCGATGGTATTGGTTCCGCGTTGGCCGGTTTCTTCGGCGGGTTGCCGAATACCTCCTTCAGCCAGAATGTCGGGCTGGTGGCCATGACCGGGGTGATGAGCCGCCATGTCGTGACCTATGGCGCGATCTTCCTGATCGTCTGCGGTCTCGTACCGAAGGTTGGTGCGATTATCCGGACCATCCCGATCGAGGTGCTGGGCGGCGGCGTGATCGTCATGTTCGGCATGGTCGTCGCGGCCGGTATCTCGATGCTGAGCGATGTGCGCTGGAATCGCCGGAACATGGTGATCTTCGCCATTGCTCTCAGCATCGGGCTTGGTCTGCAGATGGAGCCGAAGGCGGTGCAGTATCTGCCGGATACGCTGCGCATTCTGATGACGTCCGGTCTGTTGCCTGCGGCATTCATCGCCATCGTCCTCAACCTCGTGCTTCCGAAGGAGCTGTCGGCGGAGTCGACCGAGGAAGTCGCGGGCGGGCTCGCTGGTAAAGGCGACAGATAGCTGCCGGATGGCGTTATCTCCGGGTTTTTCTTGAAGCTTTTGTGAATGAGACGTGAGCCTCATTCGCAAGGCGAATACCATCTTACCAAATGGGAATCCTGACATTATTCAGGGTTCCCGTTTTCTTTGTGTGGATACTACTGCTGCCGTTGTCCGGCTTCGTCTAGACGAATTTCGCAAGTCGTCCAAAGGCAGCGTCATCTTGATGTCAACGAGCTTTGATACTGATCGCTCCGGTTTGTTTTCGCCGGAGCAAGGCTTATGGCGCGTATCACTCTATCGGGTATCGAGAAAAGCTACGGTACGACACGGGTCCTCAACGGGCTCGATATCGACATAGCCGATGGGGAATTCCTGACCCTTGTCGGGCCGTCCGGGTGCGGCAAGTCGACCTTGCTGCGGATCATCGCCGGGCTTGAGCAGCAGAGCGCCGGAGACGTCGCCATCGGCGGCAGGGTGGTGAACCAGATACGGCCAAGCCGCCGTGACCTGGCAATGGTGTTCCAGTCCTACGCGCTCTACCCGCATCTGACAGTGCAGCAGAACATGGAGACGCCGCTTCGGCTGCGGGACCTGAACGGCTGGGAGCGGATGCCGCTGGTCGGTGCCGCCATGCCGGGGCGCGGGGATAAGCTGGAGACCTTGCGCGGGCTTGTCCGGGAGACGGCCGAAACGCTGAAAATCGAGCATCTTCTAGAGCGCAAGCCGGGGCAGCTCTCCGGCGGGCAGCGCCAGCGTGTCGCGCTCGGCCGGGCCATGGTGCGCAAGCCGGTCGCCTTTCTGATGGACGAGCCGCTGTCAAACCTCGACGCGGCGTTGCGCGTGCATATGCGCTCCGAGCTGGCGGAGCTGCATCACGCACTGAAGACAACCTTCATCTACGTCACCCACGATCAGGCTGAAGCGCTGACCATGTCGGACCGGATGGCGGTGATGATGGAGGGGGACATCCTGCAACTCGGCGCGCCGGACGAGATCTATCTCGACCCGGTCGACCGGCGCGTGGCGGAATTCATCGGCAGTCCCCGGATCAACATGGTCGACGGCGAGGCTGACAGTGCGGGACGGGTAATTGCGCACGGCATTCACCTGAAGCGGACGCTCGGCGGAGCACACAAGGCACTGTCCATCGGTGTTCGTCCGGAGCATCTCGACGTACTGCCGGGAGGCGGGGATGCGGAATCCTGGCCGTTCAGGGTCAGCCACAAGGAAAATCTCGGCTCCGACTATTTCCTGCATGGCCATGTCAATGGCGGCGGCCAGCGGGTGATCGCCCGCGCCGCGCCGGAACTGGCGGCACAAGTGTCTCTCGGGCAGGAAATCCATGTCCGGCCGAGGCCCGGCACAGCCATGGCCTTCGGCGCGGACAACCGGCGCCTGCGGTTTGCGGAGGCCTGAGATGGCGGTTGATGTAGCAGCGAGCTCGGCCCTTCCGGTGGCGGTTCAACCGGCCCGGCGCCGGGCGCTCGCGCCTGCCAGCCTTGCCGGTTATGCGTTCGTCGCCCCGGCGATCCTGTTGATGCTGGTGATCCTGGTGGCTCCGGTGCTGATCGCGGCCGCGCTCTCCTTTACCGATTACAGCCTCGGCAATCCCGGGTTCGACTGGGTTGGAACCGACAATTACGAGAAGATGTTCTCCCGCTCGACCTACACGAAAATGCTGACCGCATCGGCGACCTATGTGCTGGTGGTCGTGCCGGCATCCATCGGCCTCGGGCTTGGTGCGGCGCTGCTGATCAACTCCCTGAAGCGTTTTGGCGACTTCTACAAGACGATCTATTTCCTGCCCGTCATGGCGGCCCTGCTGGCCATGGCCATCGTCTGGGAATTCTCCCTGCACCCGACGGTCGGCATCGTGAACCAAACTCTCGAGTCCGGTTGCGGCACATTTCTGGAGCAGATCTCGGACTGGTACGCGGCCGGATGCGCGCGGAACTTCCCGCTCTGGTTCGGCGACCGGGACTACGCCATCTGGACCATCTGCTTCATCGGTATCTGGCAGGGCTTCGGCTTCAACATGGTGCTGTATCTGGCCGGATTGACCGGTGTGCCGCGAGAGCTGTATCAGGCCGCCGCCATCGACGGCGCCGACAGTGCCTGGGACCGGTTCCGGCTGGTTACCTGGCCGATGCTCGGGCCAACCACGGTCTTCGTGCTCACCATCACCACGATCCGCTCCTTCCAGGTGTTCGACACGGTGGAAGCGATCACCGGGGGCGGTCCTTCCAAGACCACTTACGTGATGATGTTCGCGATCTACGAGAAGGCGATCAAACACAACCTGATCGGCATCGGTGCCGCGATCACCGTCGTCTTCCTCGCCTTCGTTCTGTTCCTGACGTTCCTGCAGCGCTGGCTCGTCGAAAGAAGGGTGCATTACACATGACCGGACATGCCTCGCCTTTCTCGGAAGCCCTGAAGCACGCGGTTCTGATCATCGGCGCTCTGATCGTCATCCTGCCGTTCTATGTGATGGTGAGTTACTCGCTCAAGGCACCGCACGAGATTGAGACCAATACCGGCGGCTTCTTCGGCGCCCAGGAGCAGATGGTCGACGAATATTGCGTCAAGCTGGGCAATGCCCGGGAAGACTGCCTCGAGACGCCTGCGATCTTCAATTATACCCAGGCCTTCAAGAAAGCCCCGCTGCTGCGCTATCTGGCGAACGGCGTGATCGTCACCGCATCGATCTTCCTGATCCAGGCTCTGGTGGCGCTGCCCTGCGCCTATGCGTTGGCCAAGCTCAAATTCTGGGGGCGCGACATGGTCTTCGGCATGGTGCTGGTCTGCCTGCTGATCCCGGTCCACGCGATCGCATTACCGCTCTACATCATGCTGGCCAAGCTCGGGTTGACCAACACATACGCATCCCTTGTCGTGCCCTGGACCATTTCCGTCTTCGGTATCTTCCTGATGCGGCAGTTCTTCAAGACAGTACCGGACGATCTGATCGATGCCGCCCGGATGGACGGGATGAACGAGTTTTCCATCGTCTGGAAGGTGATGCTGCCGACGGCTATCCCGGCCCTTTTGGCCTTCGCGATCTTCTCCGTTGTGGCGCACTGGAACGATTACTTCTGGCCCCGTGTGGTGATCACCGGGGATCGGGATCTCTACACGCCGCCGCTTGGTCTGCGGGAGTTCAGGGGCGGCAGTGACGGGTCCGACTGGGGCGCGATGATGGCGACGGCAATGATCATCGTCACGCCATTGATCGTCGCGTTCCTGATGGCGCAGAAGCGCTTTATCGAAGGCATCACGCTCACCGGCATGAAATGACCGGCCGGTATGATTTGAAGTGAAAGAAATTGGCGGCCCCCACTGCAATGGGGACCGCCGTAATGCCCGGTTAAGGGGCGTGCAATGCGGGCCGCCGCAAGCATTTGGAGCAACGCGGCCGCACGCTGCAACAGTGAGGAGTTACGGTATGAAACGTCTTTTTGCAATGGCCGCTGCCGCGGCGTTTTACGCAGCGCCCGCCGCCGCGGTGGAGATCGAGGTCGGCTACCCCTACAGCCACCTGTTCGATGTCACCTATGAGAAGATCATGGAGAGCTTCAAAAAGGAGCATCCGGAGATCCAGGTGAAGTTCCGTGCCACTTATGAAGGCTACGAGGATGCGACCAACATCATCCTGCGTGAAGCCGTTTCCGGTAATCTGCCGGACGTGACCATGCAGGGCCTCAACCGTCAGGCCATTCTGGTGGAAAAGGGCATCGCCCGTTCGCTTGAACCGTTCATCGCCAAGGAAGCCAATTTCGAAAAGGAAGGCTACCATCAGGCAATGCTCGATCTGTCGACCTTCAATGGCGACGTGCATGGTCTTCCGTTCTCGATCTCCCTGCCGGTCGGCTATTACAACATGGATCTGGTGCGCAAGTCCGGCTCCGACAAGCTGCCGCAGACCTGGGACGAGGTGGTCACGCTCTGCAAGGAAATGCGGGCCAATGGTGTGAAGAACCCGGTTTTCTGGGGCTGGAACATCACCGGCAACTGGTTCATGCAGGCGCTGATGTGGAGCCAGGACGAGCCGATCGTCAAAGGCAACAAGGTGAATTTCGACGGCGAGGCCGGTCTGACCTCCTTCGAGACCATGAAGAAGATCTTCCGGGGTTGCGAGATGCAGAACCTGTCCTGGAAAGACGCGCTGGCGGCTTTCGCTTCCGGTGATGTAGGCATGATGTTCTGGTCCACCTCGGCGCTTGGCGCGGTTGAGCGCTCGAAAGGCGATTTCGAGATGAAGACGGCCGAATTCCCGGGCATCGGTGGCAAGCCGAAGGGCCTTCCTGCCGGCGGTAACGCTGCCCTGCTGGTCTCCCAGTCCGAAGATCCGGAGCGGCTGCAGGCTGCTTGGACCTTCCTGAAATACATCACCTCCGGCACCGGCGCCGCTGCTGTCGCCGAGACCACGGGCTACATGCCGCCGAACAAGGCCGCGAACGAAATCATCCTGAAGGATTTCTACAAGCGGAACCCGAACAAGGAGACCGCTGTGCGTCAGCTCCCGCTGCTGCGCGACTGGCTCGCTTATCCGGGCGACAAGGGCCTCGCGGTTACCCAGGTGATCTATGATGGGATTGAGTCCATCGTCACCGGTGAGGAAGACGACATGAAGGCCCTGCAGAGCGATCTGGTGGCCGAAGTCGGCGACATGCTGCCGAAATAAAACCTTCATCGGGCCGACGGGGTTCCACCCTGTCGGCCCGCTCTTTTAAGTGCTACCTGCGTTTAATCGCTTACCTTCCTGTCGCCGGTATTCGTCCGGCGGAAAGAAATCGGTGTCATGAGCTTCATCCAGATCACAGACCTGCACTTCGTCCCCGGTGACAAGCCGCTCTACGGAACCAGCCCGAAACAGCGTCTCGCCGACGGCGTATCCCTGATCCGCCGCGACCACGGCGATGTCGATTGCGTGCTCGCCACCGGCGACCTCACGCATTACGGCGAGAAGGCAGCCTACGAGACCTTGAAAGAGGTGCTGGCGCCGCTTGAGATGCCCGTGCATCTGATGATGGGCAACCATGACAGCCGGGCACCGTTCAGGGAGGTCTTCCCCGATGCGCCGGAAATAGAAGGTGGCTTCATCCAGTTCACCGTCGATACCGGCGATGCCAACGTGGTGTGTCTCGACAGTCTGGTCGATATTCCGGGCGATCATGCCGGCCGTCTCTGCGAGACCCGTCTGGCATGGCTGGACAAGGAACTCGACGCGCTGCCTGCGGACGTGCCGTTCATGCTCGCGGTCCATCACCCGCCGTTCGATCTCGGTATTCCGCACATGGACGCGATCCGGCTGCTGGACGGAGAGGCGCTATACGAGGTGTTGCAGAAGCGCCTGCCGGACCAGATGATTTTCGGCCACGTGCACCGGCCGATCTCCGGCCACTGGCGCGGTATCCCGTTCTATCTCCAGCGCGGCTTCAATCATCAGGTCTATCTGGACTTCACCAGTGTCGACGATGTCCGTTTCGTCGACGAGGCGCCGGAATTCTCGATCATCAAATCGACCCCGGAGAGCGTCTTTGTCTTTGCCCGCTCTGCCGGTGGCGAGGGTGAGCCTTACGTTCCTCGGGACATCTAGATATCCCTGCACTCATTCGTCATCCCGGTCGGGATGGCGGTGATGAAGGGGGGCTAGCGCCCGGTTTCCCGCGCCTTGCGAAGGGCGTCGAGCAGAATATCCCGGTCGCCGACATGATTTGCCAGCAGCAGGATCAGGCGCGCGTTCAGTGCTGTGCTTTGCTCCGGCGTGAGGCCTTGATGAGCGGCGATCAGGGCCTCGTAAAAGCCGTCGGCATCGGTCAGGTTGGGAGCGGTGATCAGATCCGTCATGACATCCCTCCGGTCGCGGCGGTAAGGGCGGCCGAGATGGCCTTACGGTCATAGGTGGGCCAGCGCGCGGCGATATGTTGGTCCGGGCGGATCAGGTAGACCGCCTGTTCGTTCCTCCCGAGATAACGCTCTCTCAAGGCGCCCAGCCTGTCGTCTCCGGTCTCAATCGTCAGGACAGTCACTGGGAGCGTATCGCCGCCGGACATGTCCGGCAGTGACGTATTGATTCCAAGCAAGACAATATCCGTCCCAAGACTTTCCAGCAGCCATCCGTCGCCCACCGGGGCATCGACGGCGGGGGCGCCCGGACGGGTGCGCTCGGGCCCGCCTGGCAGCGCATCCTCGCCATTCAGGTCAGATCCCGCATGGGTCGCCGGCACGCTGAGCCGTCCGGAGTTCACAAGTGGGCGGGCGAACGGATGGGCTTCGGCAAGATCAAGTACGGCATCACGGAAGACGTGGGAGATATCGGACTTGGGGGTGATGAAATCGGTCGAGCGGGTGGAGTTCAGGATGTTCTCGTCCGCGGCCTGCACTCGCTCCCGGTTATAGCTCTCCATCAGGCTTTCCGGCGCGGTGCCGTCCAGCACAAGCTTCAGCTTCCAGGCGAGGTTATCCGCGTCCTGAATACCGCTGTTGGCGCCGCGTGCGCCGAATGGCGAGACCTGATGGGCGCTGTCCCCTGCAAACAACACCCGGCCATGGGCGAAACGCTCCATCCGGCGGCACTGGAAGGTGTAGATTGAGATCCATTCGAGGCTGAATTTCGCCTCCTCTCCAAGCATCGCCTTCAGGCGCGGGATCACGTTCTCCTCCCGCATCTCAACTTCCCGGTCGATGTCCCAGCCGAGTTGCAGGTCGATACGCCAGACACCATCCGGTTGCTTGTGCAGCAGCGCCGATTGACCCCGGTTGAAGGGCGGGTCGAACCAGAACCAGCGCTCGGTCGGGAAATCGGCCTCCATCTTTACGTCGGCGATCAGGAAATTGTCCTCGAAGACCCGGCCATGGAAATCGAGCCCCATGAACGAACGGATCGGAGACTTGGCGCCGTCGCAGGCGATCAACCAGTCGGCGTCCAGGGTGTAGGGGCCGTCCGGCGTCTCGACGGTCAGTTGGACGCGGCTGTAGTCCCGGGTAACGCCGGTGACCTTGTTGCGGCCGCGAATCTGGACCGGCCGGCCTTCCGCTTGCAATTCCCGCAATCGTTCCAGCAGGACGGCCTCGAAATAGTATTGCTGGAGATTGATGAAGGCAGGCCGTCGATGCCCCGCTTCGGCCAGCAGGTCGAACTCGTAGACCTTCCGCTCGTCGAAGAAGACCTTGCCCTTGTTCCAGGTGACGCCCTTGTCGACCAGCGGCTGACCACAGCCCAGCCGGTCCATGATCTCCAGCGTGCGCTTGGCAAAGCAGATGGCGCGGGAGCCAGTGCTGACCCGGTCATTGTCGTCCAGCAGCAGGACCGGCACGTCCTTCAGTGCAAGATCCAGCGCGGCGGCAAGCCCGACCGGACCGGCACCGACAACGATAACCGGATGGCGCACAGGCGCCGCCGCGTCCTGATCCGGCGACCGCCGGTAGGGATAGAGCGTTTGCTCGAAGATATCGGCCATGGAAAGGCTCCCGCCTTAGCCTTGCAGGGCTTCCCACATCTGCCGGTCGCGTTCGGCGGTCCAGATCCGGGGGGTGTCCATGCCGAGTGCCTCGTCATAGGCGCGGGTCACGTTGAAGGGCAGGCAATGCTCGTAGATCGGCACGTCACTGAACTTCGGATCGCACGCGGCGCGCACCGCGTCCCAGGCTTCCTTCAAGGTTCCGCCGCGCGCGGCGACCGCGGCCGCCGGACGATAGGTGTTCAGCAGGAAGTCACGGGTGAAATCGAGCGCGGCATCGACCATCTCGGTGCCGACAAGCGCATCGCCCCGGCCCGGCGCGATGGCGGTCGGATCGTAATTCTTGATCGCGTCGAGCGTGTTGCCCCAGTCGCTGAAGTGACCGTCGCCACAATAGCAGGCGGCCTTGTATTCGACGATGTCGCCGGTCAGCATGACGCGCTCGTCCGGCACCCAGGCAACGATGTCGCCAGCGGTGTGGGCGCGGCCGAGATGCATCAGGTCGACCCGGCGCTTGCCAAGATAAACTGTCATCTTGTCGGTGAAGGTCATGGTCGGCCAGGTCAGGCCCGGGATCGATTCATGGCCTTGGAACAGGCGCGGGAAACGGCCGAACTCGCTGTCCCAGTCCTCCTGACCGCGCTCCGAGACCATGGCGCGGCATTTCTCGGAGGCGAGGATCTGCTCCGCCCCGTAGGCCGAGGCGCCAAGCACGCGGACGGCGTGATAGTGGGAGAGCACGACATACTTGATCGGCTTGTCGGTGACGGTGCGGATCTTCTCCACCACCTTGTGTGCGAGGCGCGGGGTGGCCTGGGCATCGACGATCATCACGCTGTCGTCGCCGATGATCACACCGGTATTGGGATCGCCCTCCGCAGTGAAGGCCCAGATGTCCCGGCCGATCTCGCTGAAGGTGATCTTCTTTTCCGCCATATCGCCGGCTGATGCGAATTGCTTGGCCATTTGGCCTTCCTCCCGTTTGTTCTTTGTCAGTCTTGTCTAATCGCGGGCAGGACTGTGCCCGTGCAGTCTCCAAATCCAATCCTGTAGCCGTCGCCCGCCGCATGGCCGCGCAGCGTGACCCGGTCACCGTCTTCGAGGAAGCTGCGACTCTCTCCGTTCGGCAGGGTGATCGGAGTCTTGCCGCCCCAGCTCATTTCCAGCAATGAGCCGTAATTGTCCGGCGTGTCTCCGGAGATCGTGCCGGAGCCTAGCAGGTCGCCCGGCCGCATCGGGCAGCCGCTGCTGGTGTGATGGGCAAGCTGCTGGGCAGCGGAATAATACATCGTGCTGTAGTTGGTCCGCGACAGCACCGCTTCCTCGTCTGATCCGGCAGGTGTCAGGCCGACCTCAAGCCCGATGTCGTAGAGCATCGGGCCGGGTTCCGCGAGATATGGCAGCAGCGGTTTCTCCCGCTTCGGCGTCGCTGTCCGGAAAGGCTCCAGCGCCGCCCGCGTCACCACCCAGGGCGAGATCGTCGTGCAGAAGGCCTTACCCTGAAACGGGCCGAGCGGCTGATATTCCCAAGCCTGGATATCTCGCGCCGACCAGTCGTTCAGCAGCACATAGCCGAAGATCATCGCGTCCGCCTCAACCACTGTCACTGGTCTGCCGAGCGGGTTTCCGGTGCCGACTACGGCACCCATCTCCAGTTCGATATCGAGCCGGCGGCTTGCGCCGAAAGTGGGAGCCTCCGCGTCCGGCGCTTTCAACTGGCCATTGGGGCGATGGAAATCCGTGCCGCTGACAACAACGGAGGAGGCCCGCCCGTTATAGCCGATGGGGATATGCAGCCAGTTCGGCGGCAGGGCGTTTTCCGGCCCCCGGAACATGGTGCCGACATTGAAGGCGTGCTGCTTGCCTGCATAGAAATCGGTGTACTCGCTAACCCGGAACGGCAGATGCAGCGTGACGTCTGAAAGCGGGATGAGAAAGGCTTCCGCTTTCTGTTTTAGGGCTGTATCGCCGCCTTCACGCAGAAGGTCCGTCAGGCGTGCTCGCACTCGGTCCCAGGTATCGGGGCCGCGTTCCATGAACGGGTTCAGGGCGCCTTCTGCAAAAACCGAGTCGCCGCCGGTGGATATCAGTCCGTCCCGCTCCAGTGCCGCAAGGTCAAGCACGCGGTCGCCAATGGCGGTACCGCAGCGCGGCGGCTCGCCGTTCCGGGAGAAAACGCCGAAGGGCAGGTTCTGGACCGGAAAATTGCAGTCCCGTGTATTGGCGGCGGGGAGCCAGCTTTTCATTGTCACTTGATGCCCGGCGTTCCATCGAATTTCTTGTCGAGGCCGGTCCAGCAGGTTGCGTAATCGTCCTGAAGCGGCGCTTCGTTGGCGGCGAACTCCGTCAGATGCTGCGGGAACCGGGTCTCGAACATGAAGGCCATGGTCTCTGAAAGCTTGTGCGGCTTCAGCTCGACATTGGAGGCGCCCTCGAAGGCCTGGCTGTCCGGGCCATGCGGCAGCATGCAATTGTGCAGGCTCATGCCCCCGGGCACGAAGCCCTCGGGCTTGGCATCGTAGGAGCCGTAAATATTACCCATGAATTCGGACATGACGTTCCGGTGATACCAGGGCGGCCGGAAGCTGTGTTCGGCGACCAGCCAGCGCTCCGGGAAGATGACGAAGTCGATGTTGGCC
Organism: Nisaea nitritireducens; assembly: GCF_014904795.1. Taxonomy (GTDB): domain Bacteria; phylum Pseudomonadota; class Alphaproteobacteria; order Thalassobaculales; family Thalassobaculaceae; genus Nisaea; species Nisaea nitritireducens. The sequence goes on from NZ_JACZFS010000046.1 coordinate 22,816, forward strand.
GTGCCAGGCACTTCCGAGGGGGCCGTCAGCACGGTGAAGATCGACGGGTCCGGATGGTCGAACAGGATGGCGCCGACCGGGGAGAAGGTGGTGAGGTCGTATTTGAAAGGCGCGTAATTTCCGTGCCAGGCAACGACGTCGAGCGGTGAGTGCCCGATCTCCGTCACGTTGAATGATCCGCACCATTTCACGATCAGCCGGCAGGGCGTCTCTTTCTCTTCATAGGCGGCGACAGGTGTCTTGAAATCGCGCGGGTTGGCGAGGCAGTTGGCGCCGATGGGCCCGCGTCCCGGCAGGGTGAACTTGGCGCCGTAATTCTCGCAGACATATCCGCGTGCTTCACCGTCCAGCAGCGTGACCTTGAAGATCATGCCGCGCGGGACGATGGCAATCTCGCGCGGGGCGAGCGTCATGCGGCCAAGCTCGGTGAAGATTTCTATGCGGCCGAGCTGCGGGACGAGCATCAGTTCGGCGTCGGCGTTCATCATGTAGTCGTCGGTCATGTCCGCGTTACAGGCATAGACATGCACGGACATCCCGGCCTGGGTGTTCACGTCACCCGCACAGGTCATGGTCCGGATGCCGGCCACGAAATCGGTCGGTGCTTCCGGCAGGGGCACCGGGTTCCAGCGGTACTGGCCGAGGGCGAGACCATGCTCCGGTTGATGCGGGGCCGTCTTCCAGCCATCCACGGAGATGCGGGAAAAGCGCCCGGTATGTTTCACCGAAGGGCGGATGCGGTAGAGCCAACTACGCTCGTTCTCGCCGCGTGGCGCCGTGAAGGGGCTGCCTGAGAGCTGTTCGGCATAGAGACCGTAATTGCATTTCTGAGGGCTGTTCTGTCCCTGGGGCAGGGCGCCCGGCAGCGCTTCGGTCTCGAAATCATTGCCGAAACCCGGCATATAACCGTTTGCGGTGCCGGTCAGCGGATTGCTGCGCATGGATGCGGAGTCTGAAACCTTGTTCATGTCTTTCCTCCCGCGGGCAGGGTCTGACAGGCGCGTTTTCTGATTGGTTTTAAGGGCCCGTCTGCCGTAGGATCGCCATGATCGTTACAAATGAAATGATTGTCAATTGCCGAAGAACGACCAAAAAGACCTGCTCGATCTGGACAGTTTCCTGCCCTATCGGCTGGCGGTGATTGCCGCCCGGGTCAGTAAATCCATGTCGGCGCTCTATGCGGCGAAATTCGGGATTTCCATTGCGGAATGGCGGGTGATTGCTCATCTCGCCCGCTCGGAACGGGTCTCGGTCCGGGATATTCATGCCCGCGTCAATCTGGACAAGGTGAAGGTCAGCCGGGCGGTCAGCCGTCTGGAAGAGGCGGGACTGGTTCTGAAGGCGAACAATGCGGCGGACAACCGCCTGCTGGATATCACGCTGTCGGAGCAGGGCTGGTCCGTCTACCGGCAGATCGTGCCGCTGGCGAGTGGGTTCGAGGCGGATCTGCTCTCTGTTCTGGATGATGCGGAGCGCGCCGCGCTGGAGCGGATATTCGAGAAGTTGCACAGCCGTCTTGATGATGATCCGGCTGCACCCCGGCGTTCGCCCCCAGAGGGTTAGGCGGTCGAAAGCATCAGAAGGCGGGAGCTTCCGCGCCGGCAGGCCTCGGGCGCCATTCACCGGGGATTTGGCCTACAAGGAGCCTCGCAATCTTATTGTTTTCATCTTCCAGCGGAAGGATGAGGCGCGTCCAGCTCTCGGTTTCCGACGCATTTTTCGGGTAATGAATGGTCAACAGCGGCGCGCGCCGCTCCATCACGGCCTGATAAGCACCGAGAAAAAAGCTGACGATATATGCCTTGTCGCCGAACTCCCGGATCGTCGTGCCGGTGACATCTCTGCCAAAGCGTTCCGAAATCATCGTGCCATAGAGCCGATAGCGGAAATCGTAGCCATCCTCGAGGACGTCGAGCAGCATGAGATAGCCCAAGACAAATCTCATGTCTGTCGGGTCGATGGATGCGACGGGAGCGGCGGTCTGGTCGCCCGCTTTCTCTTGCCAGTAAGACGAGAGGCGCTGCAGACGTTCGTCCTCAAGCTGGTCGTGCTCTGGATTCCAGACCACAACCGGATTGCGTGCGCCGAACTGCAGAAAATAACGATCGACCGCATCCAGGTCGTCGTTGACGAGGGCATGCCTCATTTTCTCCGCGGATTGAAATTCACTTGTCAATGTTCCGGTCTCTCAATCAGCCGTTGCTGGTGTAGGCCATGGCGCAGCCAATCCGCATTCTCAGAAAGGCCTGATAGACAACCAGCTATTTCAATTCAACATTAAAAAAACGTGAAATTATGAATCTAAATCATTTTAATCGGAAGGCGTTCGAGGGGCGCCGAGCCAAATTTTTAGCTGGAATAACATCAGGAAAGCGCCGGGGGCAGGCTTGCGTCTTTATATCCCCTAAAGCGCGGGGGCACTTCATGTGCATCGTCGGTCGGTCGATATGCCTGACGCAATTGCGGCGCGATGGAGCATCGCGCCGCTTCGTGGGGACTCAGGTTTTCACGCCTGTGTGGGGCTTACCCGGTAGGTTCGTTACCAGGTGTACCGCAGGGTCAGTCGGACCGTGCGCCCGTCACTGTAATAGGCAGTGTTCGCGAAGGTATCGACCTGGGTGATGGAACGCTCGTCGAAGATGTTGCTGGCGTTGAGCTGCAGCGTGGCGTTCTCGATGAACTGGTAGCTGACCGCCGCGTCCATGACGGTGCGCGCGTCGAGTTTGATCGTGTTCGCATTGTCCGCGAAGCTGTCCCCGATATAGCGCATGCCACCGCCGATGCTCAGGTCTCCGAAGGCTCCCTGGCCGGGGATCGTATAGTTCAGCCAGGCTGCGGCGATATGGTTCGGAACCAGTTGCGGCCGGTTGCCGGCATTGCCGTCAGTGCCATCCTCTTCGATCGACGGGTCCCAGTATGAATAGGAAGCGATCGCGTCGAGCCGGTCGGTGAGCGCCATCTTGCCCTCAAGCTCGACACCGGTGACGTTCACCTCGCCGATCTGCTCCTGTACAGTCGGGCTGGTGTTGTAGGGGACGTTGGTCTGCGTCAGGTCGAAAAGCGCGACTGTAAACAGAGCGTTATCGACAAAATCGGGGCTGTACTTCACACCGATCTCATATTGCGTTCCCTCTTTCGGTTTCGGCGAAGTCTGCAGAGCGGTTTCCGCTGAGACCGGCTCGAAGGATTCGGAGTAGTTCGCGTAGACCGACAGATCGTCGCGCACCTTGACGGTCAGGCCCGCGCGCCCGGTCAGGGAATTGTCGGAAGAGCTGTAGGACAGACCGAAGCCCGGATATTCGGAATCGGTGTCGACATGATCGTACCGCCCTCCCAGGGTGAGGATCACCCTGTCGTAGAATGTCATCTCTTCCTGCAGATAGGCGCCGAAAGCAGCCCGGTCCGTCAGCCACTCATAGGCGGGCGGCTGGGTGATGCAGGCGCGGCCGCAATAGACGGGATTGTTGATGTCGATACCGGTGGCGGAGCCAAAGGCGCGCTTTTCGTCCACCTCTTCATAGTAATAATCGACGCCGGCAAGCGTGCGGCTGTCCACGACGCTGATGCGGGTGTCGAACTGTAGCTGGTTGTCGATCGCGAAGCGCTGCGTGCCGCCCTTGACCGCGTAGGAATAGCGGGAGGCGGTCGCATCCGCGCTGGCCCCGTAGACGGTTTCGTAAGTCAGGCTCAGATCGGTGAAGCGCAGGTTCTGCCGGAACTGCAGGCCGTTGCCGAAACTGTGGCGGAGCTGGTAGCCGGCATTCCATTCCTCGGTGTCCATATTGTCGAAGTCCGGCTCGCCCAGGAAGGTATCCGGATCGATGCTGGAGCCGTATGGAATGCCGCTTCCCGGATTGCCGTTGCGCTTGTTGTAATCGGTAAGCAGGGTCAGCTCTGTCGCGTCGGTCGGGCGCCAGGTCAGGGATGGCGCGAAATAGACCCGGTCGTCATTGGAGAAATCCGTGCCGTCTCTGCTGTTCTGACCTTTCATGGTCAGCCGGTAGAAGAACTTGTCCTGACTGTCGACGGCGCCGCCGAAATCGGTGCCGAATTCGACATGTTCGTCGCCGACGGTCGAATAGACTTCGCCGAACGTGAAATCGAGCGGCTTCTTCGAGACGGCGTTCACCAGCCCGCCGGGTGAGTTCAGGCCGAACAGGGAAGAGGTGGAACCCTTCAGGATTTCAACCCGCTCCAGACCATAGGGCTCGATCCGGCTTGCGATAAAGCCCGGAATACGCATCGGCAGGGCATCGCGGTAGGAGCCGAGACCTGTCTGGTAGAAGCCGCGAATGAGATAATGGTCGTAGCGGTTGTCGCTGCCGTAAAGATCGCTGACGACGCCCGAGGTATAGGCCAGCGCTTCATCGAGATTTTCGACCCCGCGCTGTTTCATTTCCTTCTCGGTGACAACGGATACGGAGGCTGGCACATCAAGAATCGGCGTGCCGGTCTTGCTGCCCACGGTCGACTGATCGGCGACGATCGTTTCCCTGTCACCGGCGCTTCTGGCGGCGCGATCGGCCCCCGGCCCGGTGGTTTCTCCATCCGCTTCGACGACGATCTTGTCGAGGCGCTTTGTTGTCTCCGCCGTGCTGTCCTGCGCCACAGCCTCTTGAGCCGAAAGCAGGAGCGTCGCCGTGATCAGACTGGAATATTTCAGCATTCGCGCTTTTCCCCATGGTGCGAAATCCTGGCTACCGGCTTGGATTATCGATAATCCTCGTTTCGATAATGAGAAGCATATTCAAGTGCAATAAAAAACGTAAGTCTGAACTTACATTTTGCGACGCCGATGTCTATACCTGAAGGCAGGCTTGGGATTTGGCGTGCCTGCATGTCAGCGCTTTCGGGGCTGTGCCACGTGCCACGGGGCCGTTAAAATCGAGTGTCGCGTTCCCCAATCAGTCAGGGAAAAGAACAAGAACGCGATCGGAAGAGTGGGAGAGAAAAGTGCAAGCGGTGGAAGGCAGTTCGGTCGTTGTCCGAAAACAGGCCAAGCAACAGCGCTCCAGGGAAAAGGTTCAGCTCATCCTTGATGTGACGCTGGATATGCTCGGCAATATACCGGCCGAAAAAATAACGACGAACGATATTGCCAAAACGGCAGGCGTGAATATCGCGAGCCTCTATCAGTTCTTCCCGAAGAAGGAAGTTGTCTTCTTCGAGCTGTACAGGCAATGGCTGGAGCAAACGCTGGATTTGTTGGACGGGGTAGACGCGCGGTTCGACGGTTCCGAAGGGCTCGAGGCTTATGCTGATGCAGTGTTTGACTGCCTGTCTACCGATGAAAGCGTGAATACACCGGGTCACTGGAAGCTCAGGTTTGCGCTCGGGGATTCCCCGGAGCTGGCGGAACTCAATGCCAGGCATGAGGAAAAGGCGTTTCGCCGCATCATCGCGGCACAGGAAAAATTCTCCCGCAAGGTGACACCCGAACAGGCGCGGGCGCTTGCCCGTCTCCAGCACCATGTCTCGGTGTCCTGTCTCTATGCGGCCGCCGAGGCGGCTGGCCAGCCGGAGCATGGCATTCTGCTGGACTGGTGCCGGAAAACGGTGCGCCTCGTCTACGATGTCGAGAAACTTGACTCTTGATCTTTCTCTGAACGGAACGAGGCAGGAATAGACCCCGGCTCAGGTCTGCAGAGCCGCCAGGCGATAGCCGTCCCGATTTTGACGGCAGGGAGTCCGTTTAAGGCGCGAGATCCCAGGCGATCCCGAATTCCGACTTGGAGATGCCGATCAGGGTGACGGTGCCGCCGTCGGAGAGGGTGAGCAGGGTGTTCCCGCCGCTATCCTCTGCCGTGTAGGTGATGCCGTTATCGAACTGCAAGCTGTCGGTGCCGACCGTGAAATCGCTGACCTGGTCGTCGCCGGTGCTGAAGCCGAAGATGAAGGTATCCGCTCCGTCCCCGCCGATCAGCGTATCGTCGCCCTTGTTGCCGGCGAGCTGGTCCGCTCCGTCTCCGCCATTGACCATATCGTTGCCCTGGCCGCCGAACAGGATGTCGTTGCCCAGATCACCGTTCAGGCTGTCGTCACCCTGATTGCCGTAGACGATGTCGCTGCCCTGGCCGCCATAAAGCAGATCGGAGTCTCCTCCGCCGCTCAGCGTATCCTCGTCTTTGTTGCCATAGAGGATGTCGCTGTCGTTGCCGCCATTGATGCTGTCCTGATCCTGGCCGCCGAAGAGCGTATCCTTGCCTTCGTCGCCGAAGAGGGTGTCGTTGCCCTGGTTGCCATAAAGAATATCGGAGTCTCCTCCTCCGCTCAGCGTATCCTCACCCTTGTTGCCGAAGAGGATGTCACTGCCGTTGCCGCCATTGATACTGTCCTGATCCTGGCCGCCGAAGAGCGTATCCTTGCCGTCGTCGCCGAAGAGGGAGTCGTCGCCCTGATTGCCATAGGCGAGGTCCTCGCCAAAGCCGCCATTGACGGAGTCGGTGCCCGCGCCGGCGGCGACCGTATCGCCAAAACTGCCGAGGGAGATGGTCTGTGCCGAACTGTCGCCGGCGAGATAAATCGGACCGCTCCCGCTGCTGTTCACCGTCACATTGCCGATCACGATGGCGAAGTCGATATCCTTCAGCACCAGCGTGGAACCTGCAGGCAGGCCGGACAAGTCGAAGATGAAGGCCTCGACCCCGGAGCTGGTGGACTGGTCGCTGATCTCGATGGTTTGCGGCGTGGTGATGCCGTCGCCGGAGAAGGTGATGGTGCGGACATCGACGCTCGCCTCGGTCCCGAGGCTGTCGAGGAAGAGGGAGCCCTGCAGGTTGAGGAAGCTTGCATCGGTCGAGCCGGTCCCCTGGACCTGGCCGTCGAGGGTGCTGGTGGCAGCTCCGGGCGCTTCGGAGGAAGCGGGGCCGCTGACCGTGGCGGAGACGCGGCCCGGCAACTGTACGGTAACTTTATTACCGCTGCCGGAGTCTTCGAGCAGGGTCCCGGATAGTGCCGTGCTGCCGGTGTTGGCAAGGGTGAAGGAGGTTTCCGTCCCCGCGACGTCGCCATCCGATCGGTTCGATTTCTGGACCGACGTGGCAACGGGGGGGGATGGGGCCGGGATTGCATTCAGTGTAAAGCCGATGGTCGTGTTGCCGCCACTCTCCGTCGCGCTGAGCGTGGCGGTATAGTTGCCGAGGGAAAGATTGAGCGTGTTGCCGTCGCCAAGATCGATGGAGCTGCTGACGCTGCTGCCGTTCAGGCTGGACAGGTCTTTCGAGAGGACGAGCAGAATGTCATCCGCATCGACCCCGGTCAGGGTGTCGCCGTTCAGGTTCGTCTGCGTTCCCTGGATCGTGTCATTGCCTGCGCCGCCATCAAGCAGGTTGGTTCCGCTGCCCGCGAGCAGGGAATCGTTGCCGGTCCCGCCCAGGAGTGTGTCGTTACCGACTGTGCCGGAGAGCGTGTCGTTGCCGGCATCGCCGTAAAGCACGTTGTCGCCTGAATTGTCCCGGACCAGGTCGTTTCCGTCGCCGCCGTAGAGGGTGTCGTTGCCGCCCTGACCGAAGACATCGTCGTTGCCGTCGTGACCGGACAGAATGTCGGCGCCATTACCGCCGTGGATCACGTCTCTGGCCGTGGTGCCGGTGACCGTGTCGGCGTCGGCGCCGCCGTTAATGGTCTCCACGGACACGGTTGCGCCGGAGAAGCCGAACCTGCCCCCGCCGGTCAGCGAAATGATATCCGAGTTGTTGCCGCCATCGATCGTCTCGGCGCCGCCCGCGACATCGCCGGAGGCGACAAAGAAGGTGTCGAAACCGTCGCCGCCGAGCAGGCTGTCGACGCCGGTGCCACCGGAGATACTGTCGTCACCTTCGCCGCCGTCGATTGTGTCGGCACCGGCGCCGCCGCTGAGCGTGTCGTTACCGTTATGACCTGAGATAATGTCGGCGCCGCCGCCGCCGTCGATCTGGTCCGCGGCCGTGGTGCCGGTGATCGTGTCCGCCCCGGTGCCGCCGGAAATGGTCTCCACGGAAATGGTCGCGCCGGAGAGGTCGAAACTGCCGCCGCCGGTCAGCGAAATGATGTCCGTGCCGGCGCCGCCATCGATCTGCTCGGCGCCACCCGCGACATCGCCGGAGGCGATGAAGAAGGTGTCATCGCCGTTGCCGCCGATCAGGCTGTCGATGCCGGTGCCGCCGGAGATCTGGTCGTTGTCGTCGCCGCCGTCGATTGTGTCGGCGCCGGCAGCACCATAGAGCTCGTCGTTTCCGGCGAGGCCGTTGATCACGTCGTCAGATGCGATCGCAATTATCGTGTCGTCGACTGCGCTTCCGTTAAGGGTGGCCAGACGATGGGCGTAGGTGGCGAGGGCCTTGGCCGAAAAGAGCGCCGCTGCGGCCGGCAGGGCGTGCCAGCCGGCATCTGCGCCGAGTGGCGCGGATGCGGCGTGCACGGGAACGCCGAGCGCGTCTTCCAGGCTGTTGGCAAACTGCGCGCCGGCAGTGCCTGCCCCCGCTGCGCAAGCCACCAGAGTGACTTCCGCATCGGGCGCGAGCGCGGCTTTGATCCGGAGCAGATGCGGTGTCGCTTCGCTCAGCGCTGTCAGGTCCACAACGCGCCCGGCAAGGTGCAATTGGCCGGGAGCGCCGTGACTCAGGATCGAGAGGTTTTGGACGCCGGTCAGACCGGCAAGCACATCCGAAATCTGTCCAATCGGATCGCCTGCTGGCGATAGCGGGATGATTTTGGTGCGCGGATCGACGCCTGCCAGAAGGATTTCGCGATCAGGAACGGCGCTATCGACGAACAGAATGGATGGGTGTCTGGAATGGCTCATCCACAATGCTCTTTCGCTATAGAAGTCTGGGCGACTGGAATTAGCGTGCGTTCCCTTTAATGCGGCATATGGCATCAGCTCTGAATGACGCAGTTCCTGCTGGGAAACAGTCGGGTCGATGAAAGCGACAGATGAACCGGAACGCATGGCAAGCCCTTAAACTCGAAGTTACTCCGTATCGCGTGCGCAATTCGAGTTCTGCGCCCGCCTCCAAGTGCTACAATAAAAATTGAGCAAAAGAAGGTGTCTTCTTGGGAATTTTTGGAAAAGACTTTGGAAAAATTGGAAATTGTACAGCAATATATACGGGTAAATTTCGATAAAATTTCATCAATGCAATATTAGTGTTAACTAATACAAATGAGTGTTAATATTTTCTGGGGTTATAGTTTTTATTATTAGTTTTGTGATCTTTTCCAACAACAAACGCAGAGTTTTTTCTGTAGGGACTTGGCGTCAGTATTCATTTATGTTTAGTGATCAGTTGTGTTTTCGTGGGTGATTTAATGGGGATTATACCTCAGCCCGAGTTTCTTAATTCAGGGATTTGTCTATCATCGCGCACTTACTTGCGAGGCAAGCGCATATGGCTGGAAACTATTGGTTGTGTTGGTGTCCGTGGAAAGTAATTTTTTAAGCCTGAATTAGTATAAAATTGACGCAATATATATAATTAAATCAAGGAAGTTTGGGGGTGCAATATGTTGGGGTGGTCAAAAGTTGGGGTCTGTCGGCAGCATCGTCAGGGTTGAGGTGGGCTTGTTTGTTTGAGGCAGGGCAGGCGGCAGTCAGATTTTCACCCGATCGATCTGGATCTCGTGACCGAAGCGCTAGCGCGTCGGGTCGCTCTCGGGCTGACCGCGCCGGGCGGAGATGGGGCCGCGGAAGGCATGTCTGAGCGACGCGCCGAATTGGGGCGTGTGTCGCCTATTATCTCTGTGGAGATCGTCACCCTGGCCGCAGAGCCGGAAAGCCGATCCGCTTAGAAATACTCGGGCAGCGCCGCGACCAGTGCCTTTCGGATACGGTCGCGCACGGGAACTGCCGGGTCGGGCCGCTCGAAATCCAGACCGGTCAGCTGCTCGAACAGGGAGACATACTTGTTGCTGAAGGCGATCAGGGTCTCGGCGGGGATTTCCGGGATGGGGTCATTGTAGGGATCGCACTGACCGGCAATCCAGAGCCGCAGGAATTCCTTGTCCAGACTGTCCGGCTCCGCGCCGGCCGCGAATTTTTGCTCGTAGCTGTCGGCGCGCCAGTAGCGGCTTGAATCCGGGGTGTGAATTTCATCGGCGATGGTGATGGTGCCGGTCTCGTCGATGCCGAACTCGTATTTTGTATCGACCAGAATAAGCCCCTGTTTGGCGGCGAGTTCCTGCCCGCGTGCGAACAGCGCCAGACTTTTCTCCGCCAGCTCCCGCCATTGTTCATGCGTCACGAGCCCGGTTTCGAGAATTTCCGCTTCCGTGATCGGCGCGTCATGCCCGCCGCCGGTGGGTTTCGTCGTCGGCGTGATGATGGTTTTGGAGAGTTTCTGGTTCTTCTTCATGCCGTCGGGGAAGGGATGGCCATAGATGACCCGCTCGCCCCGGTCATACATCGTCCAGGCGCTGGTATTGGTGGAGCCGGTGAGATAGGCCCGCACCACGATCTCGATCGGCACCATCTCGAGATCCTTGCACAGGACGACGTTCGGGTCCGGGTAGGAGATCACATGGTTCGGGCAGATATCGCCAGTGTGATCGAACCAGTAGCGCGCCGTTTGGGTCAGCACCTGGCCTTTGAAGGGCACGGCCGCCAGAACCTGATCGAACGCGGACTGCCGGTCCGTCGCGATCAACAGCCGCCGCCGGTTCGGCAATTTGTACGCATCCCGCACCTTGCCACGGACGAAACCCGGCAATTCCGGGAATTCCGCGTCGGTAAGACAATTGTCGAGAAGCTGTGAGGTGGCCGTCTGCGGCGCCATGGAGCGATATCCTGTGAACGGTAATCTGGATCGGGCGACACGATAGCGCCTTCACGTGGGACTGCAACGGTACCTTCTGCAATCGTGGGCTGGAGACGCTTTCTTGCTGCCGGGGTGGGCTTGGAGCATGCGGAGCTGATCCGAGGACATGGGCGAGTCTAGATCATCACTAAGTGAAAAGAGCGGATGACGAGAGTCACCCGCTCTTCTTGAGTTTGCATCGGAGAGGTGGAACGGGTTTTAACCCGTCAGCCCCCGCTCCATCGATATCGCCAACCGCCGTGCAAAGGCTTTCGGGTCGGGGATAGCTTCGCCTTCCATGATCCGGGCCTGGTCGAGCAGCAGGTGGGCGGCGTCGTCCAGTTCCTGGCCGGTCTTGCCGTCCTTCACCCGCTTGGCCAGAGCCTTGATCACCGCGTGCTTGGTGTTGACTTCCAGAATGCGCGGATTGGATTTGTCGATCTGCTTGTGCTGGCGCAGCAGGCGTTCGAGGTTGATGTCCATGTCGCCGTCATCGGCGATCAGGCAGACGGGGCTGTCGGTCAGGCGGGTGGATTCCCGCACGTCCTTCACTTCCTCGCCGAGGGCCAGCTTGATGGAGGCGAGCAGCGGCGCGATATCGGCGGAGGCTTTTTCCTCGTCCTTCTTGTCCTCGTCTGTCTTGTCGTCATCGCCCTTGACGGCATCGAGATCGGCGGAGCCGCGGGTGATGGACTTGAGGGGGCTGCCTTCATAGCCCTCGAACATGGCCTGGATCCAGAAATCGTCGATCGGATCCGAAAGCAGCAGAACTTCCACGCCCTTGGCCTTGAAGCCTTCGATATGGGGTGAGTTCAGCAGCGCTTCCTTGCTTTCGCCGATGATGTAGTAGATCGCCTCCTGGCCTTCCTTCATCCGCTTTTTGTAGTCGGCGAGGCTGACCAGCGTGTCGCTTTCCGTCGTATCGAAGCGGGCGAGAGAAATCAGGGTGTCCTTGTGCTCGCCGTTCTCGGAATAGAGGCCTTCCTTCATCACCGGGCCGTAAGCGTCCCAGAAAATCGCATATGCCTCGGGGTCCTTCTCAGCCTTCTTGCTGAGCTCGGTGAGCACCCGTTTGGTGACGGCGGAGGAGATCTTCTGTAGCACCGGATTGCGTTGCAGAAGCTCGCGGCTGACATTCAGCGGCAGGTCCTCGCAATCGATCACGCCGCGCAGGAAGCGCAGATAGTCGGGCACCAGCCCTTCGCAATCGTCAGTGATGAAGACCCGCTTCACATAGAGTTTCACCCGGCTCTTGCGCTCCGGATGGAACAGGTCGAACGGGCGCTGGGTCGGCACGTAGAGCAGGGAGCTGTATTCGATCACACCCTCCGCCTTCCAGTGCATGGTCAGCCAGGGTTCGTCGAAAGCATGGGCGACGTGCTTGTAGAATTCGCCGTACTGCTCCGTCGTGATGTCGCTCTTGGAGCGGGTCCAGAGGGCGGATGCCTCGTTCAGCGGGCGCTCTTCGACCTCCCCGTCCTTGGTTTCCACAAACAGGATCGGCACCGGGATATGGTCGGAATAGCGCTTCACGATGTGCTGCAGGCGCTGCTCCTCGAGAAACTCGAGCGCGTCGTCCTTCAGATGCATGGTGATGATGGTGCCGCGATTGGCCTTCTCGGCATCCGCGACGGTGTATTCGCCAAGACCGTCCGAGCTCCAGAGATGCGCCTTGCTCTCGCCGGCGCGCCGGGTCAGGACCTCGACCTTGTCGGCGATCATGAAGGCCGAATAGAAACCGACACCGAACTGGCCGATCAGGCCACTATCCTTTTTCTCGTCACCGGACAGGTTGGAGACGAAGGCTTCCGTGCCGGAACGCGCGATGGTGCCGAGATTGTCGTTCAGCTCATCGGCGGTCATGCCGATACCGTTATCCGACAGGGTCAGGGTCTTGGCATCCTTGTCCGCCGCGATCCTGATCTTGAAATCGCCGTCGCCGGTGGTCAGCTCTGGTTGGGTGAGCGCCAAGTAGCGCAGCTTGTCGCAGGCATCGGATGCGTTGGAGATCAATTCGCGCAGGAATACTTCACGCTCACTATAGAGCGAATTGGCGACGATCTTCAGGAGTTTGCTGACCTCGGCCTGGAACGTCCGCTTTTCCGCAGTCATCTTTGTGATCACCTCTTGCCTAGAATGACATCGTTATGATTGATGGAGCTTGATATGTGGGAAGTTGGCACTAATCGCAAGACCCCAGCGCTTCCTATCTGAGCCGAGAGCGGATCCGAATTTCCCATGAACAGCGTTTTCGAGGACGGTCGGATCACCGCAATGCTGGGGCCGACCAACACCGGCAAGACCTACTTCGCCATTGAGCGGATGCTTGGTCATGCCTCGGGTATGATCGGTTTTCCGCTGCGTTTGCTGGCCCGGGAGAATTACGAGCGCGTCGTTTCCCTGAAGGGCAAGAACGCTGTCGCCCTGATCACCGGCGAGGAAAAAATCCTTCCGCCGCACGCCCGTTATTTTATCTGCACAGTGGAGTCCATGCCGGTCGACCGGGTGGTTGATTTCCTGGCCATCGACGAGATTCAGCTCTGCGGCGACCGGGAGCGCGGCCATGTCTTCACGGACAGGCTGCTGCATGCGCGCGGCCGTCAGGAAACCATGTTTCTCGGCTCCGACATCATCCGCCCGCTGATAAGGAAGCTGGTGCCGAAGGCGGAGATCGTCGGCCGGCAACGGATGTCGCGGCTGACCTATACCGGCCCGCGCAAGCTGACACGGCTGCCGCGCAGAACGGCCATTGTCGCCTTTTCCGCCGCGGACGTTTATGTGCTGGCCGAAATTGTCCGGCGTCAGCGCGGCGGCGCCGCTGTTGTGCTGGGCGCGCTGTCGCCCCGGGCCCGCAATGCGCAAGTGGCGATGTATCAGGAGGGCGAGGTCGATTACCTGATCGCGACGGACGCGATCGGTATGGGGCTCAACATGGATGTCGATCATGTCGCCTTCGCCGAGGACATGAAATTCGATGGCCGCGCGCCACGCCGCCTGACGCCGCCGGAGATGGCACAGATTGCCGGCCGGGCCGGGCGTCACATGAACGACGGCACGTTCGGGGTCACGGGAGACTGCCCGCCGCTGGACGAGGAGATGGTCGAGGCGCTGGAGAGCCACAGGTTCGATCCGCTCCGCCATGTCTACTGGCGCAACAGCCGGATGTCGTTCCGCAGCCTCGGCGATCTGCAGCGCTCACTCGAGCTGCGTACTGACCAGCCACACATGATTCGGAAGCGGGACGGCGAGGACCAACGGACGCTTGAGTCGCTGGCGCGGATGGAAGCCGTGGTCGAGCGGGCAACTGGACCGGACCGTGTAAGGCTGCTCTGGGACATTTGCCAGATCCCGGATTTCCGCAAGACCATGAGCGAATCCCACGCGAATCTGCTGGCAAAGATCTTTTTCGATCTGACGGATGGGCCAGAGTGTCTGGAGACAGATTGGGTCGCCAATCAGGTCAGCCGTTTCGACCGGACGGACGGTGATATAGACACGCTGGTAAACCGTATCGCACATATTCGCACTTGGACGTATATTACGCACCGTGCAGACTGGGTATCCGACCCTGTTCATTGGCAGGCCCAGACGAGGGCTGTCGAAGATCGGCTTTCGGATGCTTTGCATGACAAGCTTACCCAGCGTTTTGTCGACAAGCGCGCGGCATTGTTCTTGCGCAAGTTGAAGGACGGGGGGAACTTGGCGGCGGCAGTAAAACCTGACAGCACAGTGGTCGTGGAGGGCCATGCCGTCGGTCACATGGAAGGATTGAAGTTCGTGCCTGATGTAGTGGATAGCACCAACGCAAAGCCCGTGCTGGCGGCTGCGCGTAAGGTCCTGCCGGAAGAACTGGCCCGGCGCACGGGCCAAATCGAATCCGCCGACAATGCAGCCTTTTCGATCGGCCCTAAGGGGACGGTGATCTGGCTAGGGGCGGAAATCGCATCGCTGGAAGCGGGTGCCGATATTCTGTCGCCGCAGATCCGCGTCGTGAACGAGGAGATGATCGACGGCGAGATGCGCAAGCGGATCGAGACCCGTTTGCGCACCTGGCTGACGGGGGAGATGGAAGAACGGCTCGGCCCGTTGCTGGCGATCAAGACGGCTGAACTCGAGGGCGCCGCGCGCGGTATCGGGTTCCAGGTGCTCGAAGGCATCGGCGGCGTATCTGCCGATCAGATCGGCGGGTTGCGCCGGGATCTCGATGACGAGCAGCGCAAGTCGCTCGCCCGTCTCGGCATTCGCTTCGGCACCGAGACCGTCTTCCTGCCGGTGTTGCTGAAGCCGAAGGCGGTGGAGTTCCGGGCCATGCTCTGGAGCGTATTCTCCGGCCAGTTCCCCGAAGGAGGCCCGCCGCCGGCAGGCCGAGTGATGATCACGCGCGCGGAAGATGCGAGCGACGCCTTCTACCTGGCGATCGGATACAAGCGGGTCGGCGGTCACGCTGTTCGGGCGGATATGCTTGAACGCGTCGCCCAGATGGTGCGTCAGGCGGCCCGCGAGGGCGCATTCGCCATCTCGGCGGACATGCTGTCGCTTGCCGGTGTCGGCCATGAAGCCATGGCCGAGATCCTGAAGGATCTCGGATATCGCCGTGGCGAGGATGTCGAGGAGCAGCCTCGTTTCATCGCCCGGCGGCGTCAGGAACAGAAACGCCGGCCGGAAGGCGAGCGTAAGGCGGACCAGAACAGCAAGTCCGAAGGTGACGGCAAAGCAGAGCGCGGAGACAAGCCGGAGCGTGGCAGGAAGCCGGGTAACTCCGGCAAGGCGGCGCAGGACGGCTCCGGCGACAAGCGGGGTCGCAATGCTGGCCCCAAGGGCGGACAAAAGGGCGGGCCGCGTAAGCCGAAGCGCCAGGATGATCGGCCGAAACGCCAAAATAGTGGACCAAAGGTGATCAGCTCGAACGGGCCGGCCATGCGTCCCGAGGATTCCCCCTTCGCCGTATTGCAGCAGCTCAAACTGGCAAAATGAGTGAAGACGAGACACAGCGTCTCGACAAGTGGCTCTGGTGCGCGCGGTTCTTCAAGAGCCGCGGGCTTGCCAACAAGATGGTCGGGGCGGGACGGTTGCGTCTGTCCGGCAAGGTGGTGGCGAAAGCGCACCAGCTTGTCCGCCCGGGCGATGTGCTGACCTTTCCGCAAGGCCCCCATATCCGCGTCGTGAAGGTGTTGTTCCTGGCGGAGCGGCGAGGGCCTGCTCCAGAAGCCCAGACGCTATTCGAGGACCTTGCCCCCATCGAGGCGGGCGCGGACAAAAGCGATCGGCCCAAGGCCGATCCTGCTCCGGCGCAGCGCGATCCCGGTGCCGGGAGGCCGACCAAACGTGACCGGCGTTTGATAGATCATTTGCGGTCGGCCGATGAATAGGCGCTCTGCGAACAGCCCGTCCGGCTGAAACATGCTTGCGAAATCGGGCCGAGACCTTAGATAAAAGACTGAATTTCAACCAACTCCGGGAAATGCCATGCTCGGCTCCCTCAAAGTGTTCTTCGATGCGGTTCGTTCCGGCGGGTCAATCGAAGCCTCAAAGGTCGACGAATCCGAAGATGCCGTTGCCGCGCTGCTGGTGAAGGCGGCAACGCTTGATGGCGACTTCGGTGCGGATGAACGTCATGCCATTGAAGCGCTGCTCGCTGCCCGTTTTGCCTGTTCGGCGGATGAGGCGGCGCAGAAGGTCAATGAGGCGGTGAAAGACCTGGAAAGCAGCATCGATTTCTACAGTTTTACCAAGATTATCCGCGATGAATTCGATCACGATCAGCGCGTCGAGCTTATGGAGATGCTGTGGGAAGTCGCCTACGCCGATGGCGTGTTGCATGATTACGAAGCGAGCCTGATGCGTCGGGTCACGGGCCTGATTTACGTGACGGATCAGGAGAGTGGCGCTGCGCGCAAGCGTGTCATGCAGAAACTCGGACTTGCCGAGTAGAGGTTTTTTCATTAACGAAGCCATCGAGTGAAGCCGGACCCGGAGCCTGCCGATGACGTATATCGTCAACGACCTGTGCATTAAGTGCAAATACACCGACTGCGTCGAAGTCTGTCCGGTTGACTGCTTCTATGAAGGCGAAAACATGCTCGTCATTCATCCGGACGAGTGCATCGATTGCGGTGTGTGCGAGCCTGAATGCCCGGCTGAGGCGATTCTCCCGGACACGGAACCGGAAGCTGAGGCCTGGCTGGAGATGAATCGGAAATACTCCGAGGAATGGCCGAACATCACCCGGAAGATCGACGCCATGCCTGGAGCTGACGATTTGCAGCAGGTCCAGGGCAAGTTCGAGAAGTTTTTTTCGCCTGCTCCGGGCAAGGGAGACTGAGGCTGACCGTCACAAAACGGTAAGCCATGCGTCAAACGAAGGCAGGCCATGCGCCCGCAGACTCCCACTTTTGTCGGATTTGTGATAAGGTCTATCAATTCGGTGAGGCAAAACGTCTCGCCTCGCCGCCGTTTCCGAGAGGGTTTCGGACCATTCCGAGCGGTATACGCTAAGACGGGCTGAAGTCCGCGATCGAGCGGTGCCGACGGTTCCTTGCGCTTTAACGCGTTTCACATGGTCCTGACAAGTGAGAGAGACCAAACGAATGACAAAAAAAGTGGAGTTCAAGGCTGGGGATTTTGTGGTCTATCCGACTCACGGTGTCGGGAAGATCATTGGCACCGAGTCTCAGCAGATCGCGGGTACTGAGCTCGATCTTCTGGTGATCACCTTTGAGCAGGATCGCATGACGCTGCGTATCCCTGTCGGAAAAGCCAACGATTCCGGTCTGCGCCGGCTCAGCACGCGCAAGCAGATGGATGTTGCGCTGACGAAGCTGAAAGGCCGTGCACGTGTGCGCCGCACCATGTGGTCCCGCCGCGCACAAGAATATGAAGCGAAAATCAATTCCGGCGATCCGGTATCCATCGCCGAAGTCGTGCGCGACCTGCGCCGCAACACCGGACAGGCCGATCAGTCCTACAGCGAACGCCAGATGTATCAGGCAGCGCTTGATCGTCTTGCCCGTGAGTTCGCAGCGATTGAAAAAATCGACGAAGACGCGGCCACGGACCGGCTCGAAAAAATCATGGCAGCGGCCTGACCGGCTACTGAAATACCATTGTTTCATGATTGCAGGCGGTACCTCCGGTACCGCCTGTTTCGTTTTCCGCGAAACCTGAGGTCAACCACAAGCGTTGGCGGCTGACGCTGAAATTGCTATCTGAGAGTGGGAGCACATCAGCAATGTCAGATGCGGCACAAAACGTGACCCAAACCATCAGCCTTCCGCCTGAAACGGACAAGCGCTTCGCGATATTGCGCAAATGCCGGAGAATCTGGGCCATCGCCTCGATTCACGGCGATGTGGAACGACTTGCTGCCCTGCACAATGGGCTGACCGACCGCTATGAGGCGGGTGACCGTTTCGTCTATCTCGGAAATTATTACGGGCATGGCCAAGCCGTTCTGGAGACGGTTGACGAACTGCTGCGGTTCAGGCGCATTTTACTGGCCCAGCCGCCTTATACGCATCTCGAAGATATCGTCTATCTGCGCGGGCGCCAGGAAGAGATGTGGCGCAAGATGCTTCAGCTCCAGTTTGCCGGTGATTGCCAGGAAATCCTGGACTGGATGCTGGAGCGCGGTGCGGACACAACCCTTGCCGCTTATGGCGGTCGTGCGGCCGACGCCCGCGCCGCCATCATGGAGGGGTTGCTCGCCGTCAGCCGGTGGACGGGGACGCTGCGGCAGGCCATCCGTGGCCATGCGGGGCATCATGATTTCATGACCGGGTTTCGACGGGCCGCTTATACGGATGACGGTGCACTTCTGTTCGTCAGTGCCGGGCTGGACCCGTCAAGAGACCTGACCGAACAGGAAGACGGGTTCTGGTGGAACAGCCAGGACTTTGCTGAGATCGCCGCGTCCGGCTACCGGGACTTCACAAGACTGGTCCGCGGGTACGACCCGGCTCGGGAGGGCATCGTCGAGCATGAGATGGCGCTGAGCATCGATGGCGGTGCAGGATTTGGCGGACCGTTGAATGCTGTCTGCCTCGATGCTGCCGGCCATATTGTCGATCAGATCAGCGCATAGGGTCGAAGCTTGAATAACCTCCATATCTGGTAGGCTCTCGGTTTTGTGATTCGATAGGAGTCGCCAAGACCGGGCCGAAGTGATCCGATTTCCATGAGGGAGCGTATCCGTTTGTGAGAAGACACAATGGTGCGGTCTGGAGGTGGAGCCATGGCACATATCGACGATCCCGAAACCCGGCGCGCCAACGTCTCTTATATCAAGTCGAGTATGAACGAGCCGCTGCTTGAGCGAGAGGTCGAATTCGAGCTTGCGAGAGCCTGGCGCGAAGACAGCTGCGAGAAATCCCTGCATCTCCTTGTCCGTTCCTACACAAGGCTGGTGGTCAGTTCTGCTTCACGCTACCGCAATTATGGTTTGCCGATTGGGGATCTGATCCAGGAAGGCAATGTCGGTCTGATGCAGGCGGCCGCCCGGTTCGAGCCGGAGCGCGAGATCCGCTTCTCGACCTATGCAAATTGGTGGATACGTTCGGCCATTCAGGACTACGTATTGCGGAACTGGTCCATCGTGCGGACCGGGACCACGGCCGCCCAGAAATCCCTCTTCTTCAACCTGCGGCGTCTGCGCGCGAAAATCCAGCAGGCTTCCGAAACCCTATCGCCTGAGGAGCAGCGCGAACGCATTGCCACCGAACTTGGCGTGCCGCTGAAGGATGTCGAGGCGATGGAGCAGCGCATGTCCGGCGCTGACCAGTCCCTGAACGCCACGATCGGGGAAAAGGGCGAGGATGAGTGGATGGAGATGTTGTCGGACGAGCGTCCGACCCCCGAAACCATTGTCACCGGGATGCGGGATGCGGAGACGCGTTCGAAATGGCTGAAGGAAGCGCTCTCTGAATTGAGCCCGCGCGAGCAGACCATTATTGAGCGCCGCCGGCTTGTCGATGACGGAGCAACGCTTGAAGAACTCGGCGTTGTGCTCGGGGTCAGCAAGGAGCGCGTGCGGCAGCTTGAGCATCGCGCACTGCTCAAGCTGAAGCAGCATATCAGCCGTAATGTGGACCGCAGCTCTGACCTCTATTCCGAGGTGTAATACAGCCGTTAATCCGGGCGAATTGTCTTCACACGTGATCCGGACGGCGGTTGTTGACCGTTTTCAAGGCCGTTGATCACTCTGAAGTATCGGAGTTCATATCCCGGGAACGGGATGCTCCCTGCGAGCGATTGTTCCGAGACCGTTCCATCAAAGCGCATCACTTTTACACGGTAGGGACGGATATCTGCTTGTTCGTCCGCGGAAAGCCTGCGGAAGCTGTAAGTCGTTCGCCGCATGCCCTCGTTCAGGGCATCTGCATTCCAGCTCGGGATGAGAAACTGCATCCGGTAGAGCGTGTCTGCGTTATACCGGATGGCCACCAGCCGTAGCATGTAGGTCGTGCGGTTGTTGGCTGTAATCGCCAGCCAGCCGGTGGCCGCGTTCATGCCGTTGATCGTGATGCTTTCAAGATCTCGCACCGCATGGCCTTTTGCCCAGCTATCCCGGATATAGCGTGCCGGGATCTGTCCGGAAGCTTTCGGTGCTGCGTCAAAGATGAACCGGGCGCCGTTCTGGTCTGCGGCCAGGACCCGGTCCGGCTGATTGTAGATTCGGAAGTTCGGCGGCACTTCGAACCGGAAATTGAGGTCTTTGTGCAGGAAGACCCGGTCACGAATCATCCCTTCTTTCGGATCGCTTCCGAAGAGAACGCCATCGACTTTGTCCAGGAACGGGTCACGGCCGACTATGGGGTTGGATACCGGCCGTACGCTGGCCGCGACGAGGGCCTTTTGAACGCGGTCGACTGTCCGGGGGTGCGTCGCCATGAGGTCGACAGCATCGGGGTCGTGGTTTCCGCCGGCGATTTCCGCCTGAAGCCGGCTGGCGCTACCCAGTTTTTTAAGGAAACTTGCCATTGCACCTGTCTCGTATCCGGCACGGCTGAGATAGCGTATTCCGAGGGTATCTGCCTGGAATTCCTGATCCCGAGAGTAGCTTTTCAGATAGAGCTGAGATCCCAGATTGGCGAGGTCGGCTATTGCCTGGTTTTCCGACAGGACGCCAAGGATAGCGGCCCCAAGTCCGATTACCGTGCCTCGGCTGTAGCGCTCTGCGCTGTGGCGGGCTGTGACATGGCCGATTTCATGCGCGATCACGCCGGCCAGCTCGGCCTCGTTCTCCGCCAGGGCGACCAGGCCGCGCGTGATATAGACATAACCGCCCGGCAAGGCGAAGGCATTGACGTCGGGTGTGTTGAGCACCGTGAATCTGAAGTCGAGATCCGGCATCTCGGATGTGGCGGCGAGTTTATTGCCGATCCGGGTGACATAGGCTGCCAGCTCCGCATCGTCATAGGCGCCACCGAACTCCTGTTTGATCAGGGGGTCCTGTTCGCGCCCAACCTGCCGTTCCTGTTCCGGAGACATGAAGGCCGTGAAGCTCTGCTCTCCGGTTGCCGGATTGGTGCTGCAGCCGCTAAGGAGCGGCGCGGCAGTTGCGACAGCAAGCAGTATGGCGGCAGCCAGGCTGCGCCGAGATGTGGCATGCATCGGCCAGATCGAGTTAAGCAAAAGGCTCTCCATCGGTCGGTCAGATCACGGTTCCCGTGGTCGTCATCTTTACCTATTCGCCGAGGAGTTCAAGTTGTTCCGGGTGCGTGATTTCAATTAGCGGGCCGTTTTGTGGCTTGATCCAGCCGCGCCCACGGATCGCTCTCCCGGAAAATGACAGTGGATCAATACCGGCGCGTTCGAACAGCCGGAGCGCGCGGCGATCAATCCGGAAGGTGAAGTCGGTCCGCCAGTCCGGGCCGAAATTAAGATAGACCACATTGCGGACCCGGGCGGCGTCGACCACCCGTCCCTCGACGATCTGGAAGCTGTCGATATCGTCCCAGGTCTCGGCCGGATTGCGGATGCGATAGTAGGGCAAGGCCCAGATGCCGCGCCGGTTCTGCCGGGCGGTCCGTTCGAGCGCAAGCATTTCGCCGATCAGTTTCCGGTTGTCCTTGAAGCTGTAGACCCGCGCCATGCCCTTGGCCAACAATTCTCCCTGGATCCAGGTGCCATCGGGCAATGTGAGGTGGGCGAGATAACGCCGGTAACGATCTTCCCGTCGCCCGACGAAATGAAGCGAGACGGTATGGCTTCCGATCAGCGTCTGTAGAGCGGAACGGGATTCTCCGGCGAGTGGCCAGGTTTTGAAGCCTGCTCGGCCGAGGGGCAGTTTCGGTGCCTGTATACCGACGAGGCGGACCTCTTTGCCGGAGGCCAGCTCCACTGTGTCGCCGTCGACAGTTTCTGTCACAGTCTGGTTCTTGATTGTCGCGGCTGGCGCGGTTTGCGGCCATTCGATGGCCTGCGCGGTATTGGTGCCGCAGAAAAGTAGGCCAACAAAAAGCGCGAGGGAGCGTATCAGGGGGCGGCAAATGTTCATGGCCTATCCGATCACGCCCACCGCACTGCCTCAAGAGCAAGTAGGGCTCAAGAGCAAGAAGGGGATGCAGGCATGCCGGCGACCAATTGGTTCGATTGATTGTTTCTTCGTCGGTGATGTAGGTTTTCGGTGAATGTTTCTTCCTACGTGATCTCGACTGTGTCGATTCACTCGCCAAACAGACAAATTCAGGCAAGCTGCTTTCCCGCGCGGACATTTGCCGGTGGGGATAATGATGCCTGAGTCTTGTTGTATTTTAACCTGCGGGAGTTGACGTGTCGGATCGAGTTCTTTTCCCTCGGGTTGACGCCCGCCGCAGCGGTTATCTGACAGTCGACGCGCCGCACCGGCTTTATTGGGAGCAGGTGGGTAATCCGGAAGGCATTCCGGTGGTGTTCCTGCATGGAGGCCCCGGATCCGGAATTTCGGAGGCGCATCGAAGGTTTTTCGATCCGGAGCATTTCAACGTCCTGTTGTTCGATCAGCGGGGGACCGGGCGGTCGACACCCCTGGCGGAGCTGACGGGCAACACAACGCAGGATCTTGTCGCGGATATCGAGCGCTTTCGGGGGATGCTCGGGGTGGAGCGCTGGATTGTGTTCGGCGGGTCCTGGGGCAGCACCCTTGCGCTGGCTTATGGCGAGGCACACCCGGAACGCTGCCTCGGCTTCATCTTGCGGGGCATTTTTCTGGGCTCGGATGCTGAACTCGACTGGTTCATGCATGGCATGGGCAAGTTCTTTCCGGAAGCGGCTCGTCGGTTTGAGCAATTCCTGCCGGAGAGCGAACGGAGCAACCTGCTGCACGCCTATCACCGTCGCTTGATCGATACGGATCCCGCCGTTCATCTGCCGGCGGCGGAAGTCTGGGCCAGCTATGAGGGAGCATGTTCGACGCTACTACCGTTGCCTGCTGTCGGGCAGGACGATCCGGCACGCGCGCTTTCCCTGGCGCGCCTCGAGGCTCATTATTTCGTGAACCGGGTTTTCCTCGAGTCGGGTCAATTACTCGACCGTATTGACCGCATCGCGCATTTACCCGCCACTATAATTCAAGGGCGGTATGACGTGATTTGCCCGGTCGAAACGGCGGTAACACTCGCGTCCGCATGGCCCGGTTCGATCCTTGAGGTGGTGACGGACGCCGGGCATTCGGCCATGGAGCCCGGTATCGCCAGGGGGCTTGTCGCGGCGATGGATCGCTTGCGGAGATTTATCGAGACTTGATGCGCGCGCAGGGCCGGTTATCATGCCCGCGTTCCAAGTGGGGGGGATCACTGTGCGTCAATATTTGAGCTTCGCGATTGCGGCGATTGCAGCCTTTATCGCGATGGAAAACGTCGCGCGGGCGGAGGAGCCGGCATTCCTTTCCGTCGGTGCGGGCATCTATGATGTGAACGATAGCGAGACGACCGCGGAAGGGCGTCTCGAGTACCGTTTCTCGGAAGCGAACAAGCTCTGGCATTTCTCACCGTTCGTCGGGTTGATGGCGACTGCCGAGGGCGGGACTTATGGCTATGGCGGGGTCGGGTTCGATATTTTCTTCGATGATCGCTGGGTTCTGACGCCGAATTTCGCAGTCGGTCTTTACGGCAACGGAGACGGCAAGGATCTTGGCCACGCTGTTGAATTTCGATCCGGGGTGGAACTTTCCTACCGGTTCGATGACCGTTCCCGTCTTGGCCTGACCTTCCATCACATCTCGAACGCAGGGCTGGACGAGCAGAACCCGGGAACGGAATCGGTGCTTCTGGTGTACTCGATCCCGTTCGACAAACTGTTCAGCGACTAAGAGAAGCTCTGGTCAGGTTTCCAGACCAGATTCGCGACACCAGGCTTTGAAGTTCTCGATACCCTTTTCATCCTCCGCATAGAGGACCTGGTCGCGGTATTCGAGATCGGAAGCATAGTCGATCTCGCCGAGAGGCTTGTTGGTTGCCGGATCAAGCTCGTTGCGGATCAGGATGTCGGCCCGAAAACTGATTTCCCAGCCGTCCGCGCCGGGCTTGATGAAGGAACCTCGCCGGATTTCGTGAATGACGGTTTGCAGTCCATCGATGCTGGTCTCCTGTTTAACCAGTTCCTCGAATGCGGGGTCGAAGAACAGTGCCTGATAGCCCATCAGCGCGATGGAAAAACCGTAGCCGTCCGCCTGGCGCGCATGGACGATCTGACCGATTGCATCGATGAAGTTTGGATCGGTAAGTCTCGGATAGTCTGCGCTGGTCCAACTAATACCCATTATCGTCCGTCCGAATGCTGTTTGCGGCTATCGTTCGCGTAACCCGGTATACCTTGTTCCGGATATAATGAGAATGGAGCAAGAAGTATGCCGCTGGCTTCTGGCGCTGCGTGAGAAGTTCTGATATTATCCATTAGATAGCATTTGCGACAAAAGCGTTGCGAGTTAGGAGGCAAAATGCGTCCATACACCAGATTATTTGGCCTTTTGGCCATCCTTGTTGGTCTTTCTGGCTGTGCTGCAGCAGTTGTTGGCGGTGCAGCAGGTGCAACATGGATTGGCACGGAAGCGTATGCCGACAAAAATCCGTTCGAATACATGGCCGGTTTTTTTGAGCGCGATTGCGCGAATTTGTCGATCTACGATCAGCCGCCGCGCTGCCGCCGTTAATATTCCCGCCTTTTACCTCTGGGTTTTAGCCGCTATCCTTCCGTCAAAAATCGGAGGACGGCTTTCGTGGCATCGGCAAATAAAACGGCATTCATCAGTGGCTCTGCGCGGAATATTGGGCGGGCCATCGCGCTCCGCCTGGCGCGGGACGGCTTCAATATCATCGTGAACGGGAGCCGCGACCGCGACGCTTGCGAGCGTGTTGCGGCCGAAGTCAGGGATGCCGGCGTTGATGCCATGGTCGTCATGGGCAATGTCGGCAGCAGCGCCGATGTACGCGCGATGGCCAGCGAGGCTCTTGAGAAGTTCGGACGGGTCGACGTTCTTGTGAACAATGCCGCGATCCGGCCCCAGAAAAAGCTGCTGGAAATGTCGGACGACGACTGGGACCAGGTCATTTCCGTTGATTTAAACGGTGCCTTCTATCTCGCCCGCGCCTTTCTGCCCGGGATGGTGGACGCGGGCTGGGGCCGCATCGTGAATATGGCGGGAATGAACGCTATTCACGGCTATGCCGGTCGCGCGCCGGTGTCGGCGGCCAAACACGGGGTCTGGGGCCTGACAAAGGCGTTGGGCAAGGAATTCGCCCCGGCAGGAATTACCACGAACGTGATCTCGCCCGGCCCCATACGGCCCGAAGAGACGGATTCAGAACATGCCGAACATATCCGGTCCCAGCTATCGCGCATCCCGGTTGGGCGGCTGGGAGAGGCAAGCGAGATCGCAGCCATGGTCTCCATGTTGTGCAGCGATGAAGGTGGTTTCGTCTGCAGTCAGATGATTGCGGTCAACGGCGGTACTGAGACCTGATTCGGACGAGAAATCGAACGAGTAAGCCCGCGAGAGTTGTTCCTAAATAAAGGTTGTTCAATTTTATGAATAAACCGTAAACGAATCTGCGTCTGATTTACATCCAAGTCGTGTATAATTGCACTCAGGCGGATGTTCCTTCGCGACGGCAAAGGGTAAAACTGTATTCCGCTGTTCAGGTTGGGGAACTTGCAGTTGAAACTGCGGGTCCATTATTTGGCTGGCGGCAGAACGCCGTGTGCATGTGATCGGCGGCGCTGGGAAATTGGCAATGCCGTTGAATTCAAGGCGGGGTTATCAATTATGGATTACTCATCTTCGGCTCTGGTACCGCGTTGCCGGCGGGTCTTTTCAAGCTACCTCGAAAATTTCGGATACACGCTGGAAAGCGGAACGGACATGGAATTCTGGTGCGATGAAATCCGCCGGCACTCCGAATTCGTAAATCCGCAATTCATGCCGGAAAACCTCGATCAGTCTGCGAGCCGCTACGTCTCTATTCGCAAGGAGACGGGCGAGCTGGCCTGCACGATTGCCTTCCGTTTCTTCGAGACGGATGACTTTATGGACGATTTCGAGGAAGGCCGCTTTTTCTACGACCGGCCTGAGGAGCATAACTGGCGCCACCATCAGTCCGGCTTGCGCGGTAAGGTCCAGTTGAGCGGGAACATCTGCTCACGCGGCGGATTGCACAGCTATGACCGCGGCAATAGCATCAGCTGGTATATTACGACGGTTGCTTATACGTATGCGATTGAGGCTGGTGCCGCTGCGACAGTGGGTAACACGCTGCCGAAGATTACGGCGGCCCAGTTGGCCCCCCGTCTCTACGGCTATCGTCATTCGCAGATGGCGGAGCCGCATGCTTTCCCTTTCGCCGAGGGAGAGGTACCGCTTGCTCTGGTCTGGATCACGGGAGAAGAAATGCGGGAAGAAGTGCGGATGCGCACCCAGTTTCTCGAAACCGCGCCCGGTCACAGCATGCGGACGACTGTCGACAGCTTCAATGGTATCTTGATGGCTGCGGAGTAATATCCAGAAACACCCCGTTTCCGCCTTTCCGTCGCTTCCCGTCAAGCGTCGGAAAGGGGGGCTAGTGGGTAACGCGGCCCAACTGCCGAACGTTATGGCCTGTAGTATTTCGTTCCCGCCCAGCCTCCGGCCGGATCATGTGGTCAGGTGAAAGCCTCGAGCGGATCGAGTTCAGCCGGTTTTCAAGCAGGGTACGGCGTCCCTGTTCTTCCTGTGCCAGATAGCCGGCGGAATCTTCCATGATCACCGTCAGGCGCATGACCATATTCCGCACCAGATCCTGATCATCGCCGGTTTTTTCCGGCCGCTCGTCTATAAGCGCTTCTGTCGCTTTGATCAGGCGTTCTACGGTGCCGAAAAAATTCCAGTTCGGCGGAGTATTTTGATCCATCGCGATGTCACCCGTGCCAGTGATGTGAGTACCATAGCGTGTTCGCAATGGTGTCGCAACAGTCTATGCCCTAGTTATTTTGAGATCTTCACCATTGACTGCAACATGCTGAAATCACAGCCTTGGTCGGCTTGGAGAACTTGCTCGGCATAGAGCCGGTCATATCCGCGCAAGGTTTGGGGATCGCGCTCTGTGGTTACCAGATCCGCACGCCGACGGTTTAGTTCATCTTCGTCCACCAGCAGGTCCAGGCGTTTCTCCTTCACCGACAATGCGATCCTGTCGCCGTTCCTCACCAGGGCGAGCGGACCGCCGATCGCGGCTTCCGGTGTGACATGCAGCACGATGGTTCCGAAGGCGGTCCCGGACATGCGCGCGTCTGAAATCCGCACCATGTCCTTCACGCCTTTCGAAGAGAGTTTCTTCGGGATCGGCAGGTAACCGGCCTCCGGCATGCCGGACGGGCTGCGCGGACCGGCATTTTGCAACACGAGTATATCGTCCGCAGTGACATCGAGATCGGGATCGTCGATCCGGGCCGACAGGTCTTCCAGCGAGTTGAAGACGACGGCGCGGCCTTCCTTCTCCAGCAAGGCCGGGTCGGCGGCGGAGCGCTTCAGGATGGCGCCGCCGGGTGCCAGGCTGCCAAACAGGGCGACCAATCCGCCCTTGGGCTCCAGCGGATCGCTGGCTGGAGACACCACGTCCCGGTTCACCGGGCCGCTCTCAGCCGCGAGCCGTTCGCCCAGAGTCTCACCGGTCACGGTCATGCAGTCGAGATTGAGCAGCGGTTTCAGCTCACGAAGGACTGCGCCAAGGCCGCCCGCGGCGAACAGGTCTTCCATGTAATGACTGCCGACGGGCTTCAGGTTCACCAGCACCGGCGTTGTTTCCGAAAGCTCGTTGAACCAGTCGAGCGGGATATCGATGCCTGCCCGCCCGGCGATGGCGGCGAGATGGATGACGGCGTTGGTCGAGCCGCCAAGGGCGAGCAGGACGCGCAGCGCGTTCTCGACGGATTTGCGGGTGACGATCTCGGTCGGTTTGATTGGCCGCCCGATCATCCGCACGGCCGCGGCGCCGGTTGCTTCGGCCGCACGCAGCCGGTCGGCATGGACAGCGGGAATGGCGGCGGTGCCGGGCAGAGCCATGCCGAGGGCTTCGGCGATGCAGGCCATGGTCGAGGCGGTGCCCATCACGGCGCAGCTGCCGGCGGTGGTCGCCAGACGGCGCTCGATGTCCCTGATCTCCACGTCGTCCACTCTACCGGCACGATATTGCGCCCAGAACCGGCGGCAGTCGGTGCAGGCGCCGAGCCGTTCCTCGTCCCCGGCCGCGGTCGTGTAGCGGGAGGTCATCATTGGCCCGCCGATGAGCTGAATGGTCGGCAGGTCGGCGGAGACCGCGCCCATCAACTGGGCCGGCACGGTCTTGTCGCAGCCGCCCATCAGCACCACCGCATCCATCGGCTGGGCACGGATCATCTCCTCGGTATCCATGCTCATCAGGTTGCGGAATTTCAGGCTGGTCGGGTTGAGGTAGACCTCGCCAAGGGAGATGGTCGGGAAGTCGATGGGCAGGGCGCCGGCCATCAGCACGCCGCGCTTCACCGCTTCCAGCAGCTCCGGGAAATGACGGTGGCAGTTGTTGAAGCCAGAGCCGGTATAGGCGATGCCGACAATCGGTTTTTCCATGGTTTCCGGCAGATAGCCCATGGAGGCGGCGAATGAGCGGCGCAGATAGAGAGAGAAATCGAAATCGCCGTAATTGGTCAGGCCCCGGGCGAAACCATGCGCCTCTGTCGGATTCTTTGTATCTGCCATCTCTCTCGCTCCCTGATTTTGGGCGAGAGTGTGTACGCCATTGCACCACTCCGTCCAGACCGGAGGGATGGTGAAATCCGCAGTGTGAAAAAGGCACGGGGGAGGTGGCTTGGCGGCCGGTCAGGCATCCGGGCTTTTACGTCGCGATGCGCCCGATCTCTACATTTCTTCCCAGAGCTTTTCTTCCAGATCGATCTCGTCTTCTTCCTCGCGGATGAAGTCGCGCCGGGAGAGAACGGCAACGAGCTTGCTGTTCTGAACGACGGGAAGATGGCGGAAGCCGCCTTCCTGCATCATCCGAAGCGCTTCGATTGCGGGCCGGTCCGGTGCGATGGTCTCGAGGCTGGTGCTCATGACCTCGGCAAGAACAGTTGCCTGTGGTCCTTTCCCGACAGCGATCACCCGTTCGATGAGGTCGGTACCGGTAAAGACACCAACCAACTTGTCTGAATCGACCACCAGAACAGAGCGAACATGACGCTCTGCCATGCACATCGCGGCCTGCTCGACCGTGGCGGTCTTTGGCAGGGTCAGGAGGTCCTGGTTGGAAACAACGTCCGGGACCACGCGTCGCATCATGGCGATTCCTCCCATGGTCTGTTTTTCATTATGTTTTCACTCTACGCCGAAAACGCAAGCGAAGCGTGCGCCTTTCTCCCCGAATAAGCGCAATCACCCGATATTCCAGGTGCGACAAAGCGTCCGTTTTCATTGGGTTGTGGCAGAAAAGTTTGTTATATTCAAAATTATGAATATGTATGATGAGTGAGTGTGCGCAATTTCTTTTAAGGTGCGTATGCAATGGTTAGTCGTAACAACAGATAAAGGAAGTCGTGCCATGAAAGCTCCCCTGTCCTGGAAAACGGGCGGACTTTTGCTTGGGGTCGTGTTTTTTGCAGCGGTCCTGCTGGTAAAGCCGATCGGTGTTTCGACCCAGTTTGTGATCCTTGACGGCATCCTTTGGGACACTGTCGACAGTTCTGTTGTGACCGAATCGACCGAAGCCAAAAGCGGTTACACCAGCAGCAATGCCTATCTCGCCAAGAGTGGCGGGAGTTATGCAAAGTCGGTTGAAAATCCGCTGAACTACAGCTTTGTCTTTGTTCTGGCCCTGATGGCCGGAGCTGCCCTCTCGGCCCGACTGCGCGGTGGTGTGGAAAAGGCCGAAAAGTCGATGCCCGCAGTCTGGCGCGTAAATTTCGGCGATGAGCCGTGGAAGCGCTATCTCGCGACCTTCCTCGCCGGTTTCGTCGTGCTCTACGGCGCCCGTCTGGCTGGTGGCTGCACATCGGGCCACATGATGAGCGGAATGATGCAGACCGCCGTCTCCGGTTTCATTTTCGCGGGAGGCGTCTTCGCGGCTGGAATCCCGACGGCCCTCATTCTGTTCCGGAAGGAGAATTAAGATGAGCAGCATTATTCTTGCCATCGTCATCGGCGGCGCTTTCGGCTTCACGCTTGACCGGATCGGCGCGACCAACCCAAACTTCATCATCCGGATGCTGAACCTCACCAACCTGCATCTGATGCGGGCCATCCTCCTGGGCATCGGCGTCGCCGCGGTGCTGGCCTTCGGCGGTCTGCTGACCGGCCTGGTCGATCCCGGCCATCTGTCGGTGAAAACCGCCTATATCGGCGTCTTTGTCGGCGGTTTGCTGCTCGGGCTTGGTTTCGCGGTTGCGGGTTACTGCCCCGGCACCGGTCTCGCGGCAGCGGCCTCCGGCCGGTATGACGCCATCGTCTTCGCCCTTGGCGGCCTACTCGGCGCTTTCGCCTACATGGTGACCTACGCCGATATCGCGTCCATGGGCCTTCTGGCAGAGATCGCCGGCGGCAAGACAACCCTCGGCACCATTGCAGGCACGAACTATCCGGCTTTGTTCGATCTTTCGGGTGAGCTGATCGGCTTGGTCATGGGGGCGGCTTTTATCGCCGTTGCCTGGCTGCTGCCGGAACGGATCCTGGGATCCAAGAAGCACGAGGCTCCGGCGGAATAGACCTGCTTCTTCTCCACCCCCGGCACGGCATCGTGCCGGGGTTTTTTGTCCGGAGGTCCGGGTAATCAATCAAGGGGCCGAACGCCCCAAAGACAATTCGTGACGGGAGGAACCTCACTAGATGATCAGGATCGTGAAAGGCGTCGCTCTGGCAGCATGCGCGCTGTCTTGGGGGGTCGCCGGGGATGCCCGGGCCAGCCAGGACATCCCCGACCAGTACCCCGCATCGGTGCTATATTCGAAGCCGGTCGAGTTCATTCCGGGTGTGTTTTCGGCGATCGGGGCCACCGCGCCGCCGACCTACGAGAATAGCGGCCACAACAACAATCTCAGCTTCATCGTAACCGGCGACGGTGTCGTCGTCGTCAATGGCGGCGCGTCCTGGCAACTGGCAGCGGCGCTGCATGAAGAAATCAAGGCGGTTACCGATCAACCGGTTCGCCTCATCGTCAATGAAAACGGCCAGGGCCATGCCATGCTGGGGAACAGCTACTGGCACGCGCTGGGCGTGAAAATCGTGGCGAGCGAGGAGGCGGCGGAGGAATTCGAGGAGACGGGCTACGACAGCCTGGAGGCGGCCCGCCGCCTGCAGAAGGAGAAGGCAGAGAAGACCACGGTCGTCATGCCCGACGAGACCTTCGCCGAGCGTTACGTCGTCGAGTTCGGCGAATTCCCGATAGAGGTTCTCAATCTGGGACCGGCGCATGCTCCGGGGGACGTTTCCGTCTGGCTGCCCCGGCAAAGTCTGGTGATTGCCGGCGACATGGCCTTTCACGAGCGTATGCTGCCGATTTTCGAGGAAACCGACACGGCGGCCTGGCTGGAAAGCTGGGATGAGGGCTTCGAGCCGCTGAAGGCGACGTATGTCATTCCCGGCCACGGCCACCCGACCAACATGGATCAGGTGCGACGTTACACGAAGGATTACCTGGTTTATCTCCGGGCGCAGATCCGGGAGCATCTCGACAAGGGCGGCACCCTCGCGGATGCTTACTATGTCGACCAGTCTCCCTATAGGCATCTGGACACGTTCGAAGAACTGGCGACCAAGAATGCCGGGCGGGTCTTCGCGCAGATGGAATTCGAATAAGTCATTTTGTCCGGTGTCGCTTCGCAGAGAGCCCGTCTTCGCCTATAGGAGAAGGGCAATCCTGTTCTGGAGTGGCTCATGTCCAAACATCTCATTGTCGGCGGCGGCGTCTATGGCGCGGCCGTCGCCTGGTATCTCGCTAACAGCGGCGAGGCGGTCGAACTGATCGAGGCCGGAAAGCTCGCCACCGGTGCTTCCGGCGGGCCAGGCAGGCGCGGCGTGCGGGCAAACGGGCGCGATGTCAGGGAAATCCCGCTGATGGTCCGGGCCCGGGCACTCTGGCCGACGCTGCACGAGACCCTCGGCACCGAGCCGCTTTTCGAGACGACCGGCCAGTTGCAGCTTATCGAGCGGGAGATCGACATCGCCCCGGCACAGGCCCGGGCGGCCCTGCAGACCCGGCTCGGCATTCCGTCCCGCGTCCTGTCTTCGGATGAAGTCCGGGAGCTTGAGCCGGATGTGTCCCCGGCGATCCGCGGAGGCCTGTTCTGTCCGGATGACGGCGTTGCCTTTCACGAGAAAACCACGTTGGCCTATGCCGCCCTTGCGAAGGAAGCGGGTGCGGTGCTGCGCGAAGGCGTCGAGGCGGAACAGCTGCTGGAGCGGAACGGAAAAGCGCTCGGTATTCTCACCACGGAAGGCGAGGAAATCCTGGTGGACGGCAAGGTTCTGTTGTTCTGCAATGCCGGTGTGAAGGAGCTTGTTTCCCCTTGGATCGACCTACCGGTCTGGAGCCGGACCTTCCTCGTTGCCGTCTCCAAACCGCTGGAAAACAATCCGGTGCGCCACCTCGTCGGCCATGCCAGCCGCACGCTCTCGCTCAAGCGGGAGCCGGATGGAAGTCTGATGATCTCCGGCGGCCGCCCCGGTGTGTGGGACCCTGCCACGCGCACGGGAACGCCGATCCAGAAAGAAGTCGATCTCAATGTCGCCGACGCGGTGGCGACATACCCGTCACTTGAAGGCATGCAGATCGAGACTGCCGATACCAACCATCTCGAGGCCGAAAGCATCGACCATATCCCGATCATCGACAGCCTGCCCGGCAACGCAAACGTGCTCTACGCCGTCGGCTGGACCGGCCACGGCTGGGCCATCGCCCCCGCGGTCGCGGAGATGATGGCGGATTGGGTGCTGAAGGGGCAGAAGCCGAAGCTGCTGGAGCCGTTCGCGTTCGCGCGGTTCGGGTGAGGGTTGGATGGTCGCTCCGATCCCGGCGGATCGCGGTCGAGCGTACTAAAGCGCCGGGGATGCAGGCGCACACCACCGTCGCAGCGTCGCACACTGTGTTTGCGTCATGGCGTTTTCGCCAGCGCGGGCCGACGGATAGTTGGCAAAAAGACTCCTGCGTTTTCGTTCCTGCGTTTACGATCTGGCAATCACTCATTCATTAAGCTCAGTCTGGAAGCTTCTTTGCTTGGGGGAAATCTGAGAGTGGACCGATGACAAGAGCCCGCGCCCTGGTCGACCGCCGACCGCTGCGGACGGTTCCAGCTCGAGAATTCGCCGAAGGGAGCCGTCTTTCGGTCCGCCTCGTCGCGTTGTCAGCGATTCTGGCTTTCTTCGCTATCGCCGTGAACTCCGTTCCGTCCCGCGGCGAGGATGGCGCAATAACACCGTCCATCCTCATCCTGAATTCCTGGTTTCCGGAGCAGCCCTGGCAGGCGGCAGTTGAGAAAGGGATCCGGGACGGGCTTCACGAAGCGGGTCTGAAGGCGCAGGTCTACGTGGAATATCTTGACGCGGGACGCTTCCCGGAGAAGCAGGTCGAGGACGCCCATCGGAAGCTTTTTGACATAAAGTTCTCCGGTGCCTCCCTGGATCTGGTCATTTCGGAAAGCCTCCCCGCCGGACGGTTTCTCGCCCTTAATCCGGACCTGTTCCCGGGGGCCGCGCGCCTCTACCTCCGGGCCGGCTCCGTGGCTCCCGCCGATGCTTCCCGGGTTGATTACAATGCGAACGTGGAACAGGCGTTCGCCGAGATGCTCCGGGTCGCCGATCCGCGCCACATCTTCGTCGTGGCGGACACGACGGGGGCAATCGGCAAGACTCGTGTCGGCGCGGCGGAGGCCGCGGTGGCGCGACTGGAACCGGACGCCGATGTCGAATATCTGGTGGACCTGTCCATGGCCGAGATCCAGGAACGGGTCGCTGATCTGCCTCCTGATAGCGCGATCTTTTTCCTGCCGGTCTTCGTGGACGGTGCGGGAGAACGTTTCATTCCCTATGAGGCTGTGCGCCGCATTGCAGCCAGTGCCAATGCCCCGGTCTTTTCCGCTTGGGACACCTTGTTGGGCAGCGGTATCGTGGGCGGTCGCCTGCTATCCGGCGAAGCGGTCGGGCGGGTCGCGGCGGAGCACATCAGCGCGATCATACATGGCACGGTGCCGGTATTGACCGACCGGACCAACATGCGGTCCATCTATGATAACCGGCAACTGAAGAAATGGAATATCTCCACCGGTCGGTTGCCCCCCAATGCCGAGATCCGCTTCGCTGATCTGTCAGTCTGGGATCAGTACCGCTGGATAATTCTCTCCACGATAGCGCTGATCGTTCTGCTGTCCGGTTTCTCTGTCGCCATGTTCATCCTCAACAGGCGTCTCAAACATGTCACCTCCCTTTTGGAAGAGGAGCGCTCGCAGCTTGAGGAGCGGGTCAGTGAGCGGACCAACCAGCTCAAGGAGTCGAACGAGGAACTTCAGCAGTTCGCCCATGCCATTTCCCACGATCTTAACAACCCGCTCGGCGCGGCGAAGGGCTACATCTCTCTCCTGCTGCACTCTGTCAGGGACGAGCTGGGAAAGGATGACGTTAATCTGCTGACGCGGGCCGGCATTGCGATCGACAAGGCGATCGGTATGGTCGGGGGGCTGCTTGAATATTCGCTGGCAACCGGTGGTGAGAAGATACACAAACCGGTATCGACCGCGTCCGTTCTGACCGATGTCCAGGCGAACCTGGCTCAGCTCGTCAAGGATACCGGCACCCGTATCGACGTTGAAAAACTGCCGCCGGTCGTCGGCAACGAGATCCAGCTTCTGCGGCTTTTCCAGAACCTGATCGAGAATGCGATCAAATACCGCCGTCAGGACGTCGCGCCGCTGATCCGTGTGGCGGGCCGGCGGGACGACGTGGACGGGCACTACGTTTTCACCATTGAGGACAATGGCCTCGGCATGTCCGAGGCGGATCAGAAGAGAATATTCGAACTTTTCACCCGGCTCGAGAGTGGCAACAGCCAGCCCGGGTCGGGGATTGGCCTGGCGCAATGCAAGAAGATTGTCGAAAAGCATGGCGGGTCGATCAAGGTGAGCAGTGTTCCCGGTGAGGGAAGTACTTTCTCCATCTCCTTGCTCGCGGCGGCTGCAAGCTGATCCGATAAAACAGCGGCGCTCGCCAGTGCAGGTGCTCTAGAGCAGGTGTTGATAGGCGGGAAGCTTGTCCGGATCGACTCCCGCCGTAGCTGGCCGGGCTACGGCGCCGCCGCGTCGAGGATTGCTAGCGCGCGCCGCTTGGGCGCCAAGCCGCTCGTCATGGCCTTGGCGTGCCAGTGGCGGGCAGGTGGGCCTGCGGGATCCGTTTTTCTGAAAAGCGGAAAATGGAAATTTGACACCGTCTCTGCCATGTCTTCTGGCACTGCCGCGTAGAGCCGATCCCACATCCGCACCTGCCGCGCCAACACCTAACTGCAGATAACGGTGCCGCCACCAAGCTATATCGGGAGGTGTTGGAAGTGGTTTGGAATTTTTGGAATTACCAATAATGACAATCTATCAATTTTTCGTTGTATTTAATCTGAATGAAACATCAAAAGAAAATACACGTTAATTATTGTCTTTTATTGATAATACTCTGGGAAATAGTGGGGATTATCACTGTCTAGTAATGATCATGCTACAATGCGGCTTCATTTTATCGCGCTGGTTCACTATATATAAGGGGTGAGGCGCGTGCCTCTGATTTCCAATTTTTCCAAAGGGTTTCTGGATTGAAAGGCTCCGACCGGATGAAAGGTGTGACTCAGAGTTTCGCCGACAAGCTCCGGCTGATTTTGCTGGTCACCGGATGCGAGACCCAGAAGGAGTTCTACGCCAAGCTGAAATCCGTTAGCCCGGAGACAGGATACGATCCGGTCAGGGCGTACAAGTGGGTTCAGGGCCGCTCCAGCCCGCGTAACCATTCAGTCTATGAAGATCTCGCCCGCCTGATCGATCTGGGCATCAGCGGCGACGAGCTGCGCACCTGCCCTTTTGAAGATTTCTACCGCCTGCTTCTTGGGCGTTACGGTGACCTGTTGGCGGATATACCCGCGCCGGACGCCGCCTCGGATCGCAACAATATAGCGGCGCCGGTGGAACGTGACGAGGCGCACCCGACCTATCCGCTTCCCGGGTATCTTGTCGGCAGGTATCTGACGCTTTCGCGGGCCTGGTCGCCGCACCGGCCCGGATGCCTGATCACCGGGGTGACGGACATCTCGCGCGGGCCGGACGGTGGCCTTTTCATAAGCTATATCGAGAATCTGCCCTGGGGCAGGCTGAAGCTGAACGGCCCGGCACAGCGGATCGGCCGCAACCTGACCACCCAACTTGTCAGCCGCGATCAGGAAATGGTGCTCACCTTTACCTACGCACTACCGCCGGCGCCGGGCGTCGTGCTGGCCGGAATCCTGAGCGGTGTGACTATGCACGATGCAGAGATGCGCCCGGTGGCGGGGCGCGTCATTGGTCTGCGGCTTCCGGAAGGATCTGAAGCCGGGATAGAGGCCGGGGCCGACGGGTATCTTGGACTGACAGCCGAAGATATTGCCGAACAGCTGGTGCGTTTTGATATGAAACCCGAGCAGGCGGCACCGCTTGCACCGGATATTCTGGAATTTCTGGTCGATACCGGTGATCGCGGCCTGATCGAGGCACCTGTCACCGCGATCAATACGATTATGGGCAAGGCCCTCAGCGAGCCTCCGGCGCCGACGACACCGCCTGTTCCGCCGAAATTCTATGTCGTGGATAAAAAATCCTCGACCCGAAAGCGCTAGGTCGAAAGCGGTAAGTTGGCGGTAGCCTGTTTCGCTCGATCTGGTCGATACTTGCAATACGCATGTGCGTACGACCTGTGTCACTAAGCGCTTCAGGAGCGGGCTGAGGTTTTGGCTATTCTGAAATTACTGAAACTGCTTTTGCCCGCTCTGTTTCCGTCATGGCGTTTCTTTGACGTGATCGGACCGTCCCCGCGCGTTGAGCTTTGCCTGCTCGATAACCCCGAAGACGATTCCGCAATTTGGCGGGAATGCCGCCCGAGGCCGGCGCGGCTCGGGTTTCGGGACAGGCTGACGGGTTTTTTCTGGAACGCGCGATGGAACGAAACGCTCTACCTGACGAATTGCGCCGAGCGGTTCATTCAGGGACAGGAGGAGCATGCCAGCCGTGAGATCCGGCGGCGCCTGCGGGGCGATCTATTGCGTGATGTGGGCGAGGGCGATGGCGAGGCCATGCCTGCGTTTTTCCGCTTCAGGATGGTATTTGTCAGCCGTGACGATGACCGTCTGAGACGGGACATCGCCTTCGTCTCACCGCCATATCAAACTGTCGATCCGCTCGACCGATGAGCCTGGAACTCGCCATCCGCCTGACGGAAATCCTGCTGTCGATCGCTCTCATCCAGCAGAGCCTGGAGCACGTCTTCGGGCTGCGAGACGAGCGGGTGCATTATTTCGTGCGCCTGGTGCTGAGCGTGTTGCTGCTTATCGGCATCCAGCCGCAATGGGTCTGCGTTGCCCTGTTTATCAACGCGCTGTTCATTCTGAGACGCTTTCAGGGGCCGTATAACGGCGGCAGCGATCTGTTGAGCGTGCTGTTGATCACATGCCTCTGCGCCGTACACCTGATGCCGAACGCGCAATGGCAGGAATATGTCTTCGGATACCTGGCGCTTCAGGTGGTGTTTTCCTACTTCAAGTCCGGCTGGGCCAAGGTCATCTACCGGGACTGGCGAAGCGGGCAGGCGCTGCGGGATGTCTTTGAATTTTCCGTCTATCCGGTCAGCGAAGCGACCAGAGAATGGGCCACACAGCCGCGCTTGCTCTGGGTAATGTCGTGGGCCGTCATCCTGCTGGAATTGCTGTTTCCACTGGCAATGCTGTCACCGGAGGCACTTGCGGCCGGACTGGTGCTCGCCATGGCGTTCCACGTCGCCAATTTCATCATGTTTGGATTCAACAGGTTCGTCTGGGTATGGGCGGCTGCCTATCCGTCCCTGATATGGCTCCAGGGGCGATTGGATTTGCTGGGCTGAAGACGGACTTCATGCGGGGCGATTATGGACGAGCGCATTAAACGCTAGCCCTGGCCACGTCAGTCAGATCAGAAAATTGGGGAGAGGCAGTGAGGTTTAAATGGTCGGGGAGAGAGGATTCGAACCTCCGGCCCCTGCCTCCCGAAGGCAGTACTCTACCAGGCTGAGCTACTCCCCGACCGAGGAGAGGCCGCTATATAGCGTGGCCTCCCGAGTGCATCAAGCGCTGTTTTACACTTGTGCGCATGTTTTCTCAGCGGCCCGTTTCAGTAGGCCCGCTCGACACAGAAATCGACCACGTCGACAAGGGCGTCCTTGGCGGGGCCATCTTCGAACAGGCCAAGGGCATCGCGGGCGATGGATGCATAGTGGCGCGCCCGGTCGAGGCTGTCGGTCAGCGTGTTGTGCTTTGCCATCAGCTCCTGGGCCCTGGCCAGATCGCCGTCCTGCTGATCCAGCTCTTCCAGAGTGCGGCGCCAGAAAGCGCGCTCCTCGTCGTCTCCGCGTCGGAAGGCGAGAATCACCGGCAGGGTGATCTTGCCTTCGAGGAAATCGTCCCCGACCGTTTTGCCGAGCTTTTCCTGCTGGGCCGAGTAATCCAGCACATCGTCGACCAGCTGGAAGGCGATGCCGAGGTTCATGCCGTAGCTTTCCAGCGCCTGCTGTTCCGCTTTCGGGCGTTCGGCAACCACGGCGCCGATCTCGGCGGCTGCGGCGAACAGTTTCGCTGTCTTGCCCCGGATGACTTCGAGATAGGCGCTTTCGTCCGTCTCGGTGTCGTTCGTAGTGATCAGCTGCTGCACCTCGCCCTCGGCGATCACGGCGGACGCCTCGGACAGAATCCGCAGCACCTCGATCGAGCCGTCGGCGGTCATCAGCTGGAAGGAACGGCTGAACAGGAAGTCGCCGACCAGCACGCTGGCCTGATTGCCCCAGACCGCGTTCGCCGATTCCTGACCGCGCCGCAGATCGCTTTCGTCGACCACGTCGTCATGCAGGAGGGTGGCTGTGTGGATGAACTCCACGCAGGCCGCTAGACGGATATGCCGGTCGCCCTTGTAATCGCAGAGAGCCGCCGCACCGAGTGTGAGCATCGGCCGTAGCCGTTTGCCACCGGCGGCGATCAGATGTCCTGCGAGCTGCGGGATCAATGCCACCGGGCTCTGCATATGTTCGATGATGGTCTGGTTGACCCGTTCCAGGTCAGCCTTGACCAGGTCCGTCAGACCATTGATTGAGGCTTTGCGCTTCCCGCTATCCTCAAAATCCACAACCACGCCCAAGGCAAACTCCGTGTCGCTTGACGCCTCACATTCGCGCAGCGAGCATAGGTCCGGTTTTCAGGCGGTCAAGTCTTGCGCCCGCTTCCCGGTGACGCACACGGGAATATGTGGCGGGTCGATGCCCGCTGGACACATTTTGCTCCAGGGAACGTCCATGAAGGAATTGCTGCGCACGACTGACATTGTCCGGCTCTCTTTTCTGAGTGCACTGCTGCGTGATGCGGGAGTGGAGCCGCTGGTGCTGGACAGTCACATGAGTGTGCTCGAGGGTAGCGCGAACGCGATTCCGCGCCGCCTGGCCGTGCGGGACGAGGATTTCGCCCGGGCAAAACGGGTGTTGGAGGATTTCGGTGAGCAGCTCGGCGAGGATTGATGTGCCAGTGGCCGTGACCGAGGACAGCCTGCTCGGCGGACGCGTGCAGTTTTTTCAGCCGGTCGATGGATACCGTGCTGCGGTCGATCCCGTTTTGCTGGCGGCATCCGCCCCGGCGCAGGACGGTGACCGTGTGCTTGATCTCGGGTGCGGTGCCGGAGCGATTTCCCTGTGCCTGCTGGCACGGGTGCCCGATCTTACCGTGACAGGTATCGAGCAGGCGCCGGAAATGCGCGATCTAGCCGAACGCAATGCCGCCCTCAACGGGGTGGCGGACAGTTTCTCACCGCTTCTTGGACGGGTCGAGGCGCGGCCGCCTCACTTCGACGAAGGCGTGTTCGATCTTGTCGTGACCAATCCACCCTATCTTGAGGCGGAGCGCGCGGATCTGCCGGAAAGCACGCTGAAGGCGGCGGCCCATGTCGAGGGCGAGGTGCCGCTGGCCGAGTGGGTCGAGGCCGCCTACCTGGCCCTTCGTCACAAGGGCAGGCTCGCCATGATACACCGGGCCGACCGGCTGGCCGATATGCTGGGGCCGATGCAGAAGCGCTTCGGCGGGATTGAAGTGCACCCGCTCTACCCAAAGTCCGGCCGGGACGCGAAACGCGTGATCGTCATGGCCCGTAAAGGGGTGCGGACGCCGCTTTCCCTTTCATCCGGGATCGTGCTGCACAATATGGATGGCAGCTATACACCGCCGGTTGCTGCTGCCCTGGACGGGGCGGAGCTGACGCTTGGCGAGCGGCATTAGAGGAGAACATCCATGTCCCGCCCAATCTGGTCGCGGCTGAACCCGTTTGGCCCGAAAGACCCGCAAGTTGCCGTGGTAAACCTGCATGGCCCCATTGGCGGGAGTTCCTCCTTCCGGCAGGGGCTGTCAATCGACCGGATGGAAGAGCCGCTGCGGGCAGCGTTCGAGTCACGCCGGACGACGGCGGTGGCACTTTCAATCAACTCGCCCGGCGGCTCTCCGGTGCAGTCCGATCTGATCAAGACCCGGATCGAGGCACTGGCCCGCGAGTTCGACAAGCCGGTCACCGCCTTCACCGAAGATCTCTGCGCGTCCGGCGGATACTGGATTGCACAGGGTGCGGACGAGATCATCGCGCATCCGTCCTCGATCGTCGGCTCCATCGGTGTGATTACAGCCGGCTTCGGGATGCAGGACGCCATCTCGAAGCTCGGCATCGAACGCCGGGTCCACGCCAAAGGCACGTCAAAGGGCATGCTGGATCCGTTCCAGAAGGAGAAACCGGCTGATCTTGAGCATCTCGATGCCCTGCAGCAGGATCTCTACGATTCTTTCAAGGACATGGTTCGTCTTCGCCGTGGCAAGAAATTGAAGGGCGATGAGGAAAAACTGTTCAGCGGGGCTGTCTGGACCGGCACGCGGGCGCTTGAGAAAGGTCTGGTCGACGGTCTGGGGGAGCTGCGCGGCGTTATGCGGGAACGCTATGGCGAGGACGTCCGTTTCCGCCGCTTCGGGCCCAAGCGCTCGCTCTGGCAGCGGCTGCGGCGCGGGACCGATTTCAGCGGTCCCGCCGGCGAAGCTCCATCACTCGCCCATTCCCTGATCGCCGCCATCGAGGAGCGGCTGCTCTGGAACAGGTTCGGGCTCTAGGTCACCCGTTCGGGCGCAGCAGAACCTTGCCGCTCCGGCTCTCGCGCTTGGCGTGGGCCATCGCCTTCTGGATATCGTCGAGGCCGTAACGCGCTTCGACTGCGACCTTCAGGGTACCGTCGATGAAGTAACCGCTGAGCTCGGCATACATGTCCCGGATCTGTTTCGGCTGCATGCCACGCATCAGCTTCGCCAGCCAGAAGCCCGTGAGGGTGATGTCCCGGAACACGACCTGATGTGCGTCCAGCGTGCAGGGCTTGCCGCTGAGAAGCCCGTAATTGACGATGACGCCGCCTTCGGCAAGGCATGCCGCCATGTCATTCACGGCGGAGCCGGCAATGGCATCCAGCCCGAGCTTGATTTCCGCTCCGTTGGTCGCCGCGGAAACCCGTTCGGCGAGGTCGGGGCCTTCGAGAACCACGACATTGGCGCCCATATCGTGCAGCGGCTTGATCAGCTCGTGCCGACGGACCACGCTCACCGTGTTGAGTCCGCGCTTCCGGGCAAGCTTGATGACGTCGGTGCCGACGCCGGAATTGCCGGCATTCTGCATCACCCAGTCTCCCGGCTTCAGCGTGACGTAGCTTTTCAGCATCAGCATCGCGGTGGCAGCATTGACCTTCATCATGGCCGCCTGTTCCGGGTCGATCTCGGCAGGGAGCTTTACCAGGGCCGCCGCCGGCACGGTAAGGCTCTGGCTCCAGTTGGCGCGGTGCAGGCTCATCACCAGGTCACCCACGGCGAGATCTCTTACGCCGGTGCCAACGGCGGTCACGCGGCCAGCCCCTTCAATGCCAAGCGGGGACGGCGTCTCGGGAATGCTCGCGTAATTGCCTTCGATGCCGAGGATGTCCGCCGGATTGATCGAGCAGGCAATCAACTCGATGCTGGCTTCACCCTTGCCTGGAGGTGGCGCATCCGCGACCTCGCGGCAGATCACGACTTCCTCGGCCGGACCAACGCGTGACAATTCGGCGGCTTTCATACGCTTTCTCCTCGGGTGCTTTCGGCTCGGGACGCCGGCATTGTAAAGACTTGTAGTGGAGAGATGATCGCATGAGTCGGCAAATCAATAAAAGGCAGGGTCATTCCCGTAATGTGGAAGGCGTTTTGTCTATGTTGTCTGTGTAGGCGGCCGCTAGCCGGGGCGCACATAGCGTGCTGGAAAACGGCCTTTGCCAGACGACGGGAAGGCCCCGGTTGTGCTCACAGAATGGTCAACTATGTGATCCACTGCGATTCCGGGTCTTGAACTCCCGGAACGATCCGCTAAAACGGATATATGTTCAGTATTCAGAAAATCCTCGTGCTCGTCGCTGTCATCACGGCGATCTGGTACGGCTTCAAGCTCGTGAGCCGGCTCGATGCCGCGCGTAA
This sequence comes from Nisaea nitritireducens, assembly GCF_014904795.1. Lineage (GTDB taxonomy): Bacteria > Pseudomonadota > Alphaproteobacteria > Thalassobaculales > Thalassobaculaceae > Nisaea > Nisaea nitritireducens. The sequence goes on from NZ_JACZFS010000046.1 coordinate 65,807, forward strand.
GCAGAAGCTGAAGGAGGCCGCGCGGAGCAATGGCGGCAACACGCCACGCACGACTCAAAAAGACGACGTGGTCGATCTGGTCCAGAACGAGGACGGAACTTACGGCGCTTCGAAGAAAAACCGGAAGGTCTGACACCTTCCGGCCGGCCTGCATCGTCAGCCCGGATGATTTCCCCTCAGCGTTGGCGTTTCTGCAGGTTGCCCCGGACTTTTTCCAGCTTGAGCGTCAGAAAATTCGCGAGCTGAGGTATCTGCTCGGCATTCTGCGATACGGCATTCAGACATTGCAGCAGGTCGGCATTCATCTGGCGCATGAACGGGTCGGCGATCTCGCTCTGGATCCAGGTAATGGCAACGTCGCGCTTGCCCGCGGTCACCGGGTTCACCCGGTGGATGGAATTGGTGGCATAGAGCACCGCGCCGCCCGCCGGCATCTTGAAGCTCGGTGCGAATGTCATGTCGCTGTCGATCACAAGCTCGCCGCCCTCATAGCTTTCCGGATCTGACAGAAAAATCGTTATGGAGAGATCGGAACGCAGCTCCTCCGGCGTTCCCTTGCTCATCACGTTGTTGTCCATGTGATCGCCATAGCCGCCGCCGGTTTCCGTGCTGGAAACCAGGAAGGTGCCGATCTTCGAGGGAGCGGCGAGGAATGTGAAGAGGAGGGATTCTCGTCTCTGATAGTCGCGCAGGACCGTCGTGATCGCATCCGAAATCTGCACGCGAAGTGCGCTGTCCGACGCAAGCTCCTGATTGTTCTTCTTGGAGGCTTCGCGGCCCGCAGTCTGTGCGCCGTCAACCCAGCTGTCCGGTTCGGCTTTTAGCCGGTTCCGGATTTCGGTGACCAGTTCGGGCGGCAGCAGGTTGGGGATCGGATAGACGTAAGGCATCGCGTTGGGTTCCCTCCAGACAAGATGACGCGCACCGTAGCCGAGGCGGGCGTGCCGGGCCAGCGACAAGTCTGTTTCCGGGCTGCCCGTGTTGTGGCCAATGGGGTGGGCGCAGGGCGAGCGTTCCAGTATCGTTGTCCCATAACGGAGGCGCCTTCAGACCGGCGTGGGGGAGGAAACGGCTATGACGCGTAAGCGGATGGCGAAGGATGGCGATGCGGCGCCTGCGGGTGAGCCGCGGGGAGAAACTGCCTATCTGAAGCTGAAGGACGCAATCCGGTCCGGCGAGCTGAAGCCGGGCCAAAGGGTCCGGGAAAGCGAGATGGCGGCGCGCCTTGATGTAAGTCGTACGCCGGTGCGCGAGGCTTTCCGACGCCTGGAAGCGGACGGTTTGCTCAGCTTCGCGCCTTATCGGGGGATGGTGATCTCGGAACTCGATCATCAGGCGGTGATGGAACTCTATTTCATGCGAGAGGTGCTGGAAGGCACCGCTGCCGGTCTTGCCGCTCACCGTGCCTCGGAAGCGGAAGTGTCGATCCTTCAGGAAATTGTCTCGATCGATCCCGCCGGTGAAGGCCCTCCCGCGGCAGTGGCCGGACATAACCGCCGCTTCCACACCAGCCTCTATCATGCCGCTCACAACAGATACCTGCTCAAGACACTGAATGTCCTGCAGGACGCGATGGCGTTGCTGGGGCCAACCACGATGCGTGTGCAGGGCAGATCCGATGCGGCGAAAGCCGAACATGCGGCAATCGTTCAGGCAATTGCGGATAAAGACCCGGAAAGTGCCGAGCGTCTGATGCGGGAACATATCCGGGGAGCCCAGAAGGCCCGTCTGCATTTGTTGTCGGCCGAGGAAGAGGCATAACGTTTGGATGAGTCTCGTGCCGGTATCCACCGATAGCGGTGCCGCGAAGTGGCCTTTGTCATTTCCCTTTGCAGGAGTAATGGTAATTATAGGTCCGTGATTATTTCCAAATGGCCAATATGCCTTTGATCGTCTTCAGGGATCTGAGATCCCGCTTTAACGCCATTCCGCCCAATGTTCAGGGCATGATCTGGATCGCCCTCTCGGGGCTGGTCTTCTCCTGTTTCATGGCAATCGTGCGCTATGTCGGCGCCACGCTGGATCCGATCCAGACCGGGTTCCTGCGTTATGCCTTCGCGCTGCTCTTCATGGCGCCGTTCTTTCTGAAGCTGCGGCCATCGGATCTGCGGGGAGCCAAGCTGCCGATGCATGCGCTGCGCGGCATCCTGCATGGCTCCGGCGTTTTGCTCTGGTTCTATGCCATGTCGCGCATGCCGCTGGCGGAAGTGACGGCCATGGGCTTCACGGCGCCGGTCTATACCACGCTGCTGGCCGCCCTGTTCCTCGGCGAGGTCATCCGCTTGCGCCGCATCGTTGCCATCGTGATCGGGTTGTTCGGCGCTCTTGTCATCATCCGGCCGGGTTTCGAGGTGGTCGATCCTGGCGCAATCGCCATGCTGCTCGCGGCCCCAATCTTTGCCTGCGCCGATATCGTCGCCAAGAAACTGACGGTGACGGAAACGGGCGCCGCAGTGGTTGCCTACCTGTCGGTTTTCGTGACCATTTTCACCTTCATTCCTGCCCTTTATGTCTGGCGCGCACCGACTGTCGAAGAACTCGCTCTGGTTTTTGTCACGGCAGGTTTGGCGACGTTTGGGCATTTGTTGATGACGCAAGGCTTCAAGGTTGCGGAGATGTCGGCGATCCAGCCCATCAAGTTCGTGCAACTGGTCTGGTCCGCCCTGATCGGCTTCGCGATTTTCGGCGAGGTGCCGGAGATTTTCACCTGGATCGGGGCCGCGATCATTGTCGGCAGCATTTCCTACATCGCGCACCGCGAAGCGGTCGCACGGCGCAAGCGCGCCGGGACCTGATGCTTAGGGCTATCTCCGGGGCCATTGGGACCAGAGGATGGCCGACAGGATCACGCCGCCACCGATAAAGGTCGCCGTCGGGGGCACTTCAGCCAGAAACAGAAATGCCAGCAGCGGCGCCACGGGTGTCTCCAGAGCGCTGAGCAGTGCGGTCTCGGCGGACGGCAGCAGCCGTGCGCCGGCCATCAACGTGATCGAGGCGACCGCGAAGACGAGACCGAAACCGGCCATGGCAGGCATGTATTCGGGCGCGGCATCGAGTGGGGTGGCTGCGAGCAGCGCGGCGGGAAGCAGCACGATGGAAGAGAGAGCCGAGGGTATCCCCGCAGGCGTCTCGGGCCATCGACGATAGAGCACCATTGAGCCCGCGAGGGTAATCGTCATCCAGAGTGCCAGCAGATCACCTGTCAGACTTGTGCCGCCGATGGATCCACCAAAGATGATCAGAACCCCTGCAAGTGTGGCGCAGCTGGCAAGGAGTGTTCTCGTCGTCGGCCGCTCCCGCAGACAAATCCAGGCAAGGATCGCGGCCAGAAACGGCACGGTGGCGTAGATCAGGGCGACATTGGCGATGCTGGTGAGTTTGAAGGAAGAAATGAAGGCGGCCGATCCGCTCGCTCCGAGCAGGCTGACGAACAGGGCGGGCCAGCCGAAGCTGGCAAGCTCCCGTCGCAAGCCGCTGGTCGTCAGAAGATAGCCGAGAGTGAAGCCGGCCGCTGCCAGACCGCGCCAGAAGACAATGGTCCAGGCGTCCTCCGGCACTCCTTTCGTGAACAGCCCGGCTGTGCTGAAGAACAGGACGGAGATGCCGACAAGGCCGACGCCCCTGAGGCGTGGCGACGGCGCGGGCAGACTGATGAGCATGGCGGCATTTCCTCGAGGGGATAATGGGGCGGCCAAACTCGTATCAATTTCCTACTGACAACATGATGTCAGGAATGATTTGTTAGTTTTCAGTAAGAAAGGCATCAGTAAATGCGCCCTACTGACAGATTGTTCGAGGTTATCCAGATTCTGCGCGGCGCCCGTACTCCGGTGATCGCTGCGCGTCTCGCCGAACAGCTTGAGGTCTCGGTGCGGACAATCTATCGGGACATCGCCGCGCTTCAGGCCATGCGGATACCGATCGCGGGCGAGCCCGGCATTGGGTATGTCCTGCAGCGCGGCTACGATCTGCCGCCGATCAATTTCGATACAGAAGAGGCGGAAGCCATCTCTGTCGGATTGTCCATGCTGGCACGGACGGGCGATGCGGGGTTGAAGCGTGCAGCTGAACGCGCGGCCCGCAAACTCAATGCCGCCACACCGCTCAGCGAGGCTTTGCTGACATCAAGTTGGGGTGCGCCGGATCTGAACCTGCTCCCGGAGATTCGGACAGCGATCCGGGAAGAGCGCGCCTTGCAGGTGGTTTATGAGGACGATACAGGCAGCCTGACCCGGCGTAAGATCCTGCCGATCGCACTGATCTATTACGCCGAGGTTGCCGTGCTGGCGGCCTGGTGCCGGTTACGGAGGGACTTCCGGCATTTTCGGCCGGACCGGATGCATGAATGCACGCCCCTGGATGAGCGGTTCGACGGCGAAGGCGGGCACCTCAGGCAGGCATGGGAGGCGAGCCGTTCTACAGACCCCGACGCGTCCCGCCTTGCCCGTCAGAGGTCGAATTCGACAAAGACCGGGTAATGGTCGGAGGCTGTTTCGTCGGTCGCGACCCAGCTTTTGGTCACCTTCGGCGCGAGATCGTCGGTCGTCAGCACATGGTCAATCTTGAAGTCGCCGTCCCGCTTATAGAGGGTCGAGACACCTTCTTCACCGTTTCCGGCGGCGACCCAGCTATCGACCAGCTGATCGTAATGCCGTGTCCGCCCACGCTTCGGGTGGGGCTCGCCGCAGAGATGGGCGTATTCCTCCGAAGTCGGGCGGCAATTGAGATCGCCCGCAAGGATGGCGGAGCGCGGCGCCGGGGCGAATTCCAGACCCTCCGTCCAGTCGAAAGCCGATTCCGGTGGCAGCGGATGCGGGCCGTCGATCGGGCCGCCTTCATAGGGGGCGCGGAAGATGTATTCTCTCAAGGCCTCGACCTGCGGCATGCGGTGTGACGGTGCCTGATGCGCCAGATGGGTGCTGTAGACCCGGATCGGGCCCGATGGCACCTCGACGATGGCTTCGACGGCACAGCGCTGCAGGTCGAACACGCCCGGCGACGGTTTCTTGCGCAGATGCAAGGTGCGGGAGGCCGTGATCGGCCAGCGGCTCGCGATCATGTTGCCGAAGGTCCGGCGCCGGTTCATGACTTTGCCGCTCTCGTCCCGGAAGCTGCCATCCACGTTGAAGCTGGAGCCGAAGACATAGAACAGGTTCAGCCGTTCCGCGATGCTGGCCGCTTGGTCTTCGTAATCATCCCGAGGCCAGTTCTGCACGACTTCCTGCATGCAGATGATGTCGGCGTTGGCAACCGCGTCGGCGATCCGGGCTGTATCGAATTCTCCATCCTGTCCGAGCCCGAACTGGATGTTGTAGGTCGCGAATGTGAGGGACATGACGGTTCCGGGAAGCAGTCTGAAGGAGGGACCGGAACCTTAGCGGGGGAGCATGACATCAGCATGACGCTGCATGGGAAAAATCATCGGGGGGATTGCTATGAAATTGCGCGGCGCAGGATCATCCCGTGCTTTTCATCACCGTCGAACCCCAGCTTTTCATAGAAGCCTCGTGCCTCGGCGCGCCGTCCGGTCAGCAGCATGATTTTGTAAGCATCGGCAGCCCATGCCCTGTCGATCAATGCGTTCATCACGCCGCGTCCGATACCTTGTCCCTGATACGCCGTCAGGGTCACGACATTCTCAACCAGCGCATAGGGCCGGCCGCCATAAGTCATGTTCGGCATCAGGTGGAGCGTTGCCATGGAGACTATGCGTCCGTCCGTCTCGGCACCGTGGATTGCGGTGCCGTCACGCTCGAGGATTTGCCGGAAACGGTCGCGGCCTAAATTTCCGTCGGCAACCGGCCGCGATCCGGTCAATTCCCGATACAACGCCAGAGCGTCATCGAAATCGTCAGGGCACAAAGTCCGGTAATGCATCGCTCCGTCCTTTGGACGTCAGGCGTAGAGATGGCATTCCACGCTGCCATCTGCATCCTGGATGACAGGCGGCTTGTCCACGGAGCAGGGACCGAATGCCTTGGCGCAACGCGGGTGGAAGGTGCAGCCGCTCGGCGGATTGATCGGGTTCGGAAAGGCGATGCCGAGACCGCTGTCCGGCACGCCGAGACCGGGTTCCGGTGTCAGTACGGAGCTGAGCAGAGCGGACGTGTATGGATGCCGCGCAGCTTCGAATAGCTTGTCAGTACCAGTCTCTTCGACGATCCGGCCGAGATACATCACCGCCACCTTGGTCGCGATATGCTCAACCACGGCCAGGTTGTGACTGATCAGGACATAGGTGAGGTTCAGCTCTTCGCGCAGATCCATCAGCAGGTTGAGAATCTGGGACTGCACCGAGACGTCGAGCGCTGAGGTCGGCTCGTCGCAAATGACGATTTCCGGTTTCATGATAAGCGCACGGGCGATGGCGACGCGCTGGCGCTGACCGCCGGATAGTTGGTTCGGATAGCTGTCATAGACCCGGCGCGGCAGGCCGACGATATCGAGGATGTCCTCGACCGCTTTGCGCCATGTCGAAGGATCGCCGACTTTGTGCACGCGCAGCGGCAGCGAGACGATCGAGCCAATTGTCTTGCGCGGGTTCAGCGAGGAATAAGGGTCCTGGAAGATCGGCTGGATACGGCGGGCGATAGCTGTGCGGTCGCCGTTCTGATAGGCAGGTTCTCCATCGATGAAGATCTCGCCCGAGCTTGGCAATTCGAGGCCGAGCAGAATCTTGGCAAGGGTCGACTTGCCGCAGCCGGATTCCCCGACCAGACCGAGGACGTCGCCTTTATTGATCTTCAGGGAGATTCCGTTCACCGCATGCAGCGGCTGCTTCGGGCTGAAGATTCCGCGGCGGATCATATAGGTTTTCGTGACGTCCTGCATTTCGAGGACGGGGGGCGGGGTCTGTCCGGTCATGCCGACGCCAGCTCCTTCGCATTAGCTTCACACGCGGGCACATCGAGGGTGCAGCGGTAACCGCGCCCCGGGTTCAGCGTGTGGAACGGGTCATTCGTATCGCATGCGTCATGGGCGAAGCCGCAACGGTTGCGGAAGCTGCATCCCTTGATGTCGCCGATCAGTGTCGGAACGATGCCGGGTATGGAGCCGAGGCGGGAGCCGCGCGCGGTCTTGCCCGGCACTGGAATGCAATTGATAAGGCCCTGCGTATAAGGGTGCAGTGGCTGATTGAAGATTTCTTCGACCGTGCCGGCCTCGACGATCTTGCCCGCATACATCACAGCCACCTTGTCCGCGACCCGGGCGACAACGCCGAGGTCGTGGGTGATCAGGATCAGGGCTGAGTTGAACTCGTTCCGCAGCTCCGCCAGCAGGTGCAGGATCTGCGCCTGGATGGTGACGTCGAGCGCCGTGGTCGGCTCGTCCGCGATGATCAGTTCCGGGTCGCACATCAGCGCCATGGCGATCATCACACGCTGGCGCAAGCCACCGGAAAGCTGGTGCGGATACTGCGAGAGACGACTGGCTGCGGCCGTGATGCCAACCCGCTCCAGCAGGTAGATCGCGCGCTCGCGAGCTTCCTTGTCGCTGGATTTTTTATGCCGGAGATACGGTTCCATCAGCTGGTTGCCGATAGTGTAGGCCGGGTTCAGCGAGGTCATTGGCTCCTGGAAGATCATCGCCATCCGGTTTCCGCGAATGGCTGCCAACTCGCGTTCTTTCAGACTGAGAAGATCAGTCCCGGTGAACTGCATTTTGTCCGCGTTGATCTTCGCCCGTTTGGGCAGCAGTCCCATGATGGACAGGGACGTCAGAGATTTGCCGCAGCCTGACTCACCGACGATGCAGAGCGTTTCGCCCTTGTCGACCGAGAAGTCGATGCCGCGCACGGCATGCAGATCGCCCGCCGCGACCGGGATGTCGACCGTAAGGCCGCTGATTTCAAGAACGGCTGACATGCGTCGCTCCATCTAGGGTAATTCGGGGGGCTTGCATCAATTCCTGTGCTCCGGCGCGGTAACGTCACGGATACCGTCGCCAACAAGATTGATTGCCAGCACGAGGAGGAACAGCGCGATGCCTGGAATGGTGATCATCCAGGCCTCGAAGTAGATCTGCTCCTTGCCCTCGGAGACCATCAGCCCCCAGGAAGGCATTGGCGGCTGGACGCCCATGCCGAGGAAGGACAGTGCCGCTTCAAGCAGGATGGCATGCGCCATTTCCAGAGTCACAACCACGATCAGGCTATTCACGATGTTCGGCAGGATCTCGGTCAACAGGATGCGGGGGGTCGAGCAACCGACCGCCTTTGCCGCTGCGACATAGTCCATCTGCCGGATCTGCATGGTAGCGGAGCGCATAACGACCGCAAAACGATCCCAGAGCAGTAGTCCGAGAACGCTGATAACGACTGTCAGCGATCCGCCGATCAGGGCAACCACAGCAAGGGCGACCAGAACCACCGGCATGGACAGGCGAACCGTGATCAGGAAGGTGACGACCATGTCCACACGGCCGCCGAAGTAGCCGGCCGCGACTCCCAGGGCGGTACCAATGACGCCGGAGATGAGGGCGGCGGCAAAACCGATCAGCAGTGAGATCTGGGCGCCGTACATCAGGCGGGTAAGAAAATCCCGGCCCAGATGGTCCGTGCCAAGGATATGGTCCCAACTTCCACTCATCCAGACCGGTTGCTGCATGCGTCCGAGCAGCTCCTGGAGGTAAGGGTCGTGCGGCGCGATGAGCGGAGCCAGAATGGCCATGAGGAACATGATGCCGAGGATGGTGCCGCCGAACAGAAGGCCATAATGGCCGAAAATGCGGCGGCGCATCTGTTGTCCCGGCGTCGGCCCGACAATGTCTTCGGCGGCGGGCAGGCCTCGATTTGCGATTGTTGTGGTCATTGTCTTAGCCCACCCGGATGCGCGGATCGAGCCAGGCATTCAGCAGATCCGAGAGAAATGTCAGGACGATGTAGAAAAGCGAGAAAACCAGCACGACGGCCTGCACAACGGGCAGATCGTTCCGGCCGATTGATTCCCAAGCGAGGTAGCCGGCCCCGTGCAGAGCGAAGATGCTCTCGATAACGATCGAGCCGCCAAGCATGAAGCCGAACTGGACGGCTGCGAGGGAGACCACAGGGATCACCGCATTACGCAGGGCATGCTTAAAGAGGATGACAGGCAGGGACAAGCCCTTGGCCCGGGCCGTGCGGATATAATCGGATCCGAGCACTTCGAGCATCCCTGTCCGGGTCAGTCGCATGATGGCCGGTGTTGCGTAATAGCCGAGCACGATCGTCGGTAGGATGAAATGCTTCCAGGTCTCGGATCCGGTGATCGGCAGAAGATTGAGATTGACCCCGAAGATCAAGATCAGCAGCAGTGCTAACCAGAAGCTTGGCATGGCCTGTCCGACAACCGAAATGCCGAGCGCCATCCGGTCGAGAAAGCTGTTCGGACGGATGGCTGCGAGCACGCCGAGCGGGATCGAAAGGATGATCGCGAAACTGATCGCGCATACGCCCAGGATCATGGATACGGGCAGGCGCTCGAACAGCAGCGTAGATACTGGAAGCTTGAAGTAGAAGCTCTCGCCAAAATCTCCCTGGATCGCTCTCCCGGCCCATTCCAGATACTGAACGGTGATTGGCCGGTCAAAGCCATACAGTGTCCGAATATATTCGATATCTGCGTCGCTCGCGGTTTCGCCGGCCATGGCCGTTGCCGGGTCGCTCGCGAGGTATGTAAGAGAGAAGGTTATGGCCGAAACCGTCAGCGCGACGAGAAAGGCCAGAAACAATCGTTTCAGGGTGTAGACCAGCATATCTCAATATCCGGTAAGGCCGGGTTCCGGTGCATCGAGCACGTCCCGGCCCTTGTTATAAGCCCCGCCCCCACAGCGTGGGAGCGGGGCCAAAAAGTGTTCGGATTACTTCCAGGAAGCTGTGAAGAACCGCGGAATCTCATCGGAGGTCGGGGTGAAGTTCACATCATTCGAGAAAGCGTAGTTGGTGTTGTACGACCAGAGCGGCAGCCAATAGGCTTTCTCTGAAATCAGATTCAGAGCCTTGCCGTAGGCTTCCTTGCGCACAGCCAAATCGACGGTGGTGTCTCCTTTGACCAGATATTCCTTAACCTCCGCATCAAGGGCGAGATCGTCCTTGCCGTGGGTGAAGAAGTTGCTGGTGATCGCCGAGACATCGTTGATCGAGTAGGAGCCCCAGGTCATGAAGGCCATCGGCACTTCCTTGGCCCGGATCTTGTCACGCAGGGCCGCGTATTTCAGGAAGTTGAAGTTGGTCTTGATGCCGACCTGGCCGAGGAAACCGGCCATGGCTTCGGCATAGTCCCGGTTGCGATAGGCATAAAAGTCAATGCTGAACCCATCCGGATATCCGGCTTCCGCCAGCAGAGCCTTGGCCTTGGCCGGGTCATAGGCGTATTTCTGCACTTCGGTCGTGCAACCGACCTGGCTTGGGAAGCAGGCAGAATCAACGACAGCTGACTTACCCCGGACCAGAGCCTTGACGATTCCTTCACGGTCGATCGCGTGGGAGATAGCCTGGCGCACGCGTACGTCTTTCAGCGGTGTGTCGCCGGTCGTTCCCGACGCATCCATGGTGATGTACCCGATGCGGAAGGTCTGCTCGTTGACAATCTGGACGCGGCCCGAGGAACTCAGGCGATCTGCCTGATCGGCGGGAACCCGCCACATCCAGTCCGCACGTCCGGAGAGCAATTCAGCGATCTGCGTGTTGCGTTCCGGAATGGTCCGCTGGACAATCTTGCCGATTGTCGGCGTACCCTTGGGGCTGCCCTGCATGTAGCCGTCGAATTTTTCCCAGACAATCTTACGGCCAGGCTCGAGTTCGGTGACTTTGTACGGCCCGGAGCCAACCGGCTTCAGTGCCATGCCGTCAGGGCCGACCTTCTCGTAATAATCTTTCGGGTAGATGGAGACGGCACCCGATACGAATTCAAGAGCGGCCGGGAACGCCGCTTTCAACATCACCTGGACTTTGTATTTTCCAAGCTTCTTCGCGCCCTTGATCCAGCTGACATTGCGTTGGGTTTTCACACCGTTGGCCGGGTCGGCAACCCAGTTGTAGGTGAACACCACATCGTCCGCATCAAGCTCTTCGCCATTGTGGAAGGTGAGGCCTTCGTTCAGTTCGAATTCCAGTGTGGTATCGTCGACCCACTTGTAGGATTTCGCGATCAGCGGCTTGTATTCCATCGTCGCCGGATCGCGGTACAACAAGGCATCCCAAGTCATGCGGGAGACGATGATGCCTTCACGCGCAGTGTTGAAATAGCTGTCGACATTCTCCAGTTCGCGTTCCCAGACAATGTTCAGCGTGTCGTCGGCTTTGCCGGCGAGGGCTGCCGGGGTTGCCGAAGCCAAAGCCACCAGCGATAGCGCCGAAGCTGCAACAAATCTTTTCATGTCCACTCCTGTTCGTTAGGCCGGTTTCTAGGTAGCGAGGCGAGGTGAGGATGGGATTGGGCGCTTCGCTTCCGTCGGACTGACTGTCCTGACCGATTAGGAACGGCAGCATTGCAGGGTCAAATTGTCATTGCAAGAACTTGGGATCGTATTCCCATGTTATTATTCCGCATTGCAACATGCTTGGTTGAGCGCTGCGCGCTGTGGTCCGCGCTATGCGGGTGCAGAGGCTGAAGGCAAGGTGGCATTGTATTTTTGGGCCCATGGTTGCAATGCCTCGATGATGCCCGGATAGAGTTGGATGCCGTTTTCCAGCGCATCGCGGCGCTTTTGGATCGCACTTTGCCCGGGCAGGCGCACTGGGGTCCCGGGAGTAGCCGGTTTGTTGGCGAGGCACTTCGCGACGATATGGTCGATCTGCCGGTTAAAGGCGTCTCTGCCGGAGAAGGCGGTTGGATCGGAGACCTGTATATGGACGCCGGCACCCCAGCCGTCAGCGGGGTCCGCACGGCCATGACCGGCGAGCCCCTGCGTCAGTGCCTCGATCATCAGGGCAAGGCCATATCCCTTATGCCCGTATTCCTGGCCCCCGATGGGCAGGATCGTGCCCGGCGGGTCGGTGAAGAGGGCGCCCGGGTCGTCGGTTGCCATGCCGTCCGCATCCTGAACCCATTTGCCGGGAAGCTTCTTTCCCTCGCTGTGCAACCGGCCGGTCAGCCCGTTCGTGGTGATCGAGGCGCTGGTGTCGATCAGGATCGGATCGCCGCCGGTGGGGATGCCGACCGCAATTGGGTCCGGTGTAAAGAGAGGCTCGGTTCCGCCATAGGGAGCGACGCTGGCAACGGCCGGATCGGAAGAGGTGATCTGCATCATGCAGCCTTCCCGCGTCGCCCGCTCAAGGAAGACTGCGAGACAGGCGATGTGGTGGCTGCGCCGGATTGCGATGCCCGCGGTGCCGTAAAGTTTCGCCCGTTCGACGGCCTGATCCACCGCCCGGGCAGTGAGCCAGACGCCGGGCAGGCGGCGGCCGTCCCAGGTCGCCACGGCGCCCCGGTCGCTCAGCACTTCCGGGCCGCCTTCCTTGCGCATGGTGCCGTCCTCAAGCGCTTTCAGATAAGGGGCGCAGAGCTGCAGGCCGTGGGTCGTATGGCCCATAAGATCGGCTTCGACGAGCAGGGGAGCGATTGTACTTGCCTTGTCTCGATCGAGACCCGCGGCTTCGAACAGGCCTGTGGCGAAGGCCGTGAGCGCGTTTGCGTCGTAACGGTGTTCCATTGTTCCCCCCAATGCATTTTCTTTTGTCATAGCGAGCCTGCCGATTTGTGAAGACAATGGGAAGACCGGGGTTTCATGCGGGGAGAAAACAACAATGAGTGCGAGCGATTACGAGATCCGTGACGATCGTTTCCGCCGATGCGTCAAGGCGATCGAGACCGTCGAGCAGATCTGGACCGGCGGTAAATGGACCGAGGGGCCGGTCTATGTCCCGGCCTACAAGTCGCTCATCTGGAGTGATATCCCGAACGACCGCCGCCTGCGCTGGGACGAATGCAGCGGCGCGGTCGGCGAGTTCCGCATCAACGAGGGCGCCAATGTGAACGGCAGCACCCTTGATCGCGAGGGCCGGGTGATCTGTTGCGAGCACGGCAGCCGGAGTGTCACGCGCATGAACCACGATGGCTCTATCGAGACGCTTGCCGACCGGTTCGAAGGAAAACGCTTCAACAGCCCGAACGACGTGGTTGTGAGATCGGACGGATCGATCTGGTTCACGGATCCAGCCTACGGCATTGAATCCGACTATGAGGGTTTCGAAGGCGAGGAGGAGATCGGCGGGCAGCACGTCTACCGGATCGACGGTGGGACAGGCGCGATCACTCAGGTCACGGACGATTTCACCTGCCCGAACGGTCTCGCGTTCTCGCTTGATGAGACGAAGCTCTACATCGCGGACAGCGGGGCGACGCGCTATCCGGGCGCGCCGAAGCATATTCGCGTGTTCGACGTCACGGACGATAACCGGCTCCGGGGCGGCGATGTCTTTGCCGAATGCGAGGCCGGTGTCTTCGACGGGTTCCGCTTCGACAATAAGGGGAAGATCTGGACCAGTGCGGCGGACGGTGTGCATTGCTACACGCCGGACGGCGACTTGATCGGCAAGATACTTGTTCCGGAAGTCGTCTCGAACCTCTGCTTTGGAGGGCCGAAGCGGAACCGGCTTTTCATCACCGCGACAAAAAGCGTCTACACAGTCCTGCTGGCGACGAGCGGTCCGCGCTAGTCGGCCGCGTCCTGGCTCCTGGCGGACAGTCGTTGGTGCCTTGCCGTTTCTAGCACGCCGGCCAGTACTTCGGTATGGAACCGGTCGCAGCCGATACAAAGGTTGCGATAGGGCTCCCCTTTCACGGTGATGGTCTCCGACTTCTTCAGGAAGGTCTCGACATCCCAGCCGTGGGCGATGCCCATGCGTTCTGGATGGCCCATCGAGATCGCCTCGAAGGCGGGATGGCCGACCAGGCTGTCGATGATATCTTCCAGCGGCTCTTCCGTCAGGTTGCCAAGCGGCGCCTTGGTTTTCAGGCAGCAGGGAAAGACATCCCCGTTCGGGTCGATGGAGACCTCGGAGCCGGAATAGCGCCGATTCAGGAAATTCAGGCCGCCGGACCAGACATTGCAGAAATTGTCGTTGATGGTGGCTTTCGAAAGCCCGTTCTTCCAGGCCCGGCCGCGCGGCCAGATCTTGCCGATCCAGGCATCCTCGGTCGCGCCGAAGAAGGAAAAGGCCGGCCCGTCATCGTCCCAGGCACGTTCGGACGGCTCGTGCACGAAATCGCGCATGCCGGCGGCCTTGAACCACTGGGTTAGCCGCTCCTGTAGCGGAACCCGCTTCTCGCCCTCCATGCCGACATGGAAATCGTCCATCCCGGCGACGGAGATCATGTAGATGCCGCGTTCAAGCAGCTCGTCGATGATCTTCTCGGTGAGGAGGTCGCCAGTGGTCTGCACCACCAGCCTGACGCCGCCCTGCTCCTTGTATTTGTCGCGGATCATTTCCAGCGCGGGGTAGAGGATGGTCTCCCGTATGGGGTCGATCAGGACTTCGCCGCCGGAGACGATGATCCGGCTGTTTCGCTCGACATAGCCGCCGGGCGCATTGTCGTCCGGTTGCTCGAGGTCGAGGTAGGTTAGGCGTTCAGGAAGGTTCGCGATGATCCGCGGGAAATTCTCCTGCGCTGCGCCAACGACCGCTTTCAGCTCGTCACGGACATAGGGGCGGAACTTGTCTTCGTAGCAATGCTTGCACCGCCGATGACAGGCCCAGGAGAGGACGTAATAGATACTTTCCATTGGTATTTCCCACGTTCACCAAGGTTATGCATATGCCTGTTCCGGCCCGTCCTGTGAAATCACGCCTCCGTCAGGAGCCTGCAATCTCCGGCAATGTCAAAGCCTGCAGCTCTGCCCGGCCGGCAGTCGGGCCGGGAGCTGTTACTGCGTCCCGGTTGCACAGAATGTCGGCTTCCGGTACCCCGTGAGTGTGAAATTCAAAGGGACGGCTCGCGCTGCGCGCGACCGGTAGTGCATGACGGCAAGGATATTGATCGGCGATCTCGGCGGGACGAACTTGCGCCTTGCGCTGACAAACGGCACGTCCATCGAAGCCGAGGCCCGATTCAGGACAGCGGATCATCCGGGACTGGAATCCGTTCTCGATCAGTATCTTGACGGCTTGCCTGCTACGGCCCGACCGGTCTCCGCCCTTCTGGCCGTGGCAGGTCCCGTATCCGGCGACCGGTGTCGGTTGACCAACTGTCCCTGGAGCTTTTCCCGCCGCGCCGTTGCGGAGCGCTACGGCTGGGGCCGTTTCCGGCTGATGAATGATTTTTCCGCCGTCGCGGCGGCGTTGCCTTACTTCTCGGGTGAGGATCTACAGATAGTTCAGGCCGGTGAGAACAACGAAGGAGCACCAAAACTCGTGCTCGGTCCGGGCACCGGGCTTGGAGTCGGTGCGGCGGTTCCTGCAGAGCGAGGCTGGACGATCCTTGATGGCGAGGGTGGTCATGTCGATTTGCCCTGCCGGGACGAGGCGGAAGCCGAGCTTCACCGGATGCTCCGCCGCAACGGTCCCGTCTCGGCGGAATCAGTGCTCTCCGGCGCGGGGCTTGCGGCTTTGTTCAATGCCATCGCGGAAAAGAACGGTGCCGGGGTGCGGGTGGTATGTGGTGAGGACGTCACGGCAAGGCTGGCGGACACGGACTGCCCGGTGGCGCGGGAGGCGCTGGACCGGTTTTCATCCTTCCTCGGCGCTGTTGCCGCTAACGCCGCTCTCACGGTCGGGGCACGCGGCGGTGTCTATCTGAACGGCGGCGTTCTGGGACATATAGGCGCCGATTTCCGGGAGGATCTGTTTCGGGCGCATTTCGTCGGGGACGGTCGGATGGCGGACTATCTCGCCGCCATTCCTGTCTATCGCATCAGGCATCCGGAGCCGGGTCTGTTCGGACTCCGGATGCTGGCGCGTGGTGCGTACGCCGCTTAGTGAAGGTTGGTCAGCACGTCCTGGAAACGCTCCAGCGCCCAGTCGACCTGATCGCGGGTGATGACCAGCGGCGGGGCGATGCGGATCGAATGTTCGTGCGTGTCTTTCGCCAGAATGCCGCGATCCTTCAGGGCCTCGCAGTATTTTTTGGCGCCGCCCGCTTCCGGTTGTAGCTCAACGGCCAGCATCAGGCCGCGTCCGCGGATTTCCTTGACCGCGTTGGAGCGTATGTCTTCCAGGCCGGCCTTGAAATAAGAGCCTTGCTCGGCGGAATTCTCGATCATGCCCTCGCTCACCAGCACGTCGAGCGCGGCCCGGGCGATGGCGCAAGCCAGCGGGTTGCCGCCAAAGGTGGAGCCATGCTGGCCCGGTTGCAGCACGCCGAGCACTTCGGTGTTCGAAAGCACGGCGGAGACCGGATAGAAGCCGCCGGACAGCGCCTTGCCGACCAGTGTCACATCCGCCTCGATCTCCTCATGCTCTTCCGCCAGCATCTTGCCGGTCCGGCCGAGGCCTGACTGGATTTCGTCCAGGATCAGCGTGATGTTGTGCTCGGTGCAGAGCGCCCGCATCCGCTTCAGGTAGCCTGCGGGCGGAATGATCACGCCGGCCTCGCCCTGGATCGGTTCGATCAGCACGGCCACGGTGTTCCGCGTGATAGCCTGCTCGAACGCCGTGATGTCGCCGAACTTGACCACCCGGAAGCCTGGTGCGAAGGGGCCGAAGCCACCGCGCGCGACCGGATCGGTGGAGAAGCCGACGACGCCGATGGTGCGGCCATGGAAATTGTTGGAGAAGACGATGATCTCGGCCTGGTTCTCCTCGACGCCCTTCTGCTCGTATCCCCATTTGCGTACGGCCTTGATGGCGGACTCGACCGCTTCGGCGCCGGAATTCATCGGCAGCACCTTGTGGGAGCCGGTCAGCCGGGCGATGTCTTCGTAGAAACCGGCGAGTTGGTCATTGTGGAAGGCGCGGGAGGTCAGGGTGATGCGTTTCGCCTGCTCGACCATCGCCTCGAAGATCTTCGGGTGGCAATGACCCTGATTGACCGCCGAATAGGCGGACAGGCAGTCGAGATACTGCTTTCCGTCCACGTCCCAGACATGCACGCCTTCACCTCGGGACAGTACCACGTCCAACGGCTTGTAATTGTGTGCGCCGAGGCGCTGTTCGGTGGCGATGAAGTCTGCGGCGTTTGCCATGATTGTCTCCGTGGTTCGGGGTATCAGAAAGGCCAAGGCTCAGAAAGAACGTGTCGGGCGATCCATGACCTTGCGGCCGAACAGGCTCGCGGCCAGGTCGACCATGAGGCGCGCGGTCTTGCCGCGCTCGTCGAGAAACGGGTTCAGTTCGACCAGATCAAGGGAGCCGACGCGCCCGCAATCGTTCAGCTTCTCCATGATCAGATGCGCCTCCCTGAAAGTCGCACCGCCGGGAACGGTGGTGCCGACGGCCGGCGCGATTTCAGGGTCGAGGAAATCGACGTCGAGGCTGACATGAATGATGCCGTCCGCCGCTTCGACCCGCGCCAGGAAATCCTTGAGCAGTGTGTTGACGCCATGCTCGTCGATGGCACGCATGTCGATCACTTCGATTGGCTGGTCCAGCAATTCGCGATGTTCCGCCGGATCGACGGAGCGGATGCCCATCATGGTCATGTTCTCGGGCTTCACCGGCACTTCCAAAGGAGGGAAATAGCTATCGAAGCCGTCCCGGCCGGTGAAATAGGCGACCGGCACGCCATGCAGGTTGCCACTCTCGGTGCTGTTCAGGTCGTGGTAGTCGGTATGGGCGTCAAGCCAGAGCACGAAGAGTTCGCGCCCTTCTTCCTTGGCGGCTTTGGCGATGCCCGGAAGCGTGCCGGCCGCCAGCGCATGGTCGCCGCCGAGGAAGATCGGCGTGCGGCCGTTCTGCTTCGCCTGATAGGCGGCTTCGGTGAGGGTCTGCACCCAGCCAGCGGTTTCCGTCAGGTTCTTGATCGCCTTGTTCGGATGACTGCGTTCCGGAAGCGCGGCAGCGGTGCAATTCCCGAGATCCTCGACGGAATGGCCAAGACTTTCCAGCGCCCGGCCAAGTCCAGCCGTGCGGAATGCGTCCGGCCCCATGATGCAACCCGGCTGGCCCGCACCGATCTGAACGGGGGCGCCAACAAGAACACAGGAACGACGATCGGTCATTTTTGGCTCCATGAATGTGCACGGTTGATTTGCCCGGCACGAACTGTATTCAGTATGCGGGCAAGTCTCTGGCGCAAAATAGATGGCAATTTGCGCAATTTGATCCATGATATGATCAAAATGATAACTTAAATGTGGCGATCTGAAAATGGATGCTGTTGACGAGAAACTGATCGCCGCGCTGCGCCGGAATGGCCGTACGGGTATTTCCGAGCTTGCCGGCACGGTCGGGGTCTCGCGTGCCACGGTGCGCAGCCGGCTGGAGCGGCTGGAGCGTGACGGCCATGTGCTCGGCTATACGGTGGTGCTGCGCGGGGACGCGACGGAAATGCCCGTGCGCGGCATCATGCTAATCGAAATCGAGGGGCGCGGGACGGAGAACGTAGTGCGCCAACTCACCGGCATCGGTGAGGTTGGCGCGGTGCACAGTACGAACGGCAAGTGGGATCTGATTGCCGAGATCGGCGCCGAGACCCTGACGGATTTTGACGATGTGCTACGCCGCATCCGGCTGATCGAAGGCATCGCCAGTTCGGAGACAAACCTGCTTCTGGCAACCCGGCGCAGTGCCCGGGCCGCCCGCGGGTAACGTTCACATCACACCGCGGTATCTTCCTCAAGCAGGTCGAGAGCCTTGAGGGCGGTGCGGGCGGAGAGCCAGAGTTCCTCCTCCTCGCGGATCACCTTGCAGACGACATTGAGACCGACCAGCACTGTCTTGAGCGCGAGCGCGGTGGCGTGGCTGTCGAGGGTTGAGGGAAGCTCGTCGGTTGCCTTGCCGAATTCGAGCAGGCGTTCCAGCCGTGCGACATTGGCCTGGACGATCTCATCAAGCATCGGGCCGAGCGCTTCGTCCCGATTGCAGAGTTCAGCCACGCTTTTCACCGCAAAACAGCCCTTGGCGTCGGGATCGGCGGCGCGGGCGCTACAGGCGGCGCGGAACGTGTTCGTGATCAGCCGCCTGACACTACCGGCGGAGGACGGCTCGCTTGCGAACGCGCTGTCGGGCGATTGCTCGCCATAGAGGGCAAGAGCCTCGCGGAACAGATCCTCGCGGCTACCGAACGCGTTGTAGAAGCTTGACCGGGTAATCCCGAGACGCTCGGAAAGCGCCTTGACGGAGCAGGCCTCATAGCCCTCACGCCAGAAGATTTCCATGGCCGTATCGACGGCTTCGTCTCGGTCAAATTTGCTCGGTCGGGCCAAAATCACTCACGAAAATATTATTTATACAGCAGTGGACAAAACGATGGACGCGTGTTTTATCCACTTCTGTACATAACGTGCCCGGCAAGTTCTGTCGAGCGTTCAGGGAATGAGGAGATATTCATGACGGCGTTTTTTGTGGCTGTGGTTGCAGTCAAGGACCCGGCCAAGATGCAGGACTACTCAAAGCAAGCCGCGGAAACCTTCAAGCCGTTTGGCGGTGAAATGGTGATGCGCGGCAAGGTCGGGGAAGTTCTTACCGGCGGTAATGCCAATCATCAGGCGACGGGCATAGCCTCCTTCCCGAGCATGCAGGACCTGAAAGCCTGGTACGCTTCGGACGCCTATCAGGCGATCATTCCGCTGCGCGAGGAAGCGGCGGACATGACGATTACCGCTTACGACGTTCCGTCCTGATCCGGCACATGAGGCGGCCCGGCACGGCCGCCTCACGCCGGGAGTTGGATCGTTCCGTGAAAAGGCCATGGCCCGGGCGATCCCGGATGATCTAGGCTTCCCGTGTTGGCAACAATGCGGGGCTGCCGGGTATGAAGATCACAGGCATCCGGAGCCATGTGCTCCAGTACGATCTCGATGAAGAGCTCGGCTATTCCCAGCAATATTACCTGAAGCGCACCACCCATCTGGTGGAGATCACGACCGACGAGGGGCTGGTTGGCTGGGGCGAGTGTTTCGGTGGCGGCGATATCGCTTTCGCCAACAAGGCCATCGTTGAGCGCGTGATCCAGCCGATGGTGCTCGGCATGGACCCGCTTGAGCGCGAGGTGATCTGGCACAAGGTCTACAACCTTCTGCGAGATCACGGCCAGAAGGGCATGCCGATCCAGTCTCTCTCCGGCGTCGATATCGCGCTCTGGGATCTGGCCGGCAAGATCCACGGCGTGCCGGTCTACCGGTTGCTCGGCGGTGCCTTTCGGGACCGTATCCAGGTCTATGGCTACGGCATGATGTTGCAGAGGGTGCCTGACCTGAAGGAGCGCTTCGCTGTCGAGAGCGCGGCGATCAGCGCAGCCGGCTACAAGGCGATGAAGATGAAGGTCGGGCGCGGCGTGAAAGAGGACATCGCGTTGGTCGAGACTGTCCGCGGTGCTATTGGCCCCGATATTGGTCTGATGGTGGATGCGAACCATGCCTATACGGCACGGGAAGCGATACCGCTCGGGCGCGAACTGGAGCGGCTCGGCGTTGCCTGGTTCGAGGAGCCGGTCGCGCCGGAGGACAGGCAGGGCTATCGCGACCTCTGCCTTGCCCTCGACATGCCGGTTGCCGGAGGGGAGGGTGAGTTCACCCGCTGGGGCTTCCGCGATCTGATCCATAACCGCTGCGTCGACGTTCTGCAGCCGGAAGTCTGCGGGCTTGGCGGTATCACCGAGTATCTGAAGGTCCGGGCTCTGGCGGAGGCCCATTTCATGCCGATCGTGAACCATGTCTGGGGCTCGGCTGTGGCCGTGGCCACCAACATGCATCTGCTGGCCGCGTTGCCGGACCTGCCGGGCGGCGCGCACCCGGTCCAGCCGATGCTGGAATACGACACCACGCCGAACCGGTTCCGGGAAGAGTTGCTGGTCGAACCGCTCCGGGTCGGCGAGCAGGTGAAGGAAAGCGGCGGCAGCGTCGGTCTGCCGGGCGGGCCGGGGCTCGGTATCGAGCCGGACCCGGATTTTGTGAAGCATTTTTCTGTTAGCTAATTGCGACCCAAAGCGGATGGGGCGAATATCTGTTCTAAGAAGGGGCGTAGAACTCCCTGAGAATATTCGAGCGGGATGCGATGTCCGCATTCGAACAGGCTGAGAGTGACCGGAACTCCGGCGTCTGACAGGGTTTCGGCGAATATCTCGGCTTGGGAAACTGGAGCGCGGTCGTCCTGCCTTCCGTGCAAAATCAAGATGTTCGAGTGAATTTTATGCGTGTGGTACAAGGCCGAGCGCGCCAGAAAGGCTTCGTTCGACAGGCCTGCCTCGTTCTGGATTGCCTGTCGCACGCCGCCGGAACTGCTGTCAAAAGCCGCCTTAAGATCGTAGACGCCGCTAGACAGTATAAGGGCCTCTAAATCAGGAACTTGAGTGGCGACCATTGCCGAGGCAATGGCTCCCCGGCTGTATCCATAAAGAACGATCCGGTCAGGATCGATGGACGGTTGTTCCTTGAGAAAGGAGAGAGCAGCCATAATCGCCTGCTGTGTGCGCGGACCGCAGAAATCGGCAGGGCCGTCTGACGCGCCAAATCCAGGCTGTGAAACTGCCGCCGCAGTGATATTCAAGCTGGACGATAACTGAAGCAGCACCCCACGCTCGACGACCTGTTTTGCCCCCTTAAAAAGGCCGCCCTGATAGCCATGGACAAGCAATATTGCTCCTCGGGGCGTGCTGCCTGAAGCCTGAGCTTGAAAAAGCTCAACAGTTGCTCCGTCCTCCCGTTTAATGAGATGTCGCGTAACCATTGGCATAAATACCATTACGTTTATTGGCGTGCTGGCGAGACACTGACTCGAGAGCCTCTCAATATCCGCAAACGGCAAAAGCGGCCGTTCGTCAATCGGGCTTCATCGTACCGTCTTGAAGGGCGCCCTTTAACCCAGTTGGGTAGAGTTCCAGGCCACCACGATCCAGCGTGTTCACATCGAACCAGGATGCGCGACAGGGCGCTCCATTATCTTCCAAATACTCTATCGGCCCATCATGCGTATAAGCGTCATCCGGGAAGGCAATGTTGGACACAAATGCAACCTCATGCCCAACGACGCCATGATGGGTATAGATGCTTTCCAGGATCACCGGGGTTCCAATGATATGAACCGATACCCCGAGTTCTTCATTGAATTCCCGTACCAGCGCATCCCGCCAACTCTCCCCAAACTCCAGCCGCCCGCCAAGCGGTCTGACGCCTTTGATGCTTCCATCGTCATTCTGAATTTCACTGGCCAAGAGGAGCCCGTTCCGCCACACGAGGCCGAGCGCTTTGACTTCAATAGTTTGTGACGGGCGCCAGGTTTGCATTGGGTCAGCCAATAATAAGGTGAGGTGGATACAAGCACAGATTGAGCGCGAAAGAATCATGCAAGATCACGCGCGTCAACAAGTCCGGCGTCTGGGAGATGAATGCGGTTCAGGCGGTTTCGGCTATCTTTCTCAAAATATCCGTCGCTCTGTGTTTGTCAGTCGAACGCGCGGCCACCGATTGCCTTGCGCGGTTTGGTCTTGTCTTCCGGCAGTGGGATGAAATCCTCCTCGTCGCCCGGCACCGTATCGAACCGGCCTTGCCGCCATTCCTCCTTCGCCTGCTCTATGCGCTCGAGCCGGGAAGAGACGAAGTTCCACCAGATATAACGTGGCCCTTCCATCGGCTCGCCACCGAAGACCATAAAGCGTGTGGATTCCGTTGCCTTAACTTCCACGGGAGCGCCGCTTCGCAATATCAGCAGTGTCGCATTGCCGTGCTGGATACCCTCCACGGAAAGCGAGCCGGACAGGATGTAGAGGGCGCGTTCCTCATGGCTTGCCTCGATCTGAAAGCGGCCACCGCGTTCCAGGCTGAAATCGGCATAGAGCGTTTCCGAGGCGGTTTTCAGCGGAGAGCGCACACCCTGCATCTCGCCCGCAATCAGCCGGAGGGAAAGCGCGCCATCGGTGATCGTCGGAATATCGTCGACCCCGTGATGATGAAAGGCCGGAGCTGTTTCTTCTTCGGCTTCCGGCAGGGCGACCCAGGTCTGTAGCCCGAACAGGCGCTGGCCAGTCTGTTTCAGGGCGTCTGAAGTGCGTTCGGAATGCACGATGCCGGTGCCCGCTTTCATCCAGTTCACTGCACCGGGGCGGATGGCCTGTTCCGTGCCAAGACTGTCCCGGTGCAGGATTTCGCCTTCCAACAGATAGGTGACGGTCGCCAGATTGACATGCGGGTGCGGGCGCACATCAATGCCCTGATCGGTCAGGAATTCGGCCGGGCCCATCTGGTCGAAAAAGATGAAGGGGCCGACCATCTGGCGCTGCCTGGTCGGCAGGGAGCGTCGTACCGTCATCTCTCCGAGATCGACCGCGCGCGGGACAATCACGGTCTCGACGGCATCGACAGAGGCGCTGTCGCCAAGGGTGGGGTCGGGGCAGGGGCTCCAGCTCATGTGACGTGTCCTTTCGCCGATTGATGTAGAAAAGAGATTGTGCCGATGCTGCGTGCGGACGAGGGGTCGTTTAAAAACAATTCGTTTCTTTTCGTATCCCTCAGGGCTATCCGGAGCGGCACGAGGAGTGACAGGCGCGACTGTCTGCATGCGTCCGCAGGGCTGATCTGCCGTTTTCCCGTTGGAAACCTGGCCCTGCAGACGATATGAAAGGGCAGATTGCAGCCAGAGGCTAAAAGACACGTGACTGAACTTCACCGCATATCCGTCGCACCGATGATGGACTGGACTGACCGGCACGACCGCTATTTCCTGCGGCAGATCAGCCGGCATGCCGTCCTCTATACGGAGATGGTGACAACCGGCGCCCTGCTGCACGGCGATGCCAAGCGTTTCCTGCGCTATGACGCGTTCGAGCATCCGCTTGTCCTGCAGCTTGGCGGCAGCGAGCCCGATGCCATGGCGGAATGTGCTCGTATGGCCGAGGATTGGGGCTATGCGGAAGTGAACATCAATGTCGGTTGCCCGAGCGACCGGGTGCAGTCCGGCAGTTTCGGCGCCTGCCTGATGCGGGAGCCGGATCTGGTCGCCCGCTGCGTCGCGGCGATGAGCGAAGCCGTCTCCATACCCGTTACCGTGAAATCCCGCATCGGTGTTGACGATCAGGAGCCGGAGACGGTTCTGCCGGGTTTCATCCGTCAGGTTGCGGATGCAGGATGCCGCCACGTCATTGTGCATGCCCGGAAGGCCTGGTTGCAGGGGCTCAGCCCGAAGGAAAACCGCGACGTGCCGCCGCTGGACTACCCGCTGGTTCATACCATGAAGCAGCAGTTCGACGCGCTTGAGCTCTCGATCAACGGCGGTATCGCCACGCTCGACGAAGCGGAAGCACAGTTGGTGCATGTCGATGGTGTGATGATCGGCCGTGCAGCCTATCAGACGCCGTGGATACTGGCCGATGTTGACCGCCGGTTCTACGGCGCTGGCGAGACGGATCTCACTCCCTGGGACGTGGCCGATGCAATGGTGGAATATGCCGCCCGCCGCATGGCCGAGGGCGTACCGCTGAAAAGCATTACCCGGCATATGCTCGGGCTTTTCCAGGGTTGCGCCGGAGCCCGCGCCTGGCGCCGCCATCTGTCCGAGAACGCGTTCCGGGACGACGCCCGTCCCGAGCTGATCCGCGAGGCAGCGGAGCTGGTGCCGAGGCGCCAAGCGGCCTGAATCAGTCGGCCTGAGCCCGGCTCAGACTTCGGCCATTTTCCTGTTCTGCATTCGCCAGAGAATGAACAAACCCGGCAGGGCCAGGGCCGAGCAGACGCCCATCGCGTTATAGGCGGCGGTACCGACATCCTCATACATCATGCCGGCAAGCGGCATCGTCACGCCCATCAGGACGCCGCCGGTTAGCGCGTAATAGAGGCTCTGACCGGTGGCGCCGAGATGATCCGGAATGGCGCGGGTCAGATAAGCCATCGCCCCCAGATGCGCCGCCCCGAAGGTCAGGGCATGCAGGCATTGCAGCGGCATCAACAGAACTGGATCGTTGGTCAGCGGCGTGAGTGGCCAGCGTATCAGGCCGCCGATGGCGGCAAATGCAAGAAAGCCGAGCGGGCCGATTTTGCGGGAGAATCTCCCGGCGAAAGCAAACAGCAGGACTTCGGCGACCACCCCGACCCCCCAGAGAAAGCCGATCATGCTCTCGTCCAGCCCGGCATTGCGCCAGGAGATGGAGCCGAAAGCGTAATAGACGGCGTGGCTGACCTGCAGCAGACCGGCGGTGGCGACGAACAGCAGGAAATCAGGCCGGGCCAGTAGCGAGAGCGGGTTGCTCCGGCTTGTCGTTGCCGGACGCGCGCGTTCCGGCATACCCCAGCAGGCAATCAGGATCGTGCCGACCGCTCCAGCCGCAATCCACATGATCCAGCCCGGGTCACGGCCTGAGAGAAAGGCACCCGTTGCCGTTGTCCCGACGATGAAGCTGATGGAGCCCCAGAGCCGCACCCGGCCGTAATCCAGCCCGGCATCGCGGACCACGCGGAGCGCGATATTCTCCATCACCGGAAGGATCGGATTGTAGAGCGCGGCAAACAGGCCGCAGAGCAGGGCTATTGGCCAGAACCCGGTGGCGCCGGTGAGCAGGAGGCAGGTACAGAGCGACAGCATGGCGAGCACGATGGAGAGCCATCGACCGTGGCTGCGCCGGTCGGCGATATGAGCGACCAGCGGGTGGGAGATCATCTTCACCCAGAACACCGCCGCCATAATCGAGGCGATCTCGATCGGGCTCAGCCCGCGGCTGTCGAGCCAGACCGGCTGGAACGGCAGCAACACACCGAATAGCAGGAAGAAGGTGCCATAGAAGCCAGACAGCCGGAAAAACAGGCTCCGGCGCTCCGCCGCAGAAATTGCAGCCTCAGCACTCATTGCGAACTCGCGATACCGGCCTCAGGCGGGGCGGCGATGTCCGGGCCGGGAGGCGGATATCGCGCGGCTCAGAACTATCACCGGCAGGATGCCTGCCGCAATGATCAGGAGGGCCGGGAGGGCAGCTTCCTCCAGCAGTTCATCTTTTGCGTATTGATAGACGAAGGTCGCGAGCGTCTCGTAGTTGAACGGTCTGAGCAGCAGCGTCATCGGCAGCTCTTTCATCACGTCGACGAAAACGAGGACGCCGCCGGCCGCGACCGAGGTCCGGATCAGAGGAGCAACGATTTCGACCAGGCCCCCGGTCAATGTGCGTCCCAGAGTCCGGCCCGCTTCGATCAGGTTTGACGGGACGCGCTGCAGGCCCGATGCCACCGCGCCGTAGCCAACGGCCTGAAAGCGGACAACGCAGGCCACCACGACCAGCCCGATGCCGCTTGTCAGCCATCCGCCTTGCGCGTGTCCGAACAGGTATCCGGTAAGCGAGGCCATCCCCCGATCCAGCAGCCCGGCCGCGGTTACGACACCGACCGCAAGGATCGTCCCCGGAAAGGCATAACCGATGGATGCCAGGGCCGTCAGTTTGCGGAGGAGCGTGCCGCCGCCATAGACGGCAATCAGCCCCATGAATGTCGCGGACGCGACCACCAGCGCGGCAACCATGGCCGATAGACTGAGGGAGTTCACCACGGCTTCCGCGGCGGCACCCGTCAGGTCGATCGAATACCCCTTCAGCACGAAGGAAAGCAGAACGCCAACCGGGATCAGAAACCCGATCGTTATCGGCGTCCCACAGACGAGAATGCAAACAACGGCGTTCCATTTGCGGGCCGGGAGGGCCGTCATGGTGTTGGCGCGACGCGATGTGTCGGCGAACCGCCGCCGCGTTCGGGCCATGGTCTCAAGCGTGAGCAATGCAAGGATCAGAATGAAGGCCACGCAGGCAATTTGTGAGGCCGCCGCCAGATTGTTCATACCCAGCCAGACATTGAAGATGCCGAGGGTGAGGGTCTGGATGGCGAAGAACTCGACGGTGCCGAAGTCGGAAATCGTCTCCATCAGCACCAGAGCGAGCCCGGCCACGATTGCGGGCCGCGCCAGGGGGAGCGCGATGCCCCAGAACAGGTTGCGGTTCGCCAGACGCCCCGCGTCGAGCATCGAGGCCGGTGTCGTCAAAAAGGCGGCTCGGGCCATCATGTATATGTATGGATAAAGCACCGCGCCCATCACCAGTGCGGCGCCATGCATCGAGCGGATTTCCGGAAACCAGTAATCGCGTGCGCTCGTCCAGCCGAAAAGCGCGCGCAGTGCCATCTGCACCGGTCCGGCATATTCCAGGAAGTCCGTATAGGTGTAGGCAATCAGGTAGCCGGGCACGGCTGCGGGCAGAAGCAGCATCCATTCGAAAAAACGGGATCCGGGGAATTCATAACGGGTCACGACCCAGGCCGAACTGACCCCGAAACAGAGGCTGACGACGGAGACTCCGGCCATCAGAACCAGAGTGTTGCCGACATAATAGGGCAACACGGTCGAGGCCAGGTGCGACCACAACCCCTCGCTGTCTCCGGAGGCGGCAACGAAAACAGCGGCTATGGGGAAAAGCAGGACAATCGCCAGCAGCCCGCTGGCCAGAAACAGTGGGTTGATGAAGGTCCGGACGCCTGCGGGTCCGGGCGCAACTGGTTCTGCTACCATCTAACCCGGTCGATGATCATCTGTGCCTGTGGCGCCAAATCGGCGATGCGTGCGATCGGCATCTGATCTTCCTTGAATGTTCCCCACGACCGGAGTTCATCCGGAATGTCGACGGCAGGGTTCACCGGATACTCGAAGTTGATTGCGCCGTAAAGCCGTTGGGCTTCGGATGAGGTCAGGAATTCAAGAAAACGGACTGCCTCGGCTTTGTTCCGCGAGTGTTTCGCCACGCCGCCGCCGGAGATGTTGATGTGGGTTCCCCGGTCTTGCTGATTGGGGAAAATGAGAGTGACGGCATCCGCCCATTCTCGCTGCGACGGCTTGTCCGAGAATTTCAGTTTGCCGAAATAGTAGTTGTTGATAATCGCGATATCGCAAACGCCTTGGAAGATCGCCCGAACCTGGGCGCGGTCGTTGCCTTGCGGCCGCTGTGCCAGATTCTGGACGACGCCGAGGGCCCACTTTTCCGCACCGTCCGCTCCATTGGCCTCGATCATGGAGGCAACGAGTGCGCGATTGTAGACGTGGCTTCCGGGGCGCGAGCAGATGCGGCCTTCCCACTGGGGATCGCTGAGATCCTCGTAGCGGGAGA
The DNA here is from genome assembly GCF_014904795.1 of Nisaea nitritireducens. Lineage (GTDB taxonomy): Bacteria > Pseudomonadota > Alphaproteobacteria > Thalassobaculales > Thalassobaculaceae > Nisaea > Nisaea nitritireducens. The sequence continues at coordinate 93,943 of NZ_JACZFS010000046.1, forward strand.
TTTTGCGCACATCTTCGACGTCTTTCGAGACCGCGATCACACGGGCGCGTTTGGAGAAAGCGAACCAATGGTTCTTCGGATCGCGCAGATGTGCCGGGATGTTCTTCGTGAGCACGGGGGAGTCGACGGCAGAAAGCAGGTTCTTGTCCGCATAAACATGAAGCCGGCCGATATCCACCGTGAGGATGACGTCCGCCGGACTGCTCTCGCCTTCCGCCTGGAGGCGCTGGGCAAGCCCGCGCGAGGCATAGACGATATTCACCTTGGTGCCGGTCTGCTCGGTATAGGCGTCGATGAAGGGCTGGATCAGAAAGGGCTGCCGGTGGGAGTAAATATTCAGTTCCTGCTGCGAGAACGCATATCCGGCCGTGGTCAGGACCAGGACCAGAAACATCAAGCCCCCGGCTACGGTGCGCCGAAGAGCTGTCGATAGTATGGACGACATTAAGAACAGTCCTTTCCTCGCCGAGCGCCGGGCACAATGTGCGGCCTCGAAAACGGGGGTGATATAAAGCGATCTAAGGGCGTGCGGCGTCGGCGCTTCTTCTTCGGTAACACCGAACGAGACCGGCTTCCGGCGCCCCGCAAGGCACAGGCTGCCGCCAACCCAATCCCATATCGCCAGCACCGCTCCAAAATTCTTGTCGTAGTGCTCGGGCGCGATGGAATGGTGGATCTGGTGTTGAGCCGGCGAGATTAAAAGGCGTTCGATCCAGCGGCCGTAGGAAATCCAGACATGGGAGTGCCGGAGGTTGGAGCCTGCAGCGTTAAAGATGAACAGAACCGCATTCGCGCCAAGGATCGTGACCAGTTCGGCGCGATCACCGAAAAAGTAGATGAAAATCGCAACGACGGCACCTTGTACGAGGATGCCGCGCAAGGCGAATATCACGCCTTCAACCGGATGGGTCCGGTAAACAGTGAGTGGCGTCAATGTCTCGGCGGAATGGTGGACCTTGTGAAAACACCAGAGCAGGGGCCAGCGGTGCAGAGCCCGGTGCGTGAGGTATTTCGCGAGATCGTCCAGCAAGAACAGGGTGAGGGTGAACAGCGTGCCGACGGCCCATACCGGAGCGTCCGGCCATATCAGGGTCCGGCCGTCCATCCATATGTGCAGTGCCTCGAAGATCACGGTCGCGACGGCAAGCTTCGATAAAAGACGGGGCATCACCCCCATCAGAACGGCCTGATTGATCAGGAGAACCTTGTAGTCGGCCTTTGCCGAGGAGGACCACCAGATCCGCCGCCCGAAGGCGTCTGCCAGCGCCCGGCGCCAATTTCCCGGCGCGGTCAGACTATAGAAAAGCGCGGCGAGCAAGAGTGCAGCAGCCAGATAGCCCAGGAACACCCGCTTTTCCGGGTTCCAGAAAGGAGCAATGACCTGCTCCATGTAGCTGTATAGGACGTCGTCCATGGCTGATGACACTCGAATGTGGCCGGCGGGCGCTGTAATAGCACCCGCCGGATGGTTCAGGTCAGTCGTTTTCGGCGCTGTTGGTTCCGCCGAGGCTTTTGGTCAGCTCGGCCATGCCCCCGGTGACGTCATTATTCCGGGCCTGTACCCCGAACTTGTCGATCATCAGCTGCTGAACTTTTGCCATATGCAGCATGTATTCGCCCCAGGGCGAGCCCTGGTCGCGGACATAGTTGCCTGAATTGTCGATATCGACGACCTGGCTGGCATTGGTCAACAGCGGGCCGTAGCCGATCATCCGGTTCAGGCGTGTCGCTGTCTCGCCGAGATTGTCCTTGCCGGTCTGCAGTGCCAGGCTGAAGCCCTTGAGCTCACCCCAGTGCTTAATGTAGTTGCGTTCGACCTTCGCCGTGTCGCCATTGGCTTCCATGATCGTCTGCAGCTTGACCATGTCCTTGTAGACGGAGCCGGCATATTTGAAGACCGCTTCCGCGAGAACCTTCTCCCAGTTCTTCCCGATGACCTTGGCATAGGCCCGGAGCTGTTCCCGCTGGGCGGCTGTCAATTTCTCGCCGTTGGCATCCGTCAGCAGGTGACGGCCGTCGAGGAACGCGCCGGTGATCGCGTGCAGGTAATTTGTGGCGTTGCCCTTGTCGTAGACCGAGGCGTCGAAGCCGGCAGCGTAGTAAGCCGGGCCGAACGTCATCTCGGTCTTCAGGTCGACTTTGCCGTCCTTGTTCAAGTCCGCGGCGGCGAGCGCATCGCCCTTCCTTTTGGAGATGTCATAGACCTGACGCGCGGTCAGCTGCATCGTGTGGGCCGGCGTGCCGAAGTAACCGAAGGCTTCGTCCCAGGCGTGTTCCTTGCCCGTATAAGCCGCGCCGTCACGGTATGGCTTGTCGTTCGGTTTCTTGTCCGGACCCAGATATTCATCGAGATAGCCGTCCACAACCTGGTTGTAGGACACCGCACCCATGACGAATTTGGAAATCAGCTGGCTGTAATCGTAGCCATTTGCCAGATCGACCCCGCCTTTGGTTTGCGCCGCTTTATCGATCCAGAATTCGACCAGCTCGGGACCGGTCATGTTGTTGGGCATGCCGGTAACCGTTGCCTTTGTGGTTTTTCCGGCAAGGTTCTTTTTCTTGGAAATCTCGTCGATCTTGCTCTGCTTGATGACGAAAGGACCTTTGCTCTTCGGCGCCAGGATGTCGCGTCCGGCATCGCTTTTCGCGAAGTAGGCCATCATTCTGGTCTTGAGGTCTTCCGGGCTGCTTCCGTCGCCGGAACCCGCGAGCTTCTTCAACGAATCATGCAGGGCGTGCCGGGCAATCTGGCCGGAGTACGAGACCGATGAGGTCTTGCTGCCGGTATAGCCTTTCACGGTGACTGGAAAGTCTGCATAGACGCGGTCGTCGGCCGCAGCAGGTAACGAGAACACCAAAGCCGTTAGCATTGTGGTGGCGAGAATTGACGATCTGCGCATGAGCTTTCCTCCGAGTGCTTTTTATAAGAATCAGCCGTTAGAGGAAGTGTGATAATGAGAGTTTTTATCAATAGCAATAACTGTAATTATGAGAATCATTATTGATATCCTCAGAATTTTTAGGATGAAAGACGCTTATCCCATTGTCCTGACGCGTTTTTGGGGTGCCTGCGGCCCTCCCGGCACTCTTCGGTCCAGGGAGGGGGCAGAATAACGATCTCGTTATCTCTTAAAACCGTTCTAAATCCGCCGCTTCCCGCCACCGGGGATCAGACGGCGGTCGATTGCGCTGCTCTTGATCAGGGCGTAGACATTCATTCCGGCTTCAAGCTTTAACAGGGCAACGCTTTCACGGGTTACCCTTGCCCTGAGGCCGAACCCGTCCAGGTCCAGCAAGATCTCGGCGAATGCGCCGTCTTCCAGAACGATATCCGAAATCCTGGCCCGCAGGGCATTGCGGATGCTGAGGCCGGCCGGCTCTTCGATGGCGATCGAAACGTCACGCGCGCGGACACGAATACGGACCATTGTGCCGGGCTCGGCGTCGATATTCGGCATGCGCAGGACCTGGTTGCCAATTGCAAGGTCTGTCATGGCGTAGTCGGCGTCCTGCGCGAGGACCGGACCTTCCAGGATCACGCCAGCCTCGAAGCGTCCCAGCATCGGGCCGAGATCCATGCGCTGCATCACCTCTGGGACACTTCCCTCCGCCGCGACGCCACCGTTCCTGATCAGGAGCACGTGGTCCGCAAGACGGCTGAGTTCGTCGAGGGAATGTGTGACGTAGAGGACGGGGATGTCCATTTCCTCCCGCACGCGCTCGATATAGGGAAGAATCTCCATCTTGCGCCGGATATCGAGGGATGAAAGTGGCTCATCCATGAGCAGCAGGCGGGGTCGCGAGACCAATGCCCGGCCGATGGCCACGCGCTGTGCCTCGCCCCCGGAAAGCTCTTCCACTCTGCGGTGCAACAAGGGAGCGAGGTCCAGCATGTCGACGATTTGCCCGCGGGTCGGATCGGCGCGACCGGGATTTGCCCTCTTGGCCGCATAGTCGAGATTGCCGCCGGCGGAGAGGTGGGGGAACAGCCGGCTGTCCTGAAAGACAAAGCCGATCCGTCGCTTGTGCGGCGGGACGAAAATCCCGTTTCTGTCGTCCTGCCAGATCTCGCCGTCATGCTCGACATAGCAGTCCGTGCCGCGCTCAAGACCGGAGGCAAGCCGGAGCAGGGTGGTCTTGCCGTGCCCGGACGGACCGAACAGACCGACAATGCCGGAGAGCGGAGCCGAGACATCGACGTTCGCTGTGAATTCCGGGAACCGGATTGTGCCGCGCATGATCAGCATGACCGGCTCATCCCGCCCGCACAGGCGCTCGACGGTGCAGGATTGTCACCGCCATCAGCACCAGGAATGAGAAGATCAGCAAACCGATCGAAAGTCGGTGGGCCTCTGTGTAGGAGAGGGTTTCCACATGCTCGAAGATGGCGATGGAAATCACCCGGGTCTTCTCCGGAATGTTTCCGCCGACCATCAGAACCACGCCGAATTCGCCGACCGTGTGGGCAAAGGTCAGCACGGCAGCGGTGATATAGCCCCGGATGGCTATCGGAGAGGCGACCGTCATGAACGCGTCGAGCGGCGAGGCGCCAAGTGTGGCGGCTGCTTCCATGTGCTTGGTGCCGACCGACTGGAACGCGGTCTGCAGTGGCTGCACGGCAAAAGGCAGGGAATAGATCACCGAGGCGATCAGCAGGCCGGAGAAGGAGAAGGCCAGGGTCTCTCCGGTGAGCTGAACCCAGGCGCCGCCGATGGCGCCGGCGGGGCCGAGCAGGATCAGCAGGTAGAAACCGAGCACGGTCGGCGGCAGGACGAGCGGCAGGGCGACGGCGGGCTCGATGATCCAGCGCAGGCGGGAGCGCGTGTGTGACAGCCACCAGGCGAGGGGCGTGCCAATGAGAACGAGGATGACCGAGGTTGCGCCGGCCAGCTTCAGGGTCAGCAGAATGGCGGAAAGATCGCCCGGGCTCATTTGCAGGCGTCGGGCGGCTGGTACCCGGCCTCGCGAATGGTCGCGCAGCCGGCGGGTGAAGTCAGGAAGGCAAGGAACCCTTCGGCGGCAGGGTTATTCGCGCCCCGTTTCAGGAGCACTGCGTCCTGCCGGATCGGCGTGTGCAGATTTGCTGGAACGGGCCAATGACTGCCGCGCAGACTATCCGGCGCGGCGAGCAGTTGCGACAGCGCGACAAAGCCTGCGGGGGCACCGCCGGCGGCAACGATCTGGAACGCCTGGGCAATATTCTGGCCCATCACGATGCGCTTCTCGTAGGTCTGCCAGAGGCCGAGGGCGGTCAGGCTCTCCTTCGCGGCTACGCCATAAGGCGCCAGTTTCGGATTGGCGATGGAGATGCGCTCGAGTTCGGCCAGGCTGAGAAAGGCGGCACCGTCCTCCGGTATCGTGGCCGGATCGGGGCTCCAGAGGGCCAGGCGACCGGTGGCATAGGTGAAGGGCGCTCGCGCCGCCGTGCCGTCCTTCTGCAGGAGTGCCGGACGGGCCTGATCGGCGGCAAGGAAAGCGTCGAACGGCGCGCCTTGCTGGATCTGGGCATAGATCTGCCCGGTTGACCCGTTTGCGATGACAACAGTCTCGCCGCTTTCTGCCTTGAAAGCCTTGGCCAGCTTGTCTGCGGTGGAGGCGAAATTAGCCGCGACGGCGATGGTGGCTTCGGCTGCGTGAGCTGAAACAGCCCCGGCGATGGCGATCACGAGGCAAGCCAGCAAGGACAGGGTTTGCCTGGTCAGTCGCCTGGAGAATCGCGGTTTCATGATCGGTCCTGTGGTGTGCACGGGTGTCGCGAAAAGAGCGTTATATATCATCGGATATAACGCTCTCGTCAAGGTGAGGCCGCGCCCTCCTCATCGTCCGCTCCGCTTTCCATATTGCTGGCCAGCAATCCGCGCAGTCTTTCCATCTCCGGCGCCAGCACGTCGGCGGCCCGGGCTTCCATTTGCCGGTAACAGGTGGCGATGTCCTGTCCCAGCGCTGTCAGCCGTGCACCACCGCCGCTGCTGCCGCCCTTGGCGGTTTCCACAAGCGGCGCCTGGAAATGGGAGTTCATCCGCTGCACCAGCAGCCAGGCACGGCGGTAACTCATGCCCATGGATCGTCCGGCCTTACTGATCGATCCGGTCTCAGCAATGGCTTCCAGAAGATCCGCCTGACCGGGGCCGATGGCGACATTCGTGTCCAGCACGACGCGAAGACGTGGACCGAGGGTTTTGTTTCCTGCTTTCATGGGGCCGACTCTGCCACGGAGTTCTCCGGGGCACACCGGCAAAATCGAAAACCCGTCAAAGGGTGAAGGGGAGGCGTTGTGGAACACGCGACCGAAGATCTTATCTATGAGGTGAAGGGCGGCATCGGCTGGATCACCTTTAACCGACCCAAGGCCCGTAACGCCTTCACTTTCGCCATGTATGAAGGTGTTGCGGAGATCTGCCGGGATGCCGGCAAAGGCGAGGCGGTTTCCGCCATCGTAATGTGCGGCGCCGGAGACAAGGCCTTCGCGGCGGGCACGGATATCGGCCAGTTCAAGGATTTCTCAACGGCCGAGGACGCCTTCGCCTACGAGGAGAACGGCAACAGGATGATGGCGGATATCGAGCGCTGCCCGGTGCCGACCATCGCGGCGATCCATGGGGCCTGCACCGGCGGCGGCGCAGCGGTTGCGGCTTCCTGCGACATTCGTCTGACGGCGGCGGATCTGAAATTCGGCTTTCCGATTGCCCGTACGCTCGGGAATTGCCTGTCGAATGAAAACCTGCGGCGCCTGTCCTGGCTGGTTGGACCGGCGCGGGTGTCCGAGATGCTGCTGACCGCCCGCCTTGTCGGCGCGGAGGAAGCCAAGGCGATCGGTCTTGTCTCCGAAGTGCTGCCGGACCGGGATGCGGTCATGGCCCGTGCAACGGAGCTGTCGGAGACCCTGAAGGGGCACGCGCCGATCACCATGCGGGTGACCAAGGAAGCGTTGCGGCGCTTGCGCACCAGTGGCGCGGTCCCGGAAGACCGGGATCTGATCGAAGCGGCTTATACCAGCGCCGATTTCCGCGAAGGCATGTCGGCCTTTCTGGAGAAGCGCCGGCCGACTTGGCAGAACCGCTAAGATCGACCGCCGATACCCGGACGCTTCAGGCGGCCAGGCCGCGGGTCATGAAAACGCTGTGCGGGTCGAGGGTGTAGCTGCCGAAAGGCGGGCATTCCTCGAACCCGAAACGGCTATAGAGCGCGCGTGCCGGTGCGAAGGCTTCCATGGAGCCCGTCTCCAGGCTGACCTGCCGGTACCCGCGTTTCTTCGCCTCGGCCAGAATATGCTCCACCATGAGCCGGGCAACGCCCTTGCCGCGATGCTGCCGAGCCGTGTGCATGGATTTCAGCTCGCCCTGATCCGGCGAGAGCTCCCGCAGCGCACCGCAGCCAAGCAGGCTGCCGTCCTGCCAAACGCTCCAGAACGTGATGTCCGGATGTCGCAGCCCGTCGAGATCGAGGGCATGGACGCTTTCCGGCGGCGAATTTGCGTTGCCGTGCTCCAGGTGCGCGGACAGCAATTCCGCGATTTCCGGACCGGTCAAATCGTCGACCCTAATCTCCATTTTATCTCTCCGTTATTGGGTTAGATGCGGAGCATATCGTCAGCGCGGATCGGAGCTCAAGCTGGACGTTGAGCACGAATGCGCCACATCATTTCAACTGATTCGCGGTAGGAGGGAGACGTTCGATGAAGGCACTGGCGAGAAGCCTGGCGATGCTCGGATTCGGGCTGATGCTTTGCGGCAATGTCGTGAAAGCGGAAGAGTTGCGGCTCTTCGATACCCATATTCACTACAGTCACGATGCCTGGGAGCGGTATTCCGCTGAGGACGCCGTGGAGATATTACGGCAGGCAGGACTCCGCAGGGCCTTCGTTTCCAGCTCGCCGGATGAGGGGACTCAGAGGCTTTATCGTGCGGCACCGGATTTCATCGTGCCGGTGTTGCGCCCTTACCGGAAACGGGGGGAGCTCCAAAGCTGGGTGGACGATCCGACTGTGGTGGAGATGGTGGCCGGACGGCTTGCGGCCAATCGCTATGCGGGGATTGGCGAGTTTCATGTCTCGGGCGCGGATGCGGATAAACCGGCCGTCCGCGGTCTTGTCGATCTGGCCCGTAAGCACGGACTTTTTCTCCATGCACATGCGGATGCCGACGCTATTGCGCGGATTTTCAAGCACGATCCGGAGGCGCGGGTTCTGTGGGCGCATGCCGGTTTTGAGGGCCGCGAACGGGTTGAAGCCACGCTGGCCGCTTATCCAGAACTCCGGGCCGACCTGTCCTTCCGTTTCGAGCATGTATCGGGCGGCAAGATAACCCCCGCCTGGCGCCGGACCTTCGTGCGTTTCCCCGGGCGCTTCACCATCGGCACCGATACCTACACGCCGTCCCGCTGGGAAGACGTGGCCGATTATATAACGTGGGTTCGAGGCTGGCTCGCCGACTTGCCGGAGCCTGTTCGGAGTAACATAGCATTCCGGAACGCTGAGGCATTACTCGCCTCTAATCCGAATGCGATGTAAGGCCTTCACCCGCTTGTGAAATTATTGTCGAGATAGCGATTTAGACTTGCCCGTACTGGAGGTGCGCGGCTTAGTGTGTGCTAGTGCACTCAAAATAATTACGGTTTCGGCGTATCAATGAAAACCGTATGGACAGGCAGGACTACCCCACGATGGCTATTTCACTGCATACAGCAGCGCTCAGCGCAATGCTCGCGTCGTTGTTGCTTGCGGCTGCATTAACGTATTTGCGGTCGATACCGAATGCGCCAAGCGGGCTGAGTTGGTGGGCCGGCGGGTTCTGGGCCTATGCCGGGGCGAATGGCTGCGTCGCATTCATTGCGCCGGAACCCGCTTCGATCTTCCTTGAAATCCTGCTGGCCATGTCCGCGGTTATGCTCGCGGCCGGAACGCGCAGGTTTCTTGGATATGCAGTTCTGGCCCAGCTTGTTGTTCTTGGCATCAGCCTGATCGTTTTCTGGGTCCTCGCCGCTGAAATCTTCCAGCTTCCGCCGCTCGTCCGGGCCGTCCCGGTTTTCATTCTGGCTGTGGGCGGCTTGATCTTTAGCGGCCTGTCGCTCTGGCGAAAGAGCGGTACAGGCAGCATCGGAGCCGGGTACCGGATAACCGGGGTGCTCTTCGTATTCTGGGGATTGCTTCAGCTGGATTACCCGATTTTGCGCGATGTGGAGTGGATTGCGCCCTACGGGTTTCTTCTGGCGCAGGTTTTGGCCATTGCCTGCGCGATTGGGCTGATGATTATCGCCCACCATAAAATGATAGCGCGGGCTGAAACGGAAGCTGCTGCGCGGCATGCCGCGGATGACGCGTTACTTCTGCAGCTCGACTTGCGGCAGCACATCATCGATGCCGTGCCGATGCCGATTTTCGTTGAAGACGATAATGGCCTGCTGGTGAATGCGAACAGTGCGTTTGCGCAGCTTACGGGCTGCAACCAGCCTGATGTCGCCGGAAAGAATATCGATGAGATCTGGTCGGACGCGGGCATCGTTCAGGCTCTGGAGCCGGAAAATGCCGCCGGGCCGGAAGGCATGATCCAGCCAGTCTCGATGGTGCTGGCCCTTCCGTCGGGGCAGGCCCGCAGCTACGCCGTTTCCAAAATGTCTCTCGCGATGCCGGGCGAATCCCGATCCGGCAGTGTCGTGGTCATGCAGGACATGACAGACCGCAATCGCACGGAGATGCAGCTCCATGAAAGCGAGAAGCGGTTTCGGGATTTCGCCGAGGCGTCTTCGGACTGGCTGTGGGAAACCGATGCAGAAGGGCGCTTCAGCTATTTCGCGCATGGCGCACGGGACTACAGCGGGCTGATCCCGGAAAGCAATCTCGGGAGGACCCGTTTCGAGGCGACGATTGAAGACCTGACCTCGGAGAAATGGCGAACGCATATCTCCGACATCGAGGCGCAGCGGCCTTTCAGCGGGTTCCGTTATCTTTTGCGTGGCGAAGAAGGGCACGAAGTCGCGGTGATGATCAATGGCATGCCGTTCTACGACGATGACGGCACGTTTCTCGGGTATCGCGGAACAGGCAGCGACGTTACCCGGCAGCGGGAGGCGGAAATATCCCGCGACCGGGCCTTGCTGGATGCCGAAAGGGCGAACCGGGCGAAGTCTGAATTTTTGGCCACGATGAGTCACGAGTTCCGCACACCGCTGAATGCCATTCTCGGTTTCAGTGAGATGCTCTCGCAGGAAGTCCTCGGTCCGGTCGGTGCGCCGGCTTACCGGGAATATGCCGATGCCATAAATGACAGCGGAAACCACATGCTGGCGCTGGTGAACGACATCCTCGATATATCCGCCATCGAGGCGGGCAAGCGCGTGATCATGAAGGAGGAAATAGGCCTCCTGGAGTTGCTGCGGGAAAGCACCGTCGAGGTTTCTAAAATCGCGGCCGACAAATCGATCAATCTCGAGGTGGGTGTGCCTGGCGAGCCGTTGCGGCTGTTCGCTGATCTCCGGTCCGTGCGCCAGATCATTCTGAATTTGCTGTCCAATGCCGTGAAATTCACCCCGGAGAGTGGCTGGATACGGCTCTCGGCACAGTCGGACCGGGGGGATATGATTGCAATCGTCGTCGAGGATAGCGGCGAGGGTATTGCGGCGGACAAGCTGCCCACCATCACCGACCCCTTTTCCCAGGCGAGCAATCATCCGCATCACAGCCATGAAGGCACCGGCCTTGGCCTTAGTATCGTCAAATCTCTGGTGGATGCTCATTCCGGTGAATTGAGGATAGAGAGCACTCTTGGAGTGGGCACCAAAGTGACAGTCTGGCTGCATGCGGCACTCGGCCCGAAACCGGCGCTTCAGGAAACCACGTCAGCGGGGCCCAAGGTCGATATCGAAGAAGACTCGGACGACATCTAGCCGAGGCTTTCAGGCGCGTCAGACGGGGCGTGTGTATGTCCGGTTGTTCCGGGGGCGATCTGTCTATACATCCTGAGCATTGAACAGAACCGAAAACAGGTGACCTGATGTTTCGATCCTTCTTTCTGAACCGCGAATGGGCGGTCTGGGCGTGGGTTGGTATGGCGTTGATCGTCGGTGGTACCTGGTATCAGGTTCAGCTCGATGTTCAGATCAATGAGTGGTTCGGCGGTTTCTATGACACGGTTCAGAAGGCGCTCGGCGAGCCGGGCAGCATTTCTATCGGAGAATTCTACAAGCTGCTTCTGACATTTGGACAGATCGCAGGGATCTACATCGTCGTCGCCGTCTTCCTCGGCTTTTTCACCAAGCACTGGGTGTTTCGCTGGCGCCAGGCGATGAACGGTTTCTACATGTCGCACTGGCAGCATCTTCGGCATATCGAAGGCGCAAGCCAGCGCGTTCAGGAAGATACAAGGCGGTTTGCGACGATCATGGAATCGCTCGGCAGTAACCTGCTCGACTCCCTGATGACCCTGCTCGCATTCCTGCCGATCCTCTGGGGACTTTCCAAGCAGGTGAAAGTGGTCCCGTTCTTTGGGGAGGTAGATCACGCGCTGGTCTATGTCGCGATCATCTTCGCGCTTTTCGGGACGGCCGTACTTGCCGTGGTCGGTTTGAAGCTGCCGGGCCTGGAATTCAACAATCAGAAGGTGGAAGCGGCCTATCGCAAGGAACTGGTTTACGGCGAGGATCACGAGGACCGTGCCACGCCGCCGACCGTGTGGGAATTGTTCCAGAATGTCCGGAAGAACTATTTCCGGCTGTTCTTCCACTACATGTATTTCGATGTCGCCAAATGGAGCTATCTGCAGTTTGGTGTTCTGGTGCCCTATATCGCGCTCGCCCCCACCATTGTCGCCGGAGCCATCACGCTCGGTGTCATGCAGCAGATTGTCCGGGCATTCGGCCGGGTGGAATCGTCTTTCCAGTTTCTGGTCCGGAGCTGGGGCACCATCGTCGAGCTGATCTCAGTCTACAAACGCCTGCGCGCTTTCGAAGCTCAGCTCGAAACGTTGCCACCGGAGCCGCGACCGCAACCCGAAGCGGCTGACTAACCCGGAGCTGGACTGACAGCGAAGCGCGGCGAAGACGGGAGCTTTTGGCCAGACAGTTTTACGCCGGCTCTGTGCGCCGCCAGTAAGCAGCGCTGGACCGGCGTTCGGCCGGAAGTTCGAGAGTGGATTTGAAATGTGTCCGGAGGGCTCTGGCCTGTTCGGCTTCGCCGGCAAACCAGTAAGTGCCGTTCCCGGTTGCGGGTGCCGCGATGGCTTTCATGGCATCGACAAGATCGGCGGTGCTGACCCAATCGATCATGAAATTCGCCGGCAGGGCGATCTCGAATGGGGCCTGATGCGAATGCAGACCGATGACGACATGTCCGCCGGTCTGATTCGGACGATTTTCCAGAATGCGCAGGATCGCTGGGACAGCCGTATCGTCGCCGCCGATCGCGAGCCACCCTTCCGGCGGGAAATAGCCGCCACCCGGGCCGAGCATGCCAACGGCATCGCCCGGTTGTGCCGTTTCTGACCAGTCTGCAAAAGCGCCGCCGGCATGGCGGACAATATCGATGTCGACCTCACCGCTCTCGGGGCGAATCTGCCGGATCGTGTAGACCCGGACCGTCAGACTGTTGTCACCGTCCGGATAATGGACTGCGCCGGACGGCTCTATCGTTGGCCATACCGTTTCACGGTCGCCCGGCACCTCCGGAAACATCAGGCGGACATGCAAACCGCGCTGATCGAACGGGGCCAGATCCTCGCCCTTCAGCGTCATCCGCAACAGCCAGCTGGAGAGAGGCTGTACCTGCGCGACCGTCATTTTCCGGAAATTTTTCGGCTGGCCGGGCGCGGGGGCGACGCCGCTCCAGGTGATGGTTTTCGCCAGAACGGGATCGGTTTCCGCCAGATAGTGGGTGATCGATCCCTGAAGGGTTGTCAGTGCCGCTTCGTCGGGTGACTCGATCCTGACCTGAAGCGCGCCATCCTGTGCCAGCAAGTAGATGCGACCGAAATCGGTCTCATACGTCGCGTCATTCGCGGCGCGCGCCACCGGCAGGATATCGTGGGATTCCAGGTGACGGATATGTTCGTCCAGCCAGATCCCGGCATTGCCCACCGAAACCAAAAGTTCTGCTTGCATGACCCCGCGCCGATCCCGGCGTCAACTGGCCGAGTCTGATAATGAGAGTTGTTCGCAGAATCAGTCGCAATTCATGACGGATGTCAAGTTTTCGTGGAACGATGGATCAAGATCACCGGGTGACTGTTGCAGATCCGCTTTCAAGTGCGCGCTTCTGGGCGGCGATCCGGAACTGTGCGTTGCTCGCGCCATAACCGGCATATCCGCCCCTGCGCTCGACGATCTCGAAGAAGAATCCCTCGCCATAATTGGGACTGTAAATCTGGAAGTATTCGCCCAGATCATCGCGGTCATAGAGGATGCTGGCCTCTTTCAGCCGGTCGAGCAGGTCGCCGTCGAGGGCAAAGCGCGCATCCAGGTCGTCATAATAGTTCGGGGAAATCGGCAAGGGGACGAAGCCGGTTTTTTTCAGCTGGTCCGCCGTGGCGAAAATATCGTCTGTTCTGAAGGCCACGTGCTGGACGGCCGAGCCGAAGCTCTCGGTGATGAAGTGTCCGGCGAGAGTCCTCCGGTTCTCGGCACCGTTCAAGGTGATTCGGAGCGAGCCTTCGGGATTCTCGATGGCCTGGCTCCGGACCAGTCCGGCGGGATCGACGACATCGACCATTGGCGTTTTCCGCGTGTCGAAAATCGATGTGTAGAACAGCAGCCAGGTCAGCATTTCCTCGTAGTTCATGGTCTGGGCGAGATGGTCGATACTGGTCAGGCCGGCGTCCTGTCCCTGTATCTGCCCGTCTTCCGCCTTGAACTCGATCTCCCACACCCGGGCGAGCTCGCTGTGATTGTCGAGGAAATGCATGATGCCGCCACCGACTCCGCGAATGGCGGGAATGCTCAGCTCGCCGGGGCCCACAGGCTGTTCGAAAAGGGTGGCGCCGAGCTGGCGCGCCCGTTCCACAGTCGCGGCGGCGTCCTCCACCTTCAAGCCGATATCGCAGACGGTCGTGCCATGCACTAGGTAGGAGGAATGGGCGAAGCCTTCCCGTTCGGTGTTGATGACGATGTTGATGTCACCCTGGCGCCAGAGCTTCACATCCTTCGCGATGTGCTGGCCGGCTTTCTGAAAGCCGAGAGCGGTCAGTTGGGCGCCGAGCTCTTCCGCCTCCTTCTCATCGGCCGCGAATTCGATGAACTCGATGCCCGAGGCACGGACCCGGTCCGGCATGTCCGGAACGTCCATCGCGATCCCGGGCTCGGAGCGTTTCACCCGGTCCATCAGATAGACCAGGGAGCGGTGCCCATCGATGGAAATGGTCTTGGGGGAGCCGCCACGGAACTGGTCGTTGAAGATTTCGAGGGAGACATAGCCGTCGTACCCGGTGGCGGCGACGGCGCTCATAAACTTGGTGACGTCGAGATCGCCTTCCCCCGGCATGCAGCGGTAATGCCTGCTCCAGTGAAAGAGATCCATGTCGATCGCCGGTGCGTCGGCAAGTTGAACGAAAAAGATCTTGTCGCCCGGAACGGACCGGATGGAATTCGGGTCCAGCTCCCGTGCGAGCGTATGGAAGGAGTCGACGATCAGGCCGATATTCGGATGATCGGCCCGGCGGACGATTTCCCAAGCGTCCCGGTGGTCGTTGATATGCCGCCCCCAGGCGAGCGCTTCATAACCGACGCGGATTCCCCGTTTGGCCGCACGCTCGCCAAGTTCGGCGAAATCCGCTGCCGCCCGGTCGATGCCGCCAAGAGAGAGCGGAGAGACGTTGGAGCAGATCAGCACGAGGTCCGCACCGAGCTCTCTCATCAGGTCGAACTTCCGCTCTGCCCGGTCGAAGGTGCGGGCGCGTTGCGGCTCGGGCATGCCTTCGAAGTCGCGGAACGGCTGGAACAGTGTGATCTCCAGCCCATGGTCGCGCACAAGCTGCCCGGCATCCCGGGGCGATCCGTCGAAGGCGAGGAAATCGTTCTCGAAGATCTCGATCCCGTCGAACCCGGCGGCGGAGATGGCCGCCATTTTCTCCTCGAAGTCACCCGAAATCGAGACGGTGGCGATGGATGTTTTCATCGAAGTCACTTCTCCATGTGTCCGGGGATTGTCATGCGGTATCCGCCGTCATTTATGCGCATGTGGCTTTGAGCCAGGCGCACATCCGGCGCAGCGAAGCTTCCGTTTCAGGGCAATATTCCATCGCCCGCAGATAGCCATGGATCAGGCCTTCGCCCGGGGCTCGGGCGACCGGCACTCCGGCCGTCTCAAGCGCGTCCGCATAGGCAATGCCGCTGTCGCGCAGCGGGTCGTACTGGGCGACGGCAATGAATGCCGGGGGCAGCCCGGTATGGCTGCTGGCGGCGAGCGGGGCGATATAGGGATCGCTGTTCAGTTGCGCCGCATCGGCGCAATAGAGCGCGTTATTTTCCGCCATGCCGGCGACCTTCAGCAACGGGCCGTTAGCGTTCTCGACATAGGAAGGCCGGGTGCGGTCGAAATCGCAGGAAGGATAGACGAGCATCTGCGCCCGGAGCGGTATGTTCAGCTCCCTGCATTTCAGGGCGACCGCCGCGGCGATGTTGCCGCCTGCGCTATCGCCGCCGACGGCGATACGGGCCGGGTCGATACCGAGTTTCCCGGCGTTCTGGTGTGCCCATTCCACGACCGAGGTGCACTGCTGGAAAGCGGCGGGGTAGGGGTGTTCCGGTGCCAGTGCGTAATCGACGCTGATCACCGTTTGCCTGTTCCAGTCAGCGATGCGAGCCGTAATGTCCCAGTGAGTTTCCGGGCTGCCCTGCATCCAGCCGCCGCCATGCATGTAGATCAGGGCGGATTGCGGCGCGCTGTCGGCATGACGGAATACCCGAACGCGAACGGGGCCACCGGGACTGTCGATCCAGTGCTCCTCGTCCGTCTCCACACCCTCCGGCGTCTCCAGCCGCATTTCGCGGGCGATGGCTTCGAACCTGACACGGCGGTCAGCCGGTGTGGCACCCGGTGCCAGGCTGGCCCACTTGCTGTCCCAGACATCAAGGAACCGGACAATGCCGGGAAGAATCCGGCGCGTTTCATCCAATGAATTAAGCACGCTGCGTCCTTTGTCTGTATCGGTCCGCATGACGAAGCGCAGGATCATGTCGCCGACATGCCGGCGCAGCATCTGCTGGCCTCTGGGGCTGAACAGGTCGTCTCCGAAAATCCGGGAGAAGGTCGATCGGTTGGAAACGTTGAAGTAACAGAGAGCCGAGATGTGCCAGTGCAGTTCAAGCGCCGTCAGTCCGCGCCGGAACAGGCCAAGCTCGCAGCCGCGTGCATAGATGTTCTCCAGCAACCGTATCGCTGAGCTGTTCTGCCCGACGATACCGTCGGACCGGGACATATGCTCTCCGTTATGGATGTTTTCGATGGTCACAAGGCGGACGAAATTGACCGCGTTGCGATGGTGGTCGAAGGTGAATTCGGCAAGCTGACGCAGCGCTTCGACCGGCGGGACCTGTGCCAGGTCGAGGGCATCCTCGGACCGGCGCATTTCCTGATAGGCGTCTTCCAGAGCGGCCCGGTATAGGCCTTCCTTGTCGCCGAAATAGTAATAGATCATCCGCTTCGAGGTCTTGGTCTTGGCCGCAATCTCCGAGATGCGCGCGCCAGAGAGTCCCTTCGCCGCGAAAATCTCGCGGGCAATCTGAAGAATGTTGGCCTGAACCGCGTCGGGGTCCTGCTTCCATCCCTTGCGGAACAATTCTCCCGGCTGGTCCCCCGGCTGGTCTGATGACGTATCAACCTCGCCCAACATTTCCTCCCATCGTGTTCTTCAGTTTCTTTCGTTGGTCTCAGCATAACGGAGTACTGCACCGGGTGCGCGCCTTCGTGCCGAGCCTCCCCTGGGCTGTCAGGAGGGGTTGAGCGCATCACTATTGACATATTTAACCGTGATGAACAATATCGAGAAAAATAAGCCCGACTGTTAACGGTCGTGGACATAAGGGATGGGCGTTGTGGAAGTTGAAGTCGAGGGCATCGGTGGAGCCTCGCTGCCGGATTGTGTGCTGGCTGGCCTGATTGGCAACAGCATTCAGGCTTCGCGAACGCCCAGAATGCATATGGATGAAGGGGCCGCGCTCGGGTTTCCTTACGAGTACCGGCTGATCGATCTGCCCCGCGATCTGGAAGAGGCGGCGATTGCCCGGATCCTTGCAGGTCTGGAAGATACCGGATATCGCGGCGTCAATGTAACCGTACCGTACAAAAGAGACATTCTGACGCATCTTGATGCGCTGTCCGATGACGCGCATGCAGTGGGTGCCGTCAATACCGTACTGTTCACCAAGGACGGCAGGATCGGGCACAACACGGATTATTGGGGTTTTGCGGAAAGCCTGCGACGCGGCCTTCCGGATGTTGCGCGCGATAAGGTGCTGCTGATGGGGGCGGGGGGCGCCGGCCATGCGGTCGCGCATGCCCTGGTGGATTCCGGCGTTGGAACGCTGCTGGTTTGCGATACGAACCGGGAGCTGGCCACGTCCCTTGTCTCCGAGCTGAATGAGCGCGCCGGAGCCGGGCGCGCCGAGCTTGTAGAGGATGTCGCGGAAGCGGCGAAAGCTGCCGACGGCATCGTCAACGCCACCCCGGTGGGCATGCTGAAAATGCCGGGAATGCCGATCGACGGCGCACTTGTCGAGCCCCGTCATTGGGTCGCGGACATTGTCTATTTTCCATTGGAGACAAAGTTACTTGCACATGCCCGCGGAAAGGGCTGTGCGGTTTTGTCGGGTGCCGGTATGGCGCTCTTTCAAGCAGTCCGGGCTTTCGAGCTGTTCACCGGCGTTACGCCGGATGCCGACCGGATGAAGGCGGTGTTCGACTCGTTCGACTGACCGTCGCGGGACGCAGGGTCCGCAAAATTCGCAAAAAAGGGAGGAAACAATGCGAAGTCAAACGATGAAAGGCACCCTTCGTGGTGCCGTTGCCGCAATGGCGCTTCTGGTCACGGCAGGAGCCGTCAATGCGGCCGACAAGGTTGAGATCATCTATTCCGATACCGTTCAGGAAACGGACCGCCGCAGCGGTATCCTGAAGGAACATTTCGCCGGGTGTTTGGGCGATGGCTTTGAGTTCAAGCCCTATTTCGGCGCCACTCTGTTCAAGCAGGGCACCGAGCTGACCGCCATGCAGCGCGGCAATCTCGATATGGCCAACCTCGCCAGCTATGACTTCGAAAACCAGGTTCCGTCCGCCTCCATCCTTGGCACCGGATATCTGTTCCGGGGCTACGAGCACATGCGCAAGGTGTTCGACGGCGATGTGATGGACGGCCTGTTCGGTGAGATCCAGGAGAAGACCGGGGTCAAGGTCCTGGCCAATCCTTATATCGGCACCCGCCACGTCAACATCAAAGGCGACAAGAAGATCATGACGCCGGCGGACATGGCCGGCATCAAGCTGCGTATGCCGGGTGGTGAGGGCTGGCAGTTCCTGGGTAAGGCGCTTGGCGCCAACCCGACGCCGGTGGCCTTCACGGAGGTTTATACGGCGCTGCAGACCGGTACCGTGGACGGGCAGGACAATCCGCTGCCGACCAATAAGCAGATGAAGTTCTACGAGGTGACCAATCAGATCATCCTGACCAGCCACCGGGTCGCCACCAACATCTTCGCCATGTCGGGCAAGAAATGGAACAGCCTGAACGATGCCCAGAAGGCGAAGGTCAAAGAATGCTCCATGAGTTTCCAGGCAGCCATGGACAAGAGCACGCTCGGACTTGAGAAGGAAATGGCGGACTTCTTCGAGAAGGAAGGCCTGAAGCTCTACAAGCCGGACATCGACGCGTTCCGCAACCACGCGCTCGATATGTACAAAAACTCCGATTATTCGAAGAACTGGCCCGCCGGACTCCTCGAAAAGATCAATAAGACCTAATATCCGAGACGGCACCGGCGCTCGTGCGGCGCCGGTGCGGCCGTCTTTTCCGGAGGGACCGCTTTGCTGGGTTGGCTATCGCGTCGCGCCGAGAATTTTCTCGCGCTGGTGCTCGCTGCATTGTTCGCGAGCTTTCTCATACAGATTGTTTTCCGCTACGTGCTGAACCTGCCGCTGGGCTGGACGGTCGAAATGGTCTCGATCTGCTGGCTGTGGGGCATTCTCTTCGGCTACGCCTTTGTCGTCCGTGACAACGACATCATCCGGCTCGACATCATCTATGACATGTTCCCGCGCGGCGGACGCCGTGCCCTCGATGTGATCACGGGCCTGATCTGCGCCGGCCTCTTTGCCTGGACGCTGCCGAAGGCCTGGGAATTTATCGATTTCATGAAGATCGAGAAGACGGCCTATATCCGCCTGCGCTTCGATTATGTCTTCGCCATTTACGTTCCCTTTGCGCTGGCTGTGATCTTCCGGTCCCTGCGCAGTGTCTGGTACGGCCTTTCCGGCAAAGGCCCCGCCTTCAGCCCTACGCACGGGGCGGAGACCCATGACTATGATTGATCCGTTTACAGTCGCGCTGCTGCTCATCCTGTTTTTGGCTTTCGGCGGGCTCTCGATGGGCCTGGCGATGATCTGCGGCGCCTTCACCTACCTTCTGCTCGGCGGTTACGATCCCTCGATCGCCTCCGAGACGCTGCTGCAGGGCCTTTTCCACGGTTACACGCTGCTTGCGATCCCGCTCTTCATCCTGGCCGCCGACATCATGAATATCGGCACGCTGGCGGACCGGCTGCTGCGTTTCAGCCAGGCCCTGGTCGGGCGCTTCAAGGGCGGGCTCGGCCATGTGAACGTGGTCTCGTCGCTGATCTTCTCCGGCATGTCCGGCTCCGCCGTCGCCGATGCCGTCGGCATGGGCAAGATCATCATCACCATGATGACCAAGGATGGGAAATATTCCGGCTCTTATGCCGCCGCCATCACCGCGGCCTCGGCCACCATCGGGCCGATCATCCCGCCTTCCATTCCAATGGTGCTCTATGCCCTGGTCTCGGACCAGTCGGTCGGCTACCTGTTCGCCGCCGGTATGCTGCCGGGGCTGCTGATGGGCGTCGTGCTGATCATCATGAACATGATCATTGCGCATCGCCGGGATTTCGCGACCGACGAGGCCATCCCGTTGCGGGAACTGCCCGTGACGACTTTCCGCGCTATCCCTGCTTTGCTTCTCCCCGTCATCCTGCTGGGCGGGATCTATGGCGGCGTGATGACGCCGACCGAAGCGGCGGCCGTGGCCGCTTTCTACGCCCTCTCGATATCGATCTTGCTCTACCGCTCCGTCACCTTCAAAGGCTTCTACGAGGCCCTGCTCGGCTCAGCCCGTTCAACGGCAACGGTCGGCATCCTGATCGCCGGCGCCTTGACGTTCGATTATGTGGTGACGCGGGAGAATGTGCCGCAGATGATGGCCGACTTCCTCGGCCAGTACGATCTTTCGCGGGTGGGTTTCCTGCTGGCCATCAATTTCATGTTTCTGGTGCTTGGCTGTATCCTGGAGTCAGGTGCGATCCTGCTGATTATCGTGCCGATCTTCCTGCCGACGGCCCAGGCGCTGGGCATCGATCTGGTGCATTTCGGCGTCGTTGCCGTGGTCAATGCCATGCTTGGCCTGATCACCCCTCCCTACGGCCTTCTGCTCTTCATCGTGGCCTCGATCACGAAGCAACCGCTGATCCGGATCGTCAAGGATCTGCTGCCATTCCTGGCGGCTCTTCTGGTTGCGCTTGGCGTCATCACCTTCGTGCCGGACTTCGTGCTCTTCCTGCCGCGCCTGCTTGGGTACAAGGGCTAGAATACAGTCCGCCAGCTTCGGTAGCTTCTGGCGGTGCGCAACCTGAAGATGCGTATCGCTGGACTGGGTGTCCCCAGACGGGCAGTATTGCTGACTTATGTCGGGCGGCTTCCGGGGCTCTCTGAGCGATCAGAATGGGGAATGGATAGAGAGGAAACGTCTCTATTCGGCCTCGACTCCTGGTTTGCGGACGGGCTTACTCGCCACATAGGTCTTGAGAAAAGAGCAATGGGGCGGAAGATCGATGAAGAAATCATCTCCGGATCTGAACGAAGGATCCGACTTCCATGACATCGGTGGAGATTTAATGCTGCGGCGTATTGAGCCGCTATTCTATTCCAAATTTCCTGCCTTATCGAATATTGCCATTGCGGCTTTGATTTGCATTGCCGCGAAAGACCATGTCCCGCTTGAGTATCTTTTCGGATGGCTCCTGTTGATGGCGGGCGTCAGCACATACCGCATCATTCTCAACGGACAATTTAGCCGGGCGGAAATTGCCGATGTCGACGTGCTGATGTGGGAGCGGCGCATGTTCCTGTGCGCAGCCGTACAAGGAGGCATTTGGTCGGCGGTCGGTCTGGCCGTCGCGACCTTTCCAATGCCGATAGAAGTCCTTGGCGTTGTGTTGATGGCGGTCTGCGGGATGCTGGCTGGCTCTACCTTCACCATGACGGGCAGTCAGAAGGTTTTCCGGGCCTTTGTGCTGCCGGCCGGGATCGGGACGACCATCGGCATCGCCTTCATGGAGGGCGATGCAGGTCTTGTTCTATCGCTCATGGCGGTGGTCTTTCTGATCGTGGTGCTGATCTGGGGTTGGACCATCTCAAAGGCGACAGACGAACGCCTGATGCTCGCCGCCGAGAAGGAGCATCTGCTCGTCAATCTCGAGCTGGCGCACCGTGAGGCGGAGCTCGAGAAGGATTTGAAGCAGGAAACCTTCAACAAGCTGGGGCACGAATTACGGACGCCACTCAACAGCATCATCGGGTTCGCTGAAATTATTGGCACCGAAGCCGTGGGCCCGATCGGAAACGCCAAATATAGAGAGTACGGATCGCTCGTCGCCGAGAGCGGAAAACACCTGTCGAACCTGATCGACGAAATGTTGAACCTGGCGAGAAGCGAGAGCCTTCAGGCAGCGATCGATAAAGAGCCTGTGGACATCGAGGAGATCATGGTTTTTTGCCGGGATCTGCTGGCTCCACTGGCAAGAAGGCGCGGCGTCGAGTTGAGAGTGTCGCGTGCAGAGGCACCCATTCCACTGATTTCAGCGGATCGCCTCAAGCTGCGCCAGGTTCTGATCAACCTGATAAACAATGCGATCCATTACACCTTGCAGGGCGGGCAGGTTGACGTCGCCGTGAAGCGGGATGCCGACGATTTTATGGAGATTAGCGTTTCAGATACAGGTATCGGCATGGCCGAAGCGGATATTCCCAAGGCACTGGAGCCTTTCAATCAGCTCGAGAGCGGAAAGACCCATAACCCGAGCGGCAAAGGGATCGGCCTCGCCTTATCCAAAAAATTCGTCGAACTGCATGGCGGGACTCTGACGATTGAAAGCGAATTTGGCGTCGGCACGAAAATCCGCGTTTTCCTGCCCATCGGGACGGGTGACCAAGTGGCGGGCAGAGGCTGAAAAGCTGCGCAAAAAAAATTGCCGAGAACCCAAAGGTTCCCGGCAAGTTGAACAGGGAGGCTTCACGTCTGGGAGACGTAGGACCCCGAAGGGCCCTCTACTTCAGGCGGGGGCCTGAAGGACAGATGCTGCAAAGCAGCACCGTGATAATGAGTTAGATATGTCTATAAGACGTTAACGACCATGCATTTTTGTTCACTTCCGATATGCAAAAATTGCATGGCCATTTGCATTCGAATGTCAAATTAGTGAAACGAAAATAATTACGAATCAAAGCCCGTACGCCAAATTGGCTTTAAGATCTCTACGTTGTTGTCGTGCCTGACCGTTTTTCCGCTAGCTCAGAACTGCGTCAGTGCAACTTCCTGAATGAGAAAATCGCGCAATACGGTAATTCTTTTCGAGTGCCGTAGCTCTTCCGGGTAGACGAAATAGGCCGGGACCTGGGGGCCTTCGAGATCCGGCATGACGCGGACCAGGCTGCTGTCTTCCTGGGCCAGGTAATCCGGTATCGCCGCAATGCCGACGCCGCCCTGAACGGCGCGCAGGATCGCGTAGTAATTATTCACAGAGAAGTTGTTCGTGTGCGCGCGCCGGTTGCCGCCCGTTGCAACCTCGCGCAACCAGTTCACGTTGGGGAAAGGGGGATGCGGCGTATCGCCGTACAGCACCAGCCGGTGGTTTTGCAGATCTTCCGCCGTCTGCGGCATGCCCGCGTGCTTCAGATAGGACGGGGCTGCATAGAGGTGCAGTTTGATGTTTTTGATATGACGTTGAATCAGGTCTGGCTGGCGGGGCGGTGTCAGCCTGATGGCGACGTCGGCCTGACGCATGCCGAGATCAAGCTCGCCATCATCGATGATCAGGTTGACCGTAATCTCCGGATAAAGCTCCAGGAATTTGCCGATGCGCGAGGCAAGCCAGGTGGAGCCGAAGGCAACAGGCGTGGTGATCTTCAGCGGCCCGCGCGGCAGCTCCTTGCCTTCCGAAAGGCTGGCTTCGGCAGCGGCGAGCTTGGCAAAAACGTCCCGTGCAGTGCGGTACAGGGTCTCGCCTTGCTCGGTCAGGATCAGGCCGCGCGCATGTCTGTGAAAGAGCGCGACCTTGAGAGAGTCTTCAAGCTGACTGATTTGCCGGCTGACAGCGGATTGGCTGAGATTGAGCGTCTCACCCGCATGCGTAAAGCTCCCTGCCTCAGCAACGGCATGAAATACCCGGAGTTTGTCCCAGTCCATGGCCATAATGAACCGATCTCGCCTTTTTAGCTCAACGTTCCGTGCGTCAGTCTAAGCCAGAGGAGTCCTATGGACCAGAGGAACACGATGTAAAAAGCACTTTAGGGCAAAAGGGTTATCGGATCGTTACCGAGGGCGGTTGGAATTACTCCGCCGCTTCGGCAGCCTGGTCCTCAAGTGCGGCGAGATATTTCTCCGCTTCCAGAGCCGCCATGCAGCCCATTCCTGCCGCCGTCACGGCTTGCCGGTAGACCTTGTCGACACAATCTCCGGCCGCATAGATGCCGGGAATCGAGGTTCGGGGGCTGCCTTTTTCGGTGATCAGATAGCCTTCATCATCCGCTTCGAGGGCTTCAACGAACGGTTTCGTCGCCGGATCGTGGCCGATGGCGACGAAAAATCCGGTCGCGGCGATCTCGGAAACCTCACCGGTCTTGATGTTCTTGATCCGGGCGCCTTCGACGCCGGCCATGGGACCTTCTCCACCGAGAACTTCCTCGACGACGCTGTCCCAGACCATTTCGATCTTCTCGTGCCGGAACAGACGCTCCTGCATGATCTTCTCGGCGCGCAGTGAATCGCGGCGATGCACAAGCGTGACCTTGGAGGCAATGTTGGCGAGATAGAGGGCTTCCTCGACTGCCGTATTGCCGCCGCCGACCACGATGACCTCCTGGTTGCGGAAGAAGAACCCGTCGCAGGTGGCGCAGGCCGAGACACCCTTGCCGCTATAGGTCTGTTCGCTTTCAAGACCGAGCCAGCGTGCCTGGGCTCCGGTGGCGATGATGACGGCATCGGCAACGAACGTGTCGCCGCTATCCATGGCGAGCGTATAGGGGCGCTTGGAGAAATCGACCGAGGTGACGAGATCGTAGACGATCCGTGCGCCGACATGCTCGGCCTGTTTCTGCATCTGCTCCATCAGCCAGGGACCCTGAATGACGTCCGCGAACCCGGGATAGTTTTCCACCTCGGAGGTAATGGTCATCTGGCCGCCCGGCTGCAGGCCCGCAAGCACCACCGGCTTCAGGTTGGCGCGGGCGGTGTAGATGGCGGCGGTCAGTCCGGCGGCGCCGGATCCGATGATGACAATTTTCTCGCGGTGTTCGGTCATGGGGGCGGGCAGTCCTGCTATCTGGGGGCGTCGCGGCCGGTCTCTGAGAGTGTCTTCGAACATAAGCAACCGGTCGGAGCGGAACAAGCCGCGCGAGGGTCATTCATAAGAAGATCCTGCATGTTTAGGCAGTTCGTCGTCGCAGACCGTCCATGAAAGCCGCTCATTCCAGTACACGTGATGTGTGGGGGTGACCGAATCCGGCTCTTCCAGCGTTGCGGCGAACAGATGGATTTCATCCGCAAACCGGTCCGAACGGAAGGCGAGCGGGGTTCCGCAATGCCCGCAGAAAAGCCGCTCTACGCCGGGTGAGGATATGAAAATCGCAGGCGGCGTGCCGGTGAAACGGACCGCTTCCCGGGGGATGCCGATATAGGTGGTGTAGGCCGAGCCGGTCTGCCGCCTGCAGCTTTCGCAGTGGCAATGGCCAACCCAGTTCGGCGGGCCGGAAAATGTATAATGTGTCGCGCCGCAGAGGCAGTGCCCCCGCTGTTCGGCATCTGCATTCATCGTGCCCATGCTCCACGGTTTCCGGAACAGTAAAAGCTGAATGTTGACAGCCATCAACCACGCCGTCATGTCTCACTTGGATCCGAAAACTGCCCCAGCATTGGAAAGTAGTCCATGCCCGATTGGCCCGCCTGGCTGACAGCTCTTCTTCTCGCGACCAATCTGCTGTCGCTGGTTGCACTCTTTTTTGTCACACGCCGGATGCTGAAGCTCCGGCGGCAGAAAAAGCGGGCTTTTGCCTTTTCGCAGTATCCCGTTCGGAAGGTGAAACTGGAAGAGGTTGCGCCCTGTTTCGAGATGACCCGTTACGGGCCGAGCCCGGACTCGGAAGTCCGGTTCATCGGAGGGGAAGGTGTGGTCGCGTCTCTTTCCGACCGTGAATCCTGGGTCATGGCCGCGCTGGCGAAGAACGTGAAGCGTGTATTCGAATTCGGCACCTGTTCCGGCAAGACCGCGCATGTGTTCGCGCAGAATGCGGCGCCGGACTCGGAAATCTTCACGCTGACGCTGCATCCCGACGATCTGGCCGCAACGGAATTCAATCTCGGGGACGATAAGCAGCACCGGGACATCGCGGTGGCCGAATCCTCTTTCGAGACGTTCTATTACAACGGACAGCCCTCGGAAAAGCACATCCGGCAGATCTTTTCCGACAGCAAATCCTACGATGAGGAGCCGCTGCGCGGTTCTGTGGATCTGATCTTTATCGATGGCGCACACACCCGTTCCTACGTCGAGAGCGACACCCGCAAGGCGCTGAACATGCTGACAGATGACGGTGTCATCCTGTGGCACGACTACAAGCCTGACGCCCCGGACGTGTTCGCTTTCCTGAACGAGCTTTCCGGGACGCTGCCCTTGATGCATATCGCGGATACGGATCTGGTGATGTACAGACGCGAAAAGGCGTCCTGACGAAGCACGGACCAGGCGGAGGAACTACTGAAGTTCCGCGCAGGGTATCCGGATGATGAGTTCCGGTACGTTCGCTTTCCCGCCGGAGGCCATGTGCTGCAGTCTGTAAAGGCTGATGCCGAGCATGACGTCGATTGTCCCGTCCTCGGAGGTCATCGGAAGCAGCAGGCGTTCGGCCTGCCAGACTTCCATCGATGTCAGGCGCTCGTCCAGGGCGCCATACAGGACGGCCGGCCAGCCGACGACGCTATCCCACCTGCTTCTGACCATCGGGTAGTCATGCTCGCCGACAATGTCGCGGATCGTCCGCCCCCGGATGCTCCCGCCCCAGGCTTCGTTGACGCTCTCGCCTGCGAGCTGGCAGACAAATTCCTGCTGCCGGGGATCAAATTGATAAATCCAGACAAAGCGCAGCAGACTCGGGATGGTCACGGGGGAGAATGACTTGCGGCGCGGCACCAGGGCGTCGCCACGCGCATCAAGCCAGGCCCCGAAAAAGCTCTGGATCTTGGGGCTCGCGTCCGGGACGCGTCTGCGGAATTCCGCCTGCGCTCTGTCTTTGGGCGTCATGTTTGTCATGGAAAAGTCGATACCTCGGTCAGGCACGACCATATACCGGGAAACGTTAACCTAGTGTTTCCCGTTTTCCATGAAACGGCAGATTTTTAAGAAATACTGCCAATCGGTATGATTAGCGCGGTCAGGTGAAAAGCCGCTCGCCTTCCATGCCCTTGTAGATATCCGCCACCTGTTCGGCATAGCCGTTATAGAGCAGGGTCGGTATCCGGTCGTTGCCGCCGCCAAGCGGTCGTTCGGAGGACTGGCTCCAGCGAGCGTGCGGGACTTCCGGGTTCACATTCGCCCAGAACCCGTATTCGCTCTTCTGCAATTCCTCCCAGAATGACACCGGACGCTCTGAGGTGAAGGTGAAGCGGACGATGGATTTAGTCGATTTGAAACCGTATTTCCACGGAACCGCAAGCCGGAGCGGCGCGCCGTTCTGCCGGGGCATCGGCTTGCCGTAAATGCCGGTAGCGATGAAGGCAAGGTCGTTCATCGCCTCTTCGATGGACAGGCCCTCGATATAGGGCCAGGGATACCAGTGCTGCTTCTGGCCCTTGGCGTTCTCCGGGTCCATGAAGGTTTCCATGCGGACATATTTCGCCGAGGACAGCGGCTCCGCCAGTTTGACCAGTGCGGACAGGGGGAAGCCGCTCCAGGGCACCACCATGGACCAGGCTTCAACGCAACGAAGCCGATAGACTCGCTCTTCAAGCGGCATCTGATCCAGCAGGTCGTCGATATCGATGGTCTTTGGCTGGGTAACCTCGCCGTCGAGGGTCACGGTCCAGGGCCGGATTTTCAGGGCCTGGGCGGCGCGGCTGATATTCTTGTGGCTGCCGAATTCGTAGAAATTGTTGTAGCTCGTCGCAAGATCGGGATCAGTGATCGGCCGGTCCGGTCCGCCGTCGGTATAGGCCGGATTCCGTTTCACCGGGTAGAGATGGGAGGAGGGATCGGGCTCCACCGACGCGAGCTGCCTCGCCGCATCCGCTTCGGCACTCGCCTCATCGCTGCATCCGGCAAGGGCGGCGGCGGACAGGATCATCGGTCCCGCCGCGAGGCCTTTCAGCAGCGCGCGCCTGTTGTGAAAGACGGATTCAGGCGTGACCGCCCGTTCCGGCAATTCCCAGCCCTTCAGTCGCTTCAACAGCATGATGTTCCTCCGGCAGTGCCTAACCTCAGGAACAGACATAGGGCAGGGAGCCGGACACAGCCACTCACGTGCCGGTGAGAGAGCCGTGTCCAGGAGGTGCCGGAACGGCCTAGGCCGTCAGCGTTGCTTCCAGGGCGAGCACGTCGAGGCAGGCTCCGGCGGCTTCCCGGCCCTTGCCCACCATATGCTCCCGGAAGAAACGGGTATGGTCCTCCGTCTCGTGGAAATGGTGCGGCGTCAGGACGACGGAGAAGACCGGCACGCCGGTATCGAGCTGCACCCGCATCAGCCCGTCCACGACGGCGGAGGCGACGAAATCGTGCCGGTAAATGCCGCCATCGACGACAAAGCCGCAGGCAATGACGGCGGCATAACGGTCGCTGGCGATCAGTTTCATGGCGGTCAGTGGGATTTCGAAGGCGCCGGGAACGCGGAAACAGTCGATCTTCGCTGTATCGAAGCCGCGCTGTTTCATCTCGTCGGTGAAGCCGTCGCGGGCTCGGTCGGTCATGTCGCTGTGCCAGCTCGCCTGGATGAAGGCGATGCGGTCACCGGGCGCCGTGCCGGTAGTGGTTGTTGAGGTCGTCATTATCGGTTCCAACTCCATGCGTTAACTACTGGAATCGAGGCCGAGTACAAACAGGGGGCGCAAACCCGCGAGGCGGTCCGCGCTCCCATGCCGTTCTCTCTCATCCGGACTGTGACCGTCGGCTTCGGAGTTACACCGAATCTGCTGACCCCGGCGGCCGCCGGGCGCTCGCGGGCTTCATGGGCTTTCCCATTCACAGGTTGGCTCATGTTACCGCCGGTGGGGAATTCCGCCCCGCCCCGAGAACAATGCCGTCCCTTGCGAGACGGCGGGCGGAGCCTAGCGCCGGCATCACCTTCCGGCAATCCCGAATGAGCCCTGTCGTTTTGCCTCTGGCATTGCCTCCGCCGCACCCTATCTTCACGGCCATGAAAGATCAGGAACGCAATTCCCTGGGCGGCCGCGTGAAGCGCTATGCCCGGGTGACGGGAGCGGTCGGCGGCCTCGCGGCGCGGGTCGCCGGTGAGCGCTATCTCGGTCTCAAGCTCGACAAGGACAGCCATGCGGCGGAGCTGCGGGAGGCCCTGGGTGGGCTGAAAGGCCCGCTGATGAAGGTGGCGCAGATCCTGGCCACCATCCCGGATGCGCTGCCGAAGGAATATACCAACGAGCTGGTGCAGCTTCAGGCCGACGCGCCGAGCATGGGCTGGCTGTTCGTCAAACGCCGGATGAGCCGGGAGCTGGGTGCCAGCTGGCAGCAGAAATTCGGCCATTTCGAGCATGAGGCGGCTGCGGCGGCCTCTCTCGGCCAGGTGCACAAGGCAGCGGATGCGGACGGCAATGCGCTGGCGGTAAAGCTGCAATATCCGGACATGCAATCCGCGGTCGAGGCGGACCTGCGCCAGTTGAAGCTGATCTTCTCGATCTATGCCCGCTACGACAAGGCGATCCACACGGACGAGATCTACAAGGAACTCTCCGCCCGGCTGCGAGAGGAGCTGGATTACCAGCGCGAGGCCCGGCACATGGCGCTCTACGGCCTGATGCTGAAGGACGAGCCAGGCGTGCATGTCCCCGAAAGCGTGGAGGCCCTGACGACGCCGCGCGTGCTCACCATGAACTGGCTGGATGGGGCCAAGCTGCTCGACTTCATTGCCGCGCATGACGATCAGGAGAGCCGGAACCAGGTCGCCCTCAACATGTTCCGCGCCTGGTACGTGCCGTTCTACGAATACGGCGTGATCCACGGCGACCCACATCTCGGCAACTACTCGGTCCGCCCGGACGGCTCCGTCAATCTGCTCGATTTTGGCTGCATCCGCGTCTTCCCGCCAAGCTTCGTCAAAGGCGTGATCGACCTCTATAACGCCCTCTCGACCGATGACGAAGCGCTCGCGGTGCATGCCTATGAAAGCTGGGGCTTCCAGGGGCTGGACAAGGAAACCGTCGAAGTCCTGAACATGTGGGCTCGCTTCATCTATGCCCCGTTGATGGAAGACAAGGCCCGCCGCATCCAGGAGACCAACACGGGCATGTATGGCCGCGAGGTGGCGGAAAGGGTCCATGTCGAACTCCGCCGCCTGCGCGGCGTCAAACCACCCCGTGAATTCGTCCTGATGGACCGCGCCGCGATCGGGCTCGGCTCGGTGTTCCTGCATCTGAAGGCGGAAGTGAACTGGTACCGGCTGTTCCAGGATCTGATTGCGGATTTCGATGTGGATGCGCTTGCGAAACGGCAGGCGGCGGCGCTGAAGGAAGCGCGGGTGCCGGAGGCGCAATAAGCCTCCGCATGGCGTCAGATGTAGCCATTGGAGCGCCTCAACCCAGCGTTCCTGACCTTTTTCGACAACATGCTGAAGTGATCGGACATCGCTGTTCCATATGGGAAACATGCTCCGACCGAGCAATTTATTCGTCATGGTTGAGTAATATGTTATTTTCGTGTAATAAGTGTATTTCGTGAAACAATACATCGATAAGGATGAAAGGTTATCCAAAATGATGCGAATTGCTCTTTTCGGGCTGCTGTTGATTGCGGCCCCTCTTACCGACGCGCATGCGAGAGAGTGCTACGAAGGTACGGCAACCATTAATCAGCAAAACTCCGGTAAGAAATGCACGCTTCAGGAGAAGGGGTATTACAATTCTTCTGCCGGGCCGAAGACCCATGACGGTTGTACTGCTGCAAAGGCAGACGCGCGGAAAAAGCTTATCGCCCGCATTCAGAAAAGCTGTGCACCTTATGTTCAGACGAACGCGCCCTGCACGGTCATCAACATTAACCGTTGCACCTGATCCACTTTGGGAAAGCCGCTGAATTACTGGCGGCTTGGCCACGATCGGGACCAGCTCCCCCCGC